>VXOR01000067.1 GCA_009840005.1 Gemmatimonadota bacterium
TTTGTCCATAATGGGCAATATACCAACAATTAACGCACTACTGCGTAACATCAGTAAATCATAGAGGTGATCCCCATGGACCTAAGCTGCTTACAGTACTGCATGACCGAGGCACAGCGCGACCATTTTGAGCAGCAGGGATATTTAATCGTCGAGGATGCGCTCGACGACGACATGCTGGGCCGGCTGCTGGAGGCCGGCGATCGCGTCGATGCCGAGGAAAGGGCGGCGCGTGGCTTGGCACCCAATGCCTTGCTGTCGAAATTCAGGACTATTGTCGAGGACGATGTTTTTCTCGAACTGCTCGATTGGCCCAAGACGTTCCCGCTGATTTGGGACATTCTCGGCTGGAACGTCCAGCACTACATCTCGCATTTGATCTACTACCCGCCCGAATCCAAGAGCAGCATCGATCTGAAGCCCGGAGGATGGCACCAAGACGGCGGCCGGCCGGTCCCCGAAATGGAGCGGCCCCAACCGAGGTTGTCGCTAAAGGTCGGGTTCTGGCTGACCGATATTAGCGATCAGGATAGAGGGGGGATTAGGATCGTCCCCGAAAGCCACAAGGGGGACCATCCGCCCGATTTTGCCGATGCGATGCAGGTTCAGGTGAAGGCGGGGACAGCCGTGCTGTTTGACCGGCGGATGTGGCACGCGCGCGGGATTAATACCTCGGAGACGACTCGGAAAGTGCTGTTTTTGGGGTATAGCTATCGCTGGCTACGCGGCCTCGACTACAACCTGATGCCCGCTGAAATCCTCGCCAAGTGCAGCCCAATACGCCGACAATTGCTCGGCGATGGGGTGGATGTTAAAGGGTGGTGGCAACCGACAGACGAAGACGTGCCCCTCAAGGGCTGGCTGACTGAGCACAAGGGGAAGGAATACGTCGAGCGGATTGGGCAAAAGCAGTGGGAACGGGAAAAGTGGGATCAGTAAGGACGTAAAATTGTACGCCCCCCAAATATCCGGTGCTCAGCCTGTCGGCCTGCCTTCGGGTAGCGCGGATGCCCACAGAGCCAGCAAGCAAATACGGTCAGCGGTACCTCGCTAGAGCCTCCACGAACAATCTACAACCCAGAAAACAACGGAGGATAGGAATGGCGTTTGATCTGAAGACGGATGATGGTTTACGCCGTGCATGCGAATCAGTCAACTTTGACAGAGATGAGCTACAAAAAACAAAAACCTTCGTCGAGGAAGTCGCTGACGTATCGCATGAACTCTTTGTTAGCAAGAATTATCAAGAACATCTCTGGGGCCCAGACAACCCGATTTGTCAACATACGACCCAAGGCCCTACGATTATCAGCGATCAGTTAATTCAAAATGGCGAGTTGCTGGATTATTTTTACGACGAATATCAGAATATTCGTCAAAAAGAAAGTCAAGAACGTACTGATCCGCTGTGCGAGTTCGTAGAGAAGCTGATAGGAAGTTTGATCAGATACTCTACACATGGTGAAAATCGTCCTGAGTATAGTACGTACCGTGCTTTGGCGGCACTCTTTCCTGAAAACTTTACATGTCTCGCTAGTATGGAAATATTATCCTACTTAGCAAGACACATGGGTATAGGTGAAGGACACCAAGTGGCGGTTCATCGCAACATCTTGGACCGACTTGCCGACGCCGAGGTTCTCGGCCCTGTCGAATCTGATAACTTGGATGAGGTGATCAGACGGATGATCTTGCCGTGGAAACTTTATGAACTCGTGAAAGAGCCAATGTCCCTTGAGGACATATCAAGGAAAGTCAATGGCAAAGGATATTTCCCCCCCGACCTCTGCAAGAAACTCCACCTCGGACTTTGGGCAGACCCACGGCGTCACTTCGCCGTACTCACCGGCATCTCCGGGTCAGGGAAGACGTTATTAGCACGCTCCTATGCCGAGGCGATTACGGGAGAAGATCCAACAGGAAAAGATTCAAAAAAATCATGTATCGCAGCCGTACAACCGGGGTGGACCGACCCTTCTTATTTGCTCGGATACGCGAATCCGCTACAGAAAGACTCCTTCGAATACGGACCTATCCTTAAGTTGCTCCTTCACGCTGACAAAAACCCAGAATCGCCACATGTGGCGATTCTCGACGAGATGAACTTGTCGCACCCAGAACAGTATATGGCACCGCTATTGAGTGCCATGGAGACAGGTGGTTCCATTGAGATACACGGTCGTGGGGAAACATTTGATAACGTTCCCCAAAGCGTTCTGTACCCAAACAACTTGGTGCTGATCGGTACCGTCAACATGGACGAAACCACCCACGGCTTGGTGGACAAAATTCTCGACCGGGCCTTCACGCTGGAGTTCTGGGAAGTCGATGTTGACAAGTGGCCGGGTTGGGAGAGCAGCAATTTACCAGCGGAAGAAACAGAGTTCGTCAAGAAAATCTTGAAGGAACTGATGAAGGCGCTGAAAGATGCCCGTCTGCATTTTGGCTATCGCGTTATTGAGGAGATAGTAGCTTTTCTCACGCTCCGCCTAAAGGATTGGCCTAAATGGTCTCTCACAGATGCATTGGATGCAGTGATTTACGCCAAAGTACTGCCAAAGTTGCGCGGCGACGACTCTAAGCGAGTCCGCGAAGCACTTTCTGATTGTAAGAAGGTGCTTCAGACACATGGCCTCAGCCGTTCTGCGAAGAAAGTTAAAGAATTGTCTGACGACCTTGAAGCCACTGGCAGCGCTCGGTTTTGGCGCTGATGCTCCTCACTTGAGTCTGGTTCCCCTATATAAGAAGGAAAAGCGGGTATGGTTTCTCTGTATGTAAAGGAAGGCGACTTCTGTTGCTTACTCTCGCCGGTTGACTCGGACGACCGATTATCAGAACCGCCGGTTAATCCCGGGTTCTCTGAACGGCAAGGAGTCACTTTCCAAGGTCCAGTCTGCCTTGGCTGGCGGCTTTTGGTTGACGATGCGCCATTGGACCCGGTAGCTGACAGTCCCGGCGAATGGAAATGGACACCCGGCTTCTATGCCGGTGAAGTCGATGTAGAGATACGAAATGCGGACAATAAGACCGTGGGAAGATGGCGACTCGACGTAAGCCCCGATCCGGATAAGGCAAGCCGTGAAGTATTTCAACAGATGCTTGATGACATCTGCAAATACAATCGCGCGCTCGCAATCGGCCAAGAACCAGCGCAACGACAGTTCGGTACCCGAGAAGAGTTTTATGATCCCATCATCGCGTTCTATCGGCTTCGCAGTCGAGTTGAGCAGATTCATCGGGCACTTGCTGCGGTGAATCGAGAACCGGTTCAAACCTTGCGCCCACGCCGCCACTTGACGTTGCCACACCTCGTACGTCGTGCTGATAGGCAGAGTGCCCGAGCAGCATTGCGGCAACCTGTATTACTCGCTATTGCGGGCGTTCTACCAAAAGAAAAGGTGTCTTTCACCCAACCGCCTGTTGTTGATACTCCGGCTGTTGAGTACCACTATGACAATCCTGCGAACCGTTGCTTGTTATATATGCTGCGGCAGCTACAGCAGCGATGCTCAGAGTTGACCAGAAAACTACAGGAGAACGTCGACAAGGAAAATTTTTCCGAAACGGAAACGGCATTGACACCACGCTGGCCGGTATGGGAAAAAGTACTCAGTCAACTGAACCAGCGTTTGGAGCGGGCAAGCCGCCGACTTCCCTTCCGCGACGTGACGCGGCCAGAATTGTCTGCTGCCGGGCTGAACGCAGTAGCAGCGCATCCGCTGTATGCACAGCTCTGGCGCGTTGGCTGGGAAGCGCTGAGAAGGGGCATCGCCGGGGCGGAACGTATGGACCGGCTTCCGCTCAGCCCAACTTGGGGCATCTATGAGCGATGGTGCTTCGTCAAAATGAGCCAGTGGGTGAAGCAGAGGCAGCTATTTTCAAAGATGGCCTGGACCGACCCGTCGAACACGGCTGACGGCAAACATCAATCGCTGGAGGGAGAATCAGGAGAGGGCGACAGGGTGCGGCTACAGTTTCAAGTCACGTTCCGCAACACTCGAGGCGAGAAGAACGAGTTCTGGTCGGTCTCCCGCGAACGCCGCCCGGACATCGTTCTCGACTGGACGATTGGGGGTAACACTGGGTTTCTGATCTTCGACGCGAAATACACGGCTAAGGATGTACTGAACAAGATGGAGACCGCTCACATCTACAACGACTCGCTGCGAATGGGCTACCGCAGGCCAGCGGCCAGTATCCTGTTCATTCCGGTGGCAGGCGGTGCCCCATGGCTCGAAGCCCAAGACTTTATCGCCGAACATCGCGTCGGTGTCCTGCCGTTGCATCCGGGCTTAGGGCCACCCCAATGGTTCGAGGATTGGGTGCGCGGTATTGTTTTCGCAGATACGCTTAACAAACCACTTGAACAAACTAGGTGAACCATGACAAGACAGTATCTCTCCAAATCGAAAGTCATGGCGGGTCGCCAGTGTGAAAAGCGTCTATGGCTAGAGGTGCGTCGGCACGATCTCATTGAACATGGCCCCGACGTCGAACAGCGTTTCGCGGTAGGCCATGACGTCAACAATGTGGCCCGCGCCCAATATCCGGGTGGGGCGCTCATCTCTTACGATCACGGAGCAGAGGCTGCCGTGGAGGACACCAAGCGTCTGCTGGAAGAACAGCCCGGTACGCCGATCTTCGAGGCTACCTTCAAAGCGCAGGATGTTCTGGTCCGGGTAGATATCCTCAAGCCATGCCGTGAGGGCTTTGAACTCATAGAGGTAAAAGCCAGCACCTCGGTCAAAGATCATCATTACGAAGATTGTGCAGTTCAAACCTGGGTTCTGGAATGCGCGGGCATCCCGGTCAATGCTATCTATCTTTGTCACATCGACAATCAGTTCGTGTATCCCGGCAACGACGATTATCGGGGCTTGTTCCACTATAAGAACATCACGAAAGAAGTACAAGACCTGAGCCTCACAGTCCCGCAATGGGTGCAGCGCTATAGAGAAAGGCTCAACGGCGGTAAACCTATAATCGAAATGGGATCCCAATGCACAGCACCCTATTCTTGTCCATTCATCGATTATTGCCGCGGCAAAGAGACCGAGTATCCACTGCGATGTATGCCGTGTCCTCGTGGTACTCGTCAGGTCATAGATTCCCTAGCTGATGAAGGCATTGAAGACATCCGCGACATTCCTGAAGGCCGCTTGAGCAACAACAAACAGAAATGGGTGCGACGTGTCACGATTGCGGGCGAGCCAGAACTGAAGCCAGAGGCCGCCGAGGTCGGCGCATACGACTATCCACGCTACTACCTCGATTTTGAGACGATCCAATTCGCGGTTCCCATATGGGCAGGTACGCGTCCCTACGAGGCATTACCGTTTCAATGGTCCTGCCACATTGAGCTTGCCAACGGCGAGCTTCGGCACGAGGAATACGTTGACACCGTTGGCAACTCACCGATGCGTATCTGCGCGGAATCGTTGTTAAGGGTTGTAGGTAAGGAAGGGCCGGTCTTTACATACGCACCTTATGAAAAGAGGATCTTGAATGCCCTAGCGACCCGCTATCCCGATCTTGCCGAGGATTTGCACAAGTTGATAGAACGACTCGTGGACCTCCTTCCTATCGTGCAGAGGACTTACTATCACCCCGATATGCTTGGTTCGTGGTCAATCAAGAACGTGTTGCCTACGGTGGCACCGCATCTCGACTATGGATCACTCGGTGAGGTGCAGGACGGAAACGCGGCGGGAACGGCCTATTTACGGATCATCAATCCTGAGACTGATAAAGCCGAGTGCCAACGGCTGGTACGCGAGTTGTTGGCTTATTGCAAGCTCGACACCTTAGCGATGGTGGAACTTGTGAAGTACCTTTCGAGTGGTGCTAAGCCGACATATAAAGACGTATAGTGACGTCGTTGAAAGCTGGATGAATTGACGCGCACGCGGCTCAATTGGAGTCAACCACATGGACATCGAACTCGGCGTAAAAGCACAAGTCGCGGCTCGGCGCAGTGGACATCCGTGGCTGGAGGGCGATCACTTGGCGCTGGGGCCTGGACCGCAGTTGTTCACCGACTGGCGCTACGTGCTGCCCGGCGAGATTGGCGCGATGGGTCCCTATTGGGCCGAACCGGACGGCACCCCCATACCGTTGCGTCTATGGGACGATGTGGATCGGCGGGATCAACCCATCCGCGCGCGCTTCGTGCCTAGCGACGTGCCCAGCGGTATCCGCATCGTCGCGACCACGGCGCAGCGGGAAGGGCCGTTGCCTGCGGGTGCTCCTCCTGGGCGCAGAATCATTTATCGCGACGGGTTATACCAGACTTGGTTCGACCGCGGCACCGGTGAGACCATCCGTCCCCTATGGTACGCCGAATCCAGCGACGGGTATGAGTACGGTGGCGAACGCGAATGCCAGTTCGATTGGAGCGCCGCACCTGAGGCCGCTGGCCACGAGCGCACGGAGATATTTTTCGATCCCTCTGCGCCGGCTGAGGAAAGCTACAAAATGTTCTTTCGCTGCGGCGTCCCCACAGACGGCGAGGCCCGGCGACAAATCCTTGAACATTTCGCCCGCGAGCGTCCCGACGACATCCATCCCCTAGGCGGAGACTTCCGCTATCTGTCCGGCATGTGGGGAGCCACGTCGCCGGACGGCGTGTACTGGACAGTGCTGCCGGGGCCTTTGGTCATCCACTACTCCGACACGACCAACGTGGTTTACTACGACGAGCGGCTGCGGCGCTACGTCTGGTACGCCCGCTGCAGCGCGTACGGCCGCCGCTGTATCGGCCGGGCCGAAACCGAGGATTTCCGTCGCTGGCCCCTGCCCGATCTGCTGGTATGGCCTGGTCTCCACCACCATCCGGCCGACGATTGGTACACCAATTCCAAAACCCTCTATCCCGGCACGGTCGATCAACATCTGATGTTCCCCCGCTCTATCACCACATGGACGACACTTCGGAATTGCGGCTTTTTTCGAGTTCCGACGGAATCGTCTGGTCGGAAGTGCCGGGGCCGCCTTCTGTGCCGTCCGGGGATGCAGGTGCTTGGGATGAGGGATGCGTCTTTGGCGGTACGGACCTGATCCCGCTCGGCACTGATCGCGTGTCGCTGCCCTATGGCGGCTATCGCTACCCGCACAAGTATCCGCGCAATCCGCACACCTTCCGCCACGACCGCGGCTATGCCGTGTGGCCAGCCGAGCGCCTAGCCGCGTTGGAGGCGGAACAGGATGGCAGCTTTACCACCCTGCCGATGGTCGCAAGCGGTCGGCGCGTGCGGCTGAACGCCGCGGTCAAGGCCGCTGGCCACATTTTGGTGGAAGCTGCCGATCACAAAGGTCGCGCCCTGCCCGGTCACACCTTTGACGACGCCGTGCCGATCTTGGGCGATTCCCCGCATCACCGGGTGGCGTGGCGCGGTGGGGACCGCATACAATTGGAGGAGAAGCGGTCCTTCATGTTGCGCTTGCGCCTGCGCTGTGCCAAGCTCTTTGCGTTTGAGGTAGAACAATGACCCCAAGCGAAATGCAGCGCCGCATTGCCGAAGAGGGTTGGTGCGTGATCGACGCTGTGATCCCACCCGAGGCGGTGGCGCAGGTGCGAGACAGCATCCTTGCCACGGTCGCCGCCCACAAACTACCCGATCCCCGCAGTCAGCTCGACAAGGTGTCGGGGCTGGTCAACTTCGACCAATCCTTTGTTCCCTATCTGGCGGAGCCGCGGCTGTTGGGCCTGTGTGAAGCGCTTTTGGGCGAGCACTTGCGCGTCTCGTACACCACCTGCATGGTGACGCATCCGGGCAATGCGCGCGGCGCGTTGCACGCCGACTGGCCGTTCAATCAGCAAAATGCCGGGCACGTGCCAGCGCCGTATCCCGACGCGCTCATGCATGTGACGACGATCTGGATGCTGACGGACTTTACGGCTGAAACCGGGACGCGGATCGTCCCTAAGACGCATCGCCAGCGCAACAATCCCAGCGGCGACAATGGCGTGCCACCCCTTGAACCGCACCCCGATGAAATAACCGTCTCCGGCGAGCCGGGGTCCGTGCTGGTGATGGATAGCCGCCTGTGGCATGCGATTAGCCCCAACCGATCCACGCAGTCGCGGGTGGCGCTGCCCATTCGCTTTGCCCCTTGGTGGCTAAACTTGGACTCCCTGCGGCCGGGTTCCGACGAGCGCAAGCGGCTCACTGCGGGCGGCCTCGGAGAGAATACAGTGCCTTTAGTACCGGAGCGAGTATTTGCAAACTTGCCCGACGAGGTTAAACCCTTGTTCAGGCACTGGGTTGAAACTGGCTAGCGCGATCTCCCCATCCGTTCAATCCCACCACACTTCGCCGGGGACCAGATGGGCGCGCAGCAGCTCTTCGTTTAACTCCACTCCGATCCCCGGCCGGTCGGGCACGGTGATGTACCCGCGATCGACTACGGGGCCACCCCAATCCAGCGCAATATCGTCCCACCAAGGACAGTCGAGACCGTGGTGTTCCAGCGCCAAGAAATTCGGCGCGTTGGCACACACGTGCGCCGATGCCACGGTACCCACGGGCGTGCAGATGTTGTGCGGGGCAAAGGCCAGCGAATGCAACTCGCACAATTCGGCCACCTTCTTGCCTTCCTGCACTCCGCCGAAGCGAGGGATGTCGGGTGTGATAATATCCGCAGCCCGGTCTTCGATCATGGGTCTGAGCCCATGACTCATCCAGTGATTTTCACCACAGGCAATGGGCACGGAGGTGTGGTCGGTCACGTACTTTAAGGCGTCGAGATTTTCCGGCGGAGTCGGATCTTCGAGCCACAGAATGTCGATGTCCTCCAGCCTGCGGGCGACCCTGAGCGCGTCGGCCGGCTGGTAACTCCAGTGCATATCTAGGCATAGCTCAACGTCGGCGGGCAGGGCCTCGTAGGCCGCGTGGCTGACGGCGCTCATGTACTCGACCTCAGCCCTGGACAGGGCGCGGTTGTGGTGATCCTTGCGATACTCCCCTGGAGCGCTGTTGTCGATATCGACCTTGACGACGGTGTACCCGGCTTCTACGCGCTGGCGCACCCCGTCGGCATAGGCTGCGGGCGATTGGTCGCCGGGCCGGGCCGTGTCAGCGTAGATGCGCACCCGGTCCCGGTACTTGCCGCCGAGCAACTGCCACAAGGGCAGGCCCGTCATCTTGCCGTGCAGGTCCCACAGCGCCAGTTCAACCCCCGACAAGGCCAGCACAATACTGCCTCCCGAGGACCCGGCACCGATCAGGCTGCGATAGATCTTTTGCGCCAGCCGGACCGGGTGGCGGGGATCTTCGCCGACGAGCAGTCCTTCCGTGCGCGTGAGGATATCTCGCACGCCGATGGGCAACTGCGCTTCACCAATGCCGCAGATTCCCTCATCCGTTTCCACCTTGACCAGCGTCCACGTCCAGGGTATGCCCTGAATCATGACAGATTTAATCCCCGTAATTTTCACGTAGGCAGCGCTCCTCTAAGAAAGTTATTTGCCCTGACGGCTTCTAAGTGCGCAGGGCCCGTTCGAGGTCGAGGCGATCGGCCTCCAAGGAGGTGCGAAAGACTTCGATCGTATCCCGGACTCCCTGGACCAGCGATCGGTACTGAAGAGGTCCGAGGGCTTGGTTCAGGGCGCTGTCATCGGCGCTCGAGGGATGTGGCAGCGGCGTTGGGTCGAAGCCAATTTTGCCCGCCGACTCGGGGATAACCTCCTCGATTGCAGCGACGATTTGGGCCATGGAGACCGTGCTGCCTCCCAGATTGTACACTGGGGCACCTTCCAGCTTGGTCCTGGCGGCGGCGATAAAGGCGGCGGCGACATCATCGGCATGGTGATAGACGAGGGTGCCGCCGTAGGTGATCTCGTACTCGCGACCGAGCGCGGCGGCTAGCATGGCCTTGGTCGGGGTGGAGGTCCAGCCTTGGTCGCGACCCGGTCCATACACTACGCACGGGCGCAGCCCAATGCTGTGGACCGATTGCTCCCGCCAATAGACCTGAGCTGTGCCTTCGTTGCACTGCTTGAACACCCCGTAGAGCGTCGGAGGCAGCAACGGAGCGTCGTGGGCAATCGGCCCCGGAGGGTACGCTTCTGGATCGCCGTACACCCCAAACGAGCTTGCAAAGACCAAGTTCTGGATCTGGTCGCGATGACGCGCGGCCGTCTCGAAGACGACGGTGGTCCCTACGACGTTTACCTTGGCTCCGCGCACTGGATCGGCCCGAACTAGGGGTACCTGCATGGCTGCTAGGTGCAGGATATGAGTAATACCGCATTCGACCACGACTCGCTCGAACTCGTCCAGATCCGCGATGTCTCCCTCGAGCAGTCGCACCTGAGAAAGTTCTTCGTCCGTCATGATCATCCTCAACCGATAGGGATCGCCGCCTAGGTCGTAGGTATATACCGGCACCCCCTCGCGGACCAGCCGACGAACCGCCCATGCACCCACGCAGCCGAGTGCCCCTGTCACCAAATACCGCTCATTCATATATCGCCTTTATGGGAAAAATAAATCCGATTTTTCATTGCCCTGCAGATAACATATTGCGTTTCACCTAGCGGGCCAATGGTCGCGTTGCCCGTCTGCAACACTCGCTGTAGCGGGGTCACGTCGTTGTTGTCCGGCTTAGCCGGTCAAGGACGTTGCGGGTGATCTGGATGACAGTCGGGTCGCCTTTTAGCCCGTGCGACCAGTCGGTCGTCCCGGCCGTGAACACCGTGCCGCCGCGAGTGTAGAGGCCCATGACTGCTGCGCCCTCCCGGTCCTTTTCCCAGTGCTCGTACCACACGCTGTCGTCTGGGTGCCACCGTGCTGGAGCGGTGCACAAGATGGTAAAGTCCGCCGGGGTGCCATAGGTCCCTTTGGGTACCGGCAGTCCGTTTTCCAACACGTACTCGCAGCCGTCGCACTCATAGCCGACGATGGTGTGCTCGCCTCCGAAGGTGTCGTCGCGCTGCAAGCCCGTTCCCGCGAAAACCCAGTGTTCCGGGCGATGGACTGTAAACGCCCCGGACCCGTCCATGTATTGGCCGTGGCTGAGGTGATAGCCCCCGTAGAGGAAGCCGACGCCGGTCAGCTCGTTTTCCGGTCGGCCCACGAGGTGGTGGCTCCACAAGGTCGAAAGGTTCGCGTAGTCGCCGGCGGCGTAAGCTGGGTCCATGTTGAACTGTTGCTTCCAGCACACTAACGCTCGCCCCTCGTCCTCGCTGCGCACCCGCCAGCACACGGAGTTGCCGCTGAAAAACGCGGCGTTGCCCCCGGCGGCAATGTAGGCTTCGAGGTGGTCGCGCATGGGAGCCGACCAGTATTCGTCGTGCCCCACGCTCAGTACCAGTCGATAGTTGTCCAACAGTTCGGGATGCCATTCGAGGTCGGAATTGGCGCAGTAGGAGAGCGCGTATCCAGCGCCTTCCGCCCACTCGACAAAGTCGCGCTCCCAGCGGTCGAATAGCCCGGCCATTGGACGGTCGAAGGAGACGCGATGTCCCTGCAAGCCGCCGCGGCCGTGATAGCTGTAGAAGCTGTAGCCGCCCCAGTTGTTGTACGCACTGTAAGTATTGGTGGCTAGCTGGAGGAGGATGCGGGCGTCCGTAGGGCCAGTGGGCTTCGACCTGAGCTCAGCCGAAGGGCGGACGATGAAAAAGCCTCGGCTCTCGGCTGTGCGCCGCCCCCGCCGCACGAACTTGCCGCCTTGGTCCTCGGCGCGCAGCGCAAACTCGTAATACCCACTGCGCCAGTCGTCCGGCACTTCCAAGGAATGGGAAACCGGCCAGCCGCAGCCGTTGGAAGAAGCGTCTTCTGGCACTGGATGGGACGACCCAGGCAGTTGGTTCTGTTGCCATACAACTTCGCGCTCGGCACCGATTCGCGTCACTTCCAACGCGTATAGGTCCGCACTGGTGGACACGTGAAAGCGCACCTGTTCGCCGGCTCGGTAGCTGAGTTGGTCGGTGTAGCCTTCGACGAACATTATCCATGACCTCCGATTTGCGTTGGGGGACGGGTGGGCAACTACAAGAGTTGCCCTTACAGGCTGCGAAGGCGAACCTTATCCCTTGTACTCCACTTCGACCACTCGCTCGTCCAGCTCGCGTTGCAATTTCTCCACTTGCTCGACTATGTACTCCACCGCCTGATCCACCGGCGTTTCGCGCCGCTCTTTTTAGCGCCGCAGCTTGACCTCGACAATCCCCTGCCGCAAACCGCGATCCCCCACCGTTACCCGCACTGGTATCCCAATCAGGTCGGCGTCGTTGAACTTGACCCCTGGATTTTCGCGGCGGTCGTCGAGGAGCACTTCAATGCCGCGGTCCGCGAGGTCGTCGTAGAGTTGCTCGCCCGCGTCTTGCGCTGCGCCTGCGCCCTTGGCGAGGAGGACGATGTGTACCTGGTAGGGCGCGACGGCAATGGGCCACACCAAGCCGTCTTCGTCGTGGTACTCCTCGGCGATACAGGCCAGCAGCCGCCCTACGCCGATTCCGTAGGAACCCATGACGACTGGCTGCGCCTTGCCCTCGGCGTCGAGGAAATTGCCGCCTAGGGCCTCGGTGAATTTGGTGCCTAGCTGGAAGATGTTGCCCACTTCCACTCCGCGCGATTCGCGCAGCGCCGCGCCGCAGTCAGGGCAGCCGTCGCCTTGCCGGGCGGAGGCGATGTCGGCGACTACGTTGGCTGTATAATCGCGGCCGTGGTTCACATTGGCGAGATGATAGCCCGACTCGTTGGCACCGGCTACTAGATTGGGCGAGGACGCCACGGAATCATCGACGACGACTAGTGCTTCCTCGACGCCGATGGGCGATCCATAGCCCGGCTCCGCGCCGACGCCGCGTATTTCCTCGTCCCGCGCCGGCCACATTTCGAGCGCACCGACCGCGTTGGCCAGCTTGGTCTCGTTGACTTCCATGTCGCCGCGTATGACTGCCAGTACAAATGCGTCTTTCTTGTCCCGACCGTCGCCGACCGTGGCCATCAGGAAGAGCGCCTTGGCGGTCTTGTTTGCGGGGATGTCGAGCAGCGCAGTCAGTTCCTCGATGGTCGTGGTATTGGGCGTGGCGATTTTCTCGGGCGCGGCGGGCTCTTCTTTCGGGTTGGCCTGTTTGGCGAAAGTGGCGATTTGGCGGTTGGCCGAGTACTCGCAGCCGTCGCACAACAGCAGGGTGTCTTCGCCGATCGGCGTCAGGTACATGTATTCGTGGGCTAGCTCGCCGCCCATCATCCCGGTGTCCGAGCGGACTGCGAGGACGTCGAGGCCGCAGCGGTGGAAGATGTTGAAATAGTGCTGGTAATGGGCGCGGTATTGCTTTTCGAGGCCCTCCCAATCGGCGTCGAGGCTGTAGGAGTCCTTCATGGTGAACTCGCGCACCCGGATGAGGCCCGAGCGGGGGCGGGGATCGTCGCGCCACTTGGTCTGGATATGATAGACTAACTGGGGCAGTTGCTTGTAGGATTTGATCTCGCGGCTGACCAGGTCGGCTACAACTTCCTCATGGGTCATCGCTAGTACCATGTCGCGCTCGTTTTTGTCTTGGAAGCGGCCCATCTCCGTGCCGACCGCGTACCAACGCCCCGTCCGCTGCCAGAGTTCGGCCGGATGCACTACCGGCATGGTGATTTCCTGGCCGCCGATGGCGTCTATTTCGTGGCGGATAATGTCCTCGATCTTGCGCATGGACCGCTGCGCCAGGGGCAAATAGCTGAAGATGCCGCTGGCCAGTGAGCGGATAAAGCCGGCCCGCAGCAAGAGCTGGTGGCTGGCGACTTCCACGTCGGCGGTGACGTCGCGCAAGGTCTGGCTGAAAAGCCGACTCATTCGCATGGTTTTACATTCCTCTCTGCTTATTTGGCAGACGCGAGCGGAGTAACGTAGCGCATCGCACAGTTGCACTCAACTCCGCTGGCGAAGGTTGCGATGAAGCTATCTATTCAAAGTCCTCGATTGAGGGCCACCGCACGCATCGCCCGATACATACACGACAACGATACCAGCACCCAAACCAAGGCAATCAGATACGCCAGATAGGGCACCTGTAACGGATCTATTCCCCAATAGGCCGACAATATCCCGGCGTCCGTCCGCTCAGGAAAATACCACAGGTCGGTGCGGAAGTCGTAGAGACTGTACAGGCACAGCATCACCCCCATCCACACCGCGCCGATGCTCGCCATCCGCTTTGATTTACAAGCCATGATGCAGAGGACCAGTCCACCGCCGATTCCCAACGCGAAATCAACTCCCCCCGCCTCCAGCGGCGTATAGATCAGGGTCATCCCCGCGCAGGCCGCGCCAATGCACAGCAATACCAAACGCTGCGCCTGCGGATAAAGCGAGGTGTACATCAGCAATGCCCCCCACAACGCCGAGCCCACGTAGCCCGCCGCGCTAATCAGCGGGAAGAAGCCCCCCTTGGTCAGGGTGTGCCCGGACTCGTTCCAATGGGTGCGGATTTCGAGGACCTCGCCGCCGGTGATTAGGGCCACTGCCGCGTGATTGACCTCGTGGACTAGCACCACGAAGAAGCGGAACGGCTTGATTAGCGCGGTGTCCCAAAAGGCGAGTGCCAGCCCCGTGCAAAGGAGATAGTAGCGAAATTGCCAGAAGACCTCGGCAATGTAGCGGATGCGGCGGAACATGGCCGCTAGTCACTGATCTCAGCGCCGATCAGCTCGACGGCCTCGGCTAGCGGGAGCGGATCGAGCTGTGCGCCGGATCGCTGCCGGATTGCCACCTTGCACTCTTCGACTTCGCGGTCTCCGGCGATCAGCATATAGGGCACCTTCTGCGTCTGCGCTTGGCGGATGCGCTTGTTGAGGGTCTCGCTGGCCGCGTCGAGTTCGGCGCGGATGCCAGCGGCGAGAAGCTGCTGGTGGAGTTGGCTTCCGTACTCGGCGTGGCGCTCGGCAATGGGCAAAACCACCGCTTGCACGGGTGCCAACCACACTGGGAAGGCTCCGGCGTAGTGTTCGATCAAGAAGCCGATAAAGCGCTCGTGCGTACCCAGCGGCGCGCGGTGGATGCAGATGGGCGTCTCCTCTTCGCCCGCCGCGTTGGTGTACGTCAAGCCAAAGCGGCCGGGCACGGCAAAATCGACTTGATTGGTGGCGATTGTAAACTGCCGCCCGATGGCGCTCCAAACTTCGACGTCGATCTTGGGGCCGTAGAAAGCGGCCTCGTCGGGCACCTCCTCGTAGTTGATCCCTCCCCGCGCCATGGCGCCGCGCACCATGTCCTCGGTGCGGAGCCACCGCTCGGGATCATCGACGTACTTGGCCCCTAGGCCCGAGGGCGCGTGGGTGCTCAAGCGCATCAGGTAATTCTCCAAGCCGAATAGCTCGAAATAGCGCAGGTACATCTGGCAGACAGCGAGGAATTCCTCCTCGAATTGGTCGAGCGTGCAGTAGATGTGCGCGTCGTTCATCTGCAGCGAGCGCACCCGCATCAAGCCGAACAACTCGCCCGATTGCTCGTAGCGATAACAGGTGCCGTACTCGGCTAGGCGCAGGGGTAAGTCGCGATAAGAGCGCGGGGTAGCGGCGAAAATTTTGTGGTGGTGGGGGCAGTTCATGGGTTTGAGGTAGTACTTGACCCCCTCCAACTCCATGGGTGGGAACATGGACTCGGCATAGTACGGCAAGTGGCCGCTGCGCAGATATATGGACTCCTTGCAGATGTGCGGCGTGCGCACGCGCTGATAGCCGGCCTCGTGCTCGGTCTTGCGGGCCAAGTCCTCCAACTCGTCGATGAGCACCGCTCCCTTGGGAAGCCACAGGGGCAACCCCGGTCCCACTTCGTCGTCAAAGGTGAACAGTTCCAGTTGCTTGCCCAGCGTGCGGTGGTCGCGCTTTTTGGCCTCCTCCAGCATTGCCAGATGGTGGTCGAGGGCCTCGCGGGTGGCAAAGGCCGTGCCGTAGATCCGCTGCAACATCTTGCGGCTCTCGTCGCCGCGCCAGTAAGCTCCAGCCACGCTCAGGAGCTTGAAGTGTTTGACTTGTCCGGTGCCGAGCATGTGCGGCCCCCGGCACAAGTCGATAAACTCGCCGTCCTTGTAAAAGGACAAGGTCTGGCCTTCTTCCAAGTCGGCGAGGATTTCCTGTTTATAGGGAGCGTTGGCGACCATCTCTTCCGCTTCTTGGCGCGCCACATCGATCCGCTCGAACTTGTGGTTTTGCTTGACGACCCGCTTCATCTCGCGCTCGATCTTTTTCAGGTCTTCGGGCGTAAAAGGCTCGGCCACGTCGAAGTCGTAGTAGAAGCCGTCGTCAATGGCCGGGCCGATGGCCAGTTGCGCGTCTGGGAAGAGGCGTAGCACGGCCTGAGCCAATACGTGCGACATGCTGTGGCGGTAGATCCAAGCGGCCTCGTCCGCATCCCAGGGAATGAGTTCGACTTCCGCCTCGCTGGTGAGTTGGGTGTGGAAGTCGATGCGCTCGTCGCCAGCGCGGGCGGCAATGTATTGCTTTAATAACTCCTTGTTTTCTTGGACGAGGATCTCCTTGAGCGTACCCTCGCCGGGGTATTCGATGGCCTGTCCTTGGGGGACTTTGATCAGCATGACGCGCTCCTTGGCATGAAAAAACCCGCTGTCATTGTAGCCGACAGCGGGGAGAGGTTGCAAAATAAACTTTAGTCCGTCGCTATCCGGCGCACATGGTCGTCGTAGTCGTAGTAGTGGTAGTGGTAGCCGTCGGCCCCGACGGGAGACCGCTAAGGCTATGTGCGGAAGCGACTGTGAGCATAGCAGAAATCATGGCGTATAAGATACCGGCAGAGGTCTGAATGTGTCAAGCGTCAGCTACAAATCTTCCGGTCTAAGTCCGGTATGTTTGGCAATACGTGTCAACATTCGAGGGCCAATTTCTTGGCGGTCATGGAAAGCAAAGGTATAGTCAGGCCAGCCTTCTTTTGCAAGAGTCCTATGAGAGCCCGATTGCCTTTTCACGATCCATCCCGAACGCAGCAGAGCCGTCAGAACTCTTCTGGCGCGAGTACTAGGCCACCTGTTCACGCTGCCTGAAACGATAAATTGATGAATTCCGGTCCAAATTCCCCGTGTTCAAGGCGTTCTGCCAAGACGCGCAGGGCAAGTGCTTGGACCTTTGCGGTGGCCTCCTCCATGGTTGATCCATAGGTCATGGCACCAGGGATCTCGACGATTTCGGCGATCCATTGCCCATCATCTTCTCGCGCAGTTTCTACGCTGAGATTGACTTTTTGGCTAGTTGCCAATTCTTGAGTTGATGTCATCACTTTATCCTTTTATTTGGGATGGGCTACAAATGATTGGCCAATGTCGCCCTAGTGTCAAACTCAGGCTAGCTCGTAGTGGGCGCGGTCGGGCAGGGGCACTGGCTGGCCGTCCTCGGTGTTGATGCTCCAGTCGGCTAGCCGCAGGCGCATGGCGGCGAGGACGTCGCGGTGTTGCTCTTCGTCGATCACATTGACCAACTCGTTTGGATAGGCGACGAGGTCGTAGAGTTCGTCGCGGTCTCCCATGGGGTCGTGGACGTACTTCCATTCGCGGGTGCGGACCATCTTGCAGCGACCAGCCGCCTCGCGCCACTGCAAGCTGTCGATCAGGGTTTTGCGGCCCCAAGGTTGAGGCAGTTTTTCCAAATCGGCCATGGTAAAGAGTGGCCCTCCGCAGCCGTATTCGGAAAAGGTCGCGTCCCGAGGTGCGGCGTCGGTCGCGGTGGGCAGCGGCGTTCCGTGCATTGAGCGCGGCTGCGCCAGTCCCTGCAAGTGCAACAGCGTCGGCACTATGTCGATCAGGTTGGCCATACTCTGGTCGCGCACTCCGGTGGCGACCTGCCCGGGCCAAGAGACGATCAGCGGCACGCACGTCAGGCTGTCGTAGAAAACGCCGCCCTTGCACTGCATGGCGTGTTCGCCCATGAAGTCGCCGTGGTCCGAACAAAAGACCACAATCGTCTGCTCCCGCAGCCCCAGTTCGTCGAGTTTGTCGAGAATCTGGCCGAGCGCGTCGTCGATAAAGCGCACCATGCCAAAGTACGAGGCCATGACGCCGTAGAGGTCTTCGGGCGGGTCGCGGCGCACTCCCAGCATTTGGTAGAGTACTCGGTTGCGCTCGGGCGCGCGCTCGTCGTCGAATTCGTCGTCGCGCCAGGGGGGTAGGTCAATGGCTGTAGGTGGGAATAAGGATGCGTATTCGGCTGGGCACAGCCACGGCTCGTGCGGGTCGGGAAAGGAAACCCACAGGGCAAAGGGCTGGTCTTGGTGCTTTTCGATAAAGCGCGTCGTCTGCCCGGCGATCAGGCCGGTGGAGTGGTCTTCCAACGGCAGGTCGGAGGTGCCGTAGCTGAAGCGGGGGTTCTGGTGGGCGAGTTGGCGATGCGCCGCGGCGACTTTGCGGCGACCTTCTTCTGGCCGGAACCAGTCCATGCCCCGCGTTTGTGGCCCTTCGTTGCGCCCGCCGTGGGTAAAGGCGTTCCACACGTCGAAGAGCGTCAAATCCTCCTCCCGCTCGAAGCAGTGGTTTTTGCCGATCAATCCCGTGGCGTAGCCAGCTTCCTTCCAGAGTTGCCAAGCGTGCGTGGCACCGGCGGGCATCAAGGTCTGGTTGCGCCGGCCGCCGTGCGAGTGGGGAAATTGCGAGGTCCAAAACGAGATGCGCGCTGGCACGCAGAGCGGGTGCGGGGTGATTGCGTTTTCAAAGAGCACGCCGTCGGCGGCTAGGCGTTCCATGGACGGGGTTTGGCAGAAGGTGTTGCCGTAGAGGTGGCTGGCTGTGGCGCGCTGTTGGTCGGTCATTACGACGAGGATGTTCGGTCGGTCGGTCATGAGGGGTTCCTTTAGCGAATAATCTCGTACTTGTACACCGGTTTACTTCATCTAATCTCGAAATACTATGGCATTAAACCCCGATCCTTCAGACTAGAGTGGCATACTCATAAACTGGGGTCTCAATGGTACGGACGGGGCGACATTGCTCCCACATCGCTTGCTGCAGGCGCTCAACGGTCTCCGGTGAGAAGTGCTTCTCGCCCGTCTCGACGTTGACTCGCGCCGGGACGTTTTCAATAAGGAAGAGCCTCCCACCGAACTCAATGTGGTACGTCACGTTTTTTTCGATCAATGTCTCGTTCCATGCTCTGTCTTCAGGCATCGTCCTGTCTCCTTATTTTGAAGTCGATCCATCTTGAGGGCTCAGGTTCATACAGGGTGATGATTTTGATTATGGGCCTCATCGGATAGCTGCAATGAATATGCAGCGGCCTGTGCGATAACGTAAAGCCGAGAATTAGGCAACTGGGACCATATTTGTCGTGCGGATAGTCTTCGATGACTTCACTCCGTTCCATGGCATCTCGGAAATCCTGCATGCTAATCCCGCGAATAATGCTTTGATCGGTAGCATGTTGTGAGAACTCGACCTGCCCAATCCTGATTTTCCTGCGTATTGCATTGAGAATTTCCATGGAATGTAGCGCAGGGCTTGTTCGTCAAAGGGCTTAACTGTGAGCGAGTACGTCGTCTAGAGAGCGGGCAGTTCGGTACTGCGCTGGTGATTCGCTCACTTTGAGCGCGGCGAAGTGCGCCTTGCCGCACTCGATTTTGGCACTTTCGGCATTGCGGAGATCACTGGCGAACAGGCTGGCCTTGGTTTCGACTACAAAATATAGCCGCTCGCCGTCGTCGTGCTCAACCAGCACGGCCCAGTCCGGGTTGTAGCTGCCAAGCGGCGTCGGCACCGAGAACCATCCCGGCAGTTTGGCGTACACCTTGACCGCAGTATTATTCTCTAACTGGTCTGCAAAGGAACGCTCAATGTCGGAGTCGTACACGACTTGATCGTACACTGACTTCTCTGTGTCCGAGATCATGTTTTTCAGATAGCCGGTTAGTTCCTCTTGGTCGAATAACTCCTGTGCATAGTAGTACTCGTCTCCGAGGCGTTGGTACTTGACGCCATCTACTAAAGCGAGACGCTTACAGCGATTGATAGCTTGCGCGGCGAGGTCGATGAATTGCTGTGGGTTGCGCTTGAAATCGGCGAGGCGTCCGCTCTCCGAGAGGATGCGGTGGATGCTGCGGCGCGTGAGTTGTGTGCGGTCCTGAAGCTCGGTGAGCACATCGGGTAGCTCTACATCAGCCTCGTCCAACACCACGGTTGCCGCCCCTTCGCGTTCGGTCGCCTCGACTCCTCCTTGGCCAATGGCGATGTCGGCTTTGCTCCACTGGAGCCGAGGCCTAGGGATCGGCGGCGCATCGTCAAGTGCCCGGATGCACTGTGCGAGTAGGTCTTCGTTGTCGAACTCGACGCGGTACGTAGTCTTGTGCTTGATGCGGTCCCACAGTGCCTTGAACTCCTGGCTCTGGAGGACGGCGCGGCGCGGGCGGATTGAGCGGCGCTCGTCGGCGTTTTTGATTGTTAGACGCCCGGCGAATTTGCGTAGCACCTTGGCGATCTCTTCGCGCTGATCGGCGAATTCCTCGGGTACGCTGAGGGTATCATCTTGGAGTGCCTCGCGCAGGGTGTCTTGGACTCGCCCTGTCGCGTCGATATACCCTTCTGCTTTCAGGTATTCCCACAAATTCTTTGACGCTTCGGAACCGAGAGCCGTCGTCTGTCCATCTGTGCCGACGACCGGGATGGCCGCAAACTGATGCGCCTCCACGACGCCGAAGCGGATGCCGGTGTCGGCCTCGATCTCCTGCTGGAGGTTCTCGGCAAATTCTTCGTAGCTTTCCGTGGCAATAACCGTGAGCGTGTTGACCTCAAAGCCGTGCAGGCGCTGGCCGTCCTGATTGACGCACAGGCGCAGGCCGCGCCCAATGGTCTGCCGTCGCTCGCGTTCGGTGCGGATGTCCCTCAGGGTGCATATCTGAAAGACGTTGGGATTGTCCCAGCCTTCGCGCAAAGCCGAGTGCGAGAAAATGAACTTGAGCGGTGTTTCTAGACTCAGGAGCTTCTCCTTTTCCCGCATGATCAGGTTGTAAGCTCGTTCGGCATTGTCGCGGTTGGCTTGATTGTTCTCGGCGGTATCTGTCCAGCCGCCCTTTTTGTCGATGGAGAAGTAGCCGTTGTGGACATCCTCTGCGGGCACGTCGAGAGCCACCTCGCCAAAGTCTGGATGATTAGCCAAGCGCCGATACTCTTCTTCAAAGATTTGGGCATACTCCCCTTTGGTAGAGTTGCCCTCGTCGTACTGCCGGTAGCGATCCACCGCATCGATGAAAAACAGGCTTAGCACTTTGATCCCCTGCGGGCGCAGGCGCTTTTCCTTGTCGAGGTGCTCGCGGATAGTGCGGCGAATCATTTGGCGCTGGACGGCGAGATGATCCACATCGCCGTAGGCTTCTCCTGACCGGAGAAAGTGCTCACCGCTGGGTACGCGCAACTCGACGAATTCGTTGCCTTTTCCGACGCGGATTTCGCCGATGTGGCAGTCCCGGTAGATCGCACGTCCGGTGATTTGTTCGAGATCGTCGTCATCTAGGACATTGACCGCCCGCCGACGGACTCCAGCCGCAGTTTCGACATCGAGTTCGACCTTGGCGCTGATCGTGCCGCCTTGGTTGCGCGTTGACACCAAGCGGACGTAGGGCTTGTTGTGGGCGTCCTCGACGGTCGCCGATGCTACTTCGATCTGCTTGACTAGCTTGCGCTCGTAAGCATCTACCGCATCGAGCCGATAGACCATGTGGTGCTGGTCTGCGTGTGTCGCCGAATAGCGCAGCGTGCAGAGGGGATTCATAGCACCGAGGGCTTCTCTGCCGCGCCCCTGCAAACCGCCATCCACGCTTTGCGGCTCATCGACAATGAGGATGGGCTGCGTGGCTCGGATCAAATCAATCGGCTTTTCGCCGCCTGTCTTCTCGCTGTCCTTATAGAGATTGTTGACATCCTTTTTGTTAATAGCGCCGACCGTCACCACCATAATCTGAATCTGCGGACTGGTGGCAAAGTTTCGCACCTGACCGAGCTTGGCCGAGTCGTAGAGGAAGTACTCGAAGGGCGTGCCCGAGTAGAGTGCGCGGAAGTGGTCGTCGGTAATCTGGAGCGATTTGTACACGCCTTCCTTGATGGCGACCGACGGCACGACGATGACGAACTTGGTGAATCCGTAACGCTTGTTTAGCTCGAAGATAGTGCGCAAGTACACATAGGTTTTGCCGGTGCCGGTCTCCATCTCGACGGTGAAATCGCCCGAATCTAAAGAGGCTGAAGGGGGTAAGCCGTTGCGGAGCTGGACATCGTTCAGATTCTCGAGCATCTCCTCGTCGAGCAGGCTCAGCCGATTGCCGGTGCCCAGATCGCTTTCCGCAAAGCCGAGGCCAGCCTGAGTACCCACCGCATTGTGTGTGATCGTGAACTCAGTGCGGCAGACTTCTTGGCCGCGAAACAGGTCGCAGACCGCTTCGATGGCTTGGAGTTGGTAGTCGAGGTTGGGTTCAAAGTGGAGTTTCATGGTGGCTCAGAAACTCTTCAATTCTTGGATGCCCTTGAATCGGAACACCTTTGTTACGCCAGCATTAGCCGCTCGCCTTTGGGTTCTGGTATTGGATCGCCGAACTCTTTCGCGGTATCAATCCAGAGAGCCATCGCTTGATTGATGTGTCTGAGAGCGGCTTCTTGCGTGTCACCATGAGCCATACATCCGGGAAGCTCGGGAACTTCAGCTACAAAAGCGTCGTCGTCGTTGCTCCAATAGAGAATAATCTCGTACTTGTACATCAGTCTTCTCCTCCTAGTTCATACTTCAGGATCACTTTACGGACCTGCTGTATCTGATAGGGCTTCGCATGGCCGTTGTCGCGCTATAGATTGATTCTATCCGCAACATCACTCTTTCTGAATATATGGTGGCTTCCTTGCACTTGCTCGGTGAACCCCAGATTCCGAAGCAGACCACATAAGTCGCCGAAACGGATGTTCGCATCTGATCGCCCGCCGAGAATTTTTTGCAAAAGCTGCTTATATCGGCTCATGCCTAAGCTATAGCGGTCCTAAATCATTCGAGAGCCAAAGTATATTGGCTTAACTTAGGGAAT
>VXOR01000086.1 GCA_009840005.1 Gemmatimonadota bacterium
GGGCACAAGGCCAGCGCTTGCTTTAAACGGTATGAGATAATCTCACCTTACGACCCGCTTGTAACCTCAAGGATAAAGCTAAAAAAATAAGGACCGACCAGACCCGGCGCTTAGAATCGCTTACAGGGCCTTGACGGGGTTAAAACGGGATCGGGAAATTTTCAGCCAACCAACAACAAGACGGGGCCAGTGGTTGGGTCTATCATCGGCCCCGCTCACGATTTGCCTGGAAAGGATTACAGCATGGAGAAATCCAACCCCAGAGCGGCCGCTTGCCTTGCCACCTTTGCCCAAACGCCAGCGAAACAGAGCGTCAAAAACTACGGGAAAATTGCGAGTTGCTTTTTCGTCTACTAGGCGAGGGAGCCGCCGAACCCGACGACAACGAAGCGGCCGGCACCTTGCGCCTTGCCAACTACTACCTTGAGCTATTGGAGCGAAAAAAATCGAAGTATTGGTAGGCGGGCTTATCGGTAGTTTGTCCTCGACTAGGCCGCCACCAAGCGGGACCGGTGCTGTACGGGTTTCCAACATCAGCCTTGCGGGAACCTCGTTAGGTGGCAGCCAATCGCTCCAAGTTTTCGGCTGCGCCTTCGATCAAAGGCATTTTGGGCGATGTCCTTATGATCTCGTATAATCGTTGCAAACCTACGGCCATGTCTCTAGGTAAATAGTTCGCTTTGCAGTTTATCCTCTCGATAACACGGGCCACCCATTCCAAGGCTCCGGCATTGCGGACAACAATAGCGAGAATCTTGACCCCTTCGTCCAATTGTGTACATGCCTCGGCCTTAAGAATCACGTCGATACTTATGTTTGCTATGCCCGCAATGGCTTTCAACTCGAGAATCTCTTGCTCAGTAAACATTTCAGGTCCTCTGTTGGTTGTGCTTCTTTGGTTTCTAAGGGCGTCTCTCTCAATCTACCAATGGACAGCCGCGATTCAAGGATAAAGCTAAAAAAATAAGGATTTGCAGTTCAGGCTTGGACGGGATCAATGGGGTTTGCTCAAACCTCGACAATGGGCCTCGTCGTCTTGGTTCTCGTCGGCAGGTGATTCGATAGGCCAAAGGCTTGGGGGCAAGCGGCCAAGCCGTGAACGCGGCAAACAGGAGGCGACGGTCTTGGTGGGTTGGGTGCCGTTCTGCTTTCTTTTTCTAAAAATTGGTATTATGGGATTATTTTTTCTATTTTTTCTTCTTTTGGAAAAAATATTGACATCGGATAAAAAATATCGTACGATTCATTCTGGAAACGCGGTTGTCCCATCCCTTCGCAGAGTCGGGAAGCCGGTATCTTAAAAATACACCTTGAGTATCCAATTCATCCTCAAGGAGGGAAAAATGGCATTGACATACAGGACCGATAAAGACCTCGAATTTTTGCAGGACTGCTCTAGCGATGATTTGTCTGCGCTAGTCTTTATTCTTACGAAGACCAAAGATGGCGCTGCGAGATTGACCGAAGAGCTCACGCAGGAGGAACGCTACAACCAGTATTATCCAGATCACTCCGAATACTGGGACCTGATCGCTGCCGAGCTTCAGTGCTTTGGAGCAAACACTTTTGCGACGATAATTCGAGGGGGGGAGGGCGTCCTATATAGAGAATTGCTCACGGATGCGTGCAACAAGATGAAGGTCAACTACAACTCTAGTGCATCGGTTGAGGTCATCGAGATGAACCTCCTGATGAAGATTCTCACGGATTCAATAGAGGAAATGGATACCGAAGATCTTCGGAAGATAGTCGAATATCTGAACCTGAAGACTACAGATCTGTCGAAGCAAGCTGTAATAGCTGCTCTTCAAGCAGGTGTTCGCTTCAGTGGATTTTTCGCTTACCAAATGGCCTTGATTGTTGCGAACCAAGTCGCAAAAGCCGTGATCGGTCGCGGTCTCTCGCTGGCTGCGAATGCCGGGTTGACTCGCACGATCTCAGTCTTTGCTGGCCCAATCGGATGGGTGCTTACTGGTCTTTGGACTGCAATTGACATCGCTGGACCAGCCTATCGCGTAACTATTCCATGTGTTATCCAAATCGCATTTCTACGTGCCAAGATGAACTACGGAGAGTAACTCATCACTATGCCTTCTCCCACAACAACTGACCTTCCAATACCAAAGTCATGGGACGAATTTGAGGACATCTGTGCTGATCTTCTCAAATGTATGTGGAGTGACCCATACGTCGTGCGGAATGGACGATCTGGACAGAGACAACACGGGGTTGATATTTACGGTAAGCCCGTCCATTTGAAGGGACACGACAGTGAAACCGCCGGTGCACAGTGCAAGCGTGTTGAAGCATTAACCGAGAAAGACATAAAAAATGAAATAGAACAAGCTACTGAGTTTAAACCATCACTTGAGGAATACTTACTTCTCACTACTCTGAAACGAGATACAAGCCTGCAAGAGTACGTACGAACTCAAGACTGGGAGATCAATCGCGTCGAAATCTTGTTTTGGGAAGATTTATCACTTCAGCTTTCTGAATCCGATGAACTTCTCAAGAAACATTTTCCGCGATGGTTCCAAACAAAGACCTCGAAAGACGACGTGCTCCAAATGCTTTCTGGGGCCGACCCCGAAGATTTCGACTACGACGATTCAATTGGTCAGTATTTGTATAAGAATGACGTTAACCTTCGACTGATAATGAATCGACCTGACGAAATGGAGTCATTCTATGACCCTTGGATCTCGAATTTTCCAGATCGAAATGGCTACAAACAAGAAGTGTATTTGGAGTACAACGGTAAGCGAATTAAGAAATTTTGGTTTGTCGATGTTGACAACTTCCGCTACTGTATTCCATACCCTAGGGCCGCTAATGACCTTCGCATTTCACCCGTTCAGTATCACCTTGCATGTATTTTGAATCGGCCCTTTGGATATGGAATTGATCAAGGTTTAACCATCGCAGGTATCAAGGTCGACCCAAACTTGTAACTTGAACGGAGCCATCGATATGGCAAATGATATACCAATATCAGAGCGAGTAAAAAAAATCCAAGCGATTTTCGCACAGGAGGGTATTTCAGCTAGACCAAGCCATATCGCTAAAATTATGGATATCGCGCCGTCTTCATTTTCTCGCTGGATGAATAACGAATCAGAGCCGAGGGGTAAGCAAAAGGAAAAGGTTGATTTGCTATATCGGACAGTCTGCGAAGTAGAAAATGGAAATACTCAAGCAAAAGAAATCCTTCACAAACTCGCCGCTGGTGTTTCTACCGGTATGTTTGGTACCCCCCTACTAAGTCTTGGCATACCCGGGGTCCTCTTTGCCGCTGGCTTGGGCTGGCTTCTTACAGATAGAGACTCCATGCACAGAGTGCTAGATAAAGCAACTCCAAAGGAACGTCGTGCTCTGGCGGAAATACTGGAGGCTGAAAGTCCTAACTCTGAGCATATCTTGGAGGCGTTTAGATGGAACTGCCAATCTATTTTCGGCTACATCGCGGGGAGCGATCCCTCTTATTCCCAAATCGTTCAGCAAGTGGCAGAGAAGCTCGATATTAATCCCGTCGATATGGCTGTCGAAGAGCTTGAGGTTGAAATCGCCCGTAAGGTGTTAGAGACCGCTTGGAATAAGATGACGCCTGAGCAGAGGGAGGAAATGGAAGCTGAGTTACGACGAGTAGCCCAAGAGTTTGACGAGGGTGGGGAATTGACCGGAAGCGCGAGTATATTTGCTGCCCTGACAGGTGCTCAACTGTCTAAGTTTGGAGTCTATTTGCTCTCTTCCACGACCCTAGGTACCTTAAAAGACGTGGTAAGCGTCACGCTGCCATTTGTAGTTTATGCCACGATGTTAAGAGCCATTGCTGTACTCACTGGTCCAGTTGGTTGGACCGGCGCAGGGATGTTCGCAATTTGGAAACTCACTGGTGCAAATTACAAGCGGCTGATTCCTGCAATCCTCTATGTGTCGGCACTGCGCGCCAAGCAACAAGGCAGTTTTTCTTGATGGCCAGGGTATTGGGCTCACCAGTAGAGTAAGCTCAACAGATTGAGTCGGTAGGAATGCTCCGTGCATATCATCACGCGAAAACGTCTGAACGAGTTTGCCCAGAAACATCCTGATGCCAAGGCAGCACTCGGACATTGGTATAAATTAATGAAGCGAGGAAATTTCCGTTCGTTTGTCGAGTTGCGAACGGCATTTCCTCATGCTGATCAGGTGGAAAAATTGACGGTTTTCAACATTGGCGGGAACAAGGCACGCCTTATAGCAGCGATACATTACAACCGACAGAAAATCTATATTCGTGCGGTACTAACGCATGATGAGTATGATGAAGGGAGATGGAAGGAGTAAATTATGGAAGCAAGAATACAAACCGCTCAAGATGTATGGCCCATGCTGACCCCTGTTGTGTTCGTCCCCCATGCAGAGAGCGAATATCAACGGCTCGTGGCTGTACTGGACGATTTGATTGATGTAGTAGGCGAAGATGAAGATCACCCCTTGGCCTCATTGATGGAGGTCATTGGTGTGCTGATCGAGAAGTATGAGGCTGAACACGTTCCTGAACTGACGGATGTATAGCTAAATTCAAACTCCTGCTGCCCGTAGATATTTGGTTATCCTTATTTGCCCATTCGACACCCGACACTTTGGATAGGTCAAATCGGGAGTCACCGTCTCCCGTAATGGGAGTACCATTCGATGGCGTGTGGCCATCAAGGGCCGCCTTCCCCTCACAATATTCCGTAGCGATCAAAAACCTCCCTCGGCGACTGCCCCGCAGCCAATTCATCGCGCACGACGTTTTCCCCGGCGAGCTTTTCCATAGCCTTTTTGTGGACTTCGCCTTTGATCGCCGCCGGAATCACCGCCACGCCATCGTAGTCAGCTAGAATAAAATCGCCGGGATGAACCTGCACGCCGCCGCAGGTGATTGGCTGGTTGATCGTTTTGGCGAGGATGCGGCCCGCCGAATCGAGCGGCGAATAGCCTTTGCAGAAGCAGTGGTAGCCCATGGCGTTCATCTGGCGCACGTCGCGGACCAAGCCGTCGGTGAGCACGGATTCGACGCCGCGAGCTTGGGCAGCCGTGGAGAGAAGTTCACCCCAGAGGCCGGAGCGCTCTTCGCCATTGGTGGCGATGACGAAAACGTCGCCGGGGCTAGCTTGATCGTAAGCGGCAAAAATTTGGCCGTAGGGATCGGGGTCGGGACTGGTATCGGCGTACGCGTCGATAGTGAGCGCCGGGCCAGCGATGAAGGCGTCGGGGCGGCTGGGCCGGATATCGGGAGTCATGGCCTGATCGCGGTAGCCGAGTTGGTCCATGATGTCGGTAACTAAAGCCGAGTAGATGGGCTTCCATTCGTCGTACATTTTTAATCTCCTAGTTCCCTTACGTGCAGCTTAATTGTCGTATCAGCAATACGACTATCTCAGGGTCGGGGAAACGGTCGGCAAAACGGATCACCTACTTGTCCGTTTCTGGCCTCTCTTGTAGCCGCATAACCGCCTCATGGAGTGCGACGATGATCCGCACGAACTTGAGCTACGGCTTCGTCAGCGAGGGCTTGGGCTTCCTCGGTCGAGAGGTGCTTATTGCGTTCCCAGATGGAGTCAACAGTCTCCCAAAAGATCGCTTGGCGGACCGCACGGGCGACAAAGCGCGATAGGTCGCCTCTTTTTCCACCCGTTCGGGCCAAATAGCTCCGCACGGTGCGGTCCGTATCCTCCGAGACGACGATATTCCAACGGGTCATCAATAGCTTCTCTTCGAGTTTTGCAGTCAAATACGGCTAGCCCAATTGTCGCCACAGTGTCGCGACAATCTCAGCTTCTGGGAATTGCCTTGTCAAAATTTATCATCCGAGTGAGAGCCGAATAGCTGTAACCTCGTCCAAATTCGGCAGTCAATTGTTGCGACAGTGTCGCAACAATCTCCTTTCCATAGTCGGCTTTTCACGATAGGCCCAAGGCTTCCCTCAGTTGTTGGGACGTCGGAAGTTTGCCTTTGAGTTCCTCCGGCAAAGTCGATTGCAACTGGTATTCGGCCACGCCGATGGGATTGGTTTTGCTCTTGAGCGCAAACTCCACTTCGAGGTTGTCCTTTTCCGCACACAGGATGATGCCGATGGAAGGGTTGTCGTCTTCGGCTCGCTCTTTCTCATTGAGCACGTTGAGGTAGAAGTCCATCTTGCCGGCGTATTCTGGCTCGAATGGTCCCGCTTTCAGTTCAAAGGCAACCAGCGACTTGAGAAAGCGGTGATAGAACAGCAGATCGACGAAATACTCCTTGTCGCCCAACATCAGGCGATGCTGCCGTCCCACGAAGCAGAAGCCATAGCCCAGTTCTAAAATGAAATCCTGCAATTGCTCGATGAGCCGATTCTCAAGTTCTCGCTCTTTTACCTCGTGTGATATCCCGAGAAATTCGAGATTGTACGAACTCTTGAGGGCTTCTTCCGCCTGTTCGGCCAGATGTTCGGGCAATGTGCTCGGAAAGTTATGCGTCTTGCCTTCGGCCAAGGATCGCTGATATGCTCCAGCTTTGATCTGGTTGAGCAGGACGTTGCGCGTCCAGCCGAATTGGGCGGTGGCGCGGAGGTAGTACAGGCGGGATTCAAAATCAGATATCTTATTCAAAATCAATAAGTTATGTCCCCAAGGAATTTCTGCAACAAGCTGTTGCAGAATTGCGGCGGCTTGTTCCGTGCGGTCATTTTCTAATTCTGCAACAAGCTGTTGCAGAAATTCATCTTTCTCCAAGTTCCCTATTTCCTGCACCGCTTGTGCAAGGACTCCAGCGTTAGAATACGCCTCGACCAGCCGACGCATGTTCCAGAGGTTGCGGGCCGAAAAACCACTTATGTGGGGGAACTCCTTTCTCAAGTCTGCGGCCAGCCTGTCCACTACCGACTTACCCCAGCCCTGTTCCTCCTGCTTCTCTAAGATCCCGCGCCCAATGTCCCAATACAGCAGGATCATATCGCGGTTCACCGCCCGCGCTGCGCTGATATGGGCCGACCGGATGCGCGATTTCATCTCGCATAGCCATGCGGCGTAGTCAGGCGATTTTACGAGTGTGTGAGCCATCTTGCGTTCACCTCCGAGGCGACGATGCTCCAGCGGGTCATCATTAGCTGCTCTTCAAGTTTTGCAATCAAGTATGACCAGCGCAATTGTCTCCACAGTGTAGAGACAATCAGGTGTCAACCTTGGCGGAGTGGATACAGCGCGACGGGAAATTCCTAATTCTCTTTCTTTCGTCCCCCATTAAAAGCATCCGGCTTCTCGGTGCCCGAAGGCCAGTACCCACTCGGATCCTCTCTCCACGGCGTCCCGCATACTTCCGTCAAAACCCGCCACTCAGACGCGCCCATAACCTCTGGATGAAAGACGAAGCGCTTGAGCCCAGCCGCCTCAGACGCCCGCAAAATGCCGAGCAAATCGCGCGCGGGCATGGGGTCGCCAGCGTGCGGCGTGCGACCAGTCGAGACCCAGCAAATCACCTTATCGACACTAGCCGCCTCTATGGCGCGGCGCGTTTCGCCGTACACGACCTCGCTGAAAAACTCGTCGGGAAAGCCCGCCTCCAAGTCAAAAAGCGTCCGCACCCCAGGCAATTTGATGCCAAAAAGCGCCTCGACCACGGCAAAAGCGTCCTCTTCCGTTAGCCCTGGATTCCACTCCCCAAGCGTCTGCACCCAACGCGCCACCGTGCCGTACAGGCCGTCAAACCCGCGATGCCAGTAGTAGTGCTTGGGCAGTATATAATCGAAATACCCGGCCATCCGCTCGTAATCCTGCCCGGTCAACCCAGAAAAGACCGCCGTGCGCGGAATCCCACCCAACTCAATCTTGCGCGAAGCCTGATCGACGATGGTGCGAGCGTCTTCCCAAGAGCGGCGCGACTTCTCCTGCCGCATCCGCAACCAATACAGCCCATCCTCGTCGAGATCGATCAAATTCAGCACCGAAAACAGGCCGCCTTGGGCGAGGTAGCGCACCCGCTGGGGCGTCAGCCGACACAGGGCCTGCTGTAGATGGTCGATGCCGCGCTGCATCCGCCCGACATCGGCTCCCATACCGGCAAAGAGCTGATCTTCACCGGGCCGGAGTTCCAAAAGCTCCCCGCCGTGGTGGAACGCCAGCTCGTAGTGGTTTTCGCCGGGGCCGTCGATAATGACGCCTTTTACCTGCGGGTAGAACGCGATCAAATCCTCCAGCCCAACCAGCCCGCCGCGACCCATGCCAAAGGTCATAATCTGCCAGCCACGCGCCGCTGCGTCGTCCATCATGCCTTGCAGCTTTTTCTCTTTTTCTAGATCGCGGGGCGTCTCCTCCGGCGGCTCGACGCCGTGCTCGGCGTAGAGCTTGGTATTGACCGGATAGCTGGAGATAATCGAACCATCGTCCTGCTTAAACTGCATGCGGCCGACGATAATGCCCTCGACACCGCCTTCTTCCCAAGCGTCAAAGCGCTGCTGGTAGCCTTCGAGCCAGTGTTCTAGGGGCTGGTCGCTGTGGGTGAAAACCCAAAATTTCATAATGGCCTCCTTAGTCAGTGATTAGTGATTAGTGGTTAGTGGCCAGTCCCAACCCGGTGGCGGTGGAGGCTAATCACTGACCACTGGCCACTGACCACTTGTAGGCGGTCTTGCTGTTTTGCCAGAAGTACTTCTCGATCACTCCCTTTTCGCCAAAGTACGCTTTGACGATGGAGATGGCGGCCTTGAAGCTCCCCGCTCGGTCGCTGACGGGCCAATTGCTGCCATAGATCACGCGGTCTTCGCCAAAGGCATCCCACATGGCGTCGAGGATTGGGCGGTAAAAGTCCAGCTCTTCCGGCACCGGCTCCACCCTGCTTTGCTCCATGATCGCCGAGACCTTCATAAAGACCTGCGGCTGCTCGGCCGCTTGGGCTATGGCGTCCAACCACACCGGATCGGGATCGCCGCCGTCGGCTCCAACCCCACCGCAGTGATTGATGACAATGCGCAATTCGGGCAGCCGCCGGGCTAGTTCCACCACTTGAGCCAAGTCTGCCGGCCCCACCAGCGCGTCGAGTTCCAAGTCCCGTGCAACGAGGTGCTCCATATCGGCGAGAAAAGACCCAGCCTCCAAGTCGGCAAAGTACCCGCCGCCGCAACGAATGCCGCGAAAGAGCGCGTTTCCCGCCAAGCGGTCGATATCGCTCTTGAAATCCTCCCGGTTGGGATCGACGTGGCCCACCAGCCCGACGATCCAAGGGTCGTCAGCGGCCAAGTCCAAAATCCACTGATTGTCCGCCAGCCACGCACTGGCCTCCACCACCACCGTTCCCGTCACCCCTTCGGGCGCGGCGAGGGCGCGGTGGTGCTCGGGCAATACCGTGCGGTAGAGCAGTTCGTTGTCAGCCGGCGGCCAAGGCACGCCTTCGGGCCGCGTGGGATCGTAGAAGTGAGTATGAGTATCGATAATCACGATGCATTCCTTTCTGTCATGGTTTTTTCAATAAGCGTCGCAAACGCCTCTATGTCCTCTGCCTCAGTGTCGAACGAGGTCATCCAGCGCACCTCGCCCCGCGTGGCATTCCAGGGATAAAAGAAAAACTCCTGCTGCAAAGTGGGAATTACGTCCACCGGCAACCGCGCGAACACGGCATTGGCCTGCACTGGGTAGAGCACCTCCACCCCGCGAATGGGCCGCACTCGCTCGGCCAGCACCTGCGCCATGGCATTGGCGTGCTCGGCGCTCCGCCGCCACAAGTCGTCGGTCAGCAGGGCCGTAAACTGCGCGGCGACAAAGCGCATCTTAGACGCCAGTTGCATCCCCTGCTTGCGCGCACGGCGATAGTCTTCGGCTAGCTCAGGCTGAAAAAAGACCACGGCTTCCCCCAGCATCAGGCCGTTCTTGGTGCCGCCAAACGACAGCACATCAACCCCACAGTCCCCAGTGACCTCCCGCAGTCCCAACCCCAAACCCACGGCTGCGTTGGCGATCCGCGCTCCATCGACGTGCAAATACAACCCGTGCTCGTGGGCGCAGTCGGCGAGAGCGCGAATCTCACTCGGCGCATAAACAGTGCCCAGTTCCGTAGACTGAGTAATCGACACCACGCGGGGGCGCACTTGGTGCTCGTCGCCGCGACCCGCAATGTGGGCGACAACTCCCTCGGGGGTAATTTTGCCATCGGGCGCTGGCGCGGTCAGGAGCTTGACGCCGGCCACCTGTTCGGGAGCACCGCATTCGTCGATGTGGAGATGAGCGGTGTCCGAGCAGATCACCGCGTCGCAAAAGCGCGTGAGTGCAGTGAGCGCCGTCACATTGGCCCCAGTGCCGTTAAAGGCCAAGAAAACCTCAACTTCCGATCCCAACACCTCGCGAAACAGCGCGACGGCTTCATCCGTATGTAGATCGTCCCCATAGGAATGCACGTGCCCCACGTTGACTCGCTGTAAGGCCGCCATGACCTCGGGGTGGACCCCGGCGTGATTGTCGCTGCCAAAGCCGCGAATGCGCTCGCCCATTATTCTAGTGCCTTTCTCTGTTGTGCTCCTCCGTCACTCGCTTTTCCATCTAACTCAGGTCCCACGACTTCTAATCATGCCACGCATAGCTTGAGCCACAGCTTTTTATTCAACTCTTCCACGAACGCATCTTTGTTCGGCACAGCAGGGTTGTTTCGCATGGCTTGATATACCTCCTCAACTGTGGTCGATATGAAGCGAGTAGGTGTCAGCGTCAAGCAGTCGCCGTTTGTCACCATGTCGTACAACGCGAATATGGAAGAGTGTTGAGGTGAAAATCCATCTGATTTGAAGCCGTAGCGAGCGACCAAGTTCGCATAAATGTACTCCTGTATCACCCAGTAGCACTTCGCGTTCCAAGCCTCGTACACGATACCTTTATTCATTAGTTGAGTAATGGCGCGCTTTATCGAATCGTAGGTATTCATACCAAACCTGTAGAATCGTTTCTGTATGTCGCGTCCTGCATAGAAATCGTCTATTCCACGAACCAACTCTCCAGTTTGCGTTGTGGAATCGGACTGAAACTCGACGGCGACAAATTCGTCCACTGTGGCTTGCATTGGTTTGTGTTTGATTATGACGTAATCGATGTTGCCCACGTTCGGCAGGCGGACTTCGGAAAAAACAACTGTGTTGTCCGTATTGCCAAAATAGTGTACTGCAATATCCTCTAAAACCCGAGGCACCCCCTCGGTCGAGCTGCTCTCCTCAAAACGCTGAGGACAAATTGTGTGGATATCGCCGTCGTACTCCACCGAGCAGACACCAAAAGGAAAATCAATCAGTCGACTCTTCTTAATGCACGGTCCGTCTCGGAATGGACACCAATACTTCTGGCGAGCGTCTTGTGCCGCAGCGGATCGATTTCCTATCGGATACCCAAAAATTTCCGCCGGACGCCGGTTTGGGTTCTCAGCCATCCGTTCCCTCCCGAATGAGGCTTTTCCAAATGGCGCGAATTTCGGTTGGTGAGAATGTACTTTCCAACAACCAGCCCAGCGTTTCGTTGCATTGCCGGCAAAACATTTCGCTGTCGTTTGTGTCAATAGTGTCTAAAGGCGTCCACGGAGCGGACGAACCGTTGCTTTCGAGAGCGAAAACCAAAACGCTGTCGTGCCGGATTGAGTTCAAGTTGCGAATGTGTACTGAGATGGGATGTTCGGAGTACACTACGTAAGCATTCATCAGCCTAAATTCGGCACTTTTGAGAGCCAAAGTGAGTTCAGCCCACGCGCTAGGATCCCAGTGGTGAAAAGTAAATACCATCCGCCCGGTCTGTTTCTTTAGGACGCGCCCGCACTCTGCGAAAATTCCCGTGAGTACCCTCATAAAATTGCTAACACCAGCGGTCGCTTTTGTCGCAACAGCACTGTCGGATTCGTCGTAACTCCACTCGGCCTCATCGGGAAGCAGGCGCGTCAGCCACACCCGAAAAAAAGCCGCCAGATTGCTGTATTGCACACTGTCGTAATAAGGAGGATCCGTCACGACCACATCTACCGAATGGTCGTCGAGGGGCAAACTCTGTGAATCGCCCTGAATGAGCCAAAACCGACTCCGATCGCGCACGAGATCGGTCTGATTGAAAACTTCAACGCCGTCATCCACCTCTCCCGGTATCTTGACTAACTCCCTTTTGCCGTCTTCCCCAATTTTCCGTTCAACAGGCAATACCGACCACTTGCGTCCCCGCTCGATCCGATCGCGAAAGAGCAATTGCAGGTTGCCGGACGACTTGCGAGGACTGACCGGGTTGTTCTCCAGTGCTGTGTATTGAAACGAATAGGCGTGCAAAGCAAAAACGTGCCGAATCGCACCCGGACGGCGTTTGTACCAACCCTTGTATCCGCAGAGCATTGCATTGAACTCTAAAGACGTGGACACAAGCATCCCGAGTGTGAGTCTATCTATGCCCTTATAGTCGCTAAGTTGCCGAATCGCTTGGTGCAGGTACAGTAGCTGACGGGATGAAAAAACGTCGAGATATGAACGGACATTGTGCCTTAGCAGATCACCGGATTTAGGGCCGTCATGTACCCTAAAATCCTCCAACGGCCCGAAATCCAGTTCGCTGCGCCGCTCGTCGGCCCGCTTGATTCGCGCCAAATCCTCTTCACTAGGCGAGCGGAAAAAGTTGCCGTGCTCGGGGCAGGTCGCAACAATCGCAATCGGCGTATAGCGCACATAAAATGGCAAGTCGAGCAGTTCCTCGTACTTCTGACCGCAGCTAGGACACTCTTTTTCAGCTTTGGTAATTAGATTCGCGGTTGCACCGACCGTTCCGATCGGCGGAGATAACGTTTCGACAGCGGTATTCTGCCTATTTTGATTGCGAAAAATTTTCCCGCTCTCAGGGCAAATGCTGATTGTTGCGTCGTCCTCATGTCGCAAATCGTACTGGTCAATCTGCACGACATTCCGACAAGCGCACTTTTTACGCAGCCCGTACAGCAGATACTGGACATCCACAGTCCGCTCACAGGTTGGACATTCGGTCTGAAAGTAAGGCCCTAAGCTATCATGCAAATCGGCGAAGAACCGATCAAAAACTACTCGCAAACCCGCTAACTCGACCTGAGTGAGTGACGCTCGGGCCTGCACAATCGGGATGGGGTCTATATCCGCACCGATGACATTCGCGCCGAGGCGAATCGCTTCGTGCAGGGTTGTGCCGCCTCCCATCATCGGGTCAAGCACGGTCATGCCTTCTAGCCCGCCAGGTGCGTAGTAATCGCGACACTCATGGTTAGCCGCAAATTGCTTGAGTATGGTGCGAAATGTGGACCCGCACCGTCGCGCCCACCACTTATGCAGATACGTGTTTGGACGAAAGAGATGTTTGTTGAACACCTCCTGCCGGGAAAGGTCGTTGACAAATTCCTCGGGAAAGGCGCGATCTATACTGAGACTGTGTTCCGTTTGCCTCGGACGAATTAGTTCGTCCAGTGTCAATTGGCGTACGTCGCTCACAACATCGGACGATGGCTTGATTTTCTTAGATGATGAGTATTCGGTCATTTTGCGTCTCTCCGCGGACGCACGTGTCATATTTTGCTGCACACAATCATAGTTTCCCAATATCCGCTCGGCCCCTCAGTGCGCCTCCAGCCAGGTCTCGCCGGTGCCCATCTCGATTTCTATCGGCACCTCCATCGGCAGGGCCTCGCGCATCTCGCGTGCGACTAACGGCGGTAGGGTCTCTATCTCGTCCCGGTGCAGGTCAAAGACCAACTCGTCGTGGACCTGCAACAGCATGGCCGAGCAGAACCCTTCCTCGCGCAGCCGCCGGTGGATGCGGCTCATCGCCAGCTTGATCATATCCGCGGCCGTACCCTGAATGCGAGTATTGATCGCATTGCGCTCGGCTCCCTTGCGGGTGGTGGCATTGCGCGAGTTGATGTCGCGCAGATAGCGCCGCCGCCCGGTCACTGTCTCGACGTACCCCTTGTCGCGGGCGAATTCCACAGTCTCGTCGAGATAGCCCCGCACCCCTGGATACTGAGCGAAGTACTGATCGATTAGCTCGGCAGCCTGCCCGCGTGGAATGTCGAGCCGCTCGGCCAAACCAAAGGGCGAGATTCCGTAGATGATGCCAAAATTGACCGTCTTGGCCTGTCGGCGCATCTCGGGGGTCGCTTGCTCTTCTGCGACTTGGTAGATCTTGGCGGCCGTAGCCATGTGGATGTCGCCGCCGCTGTTGAAGGTGTCCAGCATCCCCTCGTCGCGGCTGAGCGCGGCGGCGATCCGCAACTCGATCTGCGAATAGTCGGCCGAGAAGAGCAGGTAGTCGCTGCTGCGCGGCACAAAGGCGCGGCGGATTTCCCGCCCTTGCTCGCTGCGGATGGGGATGTTCTGGAGGTTTGGGCGGTCGGACTTCATGCGCCCGGTGGCAGTCATTAGCTGCTCGTAGTTGGTGTGGACGCGCCCGGTGGTCTTAAAAACCGCGCTGGGAAGCTGATCCACATACGTTGACTTGAGCTTGGTGTGCAATCGGTAGGAAAGCACCTGCCGCACGATCTCGTGACGATTGGCCAGTCGGCGCAAAATCTGTTCGCTAGTTTGGTACTGGCCGGTCTTTTGCGTCCGCCGCGCATTGGGGTCCAGCTCCATCTTCTCAAAGAGAATAGTGCCTAGCTGGTTGCCCGAATTGAGATTGAAGCGCTCCCCGGCCAGCTCAAAGACGCGCTCGGCAGCCTGTTCAATGGCCTCCTCAAACTGCCGCGAGAGAGCAGCCAAAGCCGAGCTTTCCATGCGGATGCCCTCGTATTCCATATCTACCAGCACCGGCAGCAGCGGAGCCTCGATTTCGTAAAAAACGCGCTGCTGATCCATGTCGTCGATCTTCGGCCGCAGCGCCGCGGCGAGCTGGAAGGTAATGTCCGCGTCCTCACAAGCGTACTCGGCTACTTGCTCCACCGGCACCTGCAAGAGCGTTAGCTGCTCACCGCCGCGCTCGCCGATCAGCTCGGATATGGGCTTGGGTGAGTAGGAGAGCAGGCTCTTGGCCAGCTCGTCCATGCTGCGTCTCAACTCTGGCTCGGCCAAGGTCGCCGCCAGCATGGTGTCGAAGAACGGGCCTTCCACTCGCATGCCGTGCCAGCGGAGGACGCCGAGATCGTACTTGAGGTTGTGGCCGATTTTTTCACTCGCTCCGCTTTCAAACACCGGACGGAATTCCTCCAAAACGGCCAGCACCTCGGCCCGCTCCCTAGGCAGCGGCACGTAGTGGCCCGTGCCCGGTGCCCACGAAAAAGCCAAGCCAATCAAGTCGCATTGCCGAACGTCGAGGCCGTTAGTCTCGCAGTCAAAGCAAAACACAGGCTGCTCCAACAGCGCCGCGATCAACGCCGGTCGCTTGTCGGGCGTATCGGCGAGCTGATAGTCGTGCTCCACATCCGCCACATCTTTGAGCGGGCCGTGGGCCTGCTCCTTTTCGACGCTGAACTCGTCGCCAAGCAGCCGCCGACCCAGCGTATTGAATTCGAGCTCGGTGAAGAGAGTCTCTAACTTCTCGCGATCCCATTCCTTTTTGTCCAAATCCGCCAGTCCCGCGTCTAGTGGCACGTCGCACTCGATGGTAACTAGCTCCTTGGAGAGCAGGGCCTGTTCCCGGTGTTCTTCTACGTTCTGTTTCTGTTTGCCCTTGAGCTGGTCGGTGTTCGCCAGCAACTCTTCGACGCTGCCGTACTCGGCGATGAGCTTTTGCGCCGTCTTGGGGCCGATCCCTGGGACGCCGGGCACATTGTCCGAAGAATCGCCCATCAGCCCCAGCACATCGATCACTTGGTCGATCCGCTCGACCTGCCATTGGGCGAGAATTTCCGGCACCCCTAAAACCTCGGCTTCATCGCCGCCGCGCCCCGGCTTGTACATAAAACTCCGCTCGGAAACAAGCTGGCCGTAGTCCTTGTCGGGCGTGACCATGTACGTCGCAAATCCCTCGGCCTCGGCCTTTTTGGCCAACGTGCCGATCACATCGTCGGCCTCCCACCCCGGCTCGCGCAAAACCGGGATATTAAACGCCTCGCAGAGCCGGAATACGTACGGCAGTGCTTGGCTCAGATCCTCGGGCATCGCCTCGCGCTGGGCTTTGTATTCTTCGTACTTGTGGTGCCGATGCGTCGGCTCAGGTGTGTCGAAGACGACGGCGATGTGAGTCGGCTCGCCCTTTTCGATGATGGAGAGCAAGGTGTTGGCAAAGGCAAAAACGGCCGATGTGTTCATGCCCTTTGAGGTCATGCGCGGATTGCGGATCATCGCGAAGTGCCCCCGATAGACGAGGGCCATACCATCGAGCAGGAAGAGAACTTTTTCGCTCATGCAGAATTCTTTCGTCGCGTCAAACGGCTTGGTTGGCTGCTTCGTAGTACTTGTTGATGCCAGGCACGTCGCTCATCCCGTGCCACACGCCCCGGAAGAGCGTGCGCCGCTTCTCTGGAAACGAGGCGATCACTTCGGCCGACGGACACCCTTTGCCCCACTTGGAATTGACGGTGTCGTAGCAAGTGAACAAGCTCAGCCGGTCGCGCTGCTCATTGGTCCAGCTCGTCCCCGAATGGCACAGGGCCTCGGTGAAAATCACCGCCGAGCCAGCCGGACAGGTATAGCTCTCCCACAGCGCACTGTCGCGCTCGCTCAATTCGTCGGGCCGGGGGAAGGCAGCCTTGTGGCTACCCGGCAGAAAAAGCGTGCCTCCGTCGCCCGCGCCGACTTCGTTGAGCTCCCACACCACCCGCGTCAGGCCGGAATGCACCTTGCCCGACTGCATCTGGTAGATGTGCGAGTTGCCGCGAAAGTTGAAGTACCCACCGCCGCCATGCGGGCCGAAGTTGTCGTGCCCAGCCTGGCGATGGCTGGTATAGGTGTGGTCGTAGCGGAACCCATAGCAGTCTTCGCTGGCCAGCGCCTGATGCGAGAGTACCTCGTTGAGCACGCCCACTATCGCCGGGTGGTCGAGCAATATCTGCGACGGGCCGCCGTGATTGTCGCGCTCGTCCGGCAGCAGGGACTCGCGCTCATAGAGAAATTTCATCTGGTGGGCGCGGATCGCCACCAGCTCTTCTTCGCTCAACAGCGCGGGCAAGAGGATAAACCCCTTGAGGTCAAAAAGGTACTTCTGGGCCTCGGTCATCGGGACGACGTCCCGCCCGTCGGCATTGGTCGTCGGCAGCAGGTCCATACGCGCTTCAGTCCTTCCAGTTGAACACCACGTTGAGCATGTTTTTCTCGCGGTGATACGCCATTTCGTAGGCTTGCACCATGTCTGAGTAGTGCAGCCGATGGGTGACCAAGCGGCTCGGCTGGAGCTTGCCCTCCTGCATCAGCGAGAGCACGTGGACGCAGCGGCCGTCGTTGTCAAAGTGGTCTCCTTCCGGTGGCGGAAACAGCGATCCGGCCCGGTCGTTGACGGCTAAGATTGAAATGCCCTTGAAGTAAAACCAGCGCATGTCCAACGGGTTAAAACTTAGCGCCTCCTCACCCCGCCCGGGCAAGCTGACGACGGACACCCGCCCGTTGGTTCGGACTACTTCTAGGGCCGTGCGATACGCCGGCCACGGGTTGGCCGTCAGGATCACCAAGTCGATCCCCTGCCCGTGGGTGAATTCGTCTAACTTGGCCGCTAGGTCGGGATCGTCCGACAACAGGGCCTCGTGCGCCCCCATCTGCCGCGCCATGTCCAAGCGCACCAGGCTGTTGCCCAGCCCCACGACTCGTGCGCCAAAAAGCGGGCCTAGTGCCACGGCCCCCAGCCCCAATACGCCCAACCCCACCACGGCCACGGTCTCGCCGGGCGCGAAAAACGCCTTGGTGTAGCAATGCATGCTCAAGGCGTACAAATGGGCGAACACCGCGTCTTCGGCCGCCACCCCGTCCGGCACGTGGACGATGCTCTCGCTGTCTCGCGCCACGTACGCCGACTGATGGGGATGCCGCGACACCACCCGATCCCCCACCGCGAACTTGGTGACCTTGCTGCCGACCCCGCGCACCACGCCTAGGTTGCTGTCGCCCACCCAGCGCGGAAAATCCGGTGCCCCGGGCACCTGTTCGGCCCCTTCGTAGTTGCCGCGGTCAGTGCCGATCTTAAATCCCGTAATCTCCGTCTCCACCCAAATCTGGTCGTCCTCCAAGTTCTCCGTGTCCAGCGTCAAATTTTCAATCCGCAAATCTCGCGGACCGTGCAACATGGCAATTTTCATGCGATTCCTCCATTAGATAATCCGCAGATAGATAGATAATCCGCAGATGTACGCAGATATGACGCAGATATAGTAAGACGATTCGTATCTGCGCTCATCTGCGTCCATCTGCGGATTCAAAGCCCAATTTCGTGGCGCAGCGCCTCGGTATCGGCACACCAGTTGCCAACGTTCCAGCGGCCAAAGGCCCCCAAGCTCCCGCGCTCGTCTGGTCCAAAATAAACGGGGACGTGTATCAGCGACAAGCCGCCGTGCGCCCGCGCCTGGTCCAATGCCCTTTCCAGCGACTCGGGCGAATACCCGCCGTGCAACGCGACCACGCCCTCCACCGCACTCGCCCAAGCCACGTAGTCAACGGCCACGCGGTCCCAGGTGCCGCAGTCAGCCCCGTACTGGGCCAATTGCAAACCCGAAATCGCGCCCATCCGCCGATTGTCCAACAGCAGGATGCACCCGGTCGCGCCGTGCTCTACGCCGTCAATGAGCACCTGCGGGTTCATGGTGAAAGAGCCATCGCCGCTAATGGCCAACCCATAGAACGGCTCGGCCGCTACCGCCGTGGCCAACAGCGCCGAGACCGCAAACCCCATATAGCTAGCCCCCGTCTCGGTAAAGGTGCGGCCCAAGCGATCGTCCTCTACCACTTGGAAGCCGTTGGCCTGCACGTCGCCAGCGTCGAAAAAACACACCGCATCGCGGGCGCGCGCCCAATCTGTAGCCACCTTGATGGCCGTCGGCTGCGTCATAACCTCCGCGTCCCACATCTCGTCGTACAGCACTGACTTGCGATAGCGCACGGCCTTAAACTCCGCCCACTCCCGCTTCTTGTCCCTACAGGCTTGCAGCCAAGCCGAAGGAGAGCCGTTTTGCACGCGGCTAGCGCTAAGTGCGCGGTTCAATTCTCGCAGCGTCCCCGCGGCATCGCCGACGAAGGCCATAGTCTTGCCGTAGTGAGTGGCAGTTTCTGGATCGGCGTTGATATTGACGACTCCCTGCACGCGCGGATAGCCCGTGCGCGACGAATCCGACTGGCAGACAAAGCGCGAGCCCACAGCGATCAAGAAGTCGGCTTCCTCCATCGCATAGTTGCCGCAAATCGACCCTTTGCTCCCGCCGACGGTCATGTTGCGCGGATGGTCGTACGGCAAGACGCCGGAGACTAGGGGACTGGTCACGGCCACTGCGTCGGCTAGATCTAACAACTCAGCCAACTCCGGCCCAGCCCCACGCGCACCGCCGCCAACTCTGACGACCACGCGCTCGGCCGCGGCAATGGCGGCGGCCGCCTCTGCGTAGCGACCCTCATCCGCGGCCGCACCCAACGGTGGCGGTGCGCCCACGGGTAGCTCGTCCAAATTGAATTGCGCCAGTTCCGCCGGTTGCACGTTGAGCGGCAAGAGCAAGAAAAACGGTTCGGCCTGATGCGGATGATCCACCGCGTTGAGCCCGCGCCGGAGCGCGGTGGCAAGCGCCAGCGGCGTGTGCAGCGAGTACGCCCGGCTCATGGTGCCGAACAGCCGCAGGAAGGCGTTTTGTTCGGTCCCGGGGATCTGCTGCATGTTCGGACCTTCGTCTTGGGACGTCTCGTCCCCGAGCAGATACCAGACGCCCAACCCGTCCGAGCGCGGGACAATAGAGGCCGCCAGCGCTTGCAGAGCGCCCGGGCCGATCGAGGTGACGACCGCGGCCTTTTCGCCGCGCACCCAGCGCAGGGCCGCAGCCGCGTGCGACGCCTCAATTTCACTGCGCACCCCACAGACGCGCACTAGCCCCGCGTCCTGATAAATCCGCAAGACCTCGCCGATCTCGGTCGAGCCGTGGCCAAAGACGCAAAAGAAAGTCCTGACGCCTTGCAACCAAAGCCCCAGGACGAGCGCCTCGGATACCGTGGTATCGATGCGGCGGCCCAGCACCCCAATACCTCCGGCGGCGGCGATTTGCTGCGCCCGCTCCTGCCGCGTCTGTGCTAATTGCGCTACGGTCGCTTCCATGGACGCGAAAGGCCCGCAAGTTTGCGAAAGTCGCACTCGACTTGGAGTCCGTGCCAAAACTCGTCGGACTGGCCGAAGAATGCGCCAAAGCGGATGGACATCACAGAGGAAATCGAACGTCTAGCGTGGACGATTTCGTTGATTACCCCTGGGGCGATACCGATAGCACAGGCCATGGCATTCTGCGAAATCCCCAAGGGCTTGAGGTATTCCTCTAGCAGAATCTCGCCGGGTGTAATTGGGTCATCCATGTCCATATTCTGTGGGTATTACGGCCCTGGCGGCTTGCCCTGTCGTCGCTGTTCCGCTTCCCATTGCAGCGCAGCTTCTTGGGTGGTGCGCCTACCGATCTGTACAATGTGGCCCCTTCTCCAGCCAAGCTTTTGCCGATGCTCGGCCTCGCGGCGATCAATGTCTCTGGTAATCCCCGTGTGGACAATTTTATTGCCCAACTTGAAGTGGTATTTATAAATGGTTCTGCTGGTCGCCATGTTTAAACCTCCTCAGTAAATAGATACCCCCAGACGCACTTGGCCACCACACGCCCCAATAGCTGCGATCCTTCCTCGGTAAAATGTACCCCGTCTTGAGTCAAAAGCCGCGCCTTTCCCTCGCATTGAACAACGGCAAAGAGGTCGTCAATCGGCACGCCCAAATCCACCGCCACGGCGTGGGCCGCCGCATTGTAGGCTTCTACATCGGCCTCCAAGCGGTCGAAACCTTTATTCTGGTGGTGCCAATTTTCATCCACTGGCGTAGTGGTGGCCCAGACGACGGCCCCGTCCAGCTCGCGTTGCAGCCTTTGCAGTATCTGCCGCACATTGCGCTCGTATTCGTCCACGGGAACTGCGGACGCTGCGCCAAAGGCCCTCTTCAAATCGTGCAGCCCACAATTGACGTGGACTAGGTCCGGCTGGCGAGAGAAAACCCACTGGTCCAGATGGGCGAGAACATTGCGGCTGTCGCCGCCGTTTTCTTTGGGCGACCAGACCTCGGCCCGGCCCGCCAATTGGCTAGCGACATGGTCCTGATAACCCATGCGAATCGAGTCGCCGATTAGGACGACGAGGGGCAAACTATTCATAAAACATCACGTCGGACTGACGCCTCCCATTTTGCAAACTTCCTTCCACTCCTGCGCGGCGACCGGCTGAATCGACAGCCGCTGACCCCGCTGCACTACTCGCATGTCGGCGAGCTTGTCGTTGGCCTTGAGGTCGGCGAGGTGGACAAACCGTTTGAATCTGCGTTTCCACTTCACGTCGAAGGAAAACCAGCGCGGCTCATCCTCGGTGGATTTTTCGTCGTAGTAGCGGTGCTGCTCGTCAAACTGGCTTGGGTCAGGATACCCTGCTCTTGTAATCGTCGCGATTCCAGCAATTCCCGGTTCGTCGCAATTGGAGTGATAAAAGAACGCCAGATCCCCCTTTTCCATGTCGTCGCGGATGAGATTGCGCGCTTGGTAGTTGCGCACACCCCGCCAGTAGCCCGTGCTTTGCGGACGCTGCTTCAGCTCGTCAAAGGAGCACTCGTCGAGTTCGCACTTGACGAGCCAGTACTTTTTCCCCCGCTTGCTCACAGCCATTCCTCGACCACTTCCCGCGTCTTTGCTATGCCCTCCCACTCGTCGCCTGGACTAGAAAAAATCAGCGAGTACGGCCCGGCGAACCCTGCATCACTAGCCAGCCGGAGACAGCGCACAAAATCCTCGCGGTCCATCTGGCCCGCTTCGGAAAAGTCGGCCTTGGCGTGCACAGAAGTCGCCCGAGGCAGAATCGCCGCCAGATCGCGGTATTTGTCCGGCCCCTTGAAGTTGCCGAAATCAGCGCATAGGCCAACCTCGCCGTCGCACAAGTCGAGTACCGCGTTGAGCGCCCCGACAGACGTGCCTAGCGTCCGAAAATTCTCCGTCATCACCTCGATACCCAAGGTGCGACCAAAGCTGGCGAGCGCCCGCAAATTCGCCGCGCTGACCTGCACAGCTTCGCCGTCGCTTGCCTCCCCAGCGATCACCCGCACGCACTGTGCGCCACAGCGGGCGGCAATCTCCATCCACTCGCGTGCCCAAGCCACTTCCTTGGCGCGTTGGGCCGCATCGGGATGCGCGATGTCCCCAGCGTCAATTAGCACGCTGAAGAGCTCGACGCCGCTGTCGGCAAGTGCCTGACGCAACTGGCTGATATAATCATGGTCGAGCCTCGGGAAGTGGAAGTGGCAAATCTCCAACAGGCCGATGCCGCGTGCGGCAAGCTGCGCCGGTAGCTCTAACAAGGTGAGATCGCCCCGCCCTGCCCCTTCCAACACCGGCTCGCCCTTGGGGTCAGGCCACTGGTACATCGACGCCCCCAACGTCCTGTGCAAGCTCCAAGTCGACGTTGCTATGCGCGTCATCACATCCTCACAGGTTGATTTTAGCGACCCATCCAGACGCGGCGTCGCAATAGATCAAATCCTCGCCAAAAATCGACAGGCCGTGCGGCTGGGGGTCGCTGTCGGGCACCACAACTCGATCCAACTCGACCCCACACTCCACGTCGAGCTTGACGATCACGCGGTCGGACGTGTGCACCACCCAAATGCCGTCGGCAACCCGCACCACGCCGTGCGCGCGCCCGTAGGGCAGGTCCAGCACGTGCTCGACCGACCAGCCGGCGATCTTGACTTTGCTCAGCGTCTGGCTCTTGAGAGTGGTGATCCACACGTGGCCCTCTTCAAACGGATCGTACTCCATCCCGTGCACCCCGCCCCCACCGGGCACCGGATAGCGATTGCGGGTCGCACCAGTAGCCGGATCGACCTCGAAGATTTCTCCCACTTCAGCGTCCGTCGGCCGCGCGGGCCGCCAGAGCGTACCCGCCCCATTGGCCGCCAACCACAGCGAACCCCCGCCCCAAGCCATGCCGCTGGTATTGGACGATTCGCTGGGGATATCGCGGATCAGGCGGGTGACGCCGTATTCAGACGGCTCGGCGATTTCGATCAGTGCCACCCGGTCGGTAATTTGGTCGGTAATCCACAGTCCTTCTTCCACTACTTGCAGCGCGTTGGGCACCCCATAGGGGGCGCGGAAGAGCTTTTCTACAGTCCTACTCATCATCGTCTCCTGATTTTAGTTGTCCCACATCAACAATACCGCCATCGTCTCGCCCAACCGATTGTAGAGCAGGTCGAAAGCGGCAGCGGCTTCGGTGTAGGGAAAGCGGTGGGTGATCATCTTGGCGAACTGAATCTGGTCCGTAGCCAGCAACTCTAACGTACGCGCCGATCCTTCGGGCCGCCGACTGGCGTCGAGGTAGCTACCTATGAGGCGCTTGCCCATGATTTTTTCCGAATAAAGCGGCAGGGGTTCGTTTTCGTACAGGCCCAGCACCTGCAAGAGGCCGCCGCTCTTGAGCATGTCCTGCGCCTCGGCAAAAGCCTGCGCCCCGGCTCGGCCGCCCACGGCTTCGACCACGATGTCAGCACCCTTCCCGTCTGTCAGCTCCAAGACCTGTGCGACCGGATCGCCAGCGCTGGCGTCGATCATCTCGTCAACCCCCAACTCGCGCGCCAGTTCGCAGCGCAAGGGCAAAGTGTCAATACCAATGACGCGCCCCGCGCCCTGTGCCTTGGCCGCCTGCATACAACCGCTGCCGACCAAGCCCTGCCCCTGTATGACCATGACATCGTCCGGGCCGGCCCCGGTCTCCCACATCCACAGGACCGAACTGGTTCCCAGCGGCCAAAAGGTGCCCGCCTCGGGCGACAGGCCCGCGGGCAGGCGCACGGCCGCCGGCTGGTGCCGGCTGGCTCCGACTTCGACCGCCACGTATTCGGCGTGCGGCGCGGTGGCCGCGACCAGATCGCCGATTTCGAACTCTTCAACCTCCGCGCCCATCTCCGCGACCCGGCCCACCAGCGAGTAGCCCATGGAGCGGTGGTCTATCGCCTCTTCGCGCACGTAGCGCCGCCATATTTCCGAGCCTCGGCTGATCAGCGAACATTCGGCGCGAATCAAAATTTCGGTCGAGGTAATAGCCGGGGTCTCGACCTCTTCTACTACGATGTTATAAGCCCCTGCGGGCTTGGCGATGCGTTTCATAGACAGCCTCCTCGCGGACAATATGGCAAAAATACCGCGTGGGAACCAACTTAGGGCCGCGCGGACAAAAAAACCGGGCGCACCCACTAAGGTGGGGTGCGCCCGGCTGTACTCTCAGAAGCTATGTCGCCGAGGCGACTGTACTTCTGACCAGGTAGTCGATCACCTGGAGTTGATCAAGTGATCAACCTCCCTGCGGTACGATTACTACTCAATGGACCACCTCCTTTCGCTTGTGCGCGCCTCATATCCATACTCCAACTCTGCGCGTCGTTGCGGCCAGTTGCAAAGTCGGGTTGGCCCGCTCGCGTAGCCTCGGGCCTCAGCGTGGCGGCAACAGGGGTTTGTGGCCCCCGAACTCGACTTGAATTTTAATATGCCAAACGCCACAGAACTATGTCAAATGCTTTTTACTTTCACCGGCTGTCCGCTAGCGGCCGAGGCCCATGCCGCTTCGGTCAACTCAATGACCCGCAGGCCGCATTCGGGGGGCACCTGCACCTGATCGCGGCCGAGAATCGCGTCGATGAAATTCTGGTCGGGCGTCGTCGAGCCGGGCAAGTTATTTACTTCGTACACCTCGTTGCTGTGCTGCGTCTTGTAGAAGATTTGACCTTGGCGGAGATAGACCACGGCCTTGGTCCCCCAGATGGTGATATCCTCCCATATCCCACTGGTCGGCGAGTTGCCCACCACCGCAATCGTCCCCAGCGCACCGTTGCCAAAGCGCAGCGACAGCGCCGAGTTGATATCTACCTCGGAGTCTAAATACTCCATGTAGGCCTGCACCTCTGCCACCTCTAGCCTGGTCATCCACAACACAATGTCCAGTAGGTGGCTTCCCGAGTCGTTGAGCTGCCCGCCGCCCGACAGCGCCATTTGCTGCCGCCACAGCCCTATCGTCACCTGATACCACTTCTGGTCTTGGAGCGCCGATATGAACTGGATGTCCCCCAGTTCCCCGGCCGCGATCTGATTGCGCACATAGCGGTACTGCGCCTGCAAGTGCCGCTGATAGGAGATCATCAGGACCTTGCCGGTTTCCTCGGCTTTGGCGATAACTTGGCGCGCGTGATCGACAGTACAGACCATCGGCTTTTCGGTCAGCACGTGTAGCCCTTTGTCCAGCGCGGCCATAATCTGCTCAAAGTGCAATGTGTGCGGCGTGGAAATTTCTACCGCGTCCAGTTCGACTTGCTCCAGCATCTCCTGATAGTGGGTAAACTCCGGCAACTCTGCGGCCGGCGAGTGGCGCTCTTTGGCTCGCTGCAGGCTGGCCTGATCCACATCGCACAACGCCACCACTTCGGCGGCGGGGATGTCGAGTACTCGCCCTATATGCCCGCTGGCATTTCCACCACAGCCGATAAATCCCACGCGAATTTTGTCCATCTTCCTCTCTTTTCTATTTGGTTGAAGAGGTCGCCGGTGATTAACTGATGTTACGCATGGGCATCGAGGTAATAGATGCTTCGACTCCGCTTCGCTCCGCTCAGCATGACATAGTCAAGCAGCAACCTAGCACTTGTCATGCTGAGCGAAGCGAAGCATCCCATACTAATGCACCTCGGCTCCCGTCGCGATGTCCTGATCCGGCCCGACTAACACGAGGTTCCCCCCGCCGTCGTCGGCTGCCAAGATCATCCCTTCCGAGACAATGCCCCGCAGCTTGGCTGGTTTGAGGTTGGCGACCAAAATTACCTTCCGGCCCGGCAACTCCTCGGGCTGATACCACGGGGCGATGCCGCTGACTACAGTGCGCGTCTCGTCGCCTACATCGAGCGTCAGTTTGAGGAGTCTGTCGGCACCTTCCACCTTTTCGGCGGCTTTGACCTCGGCTACGCGCAATTGCACCTTGGAAAAATCTTCGATCGAAATCTGTTCCACTTGTGGAGCCTCTTTCTTTGGTGGAGCCTGTCGTTTGGGCTTTCCCGTCTCCGACTTGGGGAACAGGATATCCGCTTCCGCCGGTATTTTCGTTCCGGGCGCGGCTTGGCCCCAAGTCGTTAGGTCAGCGAAGGTGTAGTTTTCTAACCCCAGATCTGTCCGCACCTGCCGCGCCTTGCTCGGCATGGCCGGCTCCAAGAGTACTGAGACGATGCGCAGTCCCTCCGCGATATTGTAGAGCACCGTTCCCAATCGCTCGCGTCCATCGGCGGCTTTGGCCAGCTTCCACGGAGCCTCGTCGTTGAAATAGCGATTGAGCTGCCGCACGAACTGCATCACCGTCTCCAGCGCCTCGAAAATCCGCAACCGGCCCACCAAGGACCGCACCTGCCCCACCAACGCCGTGCCCGCCGCAATCACCTCCTCGTCGGCTTCCTGCTGCGACGGGGCGGGCAAGACGCCCTCGGTATGCCGCGTGAGCAAGGCGCGGACGCGGGAGAGCAAGTTGCCCAAGTCATTGGCCAAATCCGCGTTGTAGCGCTCGACCAAAAATTGTTCCCCAATGGAAGAGTCTTGGCCGTACACCGTATCCTTCAACAAGTAGTAGCGCACGGCGTCGGTGCCGTATTTTTCCGCCATTTCAAAGGGATCAATGACGTTGCCCAAGCTCTTGCTCATCTTCTGCTCGTCGTCGTGTCCCTTCAAGAAACCGCCGACATTGAGGTGTCGGTACAGCGGCACCCCAGCCGCTTTGAGTACGGTCGGCCAAAACACCGCGTGGGGCTTGAGAATGTCCTTGCCGATTAGGTGCTGGGCCACCGGCCAATACGCGCGGTAGCGCGCGTCGTCGGGAAAGCCGAGCGCGGAAGTGTAGTTGATCAGGGCATCGACCCACACGTACGCCACGTGCTCGGCATCCCACGGCAGTTCAATGCCCCACGGCACCCGGCCTTTGGGCCGCGAAATCGACAAGTCGCCGATCGGCTCGCCGAGCAGGGCCAGCACCTCGTTTTTGTACCCGGTGGGACGAATAAAATCCGGGTGATCGCGGATGTAGGAGCGCAGCCATTCGCGGTACTTTTCCATGCGAAAGAAATAGTTGCCCTCGCGGCGGCTTTCTGGTGCGCGCAGGTGATCGGGGCATTGGCCGTTGACCAGCTCCTTATCGGTGAGAAAGCGCTCGCAGCCCACGCAGTACAGCCCCTCGTACTCGTCGTAGTAGATGTCCCCGGCAGCGTGAAGCGCCTCTAGTATCTGGAGCACGACCGCCTTGTGCCGCTCCTCAGTGGTGCGGATAAAGTCGTCGTGGGAGATGTCGAGCACCTGCCAAGCGTCGCGGAAGCGCTGGCTGATGTGGTCGCAAAATTGCTGCGGATCCATGCCCGCTTGATTCGCGGCTTGGAAAATTTTCTCGCCGTGCTCGTCCGTGCCAGAAAGGAAGTAGGTGTCAAAGCCATCGAGGCGGTGGAAGCGCGCCAGAAAATCGGCTACCACCGTGGTGTAGGCGTGGCCCATGTGGGGCTCGGCGTTGGCGTAGTAGATCGGCGTGGTGACGTAGAATGCTTTGCTCATGGGGCCTCCAGGGTCAGCGGACACGATAAGCAATCCATATTTAAGTAGTAGGAGTTTTTATAACAATATCAAGGTAGGGCGCACGTTGGAGTCGCATCATCCCCGATAAACGCGCGGCATCAAGAGCTGGCCATTGCGAGCCAGAGGTAAGCCAGCAAAGGCGCAGGAGTTGCCCCATTGGTCAATGGTAGCCGCAGTTTTGTACTCATTGATGATGGCGTGGCGAGTGCGCGGCGTGTAGTTGTGACCGGCGCGGTGAACGACGAGGACGTGGATGATGGCCACGTCGCCCGGCTCGGCTTCCAAGACGACCTGCTCACTGGTGGGAACGTACTCGTCGGGGATAGTGTGGCTCTTTTCTAAAGTGGGGAATTCGCCCTTGAGATGGCTACCCGGCAGAACCTCGGTGGCCCCCGCCTCAAATCCACTCGGATCGAGGTACGTAATGGCCGCGGCCAAGTCCGGCTCGGTGTGGCGCTCGTACGGCCAGTCTTGGTGCCAGCTCTGGGTGCAGACAAAGCCGGGGGGTTTGTTGCGGATCTTGCCGTTGTGGAAATCGAGGTCAGGACCTAACAGATCGACCATGACCGAGACAATGCGCGGCTCGGTGAACTGGTCGAACCAGTAGTCGCCAGCCAACGTCTGATCCATCATGCCGACGACGTTGCGCGGGTTGAAGGCGTCGGGCGCGTAGCCTTCTGGCGCGTCCATGAAGGAGTACTTGACGTTCTTGGGCCGGTTTTCGATCTCGGTCACCAAGCGATGCAACTCGCCGCGCATCTGTTCCATCTCCGCCGGGCCATAGAAGCCTTTGAGCAAGAGATAGCCGTTGTCGTCGAAGAACTGCTTCTGCTCGAGGTCTAAAATGAGCAAGCTCATGGCGCGGTGTCCTTGTTGGGTAGGAAGAAGGCCAGCCCAGCGGGCAATATCGGCAGCAGGGCTAGGTATTTCAAGGTCTCAGCCACGCCGATCTGGTCGCCGAAATGGCCGATCAGCGGCAGCGCGAGACTGGCCAAGCCCCAGCTAAAGCCCAGCGGCAGGCTGGAGACCAAGCCCGTATTTTCCGGCGCAAACTCTTGGGCCATGGCGACCATAATCGAATTGGAAGACAGCAACAGGCCGCCGCCCAAAAAGAGCAGGGTATAGCTGGCTAGCGTGCCCTCGACATAGATAAAGGCGTAAAGCGGCGGCACCGCGCACAGCAGCGATCCCCAGACCAGCGGTTTAGGATCAATGCGGTCGGCCAGATAGCCAACGATGAGCGCACCGACCACGCCAGCGATATTGTAGATTCCCAAGGGGATGCCGCCCGCGACGAGACCGAGGCCGCGCTCCTGGGCCATGAGCGTCAAAAACGTGCCAAAGCCCAGTCCCGAGACCGAGCGCAGAACGACGATCGCGGTGATCAGCACGAGAGGCCCCGCTTGATCGCCGAGACTGCGCCACTGGGCCGTGCTTCTGCCGTGGGAAAAGTTGGGGTTGCCCAGCGGCACCGTGCGATACATGAGCAGGAGAAACAACAGGCCGGGAATGGAGAGATAGGGCAGGGAATCCAGCCCGAAGGAATTGGTGTAGGCAGGTGCCCACAGCGGCGTTAGGCCCAGCCCCAGCGTCCCGCCAAAGATAAAGAGCGCCAAGCCAAAGGAGCGGCGCGGCCCGCTGAGTTCGCCGGCCAGCGAAAAGACTTGGGGGTGGAAGGCGGCGACCCCGAGCCCACCCAGCGTCAGAATGGCAACGAGAGTCAGATAATTGTGAGCCAACCCCATGAGCGGGGAGAAAACGGTCGCCAAGGCCAAGCCACCGACGATCAACCAGCGCCAGGCCATGCGGTCGGCCCACAAGCCCATGAGCGGCTGGCTGATATTGCATATAGAGACGATGGAACCCAAAAACCCAACTTGCGCCAAGCTCAGCCCCAAGTTCACCTTGATCAGGGGCAAGAGCGGGGCCAACATCGTGGCGTAGCTATCGACGCAAAAATGCGAGACCGAGATGACGAACAAGCGGAGTTTTTGCATTCGCCTAGTCTAACCCGTAACCCCTGTGCCGTCCAGACGGCGGCAGAGGCCAAAGGCACCGAGCGCACCGAGCGCTGTGAGGGCTGTGCCGAGATAGAAGGGCAGGGCGGCATTGATCTCGATCAAGTAGCCGCCGAGCAGGCTGCCGACCACCATCGAGCCGCTCCAAGCGAAGTGGCCCAAGCCGACGAGGCGGTTTTTTTCTTCGGGGGCGGCGACATCGTTGATGAGCCGGGGAATCAGCGTCGAGACGGCCCACGCCGTAGCGGTGAGGGCCGTGCCACAGGCAAAGAGACCGACGAGGGAATCGTGCCACAGGGCCAGTCCCAAGGCGCTGAGGAAGACGCCGGATGCCGAGCCGACGAGCGGTGCCGTGCGACCGAGGCGGTCGTTGAGATAGCCGACGCTGAGCTGGCAACAGGCCGCCGCCACCAGCGAGAGGGAGGCAAAGAACGCGGGCAAGGCCTCGCTTTCGCCAACTCGATAGATCAACAGAGGCAGCGCCAGCGTCGCCATGCCCCAGAAGGTGGTGATGGTCAGGCGCAGGCTGAGCAAAAGGTGCACATTGCGGCGGCCCAAAAGCGGTCGGTAGGCCGTCCACGTATTGAGACGCGCCGTCTGTGCCGTGGCGGGGGCAGGCGCGTCGCTGGGCAACAGCGCCAGCGCTAGGGCGACCACCGCGACCATGCCGATGCTCATAACAGCGCCGATCTGGGCAAAGGAATAGGCGGTTTTGACCAACCCGGTACAGAAGCTGCCAAGCGCGTTGCCGAGCGTATTGCTGAGAAAATACAGGGCACCGCCCAAACCGAGTCGAGCGGGAGTGACCGCGGTGATGAGGATGCTCTGCCCGGCCGTGGACCAAGGGCCGCTGGCCGCGCCCATCACCAACAGCAGGCACGACAGCCCCCAAGGATCTGCGGTGCGAAAGACCAAGCCGGTGAACGCGCTCCCGACGAGGCCAATCATCAGGGTCGTCTTGCGGCCAAAGCGGTCGCAGAGCCGGCCGGCGACCACGGCAAATATCCCCCCCAAGAGCAGCATTAGCCCGCGCAGGTATCCAGTAAACCACGGCGGCCGCGCCAAGTCGGCTTCGATATAGACGGGAAAGAGCGCTTGGAAGGGGGCGACGAGGAAGCTCTCGAAAAAGTAAATCAAACAAAGGGCCAGGAAGGCGCGGCTGAGCAGCCCGCCTTCCTGGCCCGTGGTCGCAGACGCTGAGTCCAAGAGGTTATTTCTTGCTCTTGGCGACCGAGTTTTTGAGTACGCCGATCCCGGAGATTTCGATTTCGACCTTGTCGCCGGGCTGCATAAAGGTGCCGGTAGTCGCGCCAACGCCCGATATGGTGCCGGTGCTGATCAGGTCGCCCGGTTCTAGGGTGATAATCGCCGAGATGTACTCGATGATCCTATTGACCGGATAGAGCATCTGGCCGGTGTTGTTGTGCTGCTTGCGCTCGCCGTTGATGTACGTGCTGATGTCGAGGACCTGGGGGTCCTTGATCTCGTCTGAGGTGACAATCCAAGGCCCCTGCGGGGCAAAGGTGTCGAGCCATTTGCCGTTGAGCCAGTCGAACCACTCGTCGCGCGGGCGGCTGTCGGTGCGCTTCTTGATGACCAACTCGCGCTCGGATACGTCGTTCATAACGGTGTACCCAGCCACGTATCTGAGCGCATCCTTGGCCTTGACGCCCTTGGTCTTGCGGCCGATAACTACGGCCAACTCGCCTTCCCAGTCGATGCTGTTGGCGATCGGGGGAATGAGGATGCGGTCCCCGGGGCCAATGACGGTGGTTGTCGGCGGCTTCATAAAGACGCGCGGGGTTTCCTTGTCTTGGGCATCCATTTTGCCGCCGCCCTCTTCGATGTGGTCTTGATAATTGCCGGCCAAGCAGAAGACCTTGCGCGGGTTGGGCACGGGAGCGCGGAGGCGGACCTTGCTGAGGGCGTGGACGGTCTTGCCGTTGGGTTCTTTATCTTCGGCGTACGCCGCGGCCTGTTTGGCGGCGCGCAGGCCCTTGGCACCAGCGCCGAGCAGCGTCAGCATATCGGTAAAGAAGGGATGAGTTTTGCGCCTTTCTTGGCGGGCCAAGACGCGGTCAGCAGCGGCGAGATCCACGACGATATTGTCGTCGCCTACTACTGCGCCCACGCGCTGTTCGCCAGCGGCAGAGTACGTGGCTAGTTTCACAATTTCCTCCGTATGCAAAGGGTTTCTGCGCCGACCGTTCGGCCGGTGCATTGGTAAATAAATAAGGACAATTTATATTCGGTCAGCATGGCAAAAGAATACTTCATCCATCCCAGCACCTGCGTCGATGAGCCGGTCACCATTGGCGCGGGAACCCATATCTGGCATTTCTGCCACCTGATGCCCGACGCACAGATCGGCCAAAACTGCAATCTCGGCCAGAACGTCTATATTGATCGCGGCGTGGTGATCGGCGACGGCTGCAAAATACAGAACAACGTCTCGATCTACAAGGGAGTCACGCTCGAAAAAGAAGTCTTCTGCGGCCCGTCGATGGTATTCACCAACGTCGTCAACCCTCGCTCCTTTGTCGACCGCCGGCACGAGTTCCAAGAGACGCTAGTGCGCAAGGGAGCTTCACTAGGGGCCAACTCGACCATCGTCTGCGGCGTCGAAATCGGCGAGTACGCTCTCATTGGTGCCGGAGCAGTCGTAACCCGCGACGTGCCAGCCTATGCGCTAATAACCGGCGTGCCGGGGCGGCAGACGGGCTGGGCCTGCCGCTGCGGCATCACGCTGGGCAATGATCTGGTCTGTGCGGAGTGCGGCGCGAGCTACGAGGAGGAAACGGGGCGGCTGCGACCGCTACCTTGAGGTGCTCGGTCCCCGCTTCGCTGCTCTGTTGACAACGCCTTTGCCCCTCCCCTATGTTTTCTGACGTAACCTGCCTTGCCGCCCGTTGGAGGCCCAAAATGTCGTCTGTAAATATACAAATTGAATGCCCTGCCAACATTCTAAATGCGCTAAAAGAAACCCCTGATGAGTTTGCACAGGAAGCACGGATACTTTTGGCAGCAAAGCTGTATGAAATTGGTCGCTTATCCTCGGGACGAGCCGCAGAGCTCGCCGGCCTAGGCAGAGTGGCTTTTTTTGATATCTTGAAGTCGTACAAAGTTCCTGTTGCGAATTTAACCCGTGAAGAGTTGAAAAAGGACTTCGAGAGTGCCAGAAAGATGCGTGGTTGATACGTCTGCACTACAGTATCTTTTTCGCATTGGCCAATTGGATATTCTCCAGACACTCTTTGATGAAGTTCTAGTCGCTTATGCTGTTGAACAAGAATTGAATCGGGGAAAATCAACAGGGTATTCAGTTCCAAACATAACGGACTATTCTTGGATCGCCATTGCAAAACCTGACAGCCATTCCACTCCACTCGAGTTAAAATCCTTGGGCGCTGGTGAGTGTGCATCAATTCTATTGGCAAGAGAAACATCGGCCGACCAAATTATCCTAGATGATCTGGATGCACGCTATGCCGCTGAAACACTAGGGCTACACGTTATAGGCACCATTGGTATCTTGATGCGTGCTAAAGAACAGAACTTAATTCCAAAGATCGCCCCCTTGCTTGAGCAACTCATTGATGCCGGTATGTGGATATCCATGGAAATTAAACAGTACGCACTTGAGCTGTCTGGAGAGGGAAACTAATCTCAACGATGAACAACCGCGAACACCCGTTAATCGCCGCGATAAAGCGGACTTTGGCCGACCCGGGAGCGACCCGACGCATGGTACTCGAACAGGGCAAGGCGTTCGTCTATCTCAGCGACGACGATCAATTTCTAGTGACCGAATGGCCCGACGGCCGAATCGAAAAAAAGCCGTTCCAACCGACGGATGCAAAAGGGGCCGATGGCCGAACTGACCCTTGTAATCGGGGCGAATGGGGCCGGAAAATCGACTTGGTGTCGCCTATATGCCCAAACGTTGCCACGATACTTCTATGATGCGGACAGCATCGCTCAAGGGCTCGGAAGCTACAACGACCCAGAGTTGCAGCGTGCTGCCCGGGCACTGATTGACGAGCGAATTCAGACCCACTTAGATCGTAGAGAGAACTTCGGCTTTGAGAGCACCTACTCGGGAGCGTCGAGACCTGCCATCGTCCGTAAGGCGAAAACGCTTGGGTATCGGACCTTAGATACCAACCGCTACCGCGATTTTTGTGTCGGCGACCCAATTCGCCCCCTAATCCGTCGGAAACGACAGCGGAAACGTCGGCTCTTGGTCCTGATGACGCGTGCGCGGCTCGATCTTCATCGCGTGGTATTCCTCGACAAATTCGGCCAGGTTCCGGCTCGCCTCCTCAAAGACGATTTTGCCCTTCTCGGCCGTGGCCTTCTCCGCCTCGCCCATCACCCCGGTATCCGAGTACTGACTCGTCCACTCGATCAAGCCCATCGGCCCGTGTGAAAACAAATCGGTGTACAAGAACTTCGAGCCGAGCTTGTTTGTCTTGGCGATCTCGTTCTTGATTTTGTCCTTGTGCACGCTCTCCGGTGCGAGATACAGCAGCATCGAAGTCTCCAACTCACACGCGTGCGAGCAGCCGCCCGGGAACACGCTCTCGCGCCACTCTTTGTCGAAATCGGGATGGACCCGCAGCAAATGCCACCACGAGCAAAACGTGCAGCTCGCGTCGGTCTCGACTATGGTGCGCCGCGCGACCATGTCCACGAGGTTGTGGTTGGACCCGTGGCCGTTGACGAGGATCATCTTCTTGAAGCCGTGATAGGCCAAGCTCTTGGTGATGTCGAGCACGTACTGGATGAAGTGCTCGTAGTGAATGTTGAGCGAACCCGGGAAGTCCATCACGTGGTGAACATAGCCGTAGCTCACCGGCGGCAGGACCAGGGCGAGCTCGGGCTTTAGGCGCGCGGCTTCCGTCGCCACCGCATTGGCACACAGGTGATCCACCTTGAGCGGCAGGTGGTGGCCGTGTTGTTCAACCGAGCCAGTGGGTATGATGGGAATTTTGCCCATGGCTACAGCTTGGTTGACTTCGGGCCAGGTAAGCTCGTCGAACTTGTAAATTTCAGCTACGTCGGGCATGATATCTCCTTTTTGGCAATCGTGAATATGTTCTGCGTTCATCTGCGTCCATCTGCGGATCGTGCTCAAGGCAAGCCAAGCGTCTTGTGGATGCGAGTGGAAAGGCGCCAGCGCGGATGGCGCTTGAGTATCTCAAGGGCCTTCTGCACGTAGCGCGGCTCAGAAGATTCGGGCTGCAAATAGACGAAGTCGGCAAGGTGCTCCTCGACGCGCTCCTCGCGAAACGCTCGGCCGACGACGTATTTGAGCTCGGTAATGTGCACAAAACCAGCGACGACCGGGTAGCACTTCGGCGACACGGTCCAATGGTCAATCCGCTCGAATAGCACCGGATCGGGCGCGATCGTGCCGTTGGTCTCAATGTGGAGCTTGTAGCCCGCTTCCTTAAGCCGACCAGCCAGTGCCGCGAGATTTTGGCCCAAAGGCTCGCCGCCAGTCAAGCACACCCATTCGGCTGGGTGGCGCGCCACCTCCGCGGCAATGTCCTCGACGTCCATCGGCGTGAAGTGGTCGAACTCGGTGTCGCAGAACGGGCAACGCAAATTGCAGCGCGCCAAGCGCACAAAGGTGGTAGGCTCGCCGACGCGCAGGCCCTCGCCCTCGATCGAGTAGAATATCTCGTTGATCTGTAGGACGCGCCCCGAGTCGTTCCACACCGGCAGGTGATCGGTGCGCTTTTCGGCTGGCATCTGGGCGGTCACAGCGTCTTCTCACCCGTTGGCTGAGCTTTGGCGTTCGGCGAGCTCAGCCGAGCCGTCGAAGCTGCGGCATACGCCAGCGGGTCGCAGGCTCGGTTCGCCGCAAAGGCCGCGAGCCGCTCACAGCAGGCGTCGCATACGCCGCAGGCCGGCCGCAAGCCCTCGTAGCAGGTGTGGGTCTCTTCGTAGGGAACGCCGAGTTTGAGCCCGATGGCCACGATGTCTCGCTTCCACAGCTTGACAAAGGGGACGTGGATCGCCCACGGCGCGTCGTGGGCAGCCCCTAAGCGCAGGCTCTGTTCGAGGCTCTCGTAAAAGGGGCGACGGCAGTCTCGGTAGGCCGCGTAGTCGTCTTTGACCGGTGCCATATATAGATCGACAATGCCCTTTGTTGCACAATACGCCGCCGCCAGCGTCGCAAAGAGCATGTTGCGGAAGGGAACCACGGTGTCGCGTTGGCGTTTGGATTCAGCAGTGGGCACGTCCACCGTGGGATCGGTCAGCGGATTGCCCCCTAGGGCCGCCAAGTCCAACGCCAGCGTCTTGTGGGCCGCAACCTCGGCGCGATGAGCGAGGCGGGCGGCGCATTCCAATTCGATGCGGTGGCGCTGGCCGTAGTCAATGCTAATGGCGTGGATGGGGCCTTGTTGCCGCGCTTTTAGCCACCAGAGCAAGGTGGTCGAGTCCATGCCGCCGCTGAGTAAAATGGCCGTCATAAAGCATAAAATAGGCCACCGCGCAAAAAACGTAAGCCTTGCGCGCGGGCGCATTCTCTGTATTGACAGTATTTTTGACCAATTGGATATTCAAAAAATGCCAACGAAAGATAATTTACGCTATGAGTGATATGCCCCCCCGCAAAAGCCCCACTCGGCTACAGCGGCTTCGGCGCACGATAATGGCCGGCCTGACGATCATCGTGCCCCTGTGGCTTACGGGCTGGGTGCTCAAGTTCCTGTTCGACTGGGCCGACGGCTTCTCCACGCCGTTGATAAACCAAATGGCCAAGCTGTTTGACGATCCAGACTTCCACATCCCCGGCTTGGGCTTTGTGCTGACCTTTATCATTCTGTGGGTCGTCGGTGCGCTCGCCACCAATGTGGTTGGCCGCAGTCTGTGGCAATTCGCACGCGAAATGCTAGAGGGCCTGCCGTTGGTGCGCACGATCTACGCGCCCATCCAGCAGCTCGTGGAGTCGCTGACCTCTCCGGGCAAGGCCGGCTTCGAGAAAGTCGTGCTCGTCGAATACCCGCGCATCGGGATGTGGACTTTGGGCTTTTTGGCTGGCAACGTTCCCCGCGAGGACGAAGCAGTGCCGGCGCACAGCATTTTCGTGCCCACGGCCCCCAATCCCACCACCGGCTTTATGCTCATCGTGCCGCCCGAACAATTGCGCCCCACCGAACTCCGCGTTGAAGAGGCCCTAAAAATGATCGTCTCGGCTGGCGTCGCTGTGCCTCCGGCCCTCTTCCTTCACGCCGAAGCTGAAGAGAAGATCTAATTCCCTGATCTTGCGATTTTCGGGTGCTTTCGTTATTCTGCTAGAAACTTGAGGCATCCCTTTCGCGTCTCATATAGAAGCCCTTCGCATATTGAGGAGATGAGAAGATGTTTTCGTTCCTTTTTAACCCGTTTTTAATTCTGCCGATTATCTTGGTCGCTTGGGCCCAGATGCGGGTCCGCAGCGCCTTCAACAAATACAGCCAAGTGGCTTCGGCCGCACAGCTTTCGGGCGCTGAGACCGCGCGGCGCATCCTGCATCAGCAACGCATTTACGACGTGTCGGTCGAGGAGACGGGCGGGATGCTTTCCGATCACTACGATCCCCGCGCCAAAGCCGTGCGCCTCTCTTCGGATAACTTCCACGGGCACCATCTAGCCGGCTTGGCCGTGGCAGCGCACGAGGTCGGCCACGCGATCCAACACGCCCACGGCTACGCGCCGCTCAACCTGCGGCACTCGATCCTGCCCATCGCCAACTTGGGCTCGTCTCTGGGCCTTCCCCTGATTATAGCGGGGATGTTCTTCGCATCCACCGGCCTGATGAATATCGGCATCATGTTCTTCGCCGGCGCAGTGCTGTTCCAACTCGTCACCCTGCCGGTGGAGTTCAACGCCAGCTCGCGGGCCATGGCCATCCTCTCGCAGGGCTACCTAGCCAACGACGAGGTGCGCTCGGCCCGGCGGGTGCTCAATGCCGCCGCCATGACCTATGTGGCCGCCGCCGCGACCTCCGTGTTAACCCTAGTGGGGTTTTTGCTCATGCGCGGCTCAGACGAATAACAGCAGGCGCAGCAAGAGATTTGAGGCCCCTCGCCCTTGCGGGCAGGGGCCTTTTGCTTATGGGCTAGCAACTGCCTTTCGCTATATTTATTAGTTGTTTAATAAAAGGGGACTCTTTTCCCGCCCCTATGGTGTTATATATGGCACACATCTTCCATTCTACCACAGGAGAGTGCGCGCATGATTTTGCTGGTATGTGCATTGCTCGTCGGCGCGGCGAGTGCTGGTGCCGATGTGTATTTCGAGGAAGAGGTCGTCAATCGAGGCTTTGGCAAGGACAAAACTGGAGCGCGCAAGACGACCAACAAAATCTACATCAAGGGCAAGAGCCAGCGGGTCGAACAGCAGATTGAGACCGACGCGAAAATGGCCAAGGCCCTCCGACGGCAGGGCCAGTCCCTCAATACCAGCACCATTTTACGGCTGGACCAAGCGCAGGTGTACGAAATCGACCTGACGGCCCAAACCTTCGTCCAGCAGAAGGCCCCACCGGCGCGCAAGGCCGCGGCCAAGCCGTCAGCCGCTCCTAGCGGGCCGCAGAGGGCCCTTGCGGTCAAGGTGCCGGGAGACACCGAGCGCATCGCTGGCATTCCCTGTCGGCGAGTTGTCGCGCAGATGCGCGCCCGCTATCTCGATCCCAAAACCCAAGAGCTCCGCCGCGAAAACCGCTACACGTACGATGCCTGCATTGCCAAGGATTTCCCCGGCTTTCGGGAGATCACAGCATTTATGGAATTGCAGAACGCTAGCACGTCCTATCCGTCGCTAATCGGCGGAGGACTAGCAGGGCTAGAAGACCACGAAGCGCTGAGCGACGAGCTAGAGAATGCCAAGGAACTCAAAGGCTTCGCCCTGCGCTCGACCTTGACGGCCGCAGTCAAGCTCCCCGGAAAAGAGAAGCCCAGCCAAGTGTTCCGCTTAGACCGCAAGATCAAGGCCATGGCGTACGCGCCATTGCCCGACTCGCTCTTCCACGTATCTAAGGCTCTGACCCGCCTCAAGTCCGAATGAAGAGGAAGCTATTCGGGGCGGCGACCATTCTGGGTGCCGTCCTCGTCCTCGTCGCGGTCACGCCTATAGGGCCTGCCGCACTCGCGTACCTGCTAGAGCGCGGGGTTGGGGGATGGCAGGTCTCCATCGGCAGTCGCCGGGGGGGCTTGCTCTACTCGTTTTCCTTTTCCGACGTGTACTGCAAAAACCCCGCGCTAGGGGTGACCGTCAATGCCGAGTACATCGCCGCGTGGCCGTGGTCTTGGGAAGTCGATATACAGGCACCCAAGGTGCGGATCGAGTTAGGCACCGAGGCCGATTCAACTAGCGCCGCCACGGACATCGAGCTACCCCTCGCCTTCCTCCCCAACCTCAACGCGAAAGCTGGTGCGCTCGATTGGCAGTTGGGCGAAACGCGGATCGTGGCGCGGGACTGGCACGGCGCGTATCGCGCAGTAGCAGACACCTCGGGACACTTAGAGCTAGCCTTGTCCGATTTGCAGGGCGTACCGCTGCGCTCGCTAACGCTGGATCTCGCGCTCAGTTCGCATCGCATTGACCGCGGAGAGGTCCGAGCCGTGGGCGCTAGCGACAGTCTAAGGTCCGATCTGCACGCCTCGTTTGCCTTGGGGTTGCAGTTGCCGCGGCCTTTGCAGGTAGATGCCACGGCGACGGTAGAGACCGATTCCGCGCGGGGTTCCCTAGCAGCGGAGATAGACGGGGCATTGACGCCCCTGCAACTGCGCGGGACGCTCACAGGCAGGGGAAGCACACCGACGATCTCCGCAGTGGATCTGCGCGGGGACATGCGCGCCAACGGCACGCGCCTAGTAGTGGATTCGCTGCTCGTCTCTTTGTTCGACGGCACTCTCACGGGCGAGGCGACTTATTTTTTTACTCGCGACAGCTTGCAGACCCAACTGCGGGGCGAGGGATTTGACCTTGCGCTAGCGGCTCCCTTTGGGGGAAGGGGGGAATTCGATCTAGCGGCTGGAGTGCATTTGCAGCACCGGCGCTATGCAGCGGACTTTGCCGCCTTCCTGCGCGATATAGACCTAATTTCCGATCAACAATTCGACGCCGAGATAACGGGTTGGCATCGGCCCGATGGGGAAACTCGTCTCGACCTGCAATCGCCCGTGCTAGATCTAGCGGCCATCGGCTCTTCCGACTTAGAGGGAGACTACGACCTCGCGCTAAAGGGGGCATTGCAGGCGGCGTTCTTTTTGCGCGGCGCGGTGCCCATAGCCATCGCCGGGCAGGCCAAGCCCGATACCCTAGCATTGCAGCTAACGTCCGACCAGCTCCCCGGCGAATTGGGCGAGGAATTCGGACCGCTCGCGGCCGATCTACACTTGTCCGCCAACCGCTATCTCGCGGCCGATCTGCGCTTAGAGCGCGATCTTATAGTAGCGCGGGCAGACATTGACCTAAGGAACCGCGAGGTCGATACGCTAGTGGCAGCCGTAAACGGACTGGCAGTGGAGCGGGTCATGCCCGGGTTAAACGGGCGGCTCGACGCGGATTTGCACGGGGAGGGCGGGCTGGCGCTCGACGAGCTACAGTTGACCGGACACATTGCGACCACACCGTTAGAGTACGCGGGGTGGCAGACCGGCGAGCTCGCGCTGGACGTGGGCTGGGACCAAGGTGCGGCGCGGGTAGCCGGTGGAGGAGCGGGCGTGAGCGTGCTAGCGGAGCTAGACGCGGATGGGCACTTAACGGCCCAAGCAGATTTTGCCGATACCTTGTTGCGGGGGGCAGATGGCGCAGTGGCCACATTGGACGGCACTCTGCGCTGGGAGGGACCGCTGGAGGACCTAGACGCGGTTCAAGCTAACCTCTCCCTCGACTCGCTCTTGCTGCGGCAAGGGGAATGGGCACTGCAAAACTACGGTTCCCTCCAGGCCGACTATGGCGACAGGCGCTTGGACCTCACGGTGCTACACCTGCAAACGTCAATCGGCCTAGTGGACCTCTCGGGCTGGGTCGGGCGGGATTCGCTCTCCGTTGCAGTGGAGTTATCCGCCCTTGAGTTGTCCACCCTCGCGTCCGACCTCAGCGCGACGGGCGGCGGGCATCTGCGGGTCAGCGGCCCCCTAGCAAAGCCAGAGGCACAGGGCGCGGTGACGCTGGCGGAGATGCACCTCGACACCCTCGCCCTCGGCAATGCTCGGCTGCGTCTCTCATTGGCGGATACGCTCACGACCGAGTTTACCGCCGATGCCGGCATACGCCTCGCGCTCACCTGCCCAGCCGCGCCGCTCTTCGGGCCGGGAGTAGCCCCCGCGCAGCTCGCAATCGAGGCTATAGCGGCTGACTTGGGCCCAGTGCTCAGCTATGCTTTGGGCCGCCCCCTGTACGGACGGCTCGACCTCGACGGGCACTTAGAAGCGGCCTTAGGAGACTCCATGCCGAGCTGGCGGGACTTGTCCGGACATATCGACGTGCAGGGCTTGGCCATCGAGAGCCAAGCTTCAGCCGACTCGCTGCGGCTGGACCTCCTGTCTGGAGGGCATTTCGCGTTCGGCGAGGGCCGCGTGGTGCTAGACTCCGTGGCGATTGGCTTGCGGCGCTACGACCGCGACCGCCTCGCCCTACAGCCGGCGGGCACTCTGCGGTTGGCGGGCCAACTAGTGGACACCAAGCCTTCGAAGATTGAGCTAGCTCTCGAAGACGCGGACTTGGCTTTCTTCGGCGGCCCCAAGGGGCTGGTCCAGCTCGACGCCGAGATCAGCGGCACGGCTTCTGCTCCTCAAGTTGCCGCCGATCTAGCCGTGGAATCCGCGGACTTAGGCAAGCTGCGCGGCCAGCTCGATGGCGACCGAGAGGGCGGCGATTGGCATTTGAACTGGACGACCTTGCTCGACGACAGCCTCACCGTGACCGGTCGCATACCTTGGGATTTACAGGCTGGTGAACTCTCATTAGACGAGAGCTGGCTAGAGGCGCATTCCGACGGCATCGGCCTCCTCTTCATCGGCGACCTAATAGCCGAGCTGGACCATCTCGACGGCCGGATCAGCGCGGCTCTTCGGGCCGAGGGGTTGGACTCAACGCTCTCATTGCAAGGTCAAATAGGGGTCGAGGGCCTTGAATTTGCCCTCCTTGACTTAGATCCTATCTACGCGCTGCCCGACGGGCAGTTGCAATTCAATGACCGTCAGGTCGAGTTGGTGGGTTTCTCTGTCGAGAAAGAACCTAAGCGGGGGTTCCGCAGCGCGTCGCTCACCGGGCAGCTCGACCTAGCGCGGCTCGACGACCCTAGCTTTGACTTGCGGCTCCAAGCCGAGCGGATGACCTCCTACTACGAGGCCGTCGGGCAGTCGTTTAGGGCAAACGATATCGACTTAGATCTATCTTTCGCCGGCTCGCTCAGCGCGTCCAAGTTGGCGGGGCGCGTCCGCATCGACCAGCCGAAGTCCGAGGCAAGCCTCGTGGTCCTCACGCTGCCCGTGCCGCCGCCACCGCCGGCGCTGCGCGACGATTTTTTGGAAAACATGGCCCTCGGCGTGGAGGTTGATCTCCGCGGCCTCGCCCTCGACAGCGAGCTAGCCGAGGTCGAAGCATCGGGCGCGGTCGAGGTCGGCGGCACCTTCTACAAGCCACTCTTCCAAGGCGACATCACAATAGACGAAGGACAGGTCTTCGTACTCAATCAGGAGTTCAACATCACACAGGGGCGCGTCGTCTTCAACCGCCTAGCGCCGACTAAGTCCATCCTCGACGTGATGTACGATCCTCTCGAACTGAATCCCACACTCGATTTGCAGGCCAAGATCGAGGGAATCAAAGACAGTAAGAGCGGCTATGAGTACGACGTGACTCTGACGCTGAAAGGGCCAGCTCAGAAGATCGCGCCGGATCTTTCAGCGGACTCGGAAAACCCGGACGCGGATCCGCTACAAGAGGATTTTAGCATCGTCAACCTGCTGGTCTTTAATATGGCTGACCTCGATGTGGCTGACCTCGACTACGACGCGGCCGTTACGGTCGCCGGCCAGCTCTTGAGCAAGCAGGTCGAGAAGGAGGTGGGGCTTGATGAATTCACGGTCCTGCCGTCGAGTGAGATCGCCGGGGCCGAGCCGGGTGATCCGGCGCTGCGCGTGGGCGAGTACTTCAGCCGCAGGTTGCCCCTGCCCTTATGGGTGCGCTACGAGGCCCCGCTCAAAGAGATGGCTGCGGGCGAAATGCGGATCGAGCACAAAGTGAAGTCCTTCCTCATCATCACCGGCTCAGCGCAAAGCAAGTACGATCACTATGGGCTAGGCATCGGCCTGAAGCGAGAATTCCGATGAGCGCACTCGTCGGCGTGCTCTGTCTGGCCCTCGCCGGGACCGCCTTGGCCCAAGAGGATCTGCGCGAAATATCGGCCCGCGAAGCCGATGATCACAAGGTGGCTCAGATACGCTTCGTTCACCGAGGCGCAAAGCGCATCAAAGGCGAGACCTTGCGCTCGGCCATGCTGACCCAAGAAGGCAAGCGTTTCCAACGCCGCTTCTTCAGAAACGACCTCAGCGGACTGGTCAATCTCTATTACAGCAAGGGCTATCGCGACGCCGAGATCGTCCGCAAGCTCCTGCGCTTGGACGCCAAAAATCGAGTCCATATTCACATTGAGATCAACAGCGGTGCGCTGTGGACGGTGCGCGCCCTAACGCTCGTAGGGGGCGCACCTTTTGCGGCCGACACCCTGCGTGCTCAGGTCGGCTTGCGCGCTGGCGCGCCTCTCGACTACGGCAAGGTACTCGAAGGCGAGCGCCAACTACAGGTCTTTCTCAATCAGCGCGGCTACCCTCATGCCGCAGTGCGCAACGAGTGGGTGGGGGACGACCGCGCCAGCCGCAGCACCGAGGTCGTCTTTCACATCAATCCCGGGCGCAAGATGTACTTCGGTGCCGTCGAGGTCGAAAACCTCGACCAGCTATACACGCGCAAGGAGCTAATCGAGCGCTATCTGCACTTTGAGCAGGGGGACTTGTACAATCCCGAGCAGCTAGCCAAAAGCCGCGAGCAACTGGCGAAGACCGGCCTGTTCCGCTCGGTCTTTCTACTCACTCCCGAGACGGGTGACAGCTTGCAGCCGGTCGTAGTTCGCGTAAAAGAAAGAAAGCGCATCTCCCTAAGTGCCGGTGCCTTCTTCAGCAACACGGAGCCTCGCGTAGGCGGGGTCGTGCAGCACAACAACTGGCTGGGCCGTGGCGCTCGGCTAAGCCTCAATGCGGGTTGGGGAAAGCCGGAGCAGGGCGTCACCGCGTCCTTTACCGAGCGCAACTTGCTGGGCACGGGTGCCGACTTGGTGTTGTCGGCAGGGGTCACCGACAAGTGGCAGCCGACCAAGCAGCAGGGCAACCCGGACGACCAGCGGCAAGTCGCGCTTTTGACGGCCAACGATTCGGTGCTCAACGGTTTTTTGTTCATTCCCTTCGGGGGGGGGGAAGCGACCATACGACAGTATATAAACACAGCCACCTTCAACTACCTCGCAGTTGAGCACTTGTGGAAAGCTGAAGCAACGCTCACCAAGGGTTGGCGCGAGATCTACCAAGCCCAAGTCTCTATTAGCGGAGAAGACTCGCGCACCCGGCCCGATCCGAGCGAGCGCATCGACTACGCGCCCAAGCCTCTTGAGCCCGGAGACGAGGGTGAAACCAGCAGCGATGAGACGACCGGCGCGGACGATCTGTTTGGCGACTCCGACTTCGATTTCTCTGGCAAAGGCAATTTCTCTGCCCAAGACGAGGTTATAGACTACAGCGACGGCAAGATCCCAGTGACGGCGGATTGGCTGCGAATTCTGACCGAACGCGAGCGCTCGGTCAATTTGAAGACCGAATTTTTGCGCGACTCGCGCAATGACCCCTTTGCCCCTACGCGCGGTGCGCTCTTGCGGTTGACCGGACTCTATGCCTACTCGTTCACTCTGGGCCGGCATCAGACCTATGTGATCGATGGCGAGGCCGCATTCACATATTACCAACCGCTCTCGCGGCGGCTGGTGTTGGCCCTAGCCCTGCAAGGGGGAGGGGCGGCCTCACTGCGCGAGGGAAGGCTGCTGCCGCAGAAATACTGGAGCGCATACGGGGGCGAGGGCTCCGTGCGCGGCGTTGAGTACGAAGCTATACACGTACCGGGCGGCGGACGCCTCGGCCTGAATATGCGCGGAGAATTGCGCTATCAGTGGAACAGCTTCGGCCTCGTTGGCTTTTGGGACCGGGCACAGGTCTGGCGCAAGCCAAGCCAAGCGACCTGGTGGGGCATGGTCGATGGCTATGGGGTGGGACTGCGCTACGTTTTGGGCTTTCCCCTCCGACTCGACATAGCCTTCAACGATGGATCCCTCAACAACGAACCTGACGAGAAACAGTGGTGGAGGCGGTTGTATCAGCGGAAGCAGCTGTATTTTTCCATTGGTCAGGCTTTCTGAATGGTCGAAATAATACACCACGCCGACGCCAGCGAACTGATTGCGCTTGCAGGTGCTTGCCTCGAAGTGCATGAGAGCGAAAACAACTTGCCGATCGGCCTCGCGTACGCGCTCGCCAAAGATCCCCTGCGCTACGGATCCGAGCCGCCATTACTATTGAGCGTATTGGAACAAGGCAGCGCGATCGGCGCAGCCGTAATGACGCCGCCAAGGAGAATCATCCTCAGCAAGTTCGTTGCGAATATCAATGGGGCTATCGCCCATCTCGTTCGCCACCTGCTTGCAACGGATACGTCCATCCCTGGCGTCGTCGGACCAGCGTCCGAAGCGCAAGCCTTTGCCGCTTGCTGGGCCGAGGCCGTGCCTAGCGCAGCGCCTAAGGAGACCATGCGGCTGCGCGTATTTGAGGCGCGCACGGTCGCCGCCGTGCCCCTTGCGGCGGGAGTGCTGCGCTTGGCCAGCATGGACGATCATCCGCTTATGGCGCACTGGGTGGACGCCTTTTCGCAGGAGGCGGTAGGGGAACCAGCCGATCTCGACAAAGCCGAGAAAAGCGCCGAGCGGTTCATTGCCGACAAACAACTGTACATCTGGGATTGTAATGGGCCGGTCTCTATGGCCAAAACGACGCGCCCAATGCGCAACGGCATATCCGTCACCGCGGTGTACACACCGCCCGATCAGCGCAACAAGGGATACGCCACTTCGTGCGTCGCGTCGCTAACCAAAAAACTGCTCTCCGAACGCTACTCATTTTGCAGCCTATTCGCCGATCAAGCCAACCCAACCTCCAACAGCATCTATGCAAAAATCGGCTACGTGCCTATGGGCGATGCGCTAGAAATTGATTTTACTACCTGAAACCCGCTGCTAGACGGCAGCTTTTTGAAAGAGCTATTATGCAATCATTTCGCAGCAGTACCACCACACAAGGGAGGCGCATGGCCGGCGCGCGTGCCCTGTGGCGCGCCACCGGCATGAAGACCGAGGACTTCCAAAAGCCCATCGTCGCCATTGCCAACTCCTTTACCCAGTTCGTGCCCGGGCACGTGCATCTCCACCCCATCGGCCAGAAGGTCAAGCAAGTGATCGACCAGCACGGCGGCTACGGCGTCGAGTTCAACTCCATTGCCGTAGATGACGGCATTGCCATGGGCCACGACGGCATGCTCTACTCCCTGCCGAGCCGCGAGCTAATCGCCGACAGCGTCGAGTACATGGTGCAGGCCCACAAGGCCGACGCCCTCGTCTGCATCTCCAATTGCGACAAAATCACTCCGGGCATGTTGCTGGCTGCGCTCAGGCTCAACATCCCGGCGATCTTCGTCTCGGGCGGGCCAATGGAAGCCGGCAAAACCGAACTGTCAACGGGCCGCGCCAAGCTCGATTTGGTCGACTCCATGGTCGCCGCGGCTGACCCCAATTTGAGCGACGAGGACGTGGCCAAGATGGAGGAACAGGCCTGCCCGACTTGTGGCTCGTGCTCGGGCATGTTCACCGCCAACTCCATGAACTGCCTCAACGAAGCCATCGGCCTAGCCCTGCCGGGCAACGGCACCATCCTCGCCACGCACGCGCTGCGCTGGGATCTTTTTGCCGCGGCCGGCAAGCGGATCGTCGAAATGGCCAAGGCATTTTATTTAGAGGGCGACGCGTCAGTACTGCCGCGCAGCATTGCGAACTTCGCGGCCTTTGAAAACGCCATGACCTTAGACATTGCCATGGGCGGCTCCACCAACACAGTCCTGCACCTGTTGGCCATGGCCCGCGAGGCCGAAGTCAACTTCACCATGGCCGACATCGACCGGCTCTCGCGGCAAGTCCCCTGTATCTGCAAAGTGGCACCGGCCACGCAGGAGTTTCACATAGAGGACGTCGCGCGCGCCGGCGGCATTATGAGCATCTTAGGCGAGCTGTTGCGCGGCGGCAAAATCCACCCCGAGCCGCAGACCGTTGCCGGGCCGTCGTTAGGAGACCTAATCGCCGCAAACGACATTCGCGGATCAGGTCCGATGGACGCGATGGCCGTGCAGCGTGCGTTAGCAGCCCCAGGCAACGTGCGGACCAAAACCGCCTTTTCCCAGAACAACTTTTACGACGAGTCGGACACGGACGAGCAAACGGGCTGCATCCGCTCGGTCGCGCACGCCTATTCGCAGGACGGCGGGCTGGCCGTGCTTTTCGGCAACATCGCCGAGGATGGCTGCATCGTGAAGACGGCTGGCGTCGATGAGTCGATCTGGGTGTTTGAAGGCACGGCTCGGATTTTCGAGTCGCAGGACGAAGCATGCGAGGGCATCTTAGGCGGCAAGGTCCGCGACGGCGACGTGGTAGTAATCCGCTACGAGGGCCCCAAAGGCGGGCCGGGGATGCAGGAGATGCTCTATCCAACGTCGTATATCAAGTCCATGGGGTTGGGCAAGACCTGTGCGCTGCTGACCGACGGCCGCTTTTCCGGCGGCACCTCCGGGCTGTCGATTGGCCATGTCTCGCCAGAGGCAGCCGAGGGCGGGGCACTGGCCCTAGTGGAAACCGGCGACCGCATTCGCATCGACATTCCCAACCGCAAAATCGACGTGCTAATCGCAGACGCCGAACTGTCCTCCCGCCGTCAAAAAATAAACGCCTACCGCCCCCGCAACCGCCAGCGCCACATCCCCCAATCGCTACAGGCGTATGCCGCGCTGACGACGAGCGCAGCGCACGGGGCTGTGCGGGACGTGGGTCAGCTACAGAAATAGGACACCAACCTGTAGGGGCAACCGGCCGGTCGCCCCTACGACAACAAAAGGAATCCCATGAAAATCACAGTACTAGACGGACACACCCTAAACCCCGGCGACAACCCCTGGGATCCAGTCTCGGCCTTGGGCGAATTTGCGGTGTACGACAAAACGCCCGACGACCTGATCTTGGAGCGGGCCGCAGACGCCGACGTAATTTTGACCAACAAAGTGCCGCTGACGGCCGAGACGTTTGCCCAGTTGCCCAATCTGCGCTTCGTGTCGGTTACGGCCACTGGGTACAACGTCGTCGATGTGGAAGCGGCGCACGCCCGCGCCATCCCCGTATCAAACATTCCAGTGTACGGCACCGATTCGGTCGCCCAATACACCATGGCGCTGCTGCTAGAGCTGTGCCACCACGTCGGTCGCCACGACGCTGCGGTCCATCGCGGCGGCTGGGCTGAATCGGGCCATTGGTGTTTTTGGGAGACGCCGCTGACGGAGCTGGCCGGGAAAATCATCGGCCTCGTGGGCTTTGGGCGCATCGGCCAGCGCGTCGGCGAGTTGGCCCACGCTTTTGGCATGGAAGTCTGGGCTTATGCGCCGTCGCCAAAGGACCCGCCGGGGTACGCGCCGTTTGTCCTCAAGAGCACGGCGGAGATTTTCGCCGGAGCCGACGTGGTCAGCTTGCACTGCCCGCAGACGCCCGACAACACCGGCTTTGTCAACGCCGAGTTGTTGGCGACCATGAAAGAAGGATCTCTCTTCATCAACACGTCGCGCGGCGCACTCGTCAATGAACAGGCCCTTTTGGAAGCCCTGCGCGCTGGCAAGCCCCGAGCGTCGGCAACGGATGTGGCTTCCGTCGAGCCGATTGCCAGCGGCAACCCGCTCTTGCAGGCACCTAATCTGCTCATCACGCCGCACATGGCTTGGGCCACGCTAGAGGCGCGCAAGCGACTGATGCAAATGACGGCAGAAAACGTGCGGGCCTTTATGGACGGCGCGCCGATCAACGTGGTGAACTGAGCGTTGAGGAGAGACGATGAAAATGAGAGCTTCTATCGATCATCATTGTGGTTGACTGCTATGTTTTCGAGGATTTAAGTAGCGCTCGAATGAGCACAATATCACAGAAAAAGCCCGTTTGGTCTTGACGGGTAGGGCCACATGGAACGCATAGCAAAGGAATTGGGGGCGGAGCGGCGTGGAAAAGTCTCTGCACATGGAGGCTATTTTGGAGCACTTCAGCTAGCAGCCGAAGTTGCATCGCGCTCCCGCGTGTCAGAAAGTCCACCATCCTCGAATGAGCTATTAAAAGAGATCGGCAAGATCGCAGAAGTGCAAGACCAAGTGCGCGAACTCAAGAGAACAGTGCGCCAACAGCGAGATGCGATCGCTCGCTTGGAAAAGCAAATTGGCTCAGCAAAAGCAAAGGCCGCCAAAACCAGCAAAGCACCCGCAGGCGATAAAAGACTCGACAGTCCCGCAAAGTAGCCTGGCGGGGATTTTAAGAACAATACGGTTTAGTTAGCGACCGATAGCCACGGATAGCAGCGCTAGGTAGAACGCCGTCACGGATTCCCGATTGACAGGGGTACGAAGGCCCTCTATATTCACTTTCCCCAATAAAAATAGAACGTTATGGGGGCGACTTGGCTTCGACGGGGTCGGAGAAGCCCAAATTGCGTGCCGAGGTCCCGACACCTCGTAAATCCTCGGGAAACAATTAAGCGACGAGAATAACACGTACGCTCTGGCTGCCTAAATTTAGCGCAGCCCATTGGGGTTTGTTGAGCCTGCGCGGCAGGCCCCGATGACATCTCTTAGCAGGCTGGTCCCAAACCTTCGCCCGAGGGAATGGGGCGAGATTTTTCGGGCTGGCTCGTTGCGAGGCCCGTTGGCCGGCAGCGCAACAGGCGAGATAACTAAGGCCGACTACGCACGTAGTATATTTCGGTAGAACCGGTCTCGGACGCGGGTTCGATTCCCGCCGCCTCCACCATTTTTCCTGCCACAACACGTCTCTCCGGGGTGATTCTCCGGAGAGACGTGTGTCTTGAAAGGAGTTGCTTGTGTCGCAACAAGGAACAATCCTAACGGCTGAAATCTATAAAGAGAAAAAAGGACTCTACGTATCTCATTGTCCTCAGATCGGAATAGCCAGCCAAGGCAAGGATGAGGAAGAGGCTTTTAACAATCTCAAAGAAGCCGTATCTCTCTACTTAGAAGAAGTTACAGAAAGCCATCAGAGAGAGTTGCACCTTGCCTAATCCTAGAAGAAGTTACAGAAAAGCGACGGTGGGGGATCCACCCTGCGCGTAGGGCCGCCGACTTATCTATACACGAGTACTCCTGCCTCCCAAGCGCACTATGAGTTCATACGGACAGATCGGCGATCACCGGGAGTTCCCTACTGATGATCCTCTCATGCGCTCCGGGCCACAGGCGAAGGGCGGATGAGCTGAATGCCGAGTGACAATCAGACGCCAGAACAGGCAGCGCGAGACAAAATCGACAAACAGCTATCCGATGCGAGTTGGATAGTTCAGGACTACAACAAAATCGACTTCAGCGCTGGCCTCGGGATCGCCGCTCGTGAGTATCAGACGGATGTTGGCCCAGCCGACTACGTTCTCTTTGTCGACAAGAAACCTGCCTGCGTTGTCGAGGCCAAGCGTGAGGACTGGGGCCAGAGGATCACAACTGTCGAGGAGCAATCCACCACTTATGCCGCTGCCAACCTCAAGTGGGTGAACAATCAAGACCCCCTGCCATTCGTCTATGAAACGACCGGCGTGCTCACTCGCTTCACCGACAGCCGCGATCCAAAACCCCGCTCCCGAGAGGTGTTCAACTTCCCGCGGCCAGAGACAATACAGGACTGGCTCACCCAGTCGGCCTCGCTTCGCGAGCGGCTTCAAGGAATCCCGAGTTTAGACCCCACCGGATTGCGAGCGTGCCAAGTCAACGCCATTGAGAAGCTCGAAGTATCCTTCAAAGATGACCGTCCACGCGCCCTCATTCAGATGGCCACTGGCTCGGGCAAGACCTACGCCGCCATCACCTCGATCTACCGGCTACTCAAACACGCTGACGCCAAGCGCATCCTCTTTCTCGTAGATACCAAGCATCTGGGCGAACAGGCCGAGCAGGAATGCATGGCCTACGTGCCCAGTGATGACAACCGGAAATTCACCGAGCTCTACAACGTCCGGCGTCTCAAATCGTCTTATGTCCCCAAGGACAGCCAAGTCTGCATCAGCACCATCCAGCGCATGTATTCGATCCTGAAGGGCGAGGAGTTGGACGAATCCCTTGAAGAGAGCAATCCGGCGGAAATGGTTAAGCCCAAAAAACCGATGCCGGTTGTCTATAACGACAAAATTCCACCCGAGTTCTTCGACTTCATCGTCATCGACGAGTGCCACCGCTCGATCTACAACCTTTGGCGTCAGGTCTTGGAGTATTTCGACGCCTATCTCATCGGCCTAACCGCGACGCCGGACAACCGCACCTACGGATTCTTCAAGAAGAACATCGTCAGCGAGTACACCCATGAGCAAGCCGTTGCCGACGGCGTCAATGTCGGCAACGAGATCTACGTCATTGATACGAAACGGACGAGGCACGGCGGCCAGCTTGAAACCGGCCAGCAGGTCGAAAGGCGCGAGCGCTTGACCCGCCGCAAGCGCTGGGAGATCCAAGATGAAGACTTCACCTATGGTGCCCAGGAGCTCGACCGTGCCGTCGTCAATCCTGATCAAATCCGCACCGTCATTCGCACCTTCCACGACAAGCTGCCCGAGATATTTCCGGGCCGCAACGAAGTCCCGAAGACGCTGATATTTGCCAAGACCGACAGCCACGCCGACGACATCATCCAGACTGTGCGTGAGGAATTCGCCGAAGGCAACGAGTTCTGCAAGAAGGTCACCTACAAAACCGCAGAAGACCCAAAATCTGTCCTCGCTCAGTTCCGCAACGACTACTACCCGCGCATCGCCGTGACCGTGGATATGATCGCCACGGGTACCGACGTCAGGCCGCTCGAATGCCTGCTTTTCATGCGAGACGTGAGGAGTCGCAACTATTTCGAGCAGATGAAGGGCCGTGGCACGCGCACACTCGACCACGACGATCTCAAGAAAGTCTCGCCCTCCGCTGTCAGTGGGAAGACCCACTATGTGATCGTGGACGCCGTCGGCGTCACAAAATCACTCAAGACTGCCAGCCAGCCGCTCATCACTGAACCCTCCGTGCCACTCAAGGACCTCGCCATGAGCGTGATGATGGGCGTGTACAACGAAGACACCGTGAGCTCCCTTGCCGGTCGCCTCGCTAGGCTCAACCAGCAACTCGACCCAACTGAACAGGAGCGGATCAAGGAGCAAGCCGGCGGCATCGAACTCACCAACATCGTCGGCAATCTGCTGAAGGCCATCGACCCAGACCAAATCGAAGCGAAGGCCCGCGAGACCGAGCGCGTGCCCGACGATGATGAGCCGTCACCGGCCGCACGCGAAACGGCCCAAGAGCAGCTAGTCCGTGACGCTGCCAGCGTTTTCAACGGCGAGTTGATCGAGCTGATTGACTCGATTCGGCGCGACAAGGAACAGACCATCGACCACGACAGCCTAGACACTGTGGAGCGCGCCGAATGGGAAGGCGACGCGCACGAGAATGCCGAAGCCATGGCACAGGAGTTCCGCCAGTATTTGGAAGCGAATCGAGACAAGATCGAAGCCCTGACCATCTTCTACACCCAACCGCATAGGCGCAGAGAGCTAACATTCGAGATGATCCGCGAGGTTTTCGACAAGCTCAAGAGAGACCAGCCTCGACTAGCCCCTTTGCGGGTCTGGCAGGCATACTCCTTGCTGGATGAATACAAGGGCAGCCAACCGGCCAGTGAACTGACCGCGCTCGTGGCGTTGATCCGCCGCGTCTGCGGTATCGACGCGACGCTGTCTCCCTATTCGGAAACTGTGCGCCGCAATTTTAAGAATTGGATTATGACGCATCACAGCGGCGGCGGAGAGAAGTTCAACGAGGAGCAGATGGACTGGCTACGCATGATCCGCGACCACATCATCACCTCGTTTCATCTGGGCCGCGACGATCTGGACATGGCTCCGTTCGATGGTAAGGGCGGCATGGGGCAGATGTACAAGCTCTTTGGCGACCGGATGGATAGCGTGATTGATGAGTTGAATGAGGCGTTGGCGGCGTGAGTTGTCCTTGATATTATTTTCTTTACAAGTTAATGTTTAGTAAAGCAATCGTTGTAATTCCCCTGTCAACAAGCAAAGTGCATTGGAGTTGATGATGCCCAAAATCAGCGCGAAGCGCCAACTCACGCTTCCGGCCAATCAGTGCCGATTAGCCGGTATTGAGCCTGGTGACGAATGCCGAAGTTTCGTTGCCAATGGTCGCATTACCATAGTCCGCCAGCAGCTTGGCAGTGCTTGGGGATGTCTCGCTCATCTGCGAGCGAACGAGACGGTCTCCGATGAGCAGTCGCGTCAAGGTGCCATTGAACGGAAGCGGGGATATACGCCTTGATTGCGATCGATACCAATGTTTTGCTCCGCTATCTCCTCAGAGACGACGAAGCGCAAGCGGAAAGAGCGCGTCGTATTTTTGAACGTGCGGAGCGCATTCTCATTACGGACGTTGTGTTGGCGGAGGCGTTGTGGACGTTGATGGGACGCCGGTATGACGCGGCTAAGTCCGACCTGATCGCCGTCGTCGATAAACTGTTGCAAGAACCCAAAGTTCGCTTTGAGGACGATGAAGTGGTCTGGAGTGCCTTGCAGGCATATCGTGAGACAGGTGCAGATTTCGCCGATGCCCTAATCGTACACAAGGCACTGAAGACGGCAACTCTTGGCCATGAGGTGGACACCGTGTACACGTTTGATGCCGCCGCGTTACAATTGCCGCACACTACTGAGCCGTAGCGCGGCACCGGTGTCGATACTTCATGAAGGGAGAAGGATGAAGGCGTGGAGCAGATGTACAAGCTCTTTGGCGAGCGGATGGATGATGTGATTGATGAGTTGAATGAGGCGTTGGCGGCATAGGTGACGACCGATTTTGTGAGTACCATGATTCCAAACGGATGGCAACAATGCGTTCTGCCCGACTTCGCGCACATCGTGATGGGGCAGTCACCGCCGTCAACAACCTACAACCGTTCTGGCGACGGTCTCCCCTTCTTCCAAGGAAAGGCGGAGTTTGGAGACCTATACCCAACGGTCAATATATACTGCTCACAGCCCAACAAAATCGCCAAACAGGGTGCGACTCTCCTGTCAGTTAGAGCCCCAGTCGGACCGACCAATCTCGCGCAACAAGATTGTTGTATTGGCCGTGGTCTGGCAGCTATCCATTCTTGTGGTGGGATAGCTCCGAAGTTCCTCTTGTATCTTTTTAGAAGCATCGAACCCGAGATTTCGGGCAAGGGCACCGGCTCGACATTCAAAGCCATTACCAAGGGGTTTGTTGAAGATCTCCACTTTGGACTACCTCCTCTCAACGAACAGCGCCGCATCGTCGCCAAGATTGAGGAACTATTTTCCGAACTGGACAAGGGCACCGAGAGCCTGAAGGCGGCGCGGGCGAAGCTCAATATCTACCGCCAAGCCGTGCTCAAGCACGCCTTCGAAGGCAAGCTCACAGCCCAGTGGCGCGAAGAGAACAAAGACAAACTTGAGACGCCCGAACAATTACTCGCTCGCATCAAACAGGAGCGGGAAGCGCGTTACGAACAGCAACTTCAGGAGTGGAAGGCCGCTGTAAAGGAATGGGAGGAAAGCGGAAAGTCTGGCAAGAGGCCGGCACGGTCCAGAATGCCCAAGCCGGTGTCAACGATGGCAGAAGAGGAGATTTCCCACCTAGAATCACTGCCGAGTGGTTGGCTATGGTTGACCGCTGAGTCTGTAGGAATCGTCCAACTCGGTCGACAACGTTCTCCAAAGAATAGATCTAAGGATTACCCCACGAAGTACATTCGAGCTGCGAACATTACGGAACAGGGTTTGGATTTGGACGACGTTCTCGACATGGACTTCCTTCCTCACGAACTAAGCGCATACCGTCTGGAAAAGGGTGATTTGGTGCTGTCTGAAGCATCCGGCAGCGCAGCGCAAGTCGGGAAGCCAGCGATTTGGGACGATCAGATTCCGAATTGCTGCTTTCAAAACACCGTCATCAGACATCAACCATATTGTCGTGACTATGCGGTTTATCTGCTTTGGTTGTATCGCTTCTTATATGTGAGCGGGAAATTCGCTCAAGTTGCAGGCGGCGTGGGAATCAATCACTTAAGTGCATTCAAGTTTGCTCAGATTGCGCTCCCTCTTTGCTCTCTGGCCGAACAGCAAGAAATTGTCCGACTGTTGGAAGAGCGATTCGCGGCGATCGAGCAGCAGGAACGAGAGATCGATTCGGCCTTGAATCAGGCGGAGATGCTGCGCCAATCCATCCTCAAGAAAGCCTTTACCGGCCAACTCGTCCCGCAGGACCCACGCGACGAACCGGCCTCGGTCCTTCTTGAGCGCATCAAAGCCGAAAGAGAGAAGGCTGCGCAGAACAACCACTCCAAAAAAACAAGAAAGAAAAAGACGACCGCATGAACCCCGCTCCCATCATCTCCAAAGTCTGGAGCTTCTGCACCACCCTACGCGATGACGGGGTGAGCTACGGCGACTACCTAGAACAGCTCACCTATCTGATCTTCCTCAAGATGGCCGACGAGTACGCCAAACCACCGTACAACCGCGACGTCGGCATCCCAGCCGAATTCAACTGGCAGAGCCTGAAGTCGAAAAGAGGTTCAGATCTCGAAGGACACTACATCACCCTGCTTCGTGAACTCGGCACCAAGACGAACATGCTAGGCCAGATCTTTACCAAGGCCCAGAACAAAATCCAAGACCCGGCAAAGCTATTCCGCCTCATCGACATGGTAGATGACACCCAATGGGTGTCTATGGATGCCGACGTAAAAGGAGATATTTACGAAGGACTCTTGGAGAAGAACGCCGAAGATACCAAGTCCGGCGCCGGCCAGTATTTCACGCCGCGCGCGCTCATCTGCGCTATGGTCGAATGCGTCCGCCCCGAACCGGGCACGCTCATCGCCGACCCGGCCTGCGGCACAGGCGGTTTTTTTCTCGCCGCCTACGACTTCATCACCAACCCGGACAACTTCAACCTAGACAGGAACCAGAAGGCGTTCCTGAAGTACGAGGCGTTTCACGGCAACGAGATCGTCGCCAATACACGCCGTCTGTGCCTGATGAACATGTTCCTGCACAACATCGGCGAGATCGACGGCGGCGTGTCCATATCGCCCAATGACTCGCTGGTGGCCGATAGCGGAGAGCGCTTTGATTATGTCCTCGCAAATCCACCCTTCGGCAAGAAAAGCTCCATGAGCTTCACGAACGAGGAAGGCGAACAGGAGAAAGACGACCTCACCTACAACCGGCAGGACTTCTGGGCGACAACCTCAAACAAACAACTAAATTTCGTGCAGCATATCCGCACAATGCTCAAGACCACTGGCCGCGCCGCCGCCGTCGTTCCCGACAACGTGCTGTTTGAAGGCGGTGCCGGTGAGACGATCCGCAAGAAGCTGCTGGATAACACCGACCTACACACCATCCTACGCCTGCCGACCGGCGTGTTCTACGCCCAAGGCGTCAAGGCCAATGTGATCTTCTTCGACAACCACGAAGCCAGCCCGAACCCTTGGACGAAGCAAGTCTGGTACTACGACTACCGCACCAATATTCACCACACTCTTAAGAAGAACCCGATGCGCTTCGAGGATCTGTCGGACTTCATAAGCTGCTATAACCCGCAGAACCGACACCAGCGCAAGGCGACTTGGGACGAAAACGACTCACCAGAAGGCCGTTGGCGCAGCTACAGCTACGAAGAAATCAGCGCCCGCGACAAAACCAGTCTCGACATCTTCTGGCTCAAGGACGAAAGCCTAACGGACTTGGACAACCTGCCCGAACCCGACGAACTCGCCGAAGAGATCATCGAGAACCTAGAGGCAGGTCTCAACAGCTTCCGCGAAGTCTTAGCCGGTTTGGAGACGCGGTAATACGCCTTGTGATTGTACTTCACCGACATTAAGGTTACGCCCTATGACCGGCAAACTTCCCATCAACATCGACCACCTGCTGCGCCAGCGCACCATCGAAGGCGAACGCATCGAGTACAAGGCTGGTTGGAATCCGCAGAGCGTGCTGCACACCATCTGCGCCTTTGCCAACGACTTCCACAACCTAGGCGGCGGCTACGTGGTCTTGGGCGTCGAGGAACAAAATGGTCGCCCAATTTTGCCGCCCAAGGGCATCAGGCCCGATGCCATCGATGCGATACAGAAGGAACTACTCAATCTGGGACATGCCGCCATACAGCCGCATTACCATCCCCTCACCGCTACCTATAACGTCGATGGCCAGACCATCCTCGTCCTCTGGGTGCCCGGCGGCGAAACCCGTCCCTACAAAGCCAAAGTGAATCTGAGTGCAGAGCGCAACGATTGGGCTTACTTCATTCGCAGACACAGCAGCACGGTTCGCGCCAAGGGTCAGGACGAGCGTGAGCTGCTCAGTCTAGCGGCCACAGTACCTTTTGACGACCGCTATCGCCAGACTGCTTCGCTTGATGACCTGTCCCATCGGCTGATCCGTGAGTTTCTCGGTGAAATCGGCAGCGAACTGGCATCGGAAGCAGAGGGCCTATCTGTTGAGGACTTGGGCAAGCGCCTGAATATCGTCGGCGGCCCGCCCGAGGCGATGTTTCCGAAGAACGTCGGTCTGCTGTTCTTCAATGAGCGACCAGACAAGTTTTTTCCGGCCACCCAGATCGATGTCGTGTGGTTTCCCGATGGGCCGGGCGGCGATCAGTTCGAGGAGAAGGAGTTCCGCGGGCCGTTGTCCATCATTCTCAGCGAGGCGATCAGTTACATTGAGCGGAACTACCTGAAGGAAACCGTCGTCAAGTATCCCCACAAGCCGGAGGCCGAGCGATTCTGGAATTTTCCGATTGGTGCCATCGAAGAGGCGCTGGTGAACGCCATCTACCATCGCTCATACGAGGAGCGGGAGCCGGTTGAAGTTCGGATCACCCGCGAAGAGTTGCTGGTCTTGAGTTATCCCGGTGCAGACCGCTCCATCCGTATGGATGACTTCAAGAAGGGGCAGGCCGTGAGCAGGCGCTACCGGAACCGGCGTATTGGTGAGTTTCTGAAAGAACTCGACCTCGCCGAGGCGCGCTCAACCGGCGTGCCGAAAATTTTCCGGGCCATGCGACAGAACGGCTCACCCGAACCCATCTTTGAAAGCGATGAGGATCGGACCTGGTTTCGGGTGCGCCTGCCGGTACATGAACGGGTTTCTCTTGCGGCGACCGACCAAGATACCATACATGACACCCAACAAGATAAGTCATTGAAAAATAAAGAGAAAGGTCAAGATACCCCCCAAGATACCCCCCAAGATAATGGTCATATTGAACGGCTAGTGGCAGCCCTGACCGGGGAGATGAGCCGTGCTGAATTGTTGGCGGCACTGCTACTCACAGACCGGAAAAACCTCAGAACATCCTACCTGCAACCGGCTCTTGACGCTGGCCTGATCGAGATGACTCTCCCCGACAAGCCCACTAGTCGCCACCAGCGCTATCGCCGAACTGCCGACGGCGAGGCGCTCGCTGAACAAATCAAACGGAAGAACGCCCCCACATGAACACCGCTCCCATCGTCTCCAAAGTCTGGAGCTTCTGCACTACCTTACGCGATGACGGGGTGAGCTATGGCGACTACCTAGAGCAGCTCACCTATCTGATCTTCCTCAAGATGGCCGACGTCTCCGACTAGAGATAATCGATGCCAAAACGACCCAATGTGATTCTTATCGTCGCCGACGACATGGGCTATGGCGATTTTGGCGTTTTTAACGACGGCCCGGCCCGCACGCCCCATCTCGACGCGCTGGTTGGCGAGGGGGTCGAGGCGGAAAGGCGGCGGATTCAGCCTGACGGCTCTATATTGGAGATCGTGGACGGATGAAATACCCACCCGATAAGCACCTTCGTGCACATCCGAGTTTGCCAACGAAAGAGAGACCATGAAGATCACCGACATTAAGGTTACGCCCTCCCTCGGCGCGGAAAATCGCCACTGGTCCTTGCTGAAAATTTTCACCGACGAAGGCATCGTCGGCCTCGGCGAGTGGGCTGGGGGGGCCATCGAGCAGCTCAAACAAATGCTCATCGGCCGCGACCCGACCAACATCAATCAACTGCACTACGACCACCTGTGGCAGATGCAGGGTCGCGGGGCCGGCGTGGAAATCGCCCTGTGGGACATCCGAGGCAAGCAGCTCGACGCGCCCATGCACGAGCTACTGGGCGGCAAACTGCGCGACCGCATCCGCGTGTACTGCGACTGCCACTCGGGAGCGCACTGGACGCGGGAAGACTACGCGCGGCGCTGGCGGGAGACGCGGGCCAGCGGGCAATTGGATCCGGTGTACGAAACCAGCGCCTACGTATCCATGGCCAAAGAAGTAGTGGCCGAAGGATACACCGCGATCAAGTTCGATCTCGATGTGCCCAACCCTTGGAAGCTCGATGCGTACGACCGCTCCATCAGCCGTCGGCAGCACCATCACATCGTCTCCACCATCGAAAGCCTGCGCCAAGCGATTGGCCCTTACATCGACTTATCCATCGACTTGCACGGTTCCTTCAACCTCGCCGACGCCCTGCGCATCTGCAAAGACGTGGAGCACCTCGACCTGCTGTGGTTGGAGGATCCCATCCGCTGGGAGTGGGGCAATGTCGCCGCCTTGGCCAAAATCTGCCAACAGACCGAGACGCCGATCTGCACCGGCGAGATCTTTTACGGGGCCAAGATGTTCCGCGAGTTAATGGAACAACAAGCGTGCGACCTGCTAGAGCCAGACATCCCCCACAGCGGCGGAGCCATTGAAATCCGCCGCATCGCCGAGCTAGCCGAAATGTACCACATGTCGGTCGCCCCCCACTACATGCGGAGCGCGGTTACGGGCATGGCCGCGGTGCATATCTGTGCCACCCTGCCCAATTTCCTCGCCCTAGAGCACCACTCGCGCAACATCCCGCTGTGGGGCACCATGCTCGACATCAAGAATCCAATTCAGCAAGGCTACATCGCCGTGCCCGACGGCCCTGGCTTGGGCGTCGATCTAGACGAAGAAGCCATCGCCGCCGCGCTGCCTGCCGGAGTGCCGCTGTGGTCCTGAGCCGCCGCGCATCCGTGATCGTCTTGTGATATTATTCTGCGTCCATCTGCGTCCATCTGCGGATTACTCTATATAGGAGCACTAATTATGAAATCGCAAAACTACATCGACGGCCAGTGGGTCGGGGCCTCGGACGGAAAGACCTTTGCCCAGCGCAATCCAGCCGACCTAGAACAAGTAACCGGCGAGTGGCCCCAAGGCACCAGCGCCGACGCCGAACAGGCCATTGAAGCGGCGCACGCGGCGTTCCCAGCGTGGGCCGACATGGGGGTGTACCAGCGGGCAGAGTACCTGTCCCGTGCAGTCGCCGTGCTAAAGGGGCGAGCCGAAGAAATCGCCGCCATCCTCACCGCGGAAAATGGCAAGACGCTCGACGAAGCGCACACCGAAATAGGCTCGGCGGTGCGCGAGATGGAATTCCAGATCGCCCAAGGGATTTCCATATGCGGCCAGACCGCGCCCTCGGCGCAAGCGGGGGTGTTCGCCTACAGCGTGCGGCGGCCCCTCGGGGTGGCGTCGATCATCAGCCCTTGGAACTTTCCGTTCAACGTGCCGGGGCGCAAGTGTACGCCAGCGCTGATCAGCGGCAACACCATCGTCTTCAAGCCGGCGAGCCTGACGCCCGGAGCCGGGCGGGCTTTCGTCGATATTTTTGCCGAGGCAGGACTACCTCCGGGCGTGCTGAACTTCGTCTGCGGCGGAGGCAGTACAGTCGGGGAAACCATGATAACGCATCCGTTGGTCCAGTCAATTTCCTTTACGGGCTCGACCCAAGTGGGCCGGGGCATTCAGCAACGCGCCGCCCAAGGGATCATCCGCACGCAACTGGAAATGGGCGGCAAAAATCCCGCAGTTATCTTGGCCGACGCCGACCTCGACATGGCCGCGGACGCCGTCGTCAAGGCGGCTTACGCCTGCGCCGGACAGTGGTGCACTTCGACGAGCCGTGCAATCGCCGAGCGCGAGGTCGCCGCAGCCTTCACCGACAAAGTGCTAGAGCGCGTCAAGCAAATTCGCGTGGGAAATGGGACAGAAGACGGGGTGGATATGGGGCCAGTGTGCGGCACGGACCAGCTCGAAACCATCGAAGCCTACATCGAGATCGGCAAAGCAGAAGGAGCCTGCATCGCGCACGGCGGCGAGCGCCTGACCGACAACGGATTCGACAAAGGATGTTTTATCGCGCCGACAGTCTTTACCAATGTCCAGCCACAGATGCGCATCGCCCAAGAGGAAATCTTCGGCCCGGTATTGTGCCTGATGGTAGCAGAGGATTTCTCCGAAGCCCTAGAGATCGCCAATGGTGTGGAGTTTGGGCTGGCCTCGTCCATTTTCACCCGGGACATTGGCCGGGCTTTTCAGTTTTTGGAAGAAACCGACGTGGGGCTGACGCACGTGAACATGATGACGGCCTACCGCGAGCCCCAGCTCTCATTCGGCGGAGTGAAGGCTTCCGGGCACGGGATCCCGGAATCGGGCGACACTGGAATCGAGTTTTTCACCGAGCACAAGGTCGCCTTTATCAATTATCACTAATAGGCTGGTAGGTCGGGAAGACGCGGGGAAAGGCGCAGCCCGTGGTCTTTTGGCGGGTGGCTGCGTCAATGTAGCAGACGCTGAAAGCGCGGCGCGGGCGATTGGTGTTATTCGTCTCCGAGCGGTGCAAGGTCCAGTTGTGCAAAAGCACCACCTCGCCTTTTTCCATTTCCAAATACAGCCGCTTCTCATCCGGGGCGTGCTGCGTGCGCTCGTCCTCCGAGAGCTGGTCGCCCGTCTCGGGGATTAAGGTGTGGTGCGAGCTGGGGATGATTTGCAGGCAGCCGTTGGCAACGCGCGTGTCGTCGAGCGCAGTCCACACCGTGACTTTGGGGGGAATGCTCAGTTGCCAGCCGCCAGCGCCGTCTTGGTGCCAGTTGATCAGGACGCCCTGCTCGGCGGGCTTGTTGAAAAACATGGCGCGAAAAATCGAGACCTCCGCGGCGACGATTTTGGCGGTTAAGTCGCGGAAGAGCGGCTTTTGCATGTAGTCCAAGAACAGCGGATCCTGCTCCAGATCCTGAATTTTGCGGTACTTGAGCGAAGAGCCTTTAAACTCCTTGGTCTGCCGCGAAAGCTCGGGGTTGCCGGCCGAAGGGCATAGCTGCATGAGCATGTTGTCGTAGCGCACTTCGCCGAGCATGATCTGGTCGATGCGCTGGCAGAGGGCGTCGATTTCCTCGTGGGAAGCCACATGGCCGAGGCGCACGTAGCCCTGCTCTTGAAACTGGTCGAGTTCTTCGGCACTTAGTTCGGAGGCGTGGAGAGCGGTCATGGAAAGCTCCTTTGATCTTAAGCGAGGCGAGCGAGCGCCTCTTGCCGGCTGATGCGGCGAAAGGATTGTTCGAGGACGGGGCCTTGGTCCTGCCAGCCTCCTTCGCGCTCGCCGTCGGGCACGGAATCCCAAACGCGTTGGCACCAATCGGCGAGCGGATCTGCTGGGGAGCGGATCACCAAGTCGGGATCGGCGACCGCACCGGTGACCGAATACGCATAGCAGGTTTCGATGAGCCGCTCAGCTGCGGCTAGCTGCTGCCGCTGGTACTCGCGCGGGATCGAAGGGCCGTCGGGCACGAGCAGGATGTTGACACCGCGGTCGGTGATCGCGTTGAGCCGCTCGACCGCATCCGTACCGACCAACACGTCCTTGTGCTCCGGCCAGATGTCGAACATCCCGTAGGCCGCCTTGGGCTCGCGCGATTGAAAGGTGAAGTTATCGGGATACGCGAAAAAATCCTCGCCCGTGGCGCGATAGGTATTGTAAAAGGCGGTTACGTGGGCCATGATCAAATTGACAGCCCCGACGCCCTCGAGGCGATTGGGCGCTAGCACCCCCAGCCTCTTGGTATTGGTAAAGCCGCGAAAGTACTCTGCCAGCGCGACCGGTTGGCCGCTGACAAGTATCTCAAAATCGCTGTCGCCGAGTGTTGAACTGTGCATGGGTAACTCCACCTAACATTTCAAATATGTAACGCCATTTGCCGCGCCGCCACAAGCTGTTAGGTCGCCAGCCATACCTACTCCAGCAGAATGCCGCCGTCAAGGACGATATTTTTACCCGTCATCGACGGAGTTCTGCACAGCATTTCAAAAACATAGAGCAGGTGCATAGGGGGGACTTCCTGGTTCCACACCTTCATTAGGTTTTTGACCCCGTCAATGGCTTCGCGCGGCGTGTTGGAAATCATCTGGCCGCTGACAATGACCGGGCTGATGGAATTGACGCGAATCCCGAATTCCTTGCCTGCCTGCACCGTATAGTTGCGGCTGAGACCGAGCAGAGCCGCCTTGCTGCAAACATAAGGTGCCCCCACGTACAATCCGCCCACCAAGGCGGCCAGCGACACAATGTTGATGATTTGCCGGTCGCCGCTGCCATGCTGCATCAAGCCGACCGCGCCTTGGCTCATAAAGGCCGCGCCTTTTGCATTTACATTGAGGACGCGGTCCCAGTTGTCCTCGGTCATGTCGAGCAACTTTACCTCGCTGAGTAGCCCGGCGTTATTGATGAGCAGGTCGAGGCCGTCGTACCGTTCGGCTATTTCAGCATAGAAGGATTTGATCTGCGCGACATCGCTGAGGTCCACGCGATGGACGCTGTACTCGCCACCGTAGGACGCGACGGCCTCCTCAGTCTCTTCTTGCGGCACCACATCCACCAGAATGGGGACCCCGCCGCGCGAGGCGATAAAGGTCGCAAAGAGCTTTCCAATCGTCCCACTGGAGCCGGTGATAATGCAGCGCCGACCCTTGAGGTATTCTTCCATCGCTACGTACTGTTCAACCCCCGTACTACCATTCATGATCTGTGTCTCCTAGCATTCATTAGTTAGGACGTTACTCACAAGTCCGTTAAGTATGAGATGCTTCGCTTCGCTCAGCATGACGGGTGCTGGCTCTCGTCGTTTGTCATGCTGAGCGGAGCGAAGCGGAGTCGAAGCATCTTATACCCTAGTGCCTGTACGTAACATCAGTTAGTTATTGTGAATGATCAATGTGCAGGGCATTAAAAGGCCCTTTCGGACGCCAGTCAAGGAGTGGGACTCAGCACCAGCAGACGCCACCCCTCCTTGACTAGGCCGCCAAAAATCTCTTTATCCATACGCTACAAATCACGCACCAACTAAAAAGGAGCCAATCCATTGACTGAATCTACGCGCCAAAATATCCAACCGGACGACCTGAAGGCCTTTTGCACCGCCGCCATGGTCAAAGCCGGCCTCAGCCAAGAAGACGCCGCACTAAGCGCCCACGTCTTCGTCACCACCGACACTTGGGGCACCTTTACGCACGGCACCCGGCAGATCCGCGGCCTGATGCAGAATGCGCGGCGCGGCCGTTTGGTCGCTACCGCAAAAGAGAAAATCGTCGCTGATGGACCGTCCTGGGCCATTATCGACGCCTGCGACGGCATGCCGCCCGCCATCTCCTGCCGCGCCGTTGAACTAGCCGTTGCCAAAGCCCGCCAAAGCGGCATGTGCTACATCGGCATCCGGGGCAGCAGCCACTACGGTGCCGCCGGGTTTTACGCCAACATGCTCGCCGAAAACGACATGCTCGGTCTGTCCATGTGCAATGTGGAGCCCTGCATGACCGTGCCAGGCGGCAAGAGCAGAGTTCTGGGAACCAACCCAATCGCCTATGCCGCACCCACCGGCACCGACCGCACCGTCATGCTCGACATTGCCACCAGCGCGGTTGCGGCCACCAAAATATTCGCGGCCAAAAACGAAGGGCGCAGCATTCCCGACACCTGGTTGGTAGATGAAGAGGGCATCCCAACGACCGATCCCAACGAGTTTCCAGAAAAAGGGGCGCAGTTGCCCATGGCCGGGCACAAAGGCTACGGATTGGCTGTGCTGGTAGAGTTGCTAACAGCAACCCTTAGCGGCGCAGCGATGATGAGCAGCGTCCAGAGCTGGGTCGCAGACACGGACGAGCCCTCAAACCAAGGTCACGCCTTTGTCGCCATGGACGTCGGCGCAATGATGCCGCTGGAGGAATTCCACGCCCGCATGGACGCCATGTGCAAAGAAATCAAGAGCGCTTCGCCAGCCAAAGGCGGGACCATCTTCCTGCCGGGCGAGATCGAGTGGAACCAGCGGGAGCAAGCACTAGCCGAGGGTATTGTCATGCCCGAGGATGTCTTGATCAGCCTGCGGGGGCTAGCCGAAGACAGCGGCCTCGACCCTGCGGATTTCAATCTGGACTTGGGCTGAGCAGCCGCTTCATCCCTCTTCGAAATACCTTGCCAGCGCCCGCTGCGGCGGCCACAAGTCGAGCAGTTCGACGGCCTCCGCCAGCGGCGTGCTGGCAAAGGACGCCTCCAACTCCTCCCGCGTGCGCCGCCGCGCTGGCCGCTCGTCCAGGTTGGCCACCTCGAACAGCACCTGCGCGTTGATCGCCGCGCACTCGCTCAGGCCCCGGGGATAGACCTTATCCGCGGTGTCGGCTCGGCTGTGGCCATAGAAGCGATCCTCGGGCCATACCGACTCCGTGCCCAGACCCACGGTGGGCACGCCGTGGGCGAAGAACGGAAAGTGATCGGAGCCCCAACTCGTCGTGCCGCAGGACGCGCCAAAGGGCTTTTCGAGTCCATCCACGCGCACGCGGCTCGCCACTGTCTCCAAGACCGGCAGCAGATCCTCGGCCCCGGCAATTCCCAGTCCCGAGGGCCGGCCGCCGACATCGTTGTTGATCATCAGCCAAGTGTCGTCGAGTTCGTCGGCATGGTGCTGCGTGTACGCCCAAGACCCGACCAGTCCCGACTCCTCGACCCCGAAGGCCACGAACCGCACTGTGCGCCGCAGGTGCTCCCGATGCACGGCGAGGGCGCGCGCCGCCTCGACCACGGCGACCACGCCCGCGGCGTTGTCAATGGCACCGGGACCCACGTGCCAAGTGTCGTAGTGGGCACCGCAGACCAGGACCTGCTGCGGATGCTCAGTCCCGGTCAACTCGCCGACCACGTTCCACGACTCCTTGGTCTCGATGCGGCTGTCGAGGACCAACCGCAGCCGCACTGGTCCGCGCCGCTGCTGCAGACGCTTGAGGTACTCGGCGTCTTCGAGACTAATTGAGGCCACCGGCAGGTCGCCGACCCGCTGGAAGCAACAGGTGCGAGCCGGCTGCAAGGCACCGGCATAGTTGCGGTGCTCAAGCAGTGCCACGGCCCCGAAGTGCGCGGCCAAGGGCGTCTTCAACTGGCGGGCAAAGGGATAGTAGGGAGCCACCGCAATGCGGCCGCGCACTTCGTCAGCCCGCTGCTCCAACTCCTCGGCGTCGCAGCGTTCAAGAAACACAACCTCCCCTTCTACCCCCTGCTCCGGGGTCGAAGGCGACAACCCTCCGCACCGGCACGGGATCGAGCGTCCAGCCTCCGGTGCTACCACGGTCAGCTCCTCGCGCTGCGGCCGCCAAGCGCGGTACTCGAAAGGCTCCAAGTGGACGTGGTCGAGTCCATAGCGCTGAAAGGTCTGCAACAGAAAGTCCCGGGCTTGAACCTCTCCCTCGCTGCCGGCTACGCGCATGCCGATGTCGTCGGCCAGCACGAGCAGGTTTTCCCAAGCCTCGGACCGCGCCTCGACCTCGGCGACGATCGCTTCTTCGATTCTATCTTTCATTAGCTACCTCAAAGCCATCGCGACAACACCGTCTTCTGCCGCGTGTAGAACAAAATTCCCTCGGTCCCCTGCACGTGCAGGTCGCCGAAGAACGACTGGTCCCAACCAGAAAATGAGAACAAGGCCATAGGTGCCGGTACGCCCACGTTCACGCCAATCATGCCGCACTCCACTCCGCGCGCAAAGGTGCGCGCCGCACCGCCATCGCGGGTGAAAATAGTCGCCGCATTGCCGTACGGGATGCGGTTGATCCAGTCGATCGCCTGATCCAGCGTCTCGGGCCGCATCAACCCCAAGACCGGGCCAAACAGCTCCTCTGCGAACAAGCCATGACCGGGGGTTACGCCGTCGAGCAGGGTCGGCCCGACGTAGAAGCCGGTCTCCGGCACGCCTTCGCGCCCGTCGCGCACCACAGCCAAGTCCGCCGAGGCCGCGCCAGCGATGTGCCCAACGAGGCGCTGCCGAGCAGCACCGTCAATAACCGGCCCCATGTCAACATCGTCGCGCAGCGTGTCTCCCACCGTCATCGTATCCATGGCAGAGGCCAGTTGGTCGCGCAAGCCGTCGCTGGCGTCGCCGATGCCCATCAGCAGGGAGCCAGCCATGCAGCGCTGGCCAGCACAGCCAAAGGCCGAGTGCATAACCGCGTTCAGCGTTGGGTCTGCGGCCGCGGCCTCGCCGAATAGGCCGGACTCGACTGCGTCGGGCATGACGAGGAGCACGTTTTTGGCTCCGCCCGCGGCCTGACAGCGCTTTCCCGTCTGCCCGGTCAGCTCGTACACCCGGCGCGCCACCGGCGACGAACCGACAAAGGAAATCGCCGCAATGCCGGGATGCCGACAGAGGGCTTCGACCACATCCCGGCCACCGTGCACGACATTCAGCACCCCCGGCGGGAGCCCCGCCTCGATGAACAACTCCGCCAAGCGGTTGGCCGTAAACGGCACCTTCTCGCTCGGCTTCAGCACGAAGCAGTTGCCGCAGGCAATGGCCAGCGGGTACATCCACATGGGCACCATGGCCGGGAAGTTGAACGGCGTAATGCCAGCGCACACCCCCACCGGCTCGCGCGTGGCGGCACCGTCAATGCCAGCGGCCAGCTCCGGCAACACCTCGCCCTTGGCCATCTGACCAATACCGCAGGCCAGCTCGACGACCTCAATGCCACGGCGCACGTCGCCTCGCGCTTCCTCCCGGGTCTTGCCGTTCTCGCCGCAAAGGATCTCGGCCAGATGCTCGAACTGCTCCTCCAGCAGCTCGCGATAGCGAAACAAAACCCGCGCCCGTTCCGGTGCTGGCGTCGCCGACCAGTTCGCAAAAGCCCGACTAGCGGCCTCCACCGCTAAATCGACTTCGACGCGGTCGCACTGCGGCGTGCGTCCGATCACTTCTCCAGTGGCGGGACGGTACACCGGCGTGTGAGCCTCGACTTCCGGCGTTATCCAGTGCTCGCCGATAAGAATGGGAATGGCGTCAGTTGGGGTCATAATTCGATCCTCTCTTGTCCATACTAGGCCAGCGAGCCGTCTGTCCCTCCACAGAGTTTGATCAGCTTCGCTGCCAGCGAGTCCCTACGGTTTCTGAGCCCCGTTCGTCTCGACGTACACCGAAAACAACGACTGCGAACAGGTTATGAACAGCCGGTTCTTCTTAGCGCCGCCGAAGCAGAGGTTGGCGCAGGGCGCTGGCAGATGAATCTTGCCGATCAAGGTGCCGTCGGGAGCAAAACAATGCACGCCGTCGTAGCCGTCGCCCCCCCAGCAGGCCCCCGACCACAGGTTGCCATCCACATCCGTGCGGACCCCGTCCGACGAGCCAATCCCCATGTCCGCGAACACGCGCCCGTTTGCAAGGCGGTCGCCGTGGACGTCGAAAACGCGGATGTGAGTGGGGTATTCGGGGCCGTCGGAGCGCCCGGTATCGACGATGTAGAGCAGCGACTCATCCGGGCTGAAGCAGAGGCCGTTGGGCCGCTGGAAATCTCCTGCTACCACCGTCGCTTCTCCCGTATCCGGGTCGAGACGGTACACATTAGCGACATTCTCGAACGTATCCCGATGCCCCTCGTAGTCCATTAGAATGCCGTAACCAGGGTCCGTGAACCAGATCGATCCATCGGACTTCACCACAATGTCGTTGGGGGCGTTCAACCGCTTACCCTCGAACTGGTCCATCAACACAGTGATTGAACCGTCGTATTCCGTCCGCGTGACTCGGCGCGCGTCGTGTTCGCACGACAGCAATCGCCCTTGGAGATCGCGCGTGTTGCCATTGGTGTTGTTCGATGGCTTGCGGAAGACCGAGACCTCTCCGGTCTCCTCTTCCCACTTGAGAATGCGGTTGTTGGGGATGTCGCTGAACAGTAGATAGCGGCCGTCGCCAAACCACACGGGGCCTTCGAGCCAGCGCCCACCGGTCCAGAGCATTTCGAGGGCGGCATTGGCCAACTTGTACTTAGCGAAGCGCTTGTCGAGCACCTCAATGCGGCGGTCTGGATACCTCACAATTTCCATATCATCTTCCCGATTGAAATTAGTAGTCTCTAAACGCGGCGGAACTTCTGCACCCTATCGTGCAGGGTGGCTACTTCGCCGATGTACAGCGAGCCTTCCTCATCTACCCAAATGCTGTGCGGAGAGTCGGCGAATTGCCCCGGGGCCGAGCCATCCTCACCCCAGCGGGCCAGCAGCTGCCCCTCTATATCGAAGATGCTGACGCGCGACCGAGCCTCGACTATGTACACTGTGTTGTCTGGAGTGATGAAAAGATCCATAGGCATTTCCAAGTCGGTCCACTCGTCCAAGTAGCGGCCCTCGGAGTCAAAGCGCTGGATGCGGTTGTTTTCGCGGTCAACGGCCCAGACGCGCTCGTCGCGGTCAACCCACAAACTGTGGGGCAGGGCGAATTGCCCCGGACCCGTGCCCGCAGATCCCCACGAATGGACCAACTCTCCCGCGTCCGAAATGCGGTGGATGCGGTATTGGCCATACCCGTCGGCCACGTACAAATCCCCGGAAGGGCCGCGCATGGCTTTGGTGGGCTGGTTAAAGGGCTGGTCGGGTGCGCCCGGCACGCCCGGCGTACCCCACGTGTGGACTACTTCCCCCTGCGGATTGAAGCAGCGGATGGTGTGGCCGTCGGTATCAGCCGCGTACACTTGGTCCTCGCCGTCAACCCACAGGAGGTGGGGGTTTCCGAGCAGGTCGGCTCCCCAAGTGTCGATATAGGCCCCGTCGCGGTCGTACACCAGCAGGGCTGGGGGGTGACGGCGGCCCACAAAGACTCGGCCTTGGCTATCGGCGGCCACTCCGGGCACCACGCCGCCCATGGGGCGACCTTGGGGGCCTAGGCTCCAGCGTTCGACGACTTCATAATTATAGGTAGCGCTCATGGCATTCCTCGCGGTTAGAGGGCAAGTGTCAATGTATATTGGTAATATGGATGGCTGCCTGCAATAGGCACGGAGCAGCTTTGACTGTATAATTCAAGCGCAAACAAACGCAGAGGAGGAAGCATGAAACTAACGAACGATCATTTCCAGACCTTTTTAGAACAGGGCTTTGTCGTAGTAGAAGATTTCTATCCAGAGGAACGCCGGGCCCAGATCGCCGAGGGCATCCGCCGGACCCTTCCTCCTTGGGAAGTGATCGCCGCCGACCCGCCCGAAAGGCGGCTCTTAAGGGACGACTTTCCCTACGCCGATATGCTCTTCAATGAATTCATCCTCGACTGGGACCTCATCGAGTTCGTCCAACGGGTGCTCGACACCGAGGACATCTTCTTCCGCTACGCCCACAACTGGGCGCGCTACCCCGACCCCGGAGCCGAGCAGCCGAGGCTGCACATCGACAATGGCAACAACTCGCTCCTGCCGCCCACATCCGACCGGCGCTACGGGCAGATCAGCACCTGGTACTTTCCCGAAGCTGTAGAAGAAAACCAAGCGCCGATGCAGATCGTGCCCAAGCCCTATGGCCAGGATTTGAGCAAGCGGGTTTTGCTGACCGTACCGGCGGGCACGATCATGATCTTCAACACCCACCTCTGGCACTCGGCGACCGTGTTCAAGGGCAGCGAAGGACAGCGCTATTCCGCCACCCGAATCTACGGCCGCGCCGACCACTACTGGGAGGGCGTAAGCAGCTTTACCAACCGAGGGATGCAAGATCACTTCCGGGCCTTTATCGGCCAGCTTTCGGCGCGCGAACGAGCACTTTTCCGCTTTCCGCCACCTGGCCACGAATACTACACCCAAGAGACGCTAGCCCGCCTCGAAGAGCAGTATCCGGGCTGGAATGCGCGAGGGGAGTACGATTTATGAGCGACGAATCACCATTATTTTTGTCGTAAAACGCTATCTATCAGAGAAAGGGAGTCATTTCATGCAATCCCATTTGGCTTTTCTTCATACTTCACCAGTGCATGTCGATACTTTCAATCGGCTTATAGAGGAAGCTGCTTTAGAATTACCCATTAGACATATTGTAGAAGAGCAATTTCTGACAGAGGCCCGAGACAAGGGAATCACTCAAAACTTGGATGAACGCATTCGGGGTTGTATCCTCTACGCAATCGCAGAAGGAGCAGCAGTGGTACTCTGCACGTGTTCTACAATCGGAGCAAGTGCGGAAAAAGTAAATAACATAGCAGATGGTGTTATTGTTCGGGTCGATAGACCTATGGCTGAGAAAGCAGTTGAAATAGGTTCCCGAATTATTGTTGCTGCCGCACTCGAAAGTACAATCGCTCCAACTAGTGACCTTATTCTTGAAACCGCGAAAGCGCGTCGAAAGAACGTTGAACTTATTGAGGTTTTTTGTAGCAATGCTTGGAGCAAATTTGAGGAGGGAAATCAAAAGGGATATTTTGGTGAAATAGCTCAGAATATAAAAGACAAAGCACCTGAAGGAGATGTCATTGTGTTGGCACAAGCCTCTATGGCGGGAGCTACAAATTTGTGCCGAGAAATTTCAGTTCCAATCCTCAGCAGTCCTAAAATAGGCTTAATGTATGCAGCCAATGTTTGGCAACGTCAAAAAGGTGGAGTTTAATCTGGTCAGAGCGGCCAGTTCGTCGTAGTCGTAGATCATTTGGGTACCCATCAACAGGACACCACAATCGGCTGATTGTGACAGCGAATCGCAATCGCTGGTATTGCAGTGGTGACTCGAAAATCGAACTGCAAGCGCTACCGACCGCGTCGGATAGTGGCCGACGGCTCCATCACTCCGCCACGTGGCTCAGCACGAGATCGCGCAAAGTCACCATGCCGAGCGGGTGGCGCTCGTAGTCGACGACCACGGCGCGGGAGAGTTCAAAGCGCACGAGTAAGCGCACCGCGTAGCGGGCGAGCATGGCCGACGGCAGGGTCAACACCGGTTTCGACATAATTTCGTACACGTTGACGCGCTCGGGTGCGCGGTTTTGGGCGATCACCTCGCGGGCGATGTCCGCGACCACGAGCAAGCCGAACTCGTCGTCGTCGTCGCGCCGATCGACGGCGAGCGAACTGACCTCGTACTGTTTCATGAGTGCCATGGCCTCGGCCACGGTCGCAAGCCTGTCGATAGTGTAGAGTTTGGAGCCCATGACGTCTCCGACCCGGATGGTGCGTTTCTCGCTCATATTTCGTCGTCCACTTCTTCGAGGATGGTGGGAAGTTGGGTGGTGAGACCGACGGCGTCCTCAATCGGGACCTGAAAGGCAATGCCTGCGCCGGGCTCTTGCTCAAAGCGCCCGGCATCGCGGATGCGCTCCAAAATGTCGCACGCCCGCGTCTCGACCACCAAGAACAGGACGACATCCCGTTGGGCCGCCAGATCGAGACCGAAAAAGGTCTTCTGCGGCTTTAGCCCTTCGCCGCGCACGCCAGTAATAATCGTCGCTCCGGTCGCCCCGCCAGCGCGCGCTGCATCGACCACAGTATCGGTCTTGTCGTTGCTGACCAAGGCGACAATCAGTTTCAGTTTCATAGTTCAAGTCTCCTCGGAACTGTCCGGCCTCACTATTGAGGCCGCATGGTTGGCGTCCCGCCGGCGACTCATCCAGGACACCACCATAGCATAGCCCAGAACGGACATGATGGGAAAGACGCTGGCGAACGCAATGAGGCCAAATCCGTCGATCAGCGGGCTGCGCCCGGGAACCGTAGCGGCGAGCCCCAAGCCCAGCGCGGCGACCACTGGCACCGTGACGGTGGATGTGGTGACGCCGCCGCTGTCATAGGCGAGCGGCACAATGGTCCGACTCGATCGGAAGGTCTGGGCGATCACCACTAAGTATGCGGCAATGATGTACCAGGGCAGGGGCGTACCAGTGACAATGCGAAAGCAGCCCAGCGCCACCCCCGTGGCCACCCCGATCGCCACGGCGATTCTGAGGCCCCAGGCGTTGATCGCGCCGCCCGAGATCTCCTCGGCCTTGAGCGCGACCGCGATGAGCGAGGGCTCAGCTACTGTCGTCGCAAAGCCGATCGCCGCGGCAAAGACGTAGACCAGCAGGTAGTCGTGCCAGTCGACGCCGTCGGCCAGACTCGCCTGCCCAATGGTCTCGGGCGCGGTGAGTTGGCGCGCCATGGTCTCGCCGATGGGGAACAGCGCCTCCTCCAAGCCAATGAGGAAGAGCGTCAGTCCCAACAGAACGAGGACAAACCCGGTCGCGATCTGGCGCAGGTTTGGCAGGTTGCGGCGCAGCACCGCGACCTGAAATAGAACGAGGACGCCGACAATGGGCACCACATCGAGCGCGGTGGAAAGCGCGGTGACGGCAATAGTGCGCAGAAATTCCATCTCAGATCACCATGCCATAGGCCAGTACGAAGATCATGGGCGTCAGGCTGGCAAACGCGATGAGCCCGAAGCCGTCGACCATTGGGTTGCGTCCCCGGATTGACGTGGCGAGCCCAACGCCCAACGCGGTGACGAGCGGCACTGTGATCGTGCTAGTGGTGACGCCGCCGGAATCGTAGGCCACGCCAATGATCTCTGCGGGCGCAAACGCCGTCATTGCGGTAACCAGCACGTAGCCCCCGATGATCAGCCGGTGGATCGGCCAACCCTTGAGGATGCGCAGCACGCCGAGCACGATCGCTATGCCGACCGAGAATGCCACTACCATGCGCAACTCAAAGGCGTACGCAGCGCGCACCTCATCGTCGTCGGCAATGGCACCGGCTTCCGCTGCAACCTCGGCCGCCTCCGCAGCAATGGCGATCAGGGCCGGTTCCGCAACCGTGGTGCCAAAACCCAAGCAAAAGGCAAAAGCCAACAGCGCGGTCGCGCTCCCCTTGCGCGCAAAAGCCTGTGCAATGGCCTCGCCGAGGGGAAAGAGACCGCTTTCGAGTCCTTGGATGAAGAGCGTCAGGCCGAAGATCACGCAGACCAAACCAACGGCGACGCGCCCTAAGTTCGGAAAGGGCTGCTGCAACACCACGAGTTGGAAGAACGCGATGACGATGATGATGGGAGCCAAATCGCGCAGCGCATCGACGAGCCGCCGCAATATCACAAGGCACACATTCCAAAGTCTCATAGTTTTATTACAATTCAGGAAGGTTGCTTAACACATAGCCCCGCCTGTAGACCGCCTGCTGGGTACAAGAATCCAAGTCCTAGAAAAACAGGGTAAAGCTATTTAGCTTAAAGTCAATAAGAGTTTGTTTTCTTCGTCAGCGAATCCGTTCACTGCAAAAGCAGCTATTCCTCCGCCTTCTTTGGATCTCGCACGAACGCAATCGACACGAGCAAGGCGACGACGGTCAGGCCAAACACACAAAGAAACGGGATCGCCGGGCTCCAAGCATAGAGCACTCCTCCAAAAAGAGCCGCTACCATCAGCGGCAAAGTAGTCAGGAACCCGGTCCCAGGGCCACCCGTCCCACCGGAGGAACTGCCGACCGACACGGATCCGCGGCCGATAGCGGCCATCACGCGGCCGCGAATGGCGCTGGGCACTATGTCGGCCAGTAGAGCACCCATCGCCGGGCTGAAAAAGGCAGCGGCCACGCCGATGGCGCACCGAATCGCCAGCACGAATCCGAAGGAGCCAGCCAGCAGATACAGCGGCGTCGCTGCGGTGACCAGCAGCGCGGCGACGATAAACCGCGTGCGTCCAAAGCGGTCCGTGAGAAATCCCGCCGGAATCGTCGTCAGGTTTCGCAGACCGAACTCCACTAGCAGAATCAGTCCCCACTGCGAAGCCGTCAGCCCGATGTGGGTCTTGGCGTACACCACCCAGAAGGGGCTAGCCAAGCCATTGGCGATAAAACACAGGATGATCACCACCGACACGGCCCGCAGCGAACGCGGGAACCCGCGCAGCAGTGCCGGGATGCCGGTATAGGAACGGCGCAGCGTCTGTCCGAGGTTGGCGGCGCTGATCGCTTCTGCTGGCGGCTTTCGGGTCTCGCGGATGAAGATCAAGTTGATCGTCGCACCTGCGGCGTAGGCCGCGCCCATCACCCAATAGAGGATCCGCATCCCCTCCTCGACGCCCCAAGCGTCGATCGCCACGCCAGCCACAAACGGCGCAAACAACGCCAAGCCCCCAGTCAGGGCGGTCATCGTCGCCATTCCGCGGCCCCGGTTCCCGGCAGGCAGAGAGTCGGCGACAAGTGCCGATGAGGCCGGGAAGTGGAACACGGCAAATCCCCGAATCAACATCGCCGCAGCCACCCAATCCCAACTCGGTGCCACGGCATTTATCAGCACGGCAACCGCGGAGAAATAGCCAGCCGCGGCGATCAGCCAAGCCCGGTTCATGTGGTCGGCGAGATGGCCGGCGATTGGAAATGCGAGCAGCCCGCCGAGCGGCCCCAAGGCATAGACGATCCCGACCTGTTCTGGCTCGCCACCGAGGGCCAAGACGTAGAGGGGAACGTACGGAAACACCATGGCCCGAGAAAACATGCCCAAGCTCCCCGACGCGGTAAGCACGAGGATATTGCCACGGAGGAACCCAAAAGGCCCGGCCAGCGACCGCACTATCACCTCAGTCCGACGAAAAAACCTGCATAAGGGGAGATCAAAGGAAGCAATTAATACTCCCCGATTATGGCGTAGTTGGCCTCGCCCTCGACAATGCGCAAGAGACAGTTGACAGGCACTCCTTCCCAAACTTGGCCTTTGCCGCTGGGCCAGCGAACCTCTAACCGCTCCACTTGGTCGGCCTGCCCCAACCCTAGGTGCAGACCCAGAGCGTTGCTCGAACCAAAACCGTAGCCGCTAGCCACTTGGCCATGAACTTGTCGGGCGCCGCAATAAGCTACGGCTCGCGCCCCAATGGCGTCACGATTACTAGCTGTACCCACCAGTTGCAGCCCCAGATAATTGCCGACGGGGCCGTCGTTGCGATAGAGACTGTTGGGCCAAACATCGGCGTCGTAGTGGCCGCCCAAGCCCGCGTACAAATCTAGATCGCCATCGACGTCAAAATCGGCAAAAGTCGCGCCGTGTCCCTTGCCCAAGTTGCCGACTCCGGCGGTAGCCGTCACTTCGACAAAACGACCGTCACCCTGATTGAGAAAGAGGGCATTAGGTTCGAGCCGGTACATTTCGGGGCCACCATTGGCCAAGTAGATGTCTGGAAAACCATTGTTGTCGACGTCGCCTAGGCCAATACCCATCGAACCGAACGAGCGGCCCAAACCCGCCGGGACTGCAATATCCGCGAACGTTCCGTCGCCGTTATTGAGGTATAAAAAAGGTCGGTTAGGTTCAATTGCGCGGCCTTCTACCCAGCTATTGAGCACATCCTCGAAAGCGCTCATAGTCGAGGCGAAAAGGTCGAGTTGGCCGTCGTTATTAAAATCAAAGAAAAAGGTTACGTAGCCTCCCTCTAGAGGGAAGATCACCCCAGCTTGATCTGCTCTGTCCACAAAAGTGCCATCGGTCCCATTGTGGTAGAGCCGATTGGGCGAGCCAATATTTACGACGTAGAGGTCTAAATACCCATCGCCATCGTAATCGCCAAAGGCCGTGCCGATAGTCTTGCTCGAATCCGCTGTTCCCGATGCTTGGCCAATATCCGCAAACGTCCCATCTCGCTGGTTGTACCACAAATTATTGCGTCCACCATCGCCAATGACCCCATTGGCTACATAGAGGTCCAAATACCCATCGCGATCTACATCTCCCCAAGCGGCAGTAAAACTGGCTTGGGCCTCATCTATGCCCGCTCTTTGCGCCACATCTACAAAGCGATCGCCCTCGTTGCGATAGAGGGAATTGGCTGCTGCGCCTTCCCAAGCGTCTCGGGTCACAAAAAGATCGGCGTCCCCATCGTTATCAAAATCGGCAGCCGCCCCTCCCCAACCACCGTGCGAATCGTTCAAGCCCCAAAGAAGGGTTACATCCTCAAACTGGCCCTGCCCTTCGTTGCGGTAGAGGGCGTGGGTACTCTGGATGCCAACGCTAAAAAGATCCTGATCCCCATCGCCGTCAAAGTCGAGCCAAGCACTACCCCGACCCCGGTCGCGTTTATCGACGCCGGTCTGGGATCCAATATCGACGAAGACCACGGCTGGGTTGGCCGACATCTGGACAAAGGGATTAAAGCGGTAGCGCTCGGGCAAATCCGCCGGATAACCGCCCTGTCGCTCCCAAGCCAATCTGAGCAGCCACAGACTTTTGAGGCGTTCGGGATAGTGGTCCAGATTTTGGTCTACCGCCTGTCGCAGCAACGGGATAACGTCCTTATGGCCACCCCAAAACGCGGCTGTGCCTGCCAACAATCCAACATAACCGTCATCGGGGTAGGCTTCGAGCAGCGAGCTAGCCACTTCGACCACCTCATTAAATTCGCCCAACCGCAGTTGCGCTTCGAGCAACATCAAACCCGCGTCTTTATGGGTAGGCACTTGGCGCAGGATCTGGCGGCTCAGATCGCGGGCTTCGCCCAAATCCATAGTAGAGGCCGCTTTCAACGCTAATTCGGCTAATAGCAACTGGGCATCCAAGGACTGGGGGTGATCGCGCAAAACCTCGGCGGCTATGGCTTGAGCTTCCAGAGCTTGGCCCTCAAAGGCCATCAGCCGCGCCTGGAGGACTCGCGCCTCGGGCCGCCCACGCAAATCGGGCGGAAGCTGTAGAAGAGTCAGACGGATGGGATCGGCTTGGCTTAGATCGCGGCTTGCACTCGGGCTACACAGCTCCCACAGGATGTTCTGCGCCCGACTCTTGCGCCCCTGCTTGAGACTGATTTCGCTCAAGCGAACTATCGCCACGGTGCTGTCGGGCGCCAGTTGCAATACTTTCTGGAAGCGTTCGCCGGCTTGCTCTAGGCGGTCGGTGTAGAAGTAGCGCAGCCCTTCCTCGTAGAGCCGATCGCTCTCTGGCTTGGATATTTTGGACTCGGAACAGCTTAAAAATGCAGAAAAAAATGCGAGGATGCCGATGAGACTAACAAATCGATTTGACATTGCTCAGAAAGATGCTTCCAACCAAGCCAGTTTAGTCCCGGCTTGGGGATAGTCGGGATTCAGTTCCAGGACCTTCTTGAGTAACGTTTTGGCCTCCTCGTAATTTTTGAGCTGAATTTGGGTTAGGGCCAGAGCGTAATGGGCCTCAACATAAATGGGAAGATGTGTCGGGGCCCACTCCAAGGTCCGGCGCAGCGCGGCGTCGGCTTGCTGGTAGTTTTTGCTCAATAACAAAGATCGGCCTAGACCAAAGGCGGCACGCACCGAAGTAGAGTCGAGAGCAATAGCCTCTGCAAAAGATTTCTGGGCCGCGGCAAAATCCCGCTCGAGGAGATGAGTTTCCCCCAATAGCGAATGGACTTCGACATGTTCGGGCTCTACGCCGAGGATCCGTTCCAAGAGGAGGCGAGCACTTTGTGAGTCATTTGCTTGTAAATGCACAATACACAAGCTGAGGTACGCGTCAACAAAAGAAGAATCGATCTCTATAGCTTGAGAGAAAGAAGTAATTGCCTGCTCTCGTTTGCCTTTGAGCAGGTAGATTTGCCCCTGATCATAGTGGCGCTTGGCCGTGCTCAGGCGCTGGTAACTTTGCAGTGCTTTGGCTGCTTCGTCGGCTCTTCCCATCCGGTTGAGGATTTGGTGATGCAAATAATGGGCTTGGGCGTGGCGCGGTTCCTGGGCGACGGCTTGTTCTAGGGCAGACATGGCTTCTCGATGTCTCCCCGCTTGGGTTTGCAAGGTGGCCAAGGCGACGAGAGCGGCTACGTGCTGGGGTGCCAGCACCAACAGTTTCTTGTATCCAGCCTCGGCTTCGGCGGGTCTGCCGCTGCGCCCGAGCAATTCGCTGCGGTGGTAGAGAGCATCTACAAAATCAGGTTCTAAATCCAGTGCTGCTTCAAAAGCGGCAATGGCCCCGTCAAAATCTGCCGTAGCTCTCAGAGATTTGCCGAGCTGATAGCGATAGAGCGCTTTTTCTGGTTCCAACTCAATGGCGCGCTGATACTGAAATATAGCCTCGGGGTAGCGGTGTTCGGCGCTGAGAGCATCCCCTAAAACAAAGCGAAAAGAACCATTGAGCGAATCGAGTTCCACAGCCCGTTGAAGGGGAGGGATAGCTAGCCCGTACTCGCCTAGGCGAACGTGGGCTAGCCCTGTGTTGAAGTGGACTGATGGGAGTTTGGGCACCCGTTTTGCGGCTTGGTGCAGAACGGTCAGCGCTTTGCGCGGCTGACCCTGTTTTAAAAAGAAAGCCCCTCGGTTGACCAATCGTGCGCCTTCTGGATCCTGCGCTATAGGGCGAGTCTCTTCGGGAGGGGGGGTATCAGTGCTGCAAGCATACAAGAGTAGGACACCCCAAAAGGCGCGGCAGCAGCGGTGCATAGACATCGCGGACTCATTCCAATTGTCGCGGGCCCTTTTTTCTTTTTACCATACATAGGCGTTACGGCAATATAATCCCCGATCTGAAAAGCAGCAATATACTTACTACAGGCACCCATATCGTGCAGCTTCTGATTGCGCTCATCTGCTTTTTCCTTTCCGGCTTTGCGGGCCTAGTATACGAGGTGGTCTGGATTCGCCAAGCTTCATTGCTGTTCGGCTCCACTACCTTTGCCCTCAGCACAGTTCTAGCGGTTTTCTTCCTAGGCCTAGCCTGCGGTTCGTACCTCTTCGGCCGCTACGGTCAGCGGACCGGCCATCCTCTACTCGTTTTTGCTCTGGTTGAAATCGGCTTGGGGCTTTCGGCGCTAGCCAGTCCATATGCCTTCGAATTGGCAGACATCCTCTACGGCGCAGTTTACCGGTCCCTAGCCGGGCACGCCATTTTGCACTTCCTGACTCGGATTGTTCTAGTGGGATTCGCGGTCTTGCCGCCGACTGTTCTCATGGGTGCCACCCTCCCTCTCTTCTGTCGTCAGTTTGTGCGCAGCGATGCTAAAATTGTCCGTTCCGTCGGCTTGCTCTACGGCATCAACACTTTGGGCGCAGCCTTGGGTTGTGTCTGCGCCGGATTTGTCCTTTTGCCTGAGCTAGGCTTTCTGAACACAGTGCGACTTGGCGCCGCTCTGAACGTGCTCGTAGGCATCGTCGCAGGAGCTCTGCCAATCGCCAGAAGCGGACTGGCTCGACCTCGGCTTCTAAGGACTGACGAGAGAGGTCATTGGGGTGTATTTGCGCTGTTTTTTGCCGTTGGCTTTGTAGCGTTGGGAAGCGAGGTGCTGTGGACGCGCTATTTGGGACTTTTGATCGCCAACACAGTGTATACGTACACGCTGACCTTGGCCGTAGTGCTAGTGGGTTTAGTGCTGGGGAGCGTGCTAGCCTCTCTGTTCTTTGATAGGACAATACACAGAGCGCGGTATTTCGGCGTTCTCCAGGTGCTTTTAGGGCTGGTGGTACTCCTCCTAATGATGCTCCCAGCGGACATCTGGCGACGTCTAGGGGAGGAGTGGTGGGTTTATGCAGTTTTACTGCTGCCTCCCGCTGTTTTAGGAGGTGCATCTTTTCCGCTGGCGGTGAGAATGGTGGTCGAGGACGCATCCGCAGCGAGTGGTGGCACGGGAAAAATCGCCGCAGTCAACACATTGGGGGGAATCGCGGGGGCGTTGGCGATCGGTTTTGTGGGCCTGCCATTCTTCGGTCTGGAGAGCAGTCTCCTCTTCGTCACGGGCACGAGCTTAGCCGTCGGGTTCGCTGCGTGGATCTCGCTCGACCGCACATCTACCCTAGCTGTTAAAGCGGCGTGCATAGGGCTCTTCTCGTGCGTATGGCTCGGAGTTTTCCACCTGCTGCCCACCCGTATTCCCGCCGACTTTTTGGGCGAGCGGGAAGAGCTTGTCGGCTTCCGCGAGGGCTACGGCTCCAACTTGGCGGTCATCCGCCAAGATCGTGGACTTCAACTCGAGATCAACCGCTGGTGGCAAGGCCGGGATCGCAAGACACACCAAGTAATGGCGGCCCATGTCCCCATGTTGTTGCATCCCGATCCCAAGCGAGTCCTCTTGGTGGGCGTCGGCACCGGCCAGACCGCAGCTCGCTTCCTGCTCTACTCGATTGACCGCCTAGAGTGCGTCGATATCGAACCCACCATCTTCAGTTTTATCCGCCCCCATTTCGACTCCCGGTGGATGGAAGATCCCAGAGTCGAACTGATCGGTGCCGACGGCCGCAACTATCTGCGCCATACCCCTTCGACTTACGATGTGATCTCCCTCGAATTGGGCCAGCTTTCCCGTCCCGGCGTGGCATCTTTCTACACGACCGACTTCTATCGCCAAGTGAAAAAACGGCTGCGTTCTGGCGGTTTTCTGGTCCAATTTGTCCCCTTATCCCTTTTGACCACCGACCATTTCCGCAGCACTGTGCAGAGCTTTCTCGCGGCTTTCCCCCACAGCCTGTTGTGGTACAATACTTCAGAACTGCTGCTCATCGGCAGTGGACGGGATTTCGCCATCGATCGGACCGTTCTCAAAGGACGTCTGTCCAGCGAAAAAATTCGCCGCGACCTAGAGTACAGCCACTGGGGAGGCCCCCTCTACTGGCTCAACCGGCCACAGGTCTTTTTGGGCAGTTATCTGATGGGATCTGGTGGTTTAGCCGAACTGGCGAATGAGGCTCCGGTCTACGAGGACGATCGGCCCGTTCTCGACTATGCCGTCGCTCGCGCCTTTGTACATCGGACAAACGCACTCCCGACGCTCGATCTTTTGCACGAGCATTTAGAACCCCTCGCCACCTTGATGCCTGTTGGGTCCGATGAAAAGGGGACCATTGAGGAAATACGGGCCAAAAACCTGCAGGAAATTGCCGCTAGCGCCGCCCTCCGGCAAGCCAAAGTCCTAATCGCCGTCCGCAACTATCAGGGAGCCTCGAAGCTATTGGCAGGCGCCCTGCACCAACTCCCCGAGCACCTAGTGGTTAGGCGCACACTAGCGGATGTACTGATGCGCTTGGGCCGTTTCGCAGAAGCGAGGGCTCATTACACCCAAGTCGTAGAAATCTCCCCTCGAGATGTACAGGCCTTGGACGGCTTGGGTCTGGCATTCCACCAGTTGGGGCACCTCGACGAGGCGATCCACCACTACAAGGCGGCCCTACGGCTACAGCCCGACCGGGCGGAAACCTGCAGCAATCTCGGAGGAGCGCTAGCCCGGCGAGGAAAGCTAAAAGAAGCCCAGTTTTATCTCGAAAAAGCACTCAAAATCAAAGCTGACTTCGCCGATGCCAAACGCAACCTCGCCCAAGTACAAGCGGCCTTACAGCGAAGGGAAAAGTCGCGCACTGTACCGTGAATCTGGACTCGCTTTTTACCGCAGGAGCGTCATCTTGCGGCTCTCAGCTCTATTCCCACTGCGCAAACGGTAAAAGTAAATGCCGGAGGGTACCGGCTGCCCTCCAGCGTCCCGACCTTCCCAATTTACCCTATGACGACCGGTCTGCAATCGCCCAACTACCAGATTGATCACAGGCTGTCCCAAGACATCGAAAACCTGCAAATGCACTTCTGCTTCACTAGACAGGCTAAAAGGGATAACCGTACCGCTGTTAAAGGGATTGGGGTAATTCCTCTCCAACTCAAAATTCCACGGTTGCCCCTCCGACATTTCCTCCCCTGAGGTTGCCTCTAGCTGCTCCAGTCCTTTATCTCCAGCTAAAAGCGCTGAGCCTAAGTTACCTAGCGCCAGCTCGATGTGCTGGCGGATAACCTGTTCGTCGAACCGCCGGGCAACAACGCCCACCGAACGATAGCGCAGAACCCCCTCGTGGTCGATCACCGCGTAGTTATGCTGGGTAAAACCATAGAGGGCTCCTACTGCACTGGCCTGGAGAAGAAGAGGGTAGGTTGTCCCTGTCCTCTGGCGAAAACTCAAGTCCACCTGTTGGCTGATGCCATCCGCTACATCCACGCCAATCAAGACGAATTCCTCTCCTTTAAAATCCTGCCAAATCCGCTCTATCTTCGCGGCCTCCGCGAGACAGTAACTTCAGATGAAACCAAAAAAGTTGATGAGGACCACCTTGCCGCGGAAGTTGTTCAGAGACACATAATCGCCCTCTAGCTGCTGCAAAGTGAAATCCGGCGCTAGATCGCCCACTTTGGGCACTTGCCCCATCGTCCCTTGGACGCTTAGCAGCAGGGCGGCCAGTGGTCCCCAAAAAACACCGCTGTTCACCCTCACACAGTAGTTCATCTCCTTGACCACTTTGGTATATTTTATCTGTTTTATTAAACCCGTAACTTACGTTGATTCCCGTAGACAGAAGAAGATTCCATGAAACACCTCCTACTGGCCTGCTTGGTTTTTTCGACTAGCTGTAGCCCTCCCGAAGAATCGCTCGTGGCGGAAGTTGGCCCGCACCAGATCAGCGCACGCCTGTTGCATCTCTATGTGGAAGAACTGCCCGACGGGCTGCGCACCCAAAAGACAGGCGATGAGGCCCGCCAGTACTACCTCCAAGCCCTGATAGACCGCCGACTTTTGCTGCTAGAGGCCCGTTCCCGAGGACTCGATACAACCGGCGATTTTCAAAATTCAGTCCAAGATGCCGTCAATGCTCGGGTCCGGTCGATATATAAATCACAGGAAATAGCTTCTAATGTCAAAATATCAAATGAGACAGTACGTCGCTATTTTGAAAAGGAAGGCTACAGTCGAGAGCGCCTGCTCAACGCCATCAAAGTAGGGAGCCGGGCTGCCATCGATACCGTTCTTCAGGAGCTGAGGGCAGGCCGCTCCTTTGCGGAGGTCGCCCAGGCTCGCTCGCTAGACGAGCGCTCGGCCGAACGGGGTGGCGAGTTGGGCTTTATCGGTCGGGACCAGCTCGAGTCGCTTCACATCCCACCGGTGGTCTTTAAGACCCTGCCTCAAGATCAACTCTCAGAGCCCCTGCCTGCCGGTTCGGCCTGGCATGTTCTGCGCTTTAGTGAAGACCGCTCGGCCTCTTATGAGAAGTACCAAGCGAGGATCGCCAGCCTACTCTACCAAAAGCGCCTCGCCCAGGTAGAGGCCGAACACTTGGAGCAACTGCGCGATTCCTTCAAAGTGCGCCTCAACCTGTCTGCCCTACGCGAGCTGGTCAACGCCTATCAGGCAAAGCAACCCACGCTCATAGAAGGGAATTCGACGGCTTTATACACCTATAAAGACGGCGAAATAACCTTGGGTCAGGTCCAGGAATTTTTGCGTCAGAGGAATATCAGTTTTGGCCTTGCCGACAGCGCTCAAGCTGTGGTCACCCTGAACCGGTATTTTTTGGAGGCCCATCTGATCCAGGAAGCAGCCCGCAAAGACGGTTTTTACCAAACGCCCGAGATGCAGAAGTTCGTCGAGCGCACCGCGAATACCAAACTTCTTGAAATCGTGAGAAAGAGCGTCATAGCCGACCTAATTGACCTCTCCGAAGAAGACGTGCGCCACTATTACGACACCCATTTGGAGACCTTCCGCCACAGCGAGGCCATATGGATTGAGGAAGTACTGCTCCTTACTCAGGCCGACGCCCTACAGGTCAAAGCCCAAATAGAAGCAGGTGCGCCCTTTGATCAATTCGTCGATAAGAGCTTGAGGGCAGACGCACAAAAGTACAATGGACGATATCATTTCCACATGCTGGGAAAAGCCCGCTATCCCGTGCTTGTACCCGCTGTTTTCCAGGCCCAACAGGGCCAACTTGAAGGTCCCTTGCAAGTAGAGGGAGGCTACTCTGTATTCCGCGTCCTAGAACGGGAAGAAAGCAACATCGAACCTTTTGAAACTGCTCAGCGGCGGGCTCGGGCACTAATTCGTCTAGAGCGGGAGACCCAAGCGCTAAATGCCTTTCTGGTGCAACTGAGAAAAAAATATGCCGACCAGATCAAAATCTACCCCGACCGCCTCAAGGGAGCAGTGCCCGCCTCCCTATTGCTAGCCCAAAATTAAATCCATCCCTATGTTGTGGGGACGCTTCACCGATTCTCGTCGGCGTGCAACCGTTTTAAGCGGGTGACTCACGCTGCGAGCACCTATTCTCGATAACCACCATCAAACGATTCCAAAAAAAGTTTGTTTAATGACCTATATTTCTTAAAATAACATCGTACATTTCTCGGCTCTGACAGCATGTCTATGCTGCAAGTCCTGCGCAGTTGATGCGGTCACATGCGCACAGGAGGCCCCTATGAGACGCCCGAGTTGCTCCTCTCACTGCCCTGCCCTGATTCTCACCTTTTTGCTCGGCCTGATCCTCGTGCCACCCCAGCCCACTGAAGCTCAGAAGCGGGGCTATCGGATCGCCGGCAACCAAATCGTTGTCAACTCCCCAGCCCACTGGGAGCGTTGGAGTATGCCCACACATGCCGTAAACATACTCCCCTCCGGCGGCGTTCATCCCCACTTCTCCCGCTCCCGATTCAATGTCCTAGACGACTTGGAGACCTATACGCGTCGCTTACCAGAACTTAGGCGCAAGAAAGGTCAGACCGCCGTCTTAAATATCGACAGCACCGAAACGCTGGATATCTTCGGCAACGTCATACTCGATCGCAAGAAAAATCCCCTCTACACCCATCTATCTCGCATAGGTATCAGCCGCGTTGGATCCAATCCCAGGGCAGCGGCCAATATTCTGGATGGCGACCCCAATACCTTCTGGGAACCCGATTTCAACGACCCCATAGAGGACTGGTGGGTCGAGGTGGACCTCGGCCGGAGCCTGCCCGTCGACGAGTTGGTCTTAAACTTTGTCGATGAGTCGTTGGGCGATCCCTTCCGCCAGTTCAGAATATTGAGTGCCCCTTTCCAAAAAATTATTAACCAAGAGGTGAACGAAATTCCCTTTCGCCGCGAAGGCGGCACCAAAGGCTCCAACGAGGACCAGCGGGTGTTCTCTTTCCACCTAGACCAATTCCAGGCCGACCCCAATTGGATTGGGGAAACCGTCCAGGTAATCCGCATTGTGGTAACCGATTCCAAATTTGGCCGGGGCAAATTGATCTCAGAAGAGGAATGGTCTGCTCTGGACCGGGCGGATCGGGGGGATGTTGTCCACTTTATTAAAAACCAGCAGGGGTTCGAAGAACCGGTTGAAAAATCTGTCTACGACGACCTGTCGCCCGAACGCCAAGGCAGAATAGAGCACTACATCCGCGAGCGGCCTCGGCTGGCCGACATCCAAGTCTGGGGATTTGGGGACAATCTTGGCCCGGGGCTCGTAGAAGGGGGCGGCTCGGCCGCCTTCCATGGGGCCAACGATTCCTTTTCTCCGGCCCCGGCGTTTGACGGAGATGGAGGCTCCAATTTTATCCACCTAGTCTGGTCTCCGACGGTGGACCGAGGAGTTCTGTTCGTGGATATGGGGGCTACTTTTTGGCTGGACACCTTCCGCATGTCCTCCTCCCTGCCCCGCCTTTTGATCGATGGCTATATTCTGCGCGGCTCGGATGGATCGCGCGATTCTAGCGGTCGGATCAAATGGCGACGCATAAGTGACTCGGCCCGAGAACATAACATGACAGATCGGTTCGAGCACATAATGGATGTGTACCAGCCCCCTCCCAAAGTACGATTTCTAGAAGTAATCATCGTCTCCGATGACCCCCGCCGCCGGGGCGGTTATACCGCAGGTCCGAATGTCTCCGAATACCAACTCTTCTCAAATGGCTATCCGGCTGCAGTAGAATTGGTCTCAGATCTGATAGAGCTGCCAGGGACGCGGAATTTAGGCGGTATCACTTGGGAAGGAGAGACGCCGCCAGGGACCACACTGGAGGTGCGCACCCGCACGGGCGATATGTTGGCCAAGGAAACCCGCTATTTCGACAAAGGTGGTACGGAAATTACCGCCGACGCCTGGAAGAATCTCATCGGCAGTTTTAAAGGCCCAGCGGATACTACCTTTATTCCGACGAGAGGTTGGAGCTCCTGGAGCCGGGCTTACCAGAACCCGGGGGACCCGGTGACCTCTCCTGGGCTGCGGAAATTCATGCAGGTCCAAGTCAAATTGCTCACGACTGATCGCAATGTCGCCGCCTCCATCCAATCCATCGGCATTGAGATGGCTACCCCGGCAGCCGAACTCATTTATGCCGAAGTGTGGCCTATTGATGTTCTCACTCCAGGCACCGTCGATACCTTTGAAGTATTTATCCAACCTAATTTTATCGAAAGACCCTCCAGATCGCGCAGTACCGGGTTCGATGAAATCCTGCTGACTAAGCCCGCCTCCCAAAGCATGGAACTCCTCGAGGTGGGCCTAGACACCGATCCCCAGACCGATGGGGAAGACCAAATTTTTCTTCCCACTGAAGATGGAAGTTTCGTCGCCGGAAACGGCGAGTTGCTCCAGTTCTTGGGTCCCCCCACGGGTTCCGACTCCATCTGGGTGCAACTACCCACTCCACTCCACAGCCTCGCCGATTTGCCCAAAATCTACAACAAGATCACCACAGAAGGGGATCAAGTACCAGTAACGGGAGACGGCTTGCTGCTCTCGGGGGATTCTTACGGCCTGCTCGACGACGAGGAAAAGGGAGATATCCTCTATTTCGACACAGAGGGCAAATCCATCGATCAGGCCGCCTACCTAGCGCTCGCAGAGGAAGAGCGAGGCGACGTGCGCTACCTTAGACTGCTGAACGGGGATGGGGCTCAGTTTCCCTTCGACGAGGGGGGAGATTCGCTCGATGTTGCTGCCTACAACCGCCTCTCCAGCAGGGAAAAAGGCAATATAGTTGGCCGCGGCCCGTTGGTGCGGCTGCGCTATAGGGCACCGGTCTTTCTCAATGGCACTACGCTGCGCCTGGCGGTGCGCAATACTAGCAGCGGCAGTGATGCACCATGGCAGAGCGTCGCTGCCGGCGATGCGACTTCTTTGGTGGGGAGCAATTCCCTTTCTATCAATGTGCCGTTGGAGAGCAAGCCCATCGATAAATTTAGCCTAGACCCCAATCCCTTCACCCCCAATGGGGATGGCATCAACGACGAGATTGTGATTCGCTTCTCCATCTTCAAAATAACGACCAGCCGCCAAGTGAAGGTGAAGATTTTCGCGCTGGATGGCCGCTCTGTATGGGAGACGACGCAGATTCTCGACAGCGGCCACGTTTCAATTCGCTGGTCCGGCGAAGACCGCAACGGCCAAAAAGTGGCACCCGGGCTCTACCTCTGCCAGCTAGATCTAGATGTAGACAACCAAGCAGGCGGGTCCACCCAAACCCGTCTGCTTTCCGTCGCCTACTAGCGGGAAAGGCTCAAATCTCGTAGTCCGCTACCGATGTATTGGAAAGAGCTTGACAAGCTGTCCAACTTAGCATATCTCTACGCGCGAAGCGAAATAAGTTTAAGTATAGGATCAGAGCACGATCCCGCTGAAGACAACACAAAGGAGGCAGTTGGTGATTACACGAAGATCAGCTTTTTGCCTCATTTGGGGCGGAATATGTCTAATTTTGAGCCCATTTCCCGTCCTAGCTCAAGAGTACGGAAGCCGTCTCGGCACGGTCCAAAGAGGAGGGGAAGTATCCTTCCAACCCAGGGGCCCAGGGGTACTCTTTGGTGCCCTAGACCCGGCCCAGAGGAAATGGTACGTACCCCAAGAACTCTTTAATGAGTACCAGTGGCGCCAGTGGGAGTACTCCAACTATGCCCGGGAACATTTTCAGAGGTATGTCGATATCGTCCAAGAAGGCGATTCTTTCTACGACCTCTACGGCAACTATATCACCCGGGGTTGGGTTATCTTCAATAATTCCCAAACCCAGCCGCAACAGTTTGGCTCTTCCATCCTCAAAGCCAACAGGTTTAGTCAATGGTTCAGTGGTGCCCTTATCTCGGCCGATGCCAAGGGCCAAAACTACTATGCCCTGACCATGGGTGCTGCCCTCCGCACCACCCTCACACCCATGACCTTTTCCAAACCTCGCTGGGACGGCATCCAATTCGACTACGCCGCCGACAAGTACCAGGGGACTATAATCTACTCTCGCATCAGCCAGCCCGGCGGCACTACTACGAACGATATTGAGACTCTAGCGACCAACACCACGTCCCTCATTGGCGGGCGCTTTACCACCCAAGTCGGCGATTTTGCTACCATTGGTCTCACCAGCGTCAATAGTCACCAGTCCAATACCATCATCGATGGATTCGCCGGCAATCCCATCACTGGCGAACTGACTCTGGATCAGAACAACACCATTTCTGCCATTGAAATTGTCCTGCGCGATGACTCGCCTGAAGACGGAGTGGGAGGTGCCGCCTTCTTCCCGGCCGGTTCCGATATTATCATCACCTACCTAGACGGTACGGTGGACCGGGGCAAACAAATTCGCTTTGATCCCGTCATCGAAGGAGGTTTTGTCCGCGAAGGCTTCCTCTCAGCCGATGGCACCGAGGAAATCCGCCTGCGTTACGACTTTGACAGCCCGGCCTTTATCAGCCGCTCCAGTGCCTCCAAGGAAGATATCAAAAAGGTGAAATTCCGTCTGGTTCTGGGCAACGATTACCAAGTGTGGGTGACCTCGGATCGGCAATTGAACCAATCGGACGTTTCGGTTTTGATTTTGCAGGCCCAGGCCGAGGGCAACGTCCAAGACAATACCAACCTGCAGGTAGTCAGCTTCGAGTATGGCCTGCCCACGGCTACCCAGATCTGGGGCGGCACCTTGGAGTTAAATGAGGTTTTGGGCTTCGATTTCTACGGCGAATACGACCTGAGCTATTCCTATACTAAGTACCCCAACGTCACCATCGATGCCACCGAGAAAGACCACTCCACTTGGTCGGGTATCGAAGGAGATCGAGCGGCTCCGGCTTGGATGATCAATCTATCGCGCGCCGATTACCCTTGGTTCGTCTTTGCCGAAGCCTACAGCATGGATCCGCGCTACAACACGAGGACCTTCACCACCCTCAGTTCCGGCTTCATCGATTACGAGGACGAACGCGCTCATGTATTGGAATTGGTGGAAGACAACGACGATCAGGACCAATTCCCCGATACGGTCCGCAAGGACTGGAGATCGGGCGATCAGCAAGTCTATCCAGGTTGGGATGAAAACGGCGACTTTATATCTGACTTCAACCAAAACGACAACCGCTCGTTGACCAACTCCATTCCCGACTACGACGAGCCTTTTCTGCGCCACAACGTGGATCGTCCCGAGTTTCTCTTTGGGGTCGATATGAACAACAACGGCTGGATCGACCGCTTTGAAAACGACGAATTGCCGGATTATCCCTACAAGAAGGATCACCGAGGCTACAACATTTATTTTGGCACCCATCTGAGCCCAGAGATTCGCATCACCCTTGGCGCCCTGCGCGAGGATCTGATTTCCTCGGACCAAAGGAACCAGTCTAGGTACGCTCTCTTCACCTTGGACCGCGATACGCCCACGTGGGGTCATTGGCGTCTTTTCAATATGCTCAAGTCAGTGGAAGACGATATTGCCGACGATTTACTGCAGTGGCTGCCCAACGCCAATATTCGCACCGGCGAATCCACCAAAATCGAGGATCCTCTCATTGGGCGCGATACTTGGATCAATTCCCTATGGCTAGGAAATGACTACAAACTCAGCGGATTTAAGGTCAGCAACTACCTAAAGTACGATTTCTATCACCAGCGGCTCAGCCAGAATGAGCGTGCTCCTTTGGGTTTGCGCGAACAAGATTTCTTCTTTGGCCTCATCAATAAAGCCAGCTACCGCTTCGACCTGGGCAGCCTGTGGGTTGAACCGCGCTGGAAAAGCGAATTCCGCCACCAGAGCATCGATCTAACCTCCACCGATAAACGCCGAGAACTCACTCAGTTGGGCGGCCTTATTCTAGGATTTCCCCTACTGGCCCATACTAGTGTCCAGGCCGGTCTGGAGCTCTCCCGATTCGACGATTTCGAAAACGACTTCAACGACTTCAACGGCGTGGTGAGTGCGGTGCAATTCAGCAATGATTCGGCCTACCTAGGGTACCAGTTGACTACTCGGATGGGTTTGCAAATAGATCGCCGCAAAGCCAAAGGGAAGAGCGCGAGCATCATCACCCAAAGTTTCCTCACCGTCTATGCTGGTATACAGTAATTCCTCCCGGGCATGACTGCACCTTTTGCCCTAGGCGACTGGCGGCGCTTGGGGCCTGCTCTTTTGTTGGGCCTGTTGGCGCTAATCCTCCGCCTTGTCTACTTGGAGCAAATTCGGGATAGCCTATTCTTTAATATCCCAATCGTAGATGCCAAGACTTATGTGGAGGACGGACTCTATCTAAGCAGTCAGTCTTGGGCCGGCCGGCCGACGCCCTTCTGGCAGCCGCCGCTGTACCCCTATCTCCTGAGCCTCTTTTTCTGGTTTTTCGATCAAAACCTCTACTTGCCGCGCCTAGTCCAAGCTCTACTTGGAGCGGGCATTTGCGTCTTCACCTACATTCTCGGTCTCCGCGTTTTCTCCTTTACCGTGGCTTTTGGAGCCGGGTTGGTAGCTGCTTTTTACGGTCCGCTGATCTACTTTGGCGGCGAGTTGCTGCCCACTATTCCAGCCATTTTCCTCAATCTGCTGTTGCTGTTACATCTGAGCCGCCAGCCCAGCCCAGTTCGTTGGCCCTATCTGGTCTCCGGACTCTTGCTAGGTATATGTGCCTTGGCCGTAGCCAATATTCTTTTGTTCCTTCCCTTCCTGCTTTTCTGGCTGTGGTCCACTGGTAAAAGGGCACATATTGCCCTCCCTCGCATCTTGCAACAGGGCGTCCTCCTTCTTTTAGGATGTGGCCTTATCATCGCTCCCGTTGCGCTGCGTAATTATCTGGTTGGTGGCGACCTAGTGCTGATTTCCCATAATGCCGGCATCAATTTCTACATCGGCAACAACCCCGACCACGATCACACGGTCAATATCCGCCCGGGGCAAGACTGGCTTCACCTAATTGAAAGCCCCGAAAGAGAAGCAGGCATTGAACGCCCCTCGTCAAAATCCCGCTTTTTCTTTGCCCGCTCATGGGCCTATATCGCTGATGCCCCCTTGGATTACCTGAACCTTTTGGGGCGCAAACTCTATCTTTTTTGGCACGGAGACGAAATCCGGCGGAATCTCGATCCCTATTTCGCCCGCCGCGATTCGACCTTGCTCCAAGTTTTACTGTGGAAATTCGGTCTAGCCTTTCCCTTTGGGCTAGTGGGGCCTTTCGCTCTGCTCGGACTGGCATTCTTCTGGTACAGCAAAGAAGGCCGTACTCCCCAAGGACGTCTGCTGTTGTTTTTTATTATTGCCTACATGCTCTCGGTGATTCTCTTCTTCGTGACTGCTCGCTATCGCCTGCCTACCGTGCCTATTTTGTTGCTCTTCGCCGCTTTTGGCCTGTCCAGGCTCTGGTACACATCTCATCGCCCCTGGGTCCTAGCCGGCGTAGTCGGGGTCCTAGTGTTGACCAACTTGGGCGCTGGTCGAATGGATATGGCAGGGGATACTCAGCAGCGCTTTTGGATGGGCTATGCCTATGAGCAGAAGGGCATGATCGCCAACGCCATGCGAGAATACCGCACCGTGATCGAGGACCGTCCCGATCACCGGAATGCCCTGTTGAGCTTGGCCAACCTCTACAACGCAAAAGCACAACACGCCGATGCCATAGAAATCTACCTTCAATATGTGCGCTTTTATCCCGAGACCGTTCCCACTCGTTTTCTGCTGGGCAATGCCTATCTGGGTGCCCAGTTGTATCAGGAGGCCATCGCCATCTATTCCGATCTGGTTCCTCTGCGACCCCAATGGGCCGCCCTCCACGGCCGCTTGGGCTACGCCTATGTAATGGACGGCCAGCCCCAGCGCGCCATCCAAACCTATCGCCAAACCCTTGAGCTCCAGCCGGATTCGAGCCTAGTGCGCTACCAGTTGACCCGGCTCTACGAAGAGACCGGCGAGATAGATGCAGCCGAAAAAGAGTGCCGCATCCTGCTGAGCCAAGAACCGGAAAATCCCCAGTACCACACCCTGCTGGCTAATCTTTTGATCAAGCGCGAAGGAGCTGAAAAAGGAGCGAACCCGTTAGGTCGATCCCCCCGATTACTAGCGGCAGAAGACCATCTGCTCCAAGCCGTCGGCTTGGATGCCAATTCCGTCCAGACCCGTTGGAGTTTGGGTCTCCTCCTAGCCCGACAGCAGCGCTACAGCGAAGCAATCGAGCACTTTGAGAAGATCCTGCTGTTAAGTCCCACAGACTTTGAGGTACACAGGCACCTAGGCAATCTCTACAAGCGCGCCGGAGACCTCAACAAGGCCGACGAACACTACGGTCTTTATAGCCTTGCTGAAAAGGAAGAAAAAATGCGGCAACAAGCCGAAACCTCGATAAAAGAACAATTGACAAAAATCTTGGGGAAATGACCCATTGACAGGCAAAACTATTTCGCGCATAGTTCAACATTAGGCCACTCAGTTCCAACCGTTGCTGAGGAGATGCCATGCTTAAGAATACAGTATCCTCAAGACAGGTCATTTTAATTGGGATTGGAGTCCTGTCCCTCTGCCGTTGGGCGGTGGCGCTGGAGACGGTGAGTCTTGGCGAGAACGGCTCCCTCAACTGGCGCGGTGAAGGTTCGTCCTCGGTGGAGACTATCGAGCCTCAGTACCGATCTCTTTTCCAAGACAAAAGCTTGCCGGGAGTGGAACTGGATGTGGGAAACTCGCCCGGCAATTTGATCGAGTTTGAGAGCGACCAATTCCCCGGTAGTATTCATCCTCTGCGCATTCCAGATGGCGAGAATATCGCCAATACCGCCCTGAAACGCGGGGGGGGTATAACCGCACCCAATGTCTTTGACTTGGGCGGCTTCGCCGCCGGCATTTTTGATGCCAACGACCTGCGGCTCACCTTGGAGGAACTCATCGAAACGAAGGACGGCGGCGAAATAAAAGCGTTCGAACGCAAGAATTACAATGCCTTGGGAACCCTAATATTTGTCGAGTTGGGGGGACTTTTTGGGGTAAATCGCGTTCGCTTCTATCCCCGCAATACGGTTTTCCCCTCGCCTACCACCCCATTCCAAAACGATTTTTTGCGGGCCTTTGAACTGTTTACCAACGACGGCAGCCAGACCGAAGGAGGCAATCGCATCTGGGAGCCACTGCTCCTAGAACCTGATAACGTGAATCCAGTTGTTGATGTAATCATAGATCCACCGCGCCCTGTCAAGGCCCTGCGCTTGCGGGCGACCACCACAGTCAACTACGAGATCGACGAGTTTGAGGTGTTCGGTACGGGCTTTTTGTCCCACGCCGAGTATATTTCACCTATTTTCGATGCGGGCCAACCTGCGGTGTGGAACGTACTCCGCTGGCAGGAAGAAGCAATTGGCGATCCTGCCTTTTCCAATATCCAAATTCGCACCCGCACAGGTAGGGATACCAACCCATTTGTCTTTACTCGTCTGCTCTACGGCCAGCGCAATCCCACAGAAATTTCGCTCTCGGTAAATGACCCGGAACAGGAAATGGATTTGGCAGAGTACAAATCACTGCCGCTCGACGACGAATTGGGCCGTCGATGGGAGCACGGACCTGTTCGGGACGATCTAGTCAACTGGAGTCCGTTCAGCACGCCGTTTCCCGCCACTGCAGCTAACGATACGGCGGGCTCACCCATTACCTCACCCGGACCGCGGCGCTATTTTCAGTTCCGAGTACTTTTCAACAGCAGCGATCTGGATGCAGGGCGGGTGCTCAAGAATTTGAGTTTTGACGTGCTGGCACCCCCACTAGCCGATGCCATTATCGGCGAAATTTTTCCCCGGGATGTACCTGTTTCCCAGAGTACGTCCTTCACCTATGCCCTGCGCACCGTGGCTCAATCCGACGGCTTGCTCGGTTTTGACACAGTGGAGATTTCCACCGCCGGCCAAGTGGAAAGCATCGACAAGATAGAAATGAGGGATTCCAGTGGCCAAGTTATCGCTGAGCGGGCTTTTTCTGGTCTAGATGATTCTTCTACTGAGGATGGATTCCAGATCGTCTCGGTATCCCCTGCCAGTTTTTCGGTGCGTCTGCCGCCGGTGACAGAAGATAATATTGTGATTCTCCTCCGCTTCCAGACCGGAGTCTTGACCTACAGCACAAACTTCACTGGCTCGGTCCAGCTCTCCACTGAACCAGGGGCCTCGCAGGCCATTATTTCGGGCGATGCCGTTTTGTTGGGTGCAGAGGACGAGGCCGACTTATCCGGTACCACCGTGCTGAGTCCCTCGGTACTCGAAAAGACCCAACTGCTCGACCAGATACTTATCGAGCCCAATATCTTCAGCCCCAACGGAGACGGAGCCAATGATGTGATGGGAATGCGCTACAATCTGCTATCCCTGAGTATCGTCCGACCCGTGGCAATTGGGGTATACGATCTAAGCGGACGACAGATCCGGGTCATCCACGACGGTCCCGAGGCCAATGGGCAGTACACGGACAAGACTTGGGACGGCCGCAATGAGCATGGGCAGCTAGTGCCGCCGGGACTTTATGTCGTGCACATCAAAGTCCAGGGAGACGCCAAGGTCGAGGAAAAGGTCCACATTGTCGGAGTGGCCTACTAATCGCTCCGCAATCAAAACAACCCAAGATCTTGATCGTCGGTCTAACCTATTAATTGTCCACTCCGAACCAACAAGAAGGGAGTTATGGCAGGCATCATGTTGCTGTGTTTTTGCGGCGTCTTACTCGGTGCTGCGCCCGTGTTGGGAGGGACGGAATACCGCTTAGGTGGGACCGATGGCAACCCTTGGCAGGCCATCCTAACCGGAGAAAGCGCCTACCATATCTTTGCTGCTGACGGCCAAGTCGAACGCCAAGTATCGGTAGGAGTTTCGCCGTTTGGCGCGGGGGCCGATACGCTGATCGACTTTTCCGGCACCTCGATCCAACCTCGGCTTATTGACCCATCCGTCAATATCGCCCGAGCCGATGTCAATGCCGGCAGAACATCCATCCCTTTGCCCTATATCCCCGGCTCCAGGGTTCTCAGTACGGATCACTGCATTGCTTGGGGCAATTTTCAACCTTCGATCAAGCTGATGCTAGACGGCGATCCGACCACGGCCACTTTCCGCACTTTTGTCCAGCGGGTCGGATCGCCACCGGGGGTGGGCTACACCTGGACCAATTCCGTGGTATTCGACTTTGGCGCGGGTGTGCCCATCAACCGCATTCGCTTCTTCCCCCGCCTGAGCCGGAGAGAGGATTTCCAGTTGATCGAGACTATGGAGACACCCGCGCCAGAGGTGGAAACCTTTGGCGAAGACAGCTTCTTGGCCAACTTCCTCGCTTG
>VXOR01000080.1 GCA_009840005.1 Gemmatimonadota bacterium
GGAGAGCCTGCACCATTTCAAGACCCTAACACCGCTTTCATGCAACAACGCCCCTTTAATTGTATATTCATCTTCAGAAATGGGTATAGATAAGTACCCATCAAGGAAAAACGGTTCATCATTATTGTCAACACGGACAGAACGAAATTTGATTTCTGTTGAGGTGTATTTAAGAACTCGCCCAGACTTGCCTGCAGAAATCCAGATAGATTCCCCCTCTACCGGCTCTTTAGATCCGATAACAGTGTAGACAGCACCGTTTTCACCTCGTATCTTGAGCGGTGCGAGGGTTTCGCGATCTTTCGGATATGCGATGAAAGCGGCATCGGCTAAGATTGTGCGGTTACCATAGTCATCAATCGAAAAGGTTGGCATCTTGAAGACGGTGCCGAGAATATACACCGGTTGCCAATCAAAGGTCCTGCCGTGTGATGTTCTCATGCCGGTTTGTGAATAGTCAGGTCCAGATCCAGATTCAATATCATGAAATGCAATACCATGACCGGAAGCGATAAGACCACGGACACCGTCAGTGTCCTCAACACCACCAAGGGTGATGGTGCCAGCACAATCTCTAAATATGTTATTGTGTTTGTCAACATACAGTGAGTCACCGCCCATTGGGGTACGGCGTTCTCGTTCGCAGCCTGTGTATTCAGAATCTTTCATTAAGACAGTAACCCCCGGTAGTTTTTGGCATGAATCATCAGCACAGACCTCAAATTCAAGGTATGATTGTTGGGTAATGGTGGGTGCTTCGTGTGTGCTGGTGATGGTGGCGGACTCGCTTGGTGCAATCGTAACGGTGGTGGTGTTGGGCTCTTGAGTACGTTTTCCCGGAAATGGCTCAATGGCTCGGTAGATGGAGATGGTTGTATTGCCCGTTGCCGTTCCGGTATTGGTCACTGTTGCAGTGATCGTCACGTTGTCCCCTGAGTAGACTCGCAGTGGGGTGATGGTCGCGTTCGTGATTGCAAATGCTGCTTCCCCTTGTTCCGGCTCCGGATCTGGCTCCGGTGCAACGTTTTCCGGCTCGTCCGGTGTCTCCGGTTCCGGTGAGTCTTCTTCCTGCACGGTCACGGTTGCTGATGCACAGTTGTTGCTGGTGTCTTCGTCAGGAAGCTCCTGCACACATACGTAGTAGTGGTAGGTAGCGGGGGTGGTTGGTGCAGTGGTGCTGATAAAGGAGGTGTGATCCTTGTTTGTCTCGAGTGATCTGGTTCTGGTTGCAATAGGGACACCACCTACTTGTGGCGCATCGGTTGCTCGGGTGTGTCGGAAGAAGGTGACGTTGTACTGACCGGTCGGTACATCAGTGTTTTTGATCGTTGTTCTCAGGAGCACACGACCTCCAGGTCCTGTCGTTTCCGGTCGTGCGGTTACTGAGGCGACGGCAAGGTCTACCGTGGTTTCTGTCGGTTCCGGTGTTACGACAATAGATCCCGGTCCTGCGGTGATAATAACATTATCAATTGCGACCGTGGAGAAGTCGGTGGTGGTGACGCCGAGGAATCGTATGGAAAAGGTGTCACTGATCTGATCGCCGGAGAGGGTGAAGGTTTCTTGGTGCCACTCACTGTCTGCGTCCCTACCGCCCCAGTTTTCCAGACGTTCGTAGGTACCGTCGATGCCGATGCCGACGGCGAGGCCGAAGAACCCTGCGTTGCTCAGATCATGGCTGAGGTATCGGGAGAAGGAGAGAGTGACCGTTTCATATGCGGAGAGGTCAACGGGAGATTTCAGGGTGAGGAAACAGAATCCACACTTCGCCGGGGCCTGTGCAACAATGTTTCCCGGTCCTTCACCTGCAACACCATCAAACGAGACGGCTTCCCATTTCGGTGCCTCCCATGCACCGAGTCCTTCCTGGAAGGTCTCGAGGAAGAGATTGACCGGCTCTTCCGTCTCCGGTGCATCCTGTGCAGGAGTGATGGTCAGTTCCCACGCTTGGATCCTACCCGCGTCTGCCCGCTCGTAGTCGCCGACGCGCAGTTGCCACTCCCCCTGCGCCGCCTGTCCCTGCAGCGCGGTCGTAGTCGGCAGGACGTCGATGAGGTTGGCCTCTCCATAGGCCCCGGCTTGCGCCCCGTCGTACAGCGTGGTGAAAACCCCACTCGGCGCGACCAAATCAATTTTTAGATCGCGCCGCGACGGGTGGATGATCTCGACGCCCACCGAGACCGTGCCCACCCACACGTCATCCGGCACCGCAATACGACCAACCACCGTCTGCGTTTTGTCGTTATCTACGATAGCCGTGCCCACCGTCTGCGAAATGGAAATCGGCTCCCCGAACAGGGCCACCGGCTTCACCGTTCGAATCGCCGTATTGGGCGGACCGGGTACTCCAGATTGTCGGTTGACGCCAGCAGACGGGCCGACGTGAATGGGCGTGACCGGGAAGCGCTCCTTCAAGGCTTCGTAGAGGTGTTTGCCGCCGTGTTGGGCCCACCAAGCGCGGTCGATGCCGAGGTAAATCTGCTTCTGTCCATCGTTAGGAAGGACACCCGACATCAGCACCGGCACCGCGTCGAGAAGCTGCGCCACGGTGGCGTCTTGGTGCTCGTTGCCGAGGATCGAACCCCAAATCACCTCCATAACCGGATCGAGCGAATACCCACCCCGTTGACCAATCCGCAGCGCCGAGACGGACGCATCCGACGGATGGGCCACAAACGTGCCAATCAGCCCGGCGTCGGCAAACTCAACCCGACCGTTGCAGTTGACATCGCCCAGCGCGAGCGAGCCGTGCCGGGGCAGCGAAAGAGCCGGATCAACCCGCGACATGGCCACCAACAGGCCGTCGGCTAAATCCACTTGGCCATCGGCATTCACATCGCCGAGCATCCCCGCCAGCGGCGGCACCCTCTTCCCCGCCCCTTTGGGCCCCGCCCGATCAAGCACCACCGACCCCAGACCGGCTGCCACGTCAAAGTCCGAGTCCACATAGGCCACCAGCCCGGCCCCCGAAACCACCAGCCCATACCGCCCCGCCACCGGCCGCGGCAGCGCAAACTGGCCGTTCTCGTCCGTGGTGGCTTGCCCCACCGGCCAGCGGCGCAGATCGGCAAGGTCAAACAACGCCACCTGCGCCCCCGCCACCGGCGACCCGACCGCCAGCCGCACCTGACCCGTGACCGTCGGCGGCGAGACCGGACTCGCCTGAACCGAAACCAACAAGCCGACCAAACCAAGCAGTAAAAACCGCATAAATCCTAGTACTCCTTTGCCAATAGAGGAACCGCTGATTGATATTGTAAATTGAAAACGGACGTTACGCAGTCGTTATCCCCGGCCTTCGCTGGGGCCGGCTCGGTGGCTTCCGCCCGCTCCACCCGGGGTCATTCCCGCAAAAGTGGGAATCCAGCCTGCGCCTGGGCCTTCCAATGGGCATTGCTGGATGCCTGCTTGCGCCGGCAGGACAAAGGCTGCGTAACGTCAGTTGCTAATTCTTAATGCGCTAAAAACCGCTCGGCCTCAATTGCCGCCATACACCCGGTGCCGGCCGCGGTGACGGCTTGGCGGTACACGGAGTCTTGCACGTCGCCGCAGGCGAAAACTCCGGGGATGGCGGTCGCGGTCGAATCCGGGTCGGTGAGGATGTAGCCCTGCTCGTTCATGGCCAAGGAGCCTGCGAAAAGCTGGGAGTTGGGGATGTGGCCGATGGCCATAAAGACTCCCTCGCAGGCAAATTCGCGCGTCTGATCCGTTTGGGTGTCCTTGAGCAGGACCCCGCGCACGGCCAACTCGTCGTCCGCCTGTAAAATTTCCTCGACTGTGGAGTTGACCACGAAGTCGATCTTGTCGTTGTCTTGGGCACGCTTGAGCATGATTTTGGAGGCGCGGAACTCGTCGCGGCGGTGGACGATGGTGACCTTGGAGGCGAATTTGGTCAGGTAGGTTCCTTCTTCCATAGCCGAGTCGCCGCCACCGACCACGACTAGCTCCTTGTCGCGAAAGAAAAAGCCGTCGCAGGTGGCGCAGGCCGAAACTCCGTGCCCCATGAGCCGCGTCTCGGATTCTATGCCGAGGAGACGCGCCGACGCGCCGGTGGCGATGATTAGCGCGTCGCAAGTGTAGGAGGCGTCGTCGCTTTTGACGGCAAAGGGTCGTTTGGACAAATCGACTTCGGTAGCAATTTTGAATTGGCACTCGGCACCAAAGCGCTGTGACTGCTGGCGCATCAGATCGACGAGTTCTGGCCCCATGATGCCGTCGGGGAAGCCGGGGTAGTTTTCTACGTCTGTGGTAATGGTTAGCTGGCCGCCCGGCTGCAGGCCTTCTAGGACTAGTGGGGCTAGGTCGGCTCTGGCTGCGTACAGGGCGGCGGTCAGTCCGGCCGGCCCCGAGCCGATGATGACGACCTTGTGGTGGTGATTGGTACTCATTGTTCTCCTTATTATTTGTTGTTACGCATTGTAGGGGCAACCCTTGTGGTTGCCTTCGTAGGCTCCCATGGGCTGAATGCACGGTGTCGCTTGGGTGCCCACAAGGGACGCCCCTACATCGACCGGTTCGGTGCCGATGTGCAAATCCGTTATTTAGATGATACGGCTCAAAAGTTCTCGGCCCTCCAACCCGGCCAGCAGGTTGCCCACCGACCGCTCGGCCATGACTTGGCGCGTCTGGTGCGTTGCGCTGCCTAGGTGGGGTATGATGACGAGGTTGTCCAGCGCTAGGAGGGGGTGGTCGCGGGGCAGGGGTTCGGGTTCGGTTACGTCGAGGGCGGCTGCGTAGATCCCGCGGTTTTGCAGGGTTTCCAACAGCGCGTCGTGATCGACGACGCCCCCGCGCGCGGCGTTGACTAGCACGGCCGATTTTTTCATCAGGCCGAGTTCGCGCCGGCCGATCATGCCCCGCGTCTGATCGGTCAGCGGCATGTTCAAGGTCACGAAATCCGCCTGTTGGAGCAGCTCGTCCAACTCGACGTAGCGCGCGCCGAGGTCGGTTTCGGCTTTGGGGTTGGGGTTGCGGTTGTGGTACAAGACGGTCATGTCGAAGGCCCGCGCGCGGCGTGCTACTTGGTAGCCGATGCTGCCCAGTCCGATGATGCCGAGGACTTGATGGTGGACTTCCTGCCCCAGCATGAAGCTCGGATCGTAGGCGACAAAATCCGGGCCGCGGGCGAAGTGGTCGCCTTGGATGAGGTTGCGCGCCGCGGCCAAGAGCAGGGCAAAGGTTATATCGGCCGTCGCGCCGTCGAGGATCTTGGGCGTGTTGCCTACGGGGATGCCGCGCTCTTGGGCGGCTTGGAGGTCGATGTGATCGACGCCGACTCCGTAGTTGCTGATGACGCGGAGCTCGGGCATGAGATCCATGTATTCGGCGGTGAAGGCGTAGTGGCCGTAGTTGTACACTCCCTCGATGGTGCGGAGGAGTTCGGCCGGGGGCTGCGGCTTCAGCGGATTCCAGCGCACGACCTCGGCGCGTTCCTCGATCATGGGGATGATGGTGTAATACGGTTCGATTTCCGAGCGGATTAGGACTTTGTAGGACATCTTTGCTCTCGAATAAAATAAAAAACAGCTATCCACATCAGCTTCTAAGATCCAAATAGCTGTTTACGCAACTCAGATTGGCTGATTTCCAGATACGCGGCAACCCTAGATAAAATCACGTGCAACGTGCCAACTTTTAGCTGGCTATGACGCGGGATTGATACGTGATGTTCCGACCCTTTTATATAGGTAACTAGCCGTATGTGGCTACCCCTTTGCCGGACGACCCGATACGCATAATGACGATGCAGTAGGCGGACCAGTTCATCACCGGACATATCCCTAGGGAGCATCACACGGCAACGACCTCGTCCTTTACCAAGTGCAGTCTGAAAACCCCGGGTACCGAGTCGCCGTCGAAATGGCACAACACGGCGTCTTGAGCCATTCGCTTCAGGTCTTCCCACGAGTCAGCTTGAGTAATGATGTCATATCCTACAGCCTCGGCGTAGTAGCCGCCTTCCTCAGCTTCGTGGACTTCAAAAATTACCTCGTTCGGCATAGTCAACATCCTATACGTATAAAATCGGAAGCAACGCGCTATTGGAGAGTACGATTTCAGGAACTTCTGAGCAAGCCTGACGAGTGAAAGAAGTCTTGACCCAAGAGCACCGGTGACCGATGTTGAAATTTTCTAGGTCTTTTCAAGACGAGGGCGTCATGCTGATTACCCATCCCAAAAGACACTATCGTTTTCTCCAGGGCATTGACCCCTATTCCTGTGGCGTGGTCGCCGAGCCGGGCTGGGAGATCGTCCACGTCGTGCTGGCCGAGCCGCTGCCTTGGCGGGAGGGTTTTGAGCGCGTGGATGCGCATCTGGCGGCGGAAGGCTGCGACCGCGTCTCGCTCTGCGCGATGGAACTGCGCTCGCCCGCGCCCTTTACCATGCAGGGGTTCATTGACTTCAACCGCGAGTACTGCGCCGTTCTGCGGGCGTGGGATTTGTACGTGGACGAGTTCAATCCGGTGGCGCGCACGAACGTTGCTCCGGCGTGTGATCCGCCGGCTGTGCCCTCGCTGTACGCCTTTTCCTACGCGGTTCCCAACGACCGGATCGACCGCAAAACCCTGATCGTGGCTGGAGCTGGCGAGTTGCGGGAGGGGCACCTTGTGACCGAGGGGATTATCCGCCCGGGCGACACGGTGCCCGCTGCCATGCGCGAGAAGGCCGCTTATGTGGCGCAGGTTATGGGCGATCGGCTCGCGGGCCTCGGCGGGACTTGGGATCTGATCGACGCGGTTGACGTGTACACCATCTATCCCTTAGCGGAAATCCTCGAAGAAATTCTCCTGCCGACGATGGGTGCGGCGCGGCGCGGCGGCGTGTGTTGGCACTACGCTCGGCCGCCGGTAGTCGATATCGACTTTGAGATGGATCTGCACGGCGTGGTGACGCAGCGGATCGTCTGATTTTTGTGGATATCTATTTTTGAAAAGGAATATGACTGTATGAAATCTTTGATCGGTAGTTTCATCGGCTTGGTGTTGGGCGTCGGTGTCGGCGCAGAACCGCTACTTGAGGGCCGGGTGCGGCTGTCGTCTGGGCAGCCAGCGGCGGGCGTGCAAGTGCGGCTGTTTGATTTGACCGATCTGCGCCGGTTCGTTGGCACGACTACGGATGAGATCGGGCATTTCGCGCTACCACTACGAGCGTTTTCTACGGTAAGGGTTCCGGCCCGGCCAACCGATTTTGCGTTGGGACAGAATTACCCCAATCCGTTTAATCCTTCCACCATCATTCCCTATCAACTGCCAGCGGTGGGCCATGTGCGGCTGGAAGTGTTCAACCTGCTGGGGCAGAGGCTGGCCACGTTGGTGGATGCGGAACGGTCGGAAGGAGCACATACGGCGCTATGGGACGCTACGGATGCAGTTGGGCGAGCGGTAGGAGCGGGGGTGTATATATACCGGCTGAGCAGTGGTGGGCAGACGGTGAGTCGGCGGATGGTACTGGTGGATGGACAGGCCGGGATTCCGGCGGCGGGAGCAGTTTCGGGGCCAGTGCGGTCGGCCGTCGAGAGTGCAGAGGCAGCGGATGAGTTGGTTTATGGGTTGACCGTTGCGGGCATGGGCTTGATTCCCTATGTGAATCCGGCTTTTCAGGTAGGGATTGATGAGGTGGACATTGTGGTTGAAGAGCACGGTGGTGCGCGGATGAAGCTCGCCGCAGGCGGGGTTTTGGGGGATGTGAACGGCGATGGCTTGGTCGATGTTGCCGATGTGCTGTTTGTGTTGCTGTACAGCATGAATCCGGCCATTATGTTCCCCAACAATGGCGATATTTCGCGTGGCGATGTGAATGGCGATGGCTTGATTAATGTTGCCGATGCGGAGCTCCTTCTCCGATACCTCAGCGATCCATTCGATCCCGCGTTGCCGCCGGGAATAGGCTTGGAGACCGACGATACCCTTGCAGGAGCGACAGAGGTGTCTTTAGGGAGCTCGACTGCTGGCTCGCTATCGGAAGAGGATGTGGATTACTTTCGCGTTGAGATGAGCGGTTCGGGCACCTTGACAGCCTATACGACGGGCGACTACACGAACACCGAAGGGGCTATCTTGGATAGCTCTGGTACTGTTTTGGCTCTTGGTTCTGACAGCGGCGATGGCTACAATTTTCGGGTTTCTGTTCCCGTTAGTTCGGGCACTTACTACATCAAAGTAGGGACGGCTTACTCGTCTGAAAGAACAATTGACTACACGCTGTACGTGGTTGGCCCCTTGGACTTCGCGGTCGCGGCTTCGGTAAGCGATAGCACCTTAGCATTTGGTCAGCCGTTCACGCTACGGGCGACAGTGCATAACCAAGGGGGCGGCGAATCCGAACCCACCGTGCTGTTCTACTACACCTCAACTGACACAACAATTACTTCGGACGACACACAAATCAGTGCTGATGTCGCGAGTCTAGAGGATTCTGACACCATTACGAAGTCGATTTCTTTGACGGCTCCAGAGCAAGCGGGTACCTACTACTACGGGGCCTGCGTCCAGAGCGTCTCTGGCGAGCACAACGCCAATAACAACTGCTCAGAGGCGGTGCGCGTGACCGTGTCGAGTGATTTCGTTTATACACCCTCGGCCTTGTCGCATATATACTGGACGGACTCGATTCGCGGCACGATCCATCGCGCCAACGTGGACGGCTCCAACATCGAAACCCTCATCACCGGATTGCGTAGGCCAAGAGGCATCGCCTTGGATGTGGCCGGCGGCCAGATGTACTGGACGGACTATGATCACTATCGAGACGACACAGGCACGATCCATCGCGCCAACGTGGACGGCTCCAACATCGAAACCCTCGTCATCGGATTGCGTAGTCCAGAAGGCATTGCCTTGGATATGGTCGGGGGCAAGGTGTACTGGATGGACTGGATAGACTGGGACTGGCAGGGCAGATATCGTATTATGATTCATCTCGCCGACATGGACGACTTCAGCTTTGGAACCCTTTTCAGCAGCATTATATGGGGTAGTCCAGGAGGCATTGCCTTGGATGTGGCTGGGGGTAAGATGTATTGGACGAACAGGTCGCGTGGCACGATCCACCGCACCAACATGGATGGCTTCAACAGCGAAAACATTGAAGTCCTCGTCTCTGCATGGGGTAATCTAGGAGGCATCGCCTTGGATGTGGCTGGGGGTAAGATGTACTGGACGGACAGGTCGCGTGGCACGATCCACCGCGCCAATGTGGACGGCTCCAACATCGAAACTCTCGTCAATGAATTGGGTAGTCCAAGAGGCATTGCCTTGGATGTGGTCGGGGGCAAAATGTACTGGACGGACTCGATTCGTGATACGATCTATCGTGCCAACGTGGATGGCTCTAATATCGAAAACATCGTCAGCGAATCGGGGCATCCAGCAGGCATCGCCCTTGGACCTTAGGCTCCTAACTGCTGTTACGCCGCGTCTTCAGTATCGGCCACCGGCATGGTCGCCCTCGATCAAAACCAACCACCGGCCACTTGATGCGTAACAGCAGTTAATAAGCGAATCGATTCCCAGTTCAAATGGATCATCACCACCATATTGGCGATGCCGGGCATCCTCATCGCCGTGATAAAACTCTAAACGCCGTCCCCAACTCGCCTTCAGCGCCACCGCACGACCGCGAGCCGCTCCCTCAGCAAACTGGTAACGGGAGGACGTAACATAGAAAGGCCTGCAAGCAGTTTGAACGCTGGGCGGCTTTGCTGCCACAAGATATGGAGACCTCTGGACGATTGAGCGTCTCCCTTAGCCGTCCGATGTAGGCCCCTCCGGCCCCGTGTCCGGCCATGGGGTGCCGTTCTTTCGCAGCCGTCACTTACCGCCGGCGTCAACAAGGACTGGATGTCACCATCTGATCTCAGAAAAGACATTGCGCTGCAATGGTTTATGGCGGCAATGAAGAATAAGATCAATCCATTGACATTATTGATCTCCGCCTGTATCTTTCTGTTAGAATCAGTACGCTAACTCTATTCTTGGTGTCCCATGCGACAGATAGATTCCGAGCAGCTTCACGAACGGATTCGAACCGAAAATCCGTGGTGGGCAGGGAAGAGTATCCGTGACGAGCTCGATTCACTTACCCCCCGTGCGTACTTTGACCTCCTCTTTCCACTGATCACCGAGCTCAGCGTGCGACGGGCCATCGTCCTCATGGGACCACGCCGGGTTGGGAAGACGGTGCTCATTCACCATGCCATCAGGGCCTTACTCGATCAAGGCGTCCCCTCGAGACAGATAGCGTATATATCGGTTGACCATCCACTCTACAACGGTCTCGGACTCGAAGTGCTAATTGACCTCTACCGCAAAGCTGCCGACGCGGATCTAGGCCAAACCGCCTATGTCTTCTTCGACGAGGTGCAGTATCTCAAAGAGTGGGAGGTCCATCTCAAGGCACTGGTCGATCGCGAGCCATCCCTCAAGCTCATCGTCTCTGGCTCTGCCGCTGCGGCGCTGAGCCTGAAGAGCCAGGAATCTGGAGCGGGCAGGTTCACCGACTTTTTGCTTCCTCCATTGACCTTCTACGAGTACCTCGAACTTCTTGGGGAGCGCGGTCTTTTAAGGGAAACCGAGGTGGCGGGACGGCCGCTGTTTCAGGCTGAAGATCTCCCTCGCCTCAATGATCGCTTCCTCCACTACCTCAACTACGGCGGATATCCCGAGGTTGTCTTCTCGGAGGCGATACAGGCCAACCCCTCGCGGTTCATAAAGGGGGACATCATCGACAAAGTCCTGCTGAGAGACCTGCCGAGTCTGTATGGAATCAGCGACGTCCAGGAACTCAACAAGCTCTTCACGACGCTCGCTTTCAACACCGCTGGCGAGTTGTCTCTTCAAGATCTTTCGACGAGCTCCGGCGTCGCTAAGAACACGATCAAGCGATACATCGAGTACCTAGGAGCAGCCTTCCTCATCAAGGTGGTCCATCGAATAGATGAGTCGGCCCGCCGGTTCCGCCGAGCCCGCCAGTTTAAGATCTACCTGACCAACCCATCCATGCGAGCTGCCCTTTTTGCGCCGGTCAAACCTGACGCTCCGGAGCTGGGCCCATTGGCCGAAACGGCCGTCTTTTCGCAGTATTTCCACGACGAAGACGCGCAACTCTTCTACGGCCGTTGGAAGAAGGGTGAAGTTGACATGGTGCGGCTCAACGCGGCCCAAGTGCCAGTCTGGGCAGTAGAAGTTAAGTGGTCCGACCGGTATCCAAGTCGCCTGGAGGAACTCGGCTCTCTAATTGCTTTCTGCCGCGCGAACGGCTTGACACAGGCATGGGTCACTTCACGAACGGTCCGATCAACTGTCACAGAGGGTGGAGTCTCGCTGAACTTCATCCCCATGAGCGAGCTCTGCTTCATGGTTAGCCACAACATCATCCACGGCAAGCGCGTAGCCGGTGGTGAGTTGCTCTGATATTACTCGCACCGCCGCTCGACTGAACTGCATCGCTGGCGATGACCGGCATCCTCATCGCCGTGATAAAACTCTAAACGCCGTCCCCGGGCTCGCCTCCGCAGCCCACGCGCACGAAGGCGAGCCGCTTCTAAGGCCGCCAGCGCCAGCACCTCATCTGCCAGTCCACGCCAGCCCCGCACAAAGCCGCCACGTATCCATCCGCCGGTTCTAAAGCCATCAACTTCCACCGCTCTACCTCGTCCCGCCCCTCGTCCGAGTGCAAAAGCGCCGCCTCTGCTCCCAGCGACACCGCAAAGGTGCCGAGGCCAGCGGCGATACCGTCGCCCCGCGCCTTGACATAGGCTTCCTTGCGCGTCCAGATGTTGTAAAAAGCCGCCCGTCGCTCCTCGGTTGGCACCTGCGCCAGCGCCTCCTGCTCCTCCAGCGAAAAGAAGCGCGCGGCAATTTGCTCGTGTGCGACTTGGGGCCGCATCCACTCCACATCGACGCCGACCTCGCGGTCGCGTGCTATCGCGTATAGGGCCAGCTCGTGGGTGTGGGACACGTTGAAATCCAGCCCTCCCTCTGTCAGAAAGGGCTTGCCGTGCGCGCCGCGCGCAAAAGCCACCGCGCCGGGATCTTGGCCGAGGTACCGCCCCAAAAGCTGGCGCAGCATCCCCCGCGCTGCCACAAAGCGCCGCTGATGGGTGCCGGAGAGCAAACCGCTCGCTCGCCCGCGCTCTTCCTCGCTCAGACAAGCCGCGAGCGCGGCCTCCTTACCAGCCGCGTCCAACTCGACGCACCAGACGTGGATTTCATCGTCGCTGAGCCGAGGCCAGCTCGACGGGGTTTCCCAAGAAATAGTCATCAAAGGTTCACTTGACGGCATCGTTTATCGCATTCAGATTAAAACGGATTGCGGATTTTCTGAAAGTACTTAATCCATACATAAATGAAGGAGTGCCTCATGGCTGCCTTTTCCAGCAAAGATTATCCTGATTACACGTCCGACGGCAAGTACAAAGTCATCGGCACCCGCCCCATCCGCCACGACGGCGTCGATAAGGTCACTGGTGCCGCGGTGTACGGGGCCGACGTGCGCCTGCCGGGCCTGCTCTATGGCAAGGTTCTGCGCAGCCCGCACCCCCACGCCGAGATTCTCTCGATCGACACCTCCAAGGCCCTCGCGCTCGACGGAGTGCGCGCCGTGGCCACGGCCAACGACTTGGTCGAGACTGTGGATAAGCTCTCTAATATCGGCGAGACCACCGTTAATGTGCGCGAGATCGCCAAGAACTCGCTGGCCTCAGATAAGGTGCTCTATACGGGCCACGCGGTTGCGGCCGTGTGCGCGGCCAGTCCCCACATCGCCGAAGAGGCCCTCGACCTAATCGAGGTCGAATACAAGGTCTTGGAGCCGGTCGTCGATGTTCGCGAGGCCATGCGCGACGACGCCCCGCTGCTCGACGAAGAGCGCACCACCCGCGCCCTCGGCGAGGACACGGGCAAGAAGAGCAACATCGCCACCCACAATCAGCACGCCATGGGCGACCTCGAAGCGGGCTTTGCCGAGGCCGACGTGATCGTCGAGCGCGAATTTCACACGGCCACCATTCACCAAGGCTACATTGAGCCGCACAACACGACCGTGTGGTGGAAAAACGACGGCAGCGTCACCGTGTGGGTGAGCACGCAAGGGCCGTTTGAGATACGCTCGCAGGTGTCGGAAGTGCTCAATGTGCCGGTCTCCAAGGTCAAGGTTATCCCCTGCGAAATCGGCGGCGGCTTCGGCGGCAAGTTCCCCACCTATATGGAACCAGCCGCGGCCATTATGTCGCACAAAACTGGCCAGCCGGTCAAAATGATTATGAGCCGCACCGAAGTCTTTCAGGGGACTGGCCCGGCTCCCGGGTCCTATATGAAAATTAAGATGGGGGCCAAAAACGACGGCACCATCACCGCAGCCCACTGCTACATGGCGTACGAGGCCGGGGCCTATCCCGGCTCGGCCGTGGGGGCGGGAGCGCAGTGCATCCTCGCGCCTTATTACATCGCCAATGTCACTATTGACGCGTACGACGTGGTAGTAAACAAGCCCAAGTCCTCGGCCTACCGCGCGCCTGGGGCACCCAACGCGGCCTTTGCCTCGGAGAGCGTCATTGACGAGCTGGCCGAGAAAATCGGCATGGACCCGCTGGAGATGCGGTTACAGAACTCCGCTAAAGAAGGAACGCGCCGCGCCGATGGCACGGTGTACGGGCAGATCGGCTGCGAGGAAACCGTGCAAGCCGCTAAGGACTCGGAGCACTACCACACCAAGCTTGAAGGCCCCTATCGGGGACGCGGCGTGGCCGGGGGCTTTTGGTTCAACGGCGGCGGCATGTCTTCGGCTGCCATTGCCGTCAACGACAACGGCACGATCAATCTCACTGAAGGATCGGTTGACATTGGCGGCAGCCGCGCTGCCATGGCCATGATCGTCGCCGAAACCTTGGGGCTGAAGGCCGAGGACATCAATCCCTCGATCCCGGACACTAGCTCGATTGGCTTCACCGGCGGCACCGGCGGCAGCCGCGTGTGCTATGCCACGGGGCACGCCTGTTACAACGCGGCCGAGGACGTCAAGGCCGAGATGTGCCGGCGCGCTGCGCTACAGCTAGAGGTCGCCGAGGATGACGTCGAGTTCCAAGATGGCAGCTTTATCTGCAAATCCGATCCCGCTCAGCGGCTCACCTTTGCGGAGGTCGCCGCCAACCAGGGCAGCACCGGCGGCCCAATCACCGGCAAGGGCACGATCAACGCCGGCGGCCCGGGCAATGCCTTTGCCGTGCACATCGTCGATGTGGAGGTCGATCCAGACACCGGCAAGGTCGAGATTTTGCGTTACACCGCGGTGCAAGATGTGGGCAAGGCCATTCATCCCTCGTACGTCGAAGGTCAGATTCAGGGCGGGGCCGTGCAGGGCATTGGCTGGGCACTTACGGAGGGCTACTTCTACACGGCCGATGGCCAGATGGCCAACCCGACCTTCCTCGACTATCGGATGCCGACCACCTTTGACATTCCCTTGATCGAGACGATTTTGGTCGAAGTGCCCAACCCGGCCAGCCCGCACGGGATTCGCGGCGTCGGCGAAGTGCCCTTGGTGCCGCCGATGGCCGCCATTGCCAACGCCATGTACGACGCCATAGGTTGCCGCTTGGGCGAACTGCCGATGAGTCCAGACCGGGTCGTCGCTGCCTTACAGGAGCATCAGCTAGAGGTTGCGGCTGGCTGAGAGGCCGTTGCAGGGTCGCTTGCTCGCGCCCGGTTCCTACGTGGGAGCCGGGCGCTTCTATATATAGCAATGCGGCATGATTTGAACGATTCGAGCGGTGGATCGTCTGGTGCATCCTATTCTGTGTCTATCTGCGTCCATCTGCGGATCACCTTGTACATGATGTAGAATTGCTATATTATGGCCGAAAACATCGACCCCGACGACTTTATCGACGCGCTGCTGCCGGTCGTCGGTCAGTGCGCTCGCGCTTCGCTGATTTTCTACGGCCAAGTAGCAGACATTGGCAAGGCCGCAGACAAGAGCCTCACCGGCAGCAAGGCGCAGGACGCTTCCACGGCCTTCACGGTGCTCGACGCGGCTGTGCAGGACATCCTGCTCGCGGCCGTGCTCCAGCACTTCCCGTTTGTGCGCTGCATTGCCGAGGAGCGCACGCCGCTCAAAAAGCGCTTTGTCGGCAACACCTCGCCCTACGCGGTCATTCTCGACCCCATCGACGGCACCTTGCACTTCAAGCAGGGTGACGCGCCCTATCACATCGTCATCGGCTTGGCTTGCGACGGCCAGATGCTGGCCGCGATTGTCGCGCGGCCCTCGGAGGATAAAACTTTTACGGCCATCAAGGGCGAGGGTGCTTTCGTGCGCGTCGGCAATGGCCGCCCGCGTCGCTTGCAGCTACCCAGCGAACCGCGCACGAATAAAGCCTTCATTTCCTCCAAGGCTCGTCCCTATCAGGCCCTCGTCCGCCCCGCGCTGGATCCGCGCGAAAGTCCCATTGGTGCGGCGTTGGTCCTCACGGAGATCGCCGAGGGTGCGCTGTGTGCGTACCTGACGCGCCAAGTTGAAGTCTATGATGTCGGCCCGCCGTCGCTGATTGCTGAAGAAGCCGGAGCGCGTTGCTACATTGGACAACGCCGCCGCCCGACTTATAATCAGCGCCGCAAATTCGGACACTTCTTGGCTGCGGCCAATGACGAGATCGCCGAACAACTTTTTGCCATCCTTCGGCTGAGCTCAGGTCGAAGCCTGCGCCGCGCGCGCCGAGACCAACGACTATAGCCGTCTTCAATCATTCACGAGATGATCCGCAGATGGACGCAGATGGACGCAGAATAGTATTTTCAAGACGATCTGTATATCGAATCGTTCAAGTTATGTAGGATTGCTATATGAGCTACGAAATCAAAGATGTCCTGCCGGTCGTCCACATGCCGTACACCGACGACCAAGCCATTGATTACGCCGTGTTGGAAAGCGAAGTCGATTATCTTTTTGAGACGGGGGCGCACGGGTTTTGCCTCGCCTTGGTATCCGATCTGTTGCGCCTGACGGCTGATGAGCGGCTGGCGCTTCCGGCGCGGCTAGTGGAGTTCGCCCGCGGGCGCGGCCCGGTCATCATCGGAGTTGGGGCCGAGGGCACGGCCCAGGCCCGGCTCTACGCCCGCGCGGCTGAAGACGGCGGTGCGGCGGCCGTCATGGCCATTCCGCCGATTTCCCGCGCCTTGGGCGAAAGCGAGTTGCGTGCCTATTTTACCGCTCTGCTCGCCGAGGTCTCCATCCCGGTCATGATCCAAGACGCCAGCTCGTATGTCGGCAACCCCATGAGCATTGAATTTCAAGCGTCGCTCTTTGGCGAGTACGGCGACCGCGTCCTCTTCAAACCCGAGGCCACTCCCTTGGGGCCTTGCATCTCGGCCCTGCGCGACCAAACGGGGGGCCGGGCCGGTATATTTGAAGGCAGCGGCGGCTTGCTGCTGATCGATTCCTTCCGCCGAGGCATTCGCGGCACCATTCCCGGCGTCGAGTTGCTCGACGGCACGGTGGCCCTGTGGCATGCCCTCGCAGCCGGCGACGAAGAACGCGCGTACCAGATCTATTTCCCGATCTGCGCGCTGTGTACGTTGCAAATCCAAGGAGGTTTGGACGGCTTCATCGTGGTCGAGCGCTACCTAATGCACAAGCGCGGCCTCTTTCCCAATCAAGTCCACCGCGGCCCTTTGAGCTTTGCGCTCGATGCGGAAACGCGCGCTGAAATAGATCGGCTGTTCGAGCGGTTGCAGGAAGTGTTGCGATAGGAGGCGCGAGCAACGATTTTGTACCTGAGGCGTTAAACGGTTTTCCCCATGGGCAGAGGAGATGAACTGGACTTTGGCCATTTCGAGTGCATAGAAGAGTGAGGAGAAATTATCGTGCCGTATATCAATTATACTCCCAGCGAAGTCGAGTCACGAGGCGAAGTCATTTACGATCGACAGATACGCGACAAAGTTGAACTTAAGCATAAAGGTAGGTTCTTAGTTATCGACATCGAAACAGGTGAATACGAAATCGACGACGACGATCTGGTAGCTACGAAACGCCTGCTTGTCAAGCGTCCCAACGCCGTCATTTATGGCATTCGGATCGGATTTCCAACCGCCTATAGAATCAGCAGAAATTGCTCGGTAAAGACGCGATGATTAATGGAACAGTTACAGCCAATCGCGAAGCTGTCATCACATTAGACGTTATTGGATCAAATCAAAAAAGAGAAAAAGTTGAGGCAGTAATAGATACAGGATTTAATGGCTACCTGACGCTACCGAGCGACTTGAGTAGAATCCTTGAACTCCCGTTAGCTGGCAATCGCCGCGCAACGCTCGGAGATGGGAATGTAGTGGTATTGGACGTGTGTATTGCAAAAACGTTATGGCATGGGCAAGAACGCGAAATACTCGTTCTGCAATCTGGTAGTGTACCTTTAGTTGGTATGTCTTTGCTTTATGGAAATCGCCTGATAGTAGATGTTCTAGAAGACGGCGATGTCGCCATTGAGCTTCTGCCATAAAGCGAAAACCCCACGACTCATGATCGACTCAAAGCGCATGCAGGCGGTACAAAGCCCGGTGATCCCGCACGTGGCCGCCCTCATCCGCGCCAACCCGGGCACCATTTCCCTCGGCCAAGGCGTGGTGCACTACCCGCCGCCGCCGCAGGCCATGCAGGCGGTGGCCCGCTTCGGCGGCGCGATTGTCGAGCACCACTATCAAGCCGCTCGCGGCCTGCCCGAACTCAGGGAAGAGTTGCGCCAAAAACTCGCGTGTGAGAATCGAATCGAGGTGGGCGACGACCAACTCTTGATGGTCACGGCTGGCTCCAACATGGGCTTTTACCACGCCTTGCTCGCCGTTGCCGACCCCGGCGATGAGATCGTCGTGATGTCGCCTTTTTACTTTAACCACGAAATGGCCGTAGGCATGGCCAACTGCCGGGCCGTCCTCGTTCCTACGGACGATGCCTATCAGCTCGACCTCGACGCGATTGAAGCTGCGATTACGGTGCGCACCCGCGCCATTGTCACGATCTCGCCCAACAACCCAACGGGCGCGGTCTGTCGGCCCGCAGACTTGGCGGCGGTCAATCGGCTCTGCCGCGAGCGGGGCCTCTACCACTTTGCCGACGAGGCGTACGAGTACTTTACCTATGGCGCGGCTCGACATTTCTCGCCCGGCTCACTGCCCGCAAGCACCGAGCACACGATCTCGCTATTCTCCTTTTCCAAGGCATACGGTCTCGCCAGTTGGCGGGTCGGCTACCTCGTGGCTCCGCGGCACCTGCTGGGCGCGCTGGAAAAGATCCAAGACACTGTGCTCATCTGCCCGCCGGTTATTTCGCAACGCGCCGCGCTTGGTGCGCTTTTGGCCGGAGCGGCCTACTGCAAGAACTATCTAGCGGATATGGATGCGGTGCGTCGGCTTTGCCTAGAGCGACTCGGCGCGCTCGGCGCGCGGGTGGAGGTGCCGGCTGCTGAAGGAGCTTTTTATTTATTAGCGCGTCTGCAAAGTGACCTCGACGCCATGGACGTGGTCGCTCGCTTGGTGCGGGAACACAAGGTCGCCGTCATCCCCGGCAATGCCTTCGGATTGAGCGCGGACTGCTATTTGCGCGTTGCCTACGGTGCCTTGCGCCAAGAGGATGTGGCCGAGGGCATGGATCGGCTCGTTGGGGGACTGGAGCAGATTCTCTCCGCTTGACACGGTAGGTTATTTAAACGTATGTTTCGGCTAACAGAGAGCGACCTGAATCGGCGTGAAGAATACCTCAGAGGAAGTTTTCCACTCCTCTACGACGTGGAACTTCGACAAACATTGTATTCGGTATTCTGGCGGGTTGGTCGCTCTTCTTTTTTTATGCTGTTCGCCCTCCTGCTTCTGCCAGCGGTTCTGCGCGCCCAATCCCTCGCCATTGACCCGAATGCGCTCGATTTAGGTGTAGTCGGCGTTGGCGTCGAGGCGCGAGCATCCGTTTCTGTCGAAAATCTGCAAGACGATGCGCTTGAGGTGATTGTCGGTATTAGCGGCGATGGCTTTAGCGCCCTATCAGATACGCTGCGCTTGGATGGCAAAGGCGTCAGCAGCGTCGAAGTGCGCTTCAGTGCTACAGTGGCCGGGGAACATGCAGGCGAACTGACGTTGCAGGTAGCTGCCTTGTTCAAAGACGAGCGCTTGGCCGTGCCGCTGCAAGCAATAGTCGTCGTTCCGACCCTAGCACTTTTGCCGACCGAAGGGTTGAATTTTGGCGCGGTGCCCGTCGGGCAAATGGCAACGGCAGCCGTTATTGTCAAAAATACCGGAACCGTGCCCGTGACGGCTGGGCGGATGAAAGTTGCCGATCTACAGGGTCCCTTTAGCATTGCGGGCGACATCGGCCTTTGGCCCGCTCCCGGCGATGAGACGCGGATCGACGTTACATTCGCCCCGACTCACGCGGGGCCGGTCGCGAGTGAATTCGCGGTCGCCGCGACCGACTTTGGGGCTTGGTCTATTCCCCTGCGGGGAAGTGGTACAGTGGCGCAAGCGGCCTTTTCGCCCCTTCCGCAAGTGGGCCTCGACTTTGGCACCGTTGAAGTGGGCCAGCGCCTAACGCGCCGCGTGACCGTCCTCAATCAGGGCCAAGCCGAGCTGTATGTTGAAAACGCCGCCATTGAGGGCGCGGCTTTTGTCCTTGGAACCGGGGACTCGTCGGCGACCATCGCTCCCGAGGGGCGGCTCGACCTGAGTGCGGCGTTTGTGCCGCAGAGCGAAGGGGATCGAAGCGGCGTTCTGCGTCTGTCCACTAGCGATCCACAAGCTGCCGAAGTGGTCATCCCCCTCGCAGGGCGCGGCCAAATCAGCCCGCCGCGCATCGAGATTATCCATGGCGACATTGATTTCGGCAGCGTGTCCATCGGCGGAACCGCGCGTGGCCATTTGCTGTTGTGGAACAAGGGTGGCCAGCCAGGCGTGGCGGAGGTCGCCGTGGCCGCAGACGAGGGCGTTGAATTTGCTCTCGAACAGCCCTCGGTCCTCGTCCAGCCTAAAGCCAGCGCTCAAGTGGCGCTGAGTTTCTCGCCCAAGGAAGCCGGTCCTCGCCAAGCCATCCTCCACGTCGAGGCCGAAGACGAACGCCAGGCCGTGCGCTTGCAGGGCATAGGCCAGTTTTTCGCCCTCAGCCCGGCGACCGTGGATTTCGGTCGAGTCGCCGTTGGCGAAAGCAGCAGCCGAGTCATCGAAATAGCCAATGTGGGCAACGCCGACTTTGAGATTCACCAGCTTCGCTCGACGAGTAGCGAATTTACCGTCCACACCTCAATCGACGCCGACAGCAAGTTTCTGCTGCCGGCCCACAGCCAGCGCACCTTGCCGCTGCATGTGTCCTTCAGTCCGTCGGCTCGTGGAGCGATTTCGGGGACCTTGCGCTTGGACGGCTTGGGTGCGAATGAGATGATGACGCTCGATGTTTTGCTCAAGGGCAATGGCGTGGCCGCGGAAATCGAGTTGAATCCGGCGGGCGTCGTCGATTTTGGCTACGAGGTTTTGGGTGAGCAGGCGGAAAGAACCTTTGTGGCCACTAACGTCGGCGATACGGTGCTGCAAGTCGAGGCACATCCCGAAAGCAAGGAGGCCCACGTTGAGCCGGCGCAATTCGCGCTGGCCCCAGGCGAGTCCGCACGCCTCACGCTCTTTTTTGCGCCCGATGCCTTGGGCGAGCGCCGCGGGCGCGTTTTGTTGGTCAGCAATGACGTCAAAGACCGCGCCCGGCCGCTCGAATACAAGGGACAAGGGGTACTCGCAGATGTTCACTTGGCGCAGATTGTCGAAGTTTTGGTTTCGCGCGGCGAGAAGACCCAGCCCTTGGCCATCGGCTGGAACAATGTCCCCATCGTGCAAAAAGACGGCACCAAAGTGGATGTGGCCTTTGCGATTCCCGACTCGCTGCGGCGGGCGCTAATCGGTCGCGAGATGGTCGTCGAGTGGACCCGGCTCGACGAAAACTACGCCCCCAAAGGCAGTATCCAAAAGAAGAAGGTCACAATCTACGAGTCGAGCGGCGGGCGCGTCCTAGCCGAGGATCTCAACTTGCAGCTGTCGGAAGAAGGCGATCGCCGGGTGAAGCTCAAAATTACTACCCATAGCTACCCGGGTGCTCCGCCGCAGAGCGTGGCGCAGCTTTTGGAAGCCGGGGGCTGGAAGTGGGAATTTGAGGCCAAGCCGCTGGTTTCCTTTTTGACGATTCGCCCTGGGCGCAATTATAAAGATAAAGACGGCAAAATGGTTCCAGGCCAAACCGAGCGCCTGATTGGCTTGCCCGGCTTGGCCTTTGCCGGCTGGCACAACGTGGATAATCCGTCGATTTCCGGCATCCATTTCACCGCCATCGGCAATGTCCTCGAAGCTCTTTCGACCGGTAACTCGCTGGCCATCTCGCTGGGCGTGGCCATTTCCTTTTACAAGGATCAGTTCCTTTTCGGCTTTGGCTGGGACATTTACGACAGCCGACCTCAAGCTAAGAAGAAAGGCTCGCAGGACTACATTATGACCTTTAAGTACTCGGGGTTGTTCAAGTGAGCAGGCGGCGGTACACCATGGCCGCCGCGCACAAGTCCTGCGCCCCCATCCCCGTCAGATAGACCGCGCTCGGCGCTGACGTGCCAAGTCGCCCGCAGGCGGCATCGCCGATGTCCAGCACCTTGCCCTCGGCATTTCGTGCCAAGGCGATCTGCGCGGCTTGGCCCTGCTCAGCCGCAAAGCGAAATTCCCCGGACTTCTGGGCTTGGGCGAGCACATCAACTACCACCGTGCGCTCGTAGAGCACTTCCGGCGCGAGCTGGCGCGTGCGACTGTCTCCGGCGAGGACCGCGAGGTATGGAACCTCGGCCAGTGCCGCCGAGGTCAAAATGGGCTGTGGCGTCGGCACGGCCGTCAGCACGGCGTCGGCATCGGCGATACACGCTTCTAGCGATGCTGCCATCCGCAGACGCGCTCGCAAGTCTGGTTCGACCGCTTCGGCAAAGGCCGCTCGGTTTGCTTCCCGGCGACTCGTGCAGACAATCTCCGCCAAATCAAAGAGCGCGTCGCAGGATAGGGCCAAGGTTCGCGCAATCCGGCCGGTCCCTAAAATGGCGACTCGCTTGATGGACTCGCCCGCTAGGTATTGGAGACCCAGTGCGCCCGCTGCGCCGGTGCGCCAGTCGGTGATGTGCCCGGCCTCTAGCCGGCATGTTCGGCTCTGTTGCAGCTCTTCAAATGCGATATACGCCTCCCGTTTGGCCAGCCGCCCGCTCGCTACGTCGGAAAATTCTTCGATGATCTTGCGGGCGCGAAACTTTCTTGGCCATTCGGCTGGCATATCTAAGCGAAAGTAGTCGAGTGCGCCGCGCTTTTCGATGGACTCGGTGCGCGGTGGATTGTCGATGACGCCCGCGCCGTAGCGCTCAAACGCTTGGTGACAGGCGGCGAGAAAATCAGTCGTAGAGAAGCGATGGGCAAAGGTCTCTTCGCGCAGGAGCTCCATGGGTCTTCCTTTGTTTGCTGGGTAGTGGGTCCCTTTGAATTTTTCTGGCTGTTTTGTCTCCCTACGGAAGGGATACCCCTTTCAAAATAGAGTACTACCTGACGGTACGCATTTTTGGTCCTCAGCTACCCATCCCTGTACCCTTTCCCACACACTCCAG
>VXOR01000057.1:0-91126 GCA_009840005.1 Gemmatimonadota bacterium
TACAAGCAAGATAGGGGAAAATTCAAAACCTCTCAAATCATTTAGGACCGCTATAAGACGGGTTGGGGACCGCCGGGTCGAACGAAACCCCTACCTTGTATTTTTTCTTTTTAGCTACCGCGTGATTCCCCCAGCCTTCGTAGTGCCAAGTCGCCACCGGATACAGATATGGGTTCACTGAGATCACCGATAGAGGAACACCATTTTGCCAAGAAGGCATTCTTAGCTCCTTTAAGTTGACCTCTATCCACACCATCGCGCTCATTTCTTTTATTGCGAGCAGGCGCTTCCTACCGCCCATAGCTTCAATCGCCCGCTCTATCACCTCCAAGGCCCGGTCGCGATCTGCGCCCATAGTTAGAGGAAAGCGCGCGTAGCCCTCGCGAAAGTCTCCTTCGGCGGCCATGTGCGCCAAGAGCAAGGAGTCGATATTCACATAGTCAGACCACTCTATCTGCATCCTCTTTTCCAAGTGAGCCATGGCGTCGCGTGCCTCGGGCGGCAGTTGCTCTGCAATCTCGCCAAGAGGAACGGATTCGGCGGGTTCCTGAGCAAGCTGCGATGGCGCAGCCTCGACGACCAACCGCTGCATTTGCCGCTCGTGCAAAGCGGGTTTCGCAGGATCAAAGGCCCTCATTTCTAGTGCACGCGGCGGCGGACGAAAAACCACCTGAAGGGCCGGTTGCGGATCGGGTGTGGAAGGAGTCAACAAGACCACAGCCAAATGCAGGAGGGCCGAAAGGAATAGGCAGACGGCCAGTCTCTTGGTTTCGGTCGAAGACCGGTGCATATCAATCCTTTTCGCACTCAGCGACTGATATAGCAATCCTAAATGATTTGCACGATTCGAGCGGCTTATCTTCTTGTGCATCCTATTCTGCGTCTATCTGCGTCCATCTGCGGATCACCTTGTAAATGATGTAGGACTGCTATATGAGCGTTTTCAGTCAAACAGCGGCGACACTTCTTTCACCACAGTGCGAGCCGCTTCTTGGTAAAAGTCATCGAGAATGGAATCATCGTCCGACTTGAGCTGCGCCATGAAATGCTTCCCAATGATGAGTTCCTGCTCCAGCACCGCTTCGTCCTTGAACACATCCTGTACCACCAAATGCACGCGGCTTTGCAGCATATGTCGTTCGACATCATAACGTCCGCCAACCCAGTAAGAATTTACAATGTAATCCAAGGTATAGCGGATGTCCTCGGCTGAAGGATCCGTGGTGAAACGGACGCGACTGAACCGTTTGAGTTCGTCCAAAAGCGCCGGTCGAACCGACTCATGCAGGGCAAGCAGCTTTCTCTTAGCCTGCATTCTTTTTTGCGGGAAGACCTTAAATATCCTAAAAAAGACGGCGTCATCCTCTCCAGAGGTTTCATCATCTATATCTCCTAGGTCTCCGTATGCATCAACTAGGCTATTAACCCAGTCAGACAAGCCCTCACTATTGCTCGTCCTCACCAACACCTTAAAGGTTCCCGTCGGAGCGTTTACCACACCCTCCTCAACCGGCTCTTCCGCCTCCGGCGACCCGACGAATGGAACCAGCAAAGCCGCAGTATAATCCAGCGCTTGAAATTTGAGCAATTTACTTTTGCTCGCCGCCCTCTCGATCAGCGGCTCCAGCCCAACATTCTTCTCTTTCCTCAACAGGTCGCCGGCCATATCCACCACCCGCACCAAGTATGCCTTGGCCTCGCGCTCAGAAAAATGTTCGCCGTGCAGCGCAAAAAGCTGTTCGCCGAGGGCCGTGGATTTCTTGCAATGCGTCTTTAAGTCCCTCAACAGTGAGACCAAAGAATCCCGGCTCACAGCAGCCGACAATCCAGACGCCGTACTAACATCCGCGACGAACTCGTCCAACGTTCCTTTGTCATCCTGCTCCATGCGGTCACGCAACTGCTCCAAAGCCGCGAGCGCAAAATCCGCCTCTTGTCCAGAAGCGGCGAAAGCACTCGATACCATGCAGAAAAAGACGCAAACCGCAATGCGACACCATGTGTTATTCACGCGTATATCTCCTCGTCAAATCTGCGTTAGAAAACTGCCCATGTGCCCGGTGATGTAATCGGCCACCAGCCACACGCCGGCCGCGACCACTTCTCCGAGGATCAGTCCCAGGAAAAACGGACGCAGGTTTCGGTATAACCGCGGTCCCCCATACTTGAGGATCACCAGCTTGAGCAGCCAAGCTATCAGCGCACTGGCAAAAATGTGGCCGGTCTTCCAGTTCGCGCTGATGGCGTAGCCGAGCGGGTTGAGGGGCCACCACAGCAAATGGTGCCGCACCCACATCAGCAGGGCCATTACCCCACCACCGACCGCCATGAACAACCACGCGTCGAGTCTTGGGCCGGTCAACTCCGCCGCAATGCGCGGAGCCATGTCCTTGGGGCCGTACGTAGCAGCTCCCCAGCCAAAGAACAAGCCGTTGAGGTTGATACCGCCGTATTTGTACGCCAACACCATGGTAACGTACGAAGAGCCGACCAAGCTCACCATAATGGCAATGACCACCGCCCAGAACAGCCGCCGCTTCCCCCCCTTAATCACCTCGCTCATCTTCAGGCCATTGGCGACCGACGACATTACAAACGAGCGGATCTCCGAGTGCCAACCATAGGAAAATCCCAAGGCCACCAAACCAGACGCCCCTATACTAGCAGCACCGGCACCGGAAATCACAAAGGTCGAGGTCATAATGGGGGGGCGCATTGCCGGAATACCTCCTTCAGCCACCACTCGCGTCAGGCCCAAAAACAGCACCATGGCCCCAAAGATAAACATCGCCACGCCCAACGGCGGCAGCCCGGCCATCCACAGCCCCAACCCCACCAAGCCGAGCGACGCCAGCAAACCGAAAGTGGCCTGCCGATAAGACATGATTTCGTCGGCATCTTCTACATCTGGATCGTCGCGCCACGCTTTGCGCCACACGGTCTGCAAGTGCCCGCGCGACACCCACAGCCCAATCAGCACGAAGACGATCATCGCCCCCATGCCCTGATGGGCTAGGTAAGGTTCCCGCGAGTACAGATCCATCCGCTCCGTGCTTTGCAGACCGAGGACATTGAAGACGCCCCGCTGCACCGTGGTCAGGATGTAGAATACCCAGATGGACGCGGAAATATCCAAGTTGACGAAGTAAAAGAAGCCGATCCAAGGCGGGCTAAACCACAAATCCAAGCGCACGGTATCGCGGAACAAGGGGAGCGACGTGGTCCGCGCAATCCCAGGCACCTCCGGGAAATAGGCGTGCAGTCCATTGACGCTGAGCAAGACGAATGAAAAAGCAAACCCCAGCCACATCGCCTTATTGGTTAAAAACGCCCGCCCAATGGCCCGCCCCTCCTCGCGCTTTATCATCTCCATCGGCACCTGTACCAACGGATACGCCAGCTTCTCCCGATCTACCCATTGCTTGCGCAGGATGACCATCGTGCAAATCATCGCCGCACTGAGCGCCAAGAAGAAGCCGTACCAATAGGTCAGCGGCAGCACCCACGCTGCCCAAGGGATGGCGGCTCCTTCTGGCAGCCCCTCAAAAAAGTAGCGCGCCACGTTTTCGCCGCGCGGGATCATCCACGTGGGGATGTACTGGTTGTACAAAAAATCCCAGTTATTCTCCGGCGTCGCGTAGTACGTGGAACCGACCAGACAGGGGATGATAAATTGGGTAAACCCCATCCCGGGAATGCAGCAGGAGACTACCAACATGATGTAGATGGTAATCAGTTCGGACTGGGTCAGGGCCAAGGAACGGCGCAAGCAGTACACAAGACCGCTGGCGGGCACCAAAAAAAAGAAGAAGAATAGAGCGGCCGGCGTACTAAAATTTAAGGTCAGGTACGAGCCGCGAATGATGGTCGTCGCGTACGCGTCTAAACCATTGAGCAGCAAGGCGAGCAACGCACCGATCAGGATGCCCCGCGCGGGGATGCCAGCGGTATCCTGCTGCCCTTCCTCTGCCCGGTTCACCCATTCGCGGAACTCTGGAGGAATCTGCTTTTTCAATTCCCTTGCTATTCGGCTGCAACTGCCTTTTCTAAGACTTCTTGAATGTAGCCATTCAATTCGAGGTGCCGACGAGCGGCGTTCAAAGCCATGCGACGATGCAGTTCAGGGCTTGCTTGAATCACGATTTTGCCAGAGAAAGGGTCTTCCGGCTCCTTTCCTTGTTCTTGGCAAAACGCAAGGTACTCCTCAACTGACCGCTGCATTTCTTTTCTAAGTTCCGTTACCGATGATCCGTAAAACGAGATCACGTCATTTGTGTTGATTACCGTTCCGTGAAATGTGTCAATCTCTGGATCAAACGAAACGACTCCCAGATATCCTTTGTATTCTATCATGGCATAACCCCTGCATTTTCGAGAAATTTTCGCAGATCCCTTACTGCGCCCTTGTCCATATTTGGGCTCGGATGTGGACGATGAAACACAGCAACGTTATCGCGCAGCGATACGGCAACTCTCGATCCTGCCCGTTCACTCAAGATGGCACCCAAGGCTTGCAACAATGCTTCGACATCACGCCATTTGATATTGCCCGATATAGGCTGTGCAAATAGGTCATTGAATGTTTTCCTATGGCGTCTGTTCATTATGCTACCAATGTGTCCAACGCGCAATCGTGCTTCCGCAGAAGCCGCACGAATCAGTACGCGCTAGCGACGAGTTTGGTAATCGTCGTTTGCTCGCCTTCGGCATCGACCTCCATGCCGACTCGGCACAGATACAGGCCCGGCGGCGTCAGGCGGCCCTGATCATCCCGCCCGTCCCACGTCAAACGCTGCACTCCAGCGGCGTATGCCACCACCGGAGCCATATGCCGCACGCGCTGACCGTCTAAGCCATACACCTCTAGCACCAACGCCTTGGCACCCTGCACCGCAAACACCGGGAACACCAATTCCACCACGTCGTTGATCCCGTCCCCATTGGGCGTAAACGGATTGGACGACGCGGCCACCTCGCCCAATAGCCCACCGCTAAACGGGGTCAACACCTGCAAGCTGCGGCCGGCATCAGCATCCACCCGCTGCCACACTCGTTCATCTCCATCGCCCAACCCCACCTGCACGGTAAACGCATTGCTGGCGAGGTAGAGCACACCGGAAAACTGCAGCGCCACGAATCCCTCTCCCTCCGCCACGGGATCGGGCAGCCGCACCCACAGCGAATCGGTTCCAGTCTTTACCCGCGTCACTTCTTCCGGCCCGTAGCGCACGCGCTCCGCGCCCACAACCACCTCCTCCAGATCGACCGCCGCCCCCGACGGCAACACCACTAGCACCTGGTCGAAGCCGCGATTGTCGGCTTGGAACTGCGGCTGCAAAGACAGCGTGAAGGTCGTGCGCTCCCCGCGCTGCTGCGTCTGTCGCGGCTGCACTTCGCCTATAACTTGGCTGGCCAAAGGCCAATCCAGCGCGATGTGCATCCCGCGCAACAGCGCCCCTTGGCCGGGATCGTCCGAGCGCAAAGTGGCCTCTACTATGGCGTAGCGGCGCGGGCTTGGCGAGGAGATCGGCGCGCCCGTGGCCGTGTAGTACGGACTCCAAGAGCTCCAGTCGGCACCGGGAACCACCGAGACAGTCGAATCGCCGCGCTGGAAGCTGAGCAGCTTGCGATATTTGGCCTCGGTCACCTCTTTCCCGGTGTTGGTGAAGTAGTGGATTTCCTCGTCGAGCTGGTTGCCAGTGCGCGTGCGAAATTGTACTTGGGTGCCCGGAGGGGCGTCGGATGCCCAGTGGACGGAAGACAAAATGCGCGGATCGCTACCCAACTCCATAGGTGCCGATTGCAGCGTCACCTGCGGCAGGAACCCACGGCCGTAGAGCTGGAACTCGCGGATACCGGAGTTGGCCCAATTCGGGACGATGAGAACGCGGTAATCCATCTTGAGGTAGCGCGCCCTAGTGAGCGGGAAGGTATTGTCCTGGTAAAAAATGTGGGGGAACAGCCCGCTGAAGCGGCCCGGCTCTATGTCGGTGGTTTCTCGCGTGGCCCGTGCAACGTAGGCCAAGCTGCCGTCCGGGTTGCGCTGGCCATTCGAGAGGTTGATGACGTAGTTGGGAAACGCGCCGGTAAAGCCGTGGGCGATGTTTTCGCGGTCAAAGCCGATGACCACTCGGCTGATCCAGAACCAAGTCCCCAAGTCGAAGAGGAGTTCGCGGTCGAACTCCACATCGACATTCCCGACGTCGCTGACGCCCACTTGCTCGGTCCACACGGTCTTGTAGTCGCCGTCAATGGCCAAGCGCTCCGTCCCGGTGTTGCTCGTGCCCCCGATCAACCCGCCCCGGCTCAGCGAACCCAAGCTGATGTTGTCGCCCTCGGTCCACACCTCCACCTCGGCCAGCCGCGGCCGCTCCCGTCGATAGTACTTAATCGGGCCAGCGCGCGACTCGCTCAGTGCTGCGTGCTGGTCTTGGTCGATCTGCCGCAAAACGCCCGAGGACTCGCGCAAGAAGTAGAGCACGTCGCCGCGCTCTTCCGCTGGCAAGCTGTTCCAGCGGGTCTGGCTGACTTCGTGCCCTTGGCCGCGCGCGCTGGCCGTGACCACGATCTGGACGAACTGGAACATGTCGCCGACAAAATCCGTGTCCGCTTCTTGCAAGGGTTTCAGGTCAAATTCGAAGACGCGCTGGGTTTTGTTCAAGCCCTCGCTGCGACCAGCTTGGGAGAAGCGGATCGCCTTGCTCTGGGAGAAAGCCGGGAGGCCGTTAGACGTGAGCACCTTGAACTGCAAGAAAGGATCGCCCATGCCTTCCGGCGCGAATTTCACTACGATCTTGCGCGCCCACACCAAGCGGCCCAAATCGACCTCGATCCACCAATCGCGGAGGGGCGCTTCTACGTCCGGCTCCCAGAAGGTATCCTCTTGGCCGTCTATGACATTCACGGCCTCAGCCAAGTTAGTGCCCGCCGCCCGGATCCCGCCCGGTACGTCTTCGCCAGACACAAAGTTCGGGGCGTCTATAACGGCGTTGATTTGCTCGCGGATGCGGTGCGGCTGCACCCCTTCCGGGCCGAATTGCACCGTACCTGCGGCTATCTCCCATTCCGCCCAGTCGCCCTCGTCAACGGCGACCCGGTCCGATTCGATGCGGAACCCTTGGGGCCACGCCGCAACGGCGATCAGCAGGGCGCAAGCAACAAGCCACAGCCGAGTCACGCGACCTTCTCCTCGTCTATATATCGTCTTGTCCATCCTATTCTGCGCCCATCTGCGTCCATCTGCGGATTATACCTACTGACACGCCGCGATGAATTCCTCGGCCGTGGTGGTATAACCGATCAGGTGTTCAAAGTTGCGCAACGTGATCCGGTTGATCCAACCGCCTTCCGGCAGGCTGTCGTCTAGCGTGTCTGGCATCTCGATCGTACCGGGGGCGTTTGAGCAATCGCGCAACAGAATGACGCGGTAATTCCGCCCTACGGCTTCGGCGCAGGTGTAGTGCAAGCAGGCCCGCCGGCTGTAGCCAACCACGAACAGCGTCTTAATGCCATAGCTGCGCAAGTGCTGGTCCAAGAAGGTGTCGTGGAAGCCGCTCCAGATCCACTTGGGGAAATTGCGCTCGCCCTCGCGGGGGGCCACGTAGTCGAGGTATTCGGGTTTGTGTTCTTGCCGCGCCCAGCTTGCAATGCCGTTGCCGCCATCGCCGCCCTTGGTCTTGCCCCATATTTCGCCCACGATGTTGCCGGGATCGGCCACTAGGCGCAGGTCGTTGTGGACGTAATTGACCAGCATCCCGCTGTCGCGGGCGGCTTGCAAAGCCGGCGCGATGAAGTTCTTAGTCGTTGGATTGGGCGAGCGGCCATCGACATCCACCAACAGAAAGGCGCACTCAGCGAACTCTAAGGTCAGAGTCTCGTACCCGTAGTCGTACCCGCCGGGATAATCCTTGTAATAGCGAATGGGGATTTGGATGTTGGCCATAGGGGCCTCCTTTTTTAATAGACCACGGCGACAGTTCCCGCTAGCTGATCGCCGCCTTCTTCCGACTCCACTGATATGCGATAAACGTACAGGCCCGGGGGCACCCGCTCGCCGTTTTCGTCCCGGCCATCCCAAGAAAAGCGCAAGCCGCCGCTGTGCTGTTGCCCGTCGTGGATTACCCGCAGCGAGCGACCGGACAAATCGAAGACCGCGACGCGCAAGGGCACCTCTTGGGTTACCTGCAACAGCTTGAACGAGAAGTTAATCTGCTCGTTTATCCCATCGCCATTGGGAGTGACAATTTTCGGCTGCACCACTATATCGTCCAGTAGGCGACGGGAAATCGACGTGCGGACCGTGAGCACCTCGCTCACTATCTCACTGGCTGCATCGCCGCGATTGATGGGTTGCGCCAGCTCCAAGGGACGCTGCGAGTCGCGCACCCAGCCGCGGAAAGTCGTACCGTAGCGCAGCACCGGAGCACGGAAGAACACCTCGATCACCCCGCCGGAATCCCCGGATGTGCGCGGGGGAAACAAGGAGACCGCAAAGCGCAGCGAATCCGGCGCGATGTGCACGGCGAAGCTGTCCAAGCCAGTGGCCTGGACCGAATCCACGCTAGCCACGCCAAAGGGCGCGTCGATTTCCACCCCGTCAAAACCAGAGTGCTGCGCACGGATGACGGGTTGAATGGCATACCTAAACGACGCGATCTCGCCCAGGGCAACCTCGGGGGGATATATTTCGCCCAGCACCTCCTCGGCGAGCGGTGGTTTGGTGGCCGAGAATTCGATGAACTCTAGCTCGCCGCCTTCGCTGCCTACGGGCAAAAAATCGACCCGCAGTTGCAAGACCGAATTGGGACCGGGCGAGGCTATGGCAGTGCCGCTGCTGTCGGCGAACGCATAGGGCGACGACCAGAAACTCCAGTTGTCAATGTCGTAGGTGATTTCGCCGGCCTCGCCCGGTTTGAGAAACAGGTAGTCCGTCGCGTCGAGGGGCTGGCCTTCGTCGTCGAGCGACGTCACCTCATCGCCCCGGCCGGTGAAGCGCCAATACACATTTGGATCGAGATCCTTCCCGGCCCGCGATTGGATCCAGACGCTGGCGCGGAGATCCTGGCGGCCGCGCCAGCGGATGTCGCCCCACACGGCCGGCTCGCCGAGGTCGATAAACGGGCTGACGTACGATGCTTGGTACGCGTAGCCTACGCCATAGACCTCCACTTCGCCGATGTGCAGGGCCTTGGGCGACGCGCGGAAGAACAACAGCCCCACGCTGCGAGCGAGGGCCGTGGGAAAGCGCACATCTATGGTGTCCTGCACGTTTTCGGGTAGCTCAAAGACGCGCTGACCGCCGACGCGGGCGGCACCATACCCCGATACGTTGTCTTTTTTCTGCACGCCTAAGTCGGCGTTCACGTACAGCCCGTCGGGATACAGGCCGCTCTCGGCGGCGACGATCCGCACCCTGTTGACAAAAAACAGGCCGCCGAGGTCCATGGTAACGCGCCGCGACTCCGAGTAGCGCTGGCCCGTGAACCGGACCCGAATACCCTCCTGCCATTCCCAGAACGTCGCCGGATCGGCGTCGATCATATTCTTGGAGAGATCGGTGATGGAATAGCTCGCTACCCCGCTCACCCTTACGTAAGGCCCTCCGTTCCGATCGGGGCTGGTGAGGGCGATATTGGTCTCCGGCGTCAAAAAGATCGGCCGCAGCATTCCCGCGGCGAGGGCCTCTGTGTCGAGGCTTTGCTCCTCCTCAAAGTCGCTCCAGGACAATTGATGGAAGTTCACTCCAGCCCCGCTCGGGGGGGGCAGGTTCTCGCCGCCAATGCGATAAATCTCCACAGCCCCGCCCCTTCCCAACGCGAGCGCGGCGAGCGCGAAGGCCAGTAGCATCCTTTTTTTCATATAGCAGTCCTAAATGACTTGGCGGATCAATTTGCTTCTACTATTCTGCGTCCATCTGCGTCCATCTGCGGATCGGCTTGTAGGCGTCCGTACCTTAGTCGAGCCCAGCATAGACCGTCACAAATTGGGATGCGCCGGTAAAGGCGTCTTCTCCCTTGCGGTCGATGCGGCTGACTCGTAGGCCCATCTGGGTGGTCAAGCTGTACCCTAAATACGCGCCTGTATTGGAATACTGGATGGCGAGCACCGTCTCTCGATAGTCTGGCTGCAAGCCCAAGACCCGCACTTTTTCCGCGTCTTCAAGCTGGCTGAATATGGTGTACTCCAACCCAGCCCTCAGTTCAGAACTATTCAGGATTGCGACCTCGCCGATCAAGAACAAGAGCAGGGCGTTTTCCTTGCGCACGGGATCGTTGCTCAACAGCGGTGCTTCGCGGCGGTGTTCGTTCTTGATCTTGGGGGCCAGCACCACGCGGCCGATCGTGCGCCGGTACTCGGCCTTGTTGATCAGACCGAAGAACTGGAAGTTTTCGCGCATGTCCGGCTGCGCGTCGTTTTGGTGCCAGATATCGTATTTCAACTTGTTGGTGACAGTAAGTCCGGGAGTACCGGTGTAATCGAAACTGGCAAATGCGGAATTGATATAGGTGTCGGGCGCGGCCAAGGGGTCTTCTATCCGCTGCAACGCGCCCGGAGCGCCGGTCGGCTGCACCCACTGGACGACGTTGTCGGCGATCTCGTCCTCGACCCGCTTAAACATGTCAAAGACGCGGACCCGCCCCACGCCGGCGATGTCCTTGTCCCAAGTAACAATCCCGTACGCGGTCTGTTCGCGCTTTTTAGCCGAGAGCATGCGCTCCTGTTTGTAGCCGGCGGTCAGTCGCAACTCGGGCGTGAAGTGCATCCCGACATACGCATTGTAGCCGCGGCGGTTGCGGTCGTATGGATAATCCGGGTCTTCGTCGTTTTCAAAGCGGTCGATCCAGAAGTTGTTGTTCATGTCCATGCCAAACAAAAACTCCGGGCGATCTACGTGGTAGCGCAGGAAAGGCTCCTCGTAGTCGGGGACGAAGTTCGGCCGGAACTCGTTGTCGTTTTGGTTGAAATCAGAGATGAAATCGAGATTTTCGTCCCACCCGGGGAAAATCCGTAAATCCGGCCCGAACTGGTTGAGGCGCTGCCAGTCGGGGATGCGGTCTTGGTCGTCGTTGTCGTCAACCCACTCGTAATAATTGGTCGTTGGATCGGTGTAGTCGATGTCGCCCGAGGGCGAGGCAATCAGGCTAGTGGTGCCGTAGTTGTAATCCATGCTATAGGTCTCGGCAAAGAGAAAGTAGGGATAGCTCTTCTTCGACAGATTGACCATATAGGCATTGGCTTGATCCGAGGCCGTGTGGTGGGTCGAAAACGCGCGGTTCGGGTATTTGCGATAGTGCCGACTGCGGTCGAATTCCGCGTACAGATCAAAACCTAGCACACCCTGCGCCTCCAAGGTAAACCCGTAGATGTCGTTGCCCGTAGGCAAGCCGTAGTCGAGGCGCAACAACCCCAAGTTGGAGCCGTCCTGGACGTTGCCAGCCGCTCGTTTCATCGTCAGGAAAACGGGTTGGCCTTCGGGTATGTTAAGCTGGCGATCCGAGCTCATTTCAATGTGGTAGTCGTTGGCCACCACCAACTCGATCTGCGCGCGGCGAATGGTGGAAAGCTCTGGGCCGGTGTACGACGGGGAGCGGAAGTCGTAGGTCATCTCGATGCGCTCGGCGCCGTCGGCCGCGAGGAATCCGAGGCGTTGCAAGCCGCCGTCGATGATCGGCTCAAAGCCGATTTGACTGCCCCGCACCGTCTCTTTCTCGACTTCGACGACGCGCTCGCCTGCTTCTGTTTCGCGCGCCACCTCAGTCTCGGATTCAATGATAATGTCCCACGAAAAGAGGGCTGCTCCGCCCTCGCGGTCTTCGGGCGAATCATCGCTCAGGCGAATGAAGATCTGCCCGACGTGCTCTAGATTTTGCCCAACCGTCAACGAGCCGGTCCACGGGTTGCCCTCAAAGCTCTCCAACAGGGTTTGCGAGTTGTGGGCGTTGATATAGAGGCCGCCTACCTCGACAAAATCGCCGATCTGCGTCGTGCCGTAGAAGCCCAACATATTGGTACTATTGGTGGTTTCAACAGACACGCTCCGCGCCAGCCCCGGAGAGCTAATCCGCGACATCAAGACGGTCAAGCTGTACTTGTCGGACTGAAAGTCGGCCTGGATGCCGTCGAAGGCCGGCTTGGAGAACGTCATCGGCGTCAGCGTGGTGCGGATCATGCTGCCAATAGTCAGGGCCAAGTTGTTTTGTCCCTTTTGGTCGGAAGCAATGACGAGCTGGTTGAACCACGCGCTAAACCTAGAGGTCTTGAAGATCGTGCTGCCAAACTGCTGGGGCTGATTCTGGCTCCAGTCATAGACGAGCCAGCCGCGGTTGATAAAAGACCCATAGAGGTCGTAAAAATAATCGCCCTCTATGTCGCTGGAGACGTAGCGCTGGTACAGGTCGCGGGCGTAGTTGGTGTATTCCCATTGCTTCCAGCCGTAGAACTGATATAGCTCTTGGGGCACGTACCAACGCCGCACGGCCGGATCTAAGGCGTCGAAAAGCACCCCTGGCCCTACGGGTTCATACGAGACCTCGCCGCCCCGCTGCACGCCCAACCTACTGCCGTGATCTTCCCTTCCCTGCGCACCAATATCGCCGCCCGTTGCCGCGGCAATCAGGGCTGTGAGTAAAAGCAAATTCCGTCTGGCCACTGTGCGTCGTCCTTTGTTTATTCCCGCGTCAATAGACAATGGTCACCACGCTACTGCTGCGCTCGATGCCGTTGTCGGTCTCCACTTCGACTTGCAGGATGTAAACCCCTGGCAGCAATAGCTCGCCCTGTGCATCTCGGCCATCCCAAGGGCGCTGAAATCGCCCGCTCCCACTGCCAGCGACCGGCAGTTCTGCGACTTGATTGTGCGCCAAGTCGTAGATCCGCAGCGCAACCGGCGCTTGGCCCGTCAGATAGAGCAGATCGTAGGTAATCGTCGTGTAATCGTTGATTCCGTCGCCGTTGGGCGTAAACACCGTCGGCGTTGCGGACACCCGATACACCAAGCGCTGGCCCTGCAAGGGCACTCGCACGCTCAGGTCGTCTCCCGCAAAGCGGGGGGCGGCGTTGCCGCTCTCGATCACTTGGGGCAGCGCGCCTTCCCGCGTGGTGTCGAGTAGGCGTCCGGTAAACACGGTCTCATAGCGCAGCACAGCCGTGTCGAAAACCACTTGCAGGGCGCGATTGCCGGTCTGGCGCGCAAAGCTAACTCCCAGTCCCTTGGCCCCCAATTCCTCGCTGAACTCGATCTCTTGGTCATCTACGCGCAACTCGCGCAGGGCGCGGACCGGAGCCGGGGTGTCGATTTCCAAGCGGTCGAATCCCTCGGCGTCCGTCACCTCGATGGTATAGACGAAACTCGTATCCACGCCCACGGGGACCTCCTGTGGCCATATCTCGCCGACGATCGCCTGTGCCAAGGCCGGGCGAAAGACCTCGAAAGCGAGTGAATCCACGGCAATGCCATCTTCGAGTCCATCGCTCTCAAACGCCATGCTGAACTGGAAATAGCGGCGCGGTGCCGGCGAGAGGATCGGATCGCCGCTGTTCCGATAGGGCGTGGACCAAGGGCTCCAAGTATCAGGCTCGTCGTCCGGCGCGGGACTGCTGCCGCTGCGGGTACGCAGGATGAGCCGCGACCGCTGCGGCAATCCCACTTGCTCGGTGGCCCATTGCAGCCGGCCCCACAGTGCATCCTGCTCCATGTCGAAGACCTCGGACAGGTAATCCGCTTCGGGCACGAACCCGCTGCCAAAAATTTCCAGTTCGTCGATTTCCCAATTGAACCGCTGCGTGGATTCCAAGCGGAGATAGCGCACGTATTGCAGGGGGAACCGCACGTCGATGGTATCGCGGCTATTGCTGCCATCTTGGGCCATGACCGTTACCAAGGTCTTGTCCGGCAGCTTATCGACTGAGGCGGCTATGATGTCTGCGCCGAATGCGCCATCGTTGATGGAGAGCACATAGCCTTTCATGAAGTCGCTTTTGAAGGCTTGGCGAGGGAAGAAGCGAATGTGATTGACGCCAAACCGAGCGCCTAAATCAACGACTAGGAGGATGCCGGTGGCCGCCACGTCCTTGGCTTCAAAAGCCGTGTTTGGATCGCCATCCACCATGCTGTGTAGGCGTTCTTTGAGCACGTTCGAGGTCAGGCGCAAAACGGCTTGGGCGTTGGGTGAGGTCACCCGACCGCCACGCTCGAGGATCCCCGTGGCGATATTGGTGTTTTCCTCCACGCTGCGGGGCTGAATCCAGCCCGCGCGGGTGTTGAAATCAATGACCGGCGCAGCGGCGGCCGCTTCCTGCCAAGTCGCGCCGCTGCCGTTGCCTCCGACTACGATGTTTTCCGTCGCCGGGGCCGCCACCGCGAGCAACCCCACTAACGCCAAGGCATTGCGCTGTCTGTTCATAGTCTGCACGGGTTGCGCCTTGGTCGGTCTTGTCGGGCCAAGGGCGGGTCAATCAATTCAGCACCTTCAACAGAATGGTCAGTTGTAGGCCGACTACGCCGAACAGAATGCCAACCAGCCAACGAAATTGACTGTCTGTACGGCGGGTTAGCTCGGCAAGGGCACGGTCAATGCCGTCCAAGCGGCGATCTAACTGCTCGGCGATGCCTTCGAGTCGTCCAATGCGCCGGTCATGGTCTTGAGCTTGGGTAATCGGTTCGCTCATGGTCGTTGTTCCTATCGGTTAGGGTTGGTATTGCCGGAGTGAAAAAGATATAAAAAACCGCCATGCCAGGTCGGAAGCCCGGCATGGCGGCATTCAATCTACGCGCCTAAATAAATCAACTACTCGGCAAACGTGGATTTGAGCCGGCCCCAGCCAATTTCCTCTACGGCCGTGGCTTGAGAAGCCCAATCGATGTCCGGGTCGATAGGAGCCAGAAAAAAGTCGGAGAGCAAATCGCCTTGGAAGTAGCTATCTGTGGCCCCACTCAGAGTCCAGTAGCCCTCATAGCTACCATCTTCCGGGTTATCGTCGTCAATGATAGTGAAGTGAAAACCAATGATATTGCCCTCCACCAGCGTACCGATCGTGCTAAAATCGATCCCATTCCAGTTCAGGTTATCAAAAGGGGTCAGCATGTACTCGGCCCGAAAGAAGCCTTCTCCGCCTTCCTCGGCCGTCTGGGTGGATGCAAACTGCCCATAAGGTGGCTCAGTGATCCACTGAGCTTTGCCCCAGTGATTGTCCCCCGAGCCTGCACCACCCTGATTAAAACCATAGTTTTGAGCGTGGGCACCGTGTAGCAGATCCTTCTGATCTTGATCTTCCACGTCGGCCCACACGTTGAACATGCCGCCGCTGTGATCCGCATCGAACACCATTTCCATAGGTTCCCACCAAGTGATGACCCAGATGGCGTCGTCGAACCGATCCTCCATGACGTAGAGCTTGTTGGTGTTGGGGTTCCAGCCGACGATGGCCCGCAGCGCTAGGTCAGTAGCGTCCCACGCGGTGCCGACGCCTAGCACGGTCTCAGTCAACTGCTCATGGGTAATCCAGTAGCCTACGGGAATAACATCCCAGTCGGTGAGGTTGCCGTCGACGGTAGGAATGTTGGCGTCTGGGAATTGCACGGCTGGGAACACTACATCTACAGGCAGATGTGCCCAACACGGGGTAGCCGCGAGCGCGAAAATCAGGACGAGCTTTTTCATTGCTTTACTCCTTTGGAAGAGGATTGGGGGAAAAACTCTCTCCGCACATGCTTTTGCCGTTTCGTCCTATATAACGGAATTTACTTCTCATTTGCAAAAAATAAAAATTTTATCCTTCAGGACAATCGCATTATAAACGACAATTTTTCAGTGTTTTAGGTGCTGTTTCTGCGTGGGTATAGGCTTTCCCAGCCGATTTCTTCTCACGGAAGAGACCCAAGGCAGCATGGGCACTCTCTTGCTCGTCGTTTATAGGCCCCACAAAGGCTGGTTGAGCTATCAGGCGTTTTCTGAAGCCCTGCCCAAGGAGGAAAGCAGAGCGGTTGAACTAATATCTGCGAGCCAAACTCATAAAAAATAAGGAGTTAAAATGCGATTGCCTAGGCTATAAGAAACTGTTGGGTTAAAACGAATATCGGATGAGGAATCGCTAAACATGAGATTCAAGTGAGGGACATCGTGTTTGAAAAGCTCAAACCAATAGGCTCTAATGGAAGTTATGGCCACCCACCGCCCTAGTGCGCGGACGACTGCCCCTACGCAACAGGCGCGACCCGATTGGCAGTACAGTATCTGCAATGGATCAAGCACCGTCGCAAGGGGCGCGTCGTCGGCACCGAAGCACGAGTGGTGGGTGGATGAGAAGAAAGCCACCGTGCTTACGATTGGGAGACTAGATCCCAGTTGGAAAAGTCCAGTGGGTACATCTATCTCCGCAGAAACGGTTTGTTGTACAATGAGGTGCGTTGGTCGGTCGGGTAATCGTGGTATCCCAATACTTTATAAAGATATAGTACCCGTAGTCAACGTAATAACAAGTACTACCGCAGTACCAAGTGCTCTCGCCGGGGGCAAGATCGGAGCACGATGTCGCCTCGGCCTGCGAGAGCGGAATCAGCACCAGTCCCAATGCCAACGCAACGGCACTCAACATGCGCAGTATTATGTTACAGCGTTTCATAATCGAATCTCCTCTTGAGATTTTGAGATAAGGTTGTTGAGGGTTATTGAATAAATGGGTAGCGTGGTTCCCTCCTTTCGTTATCTAACGCTCCCTCAATGACGGAAAAGACAAACTGATCGCCAGTACCGATGTCAACGATCCGGTTTGCCTCGATATACAACGCGGTCGGGACGCCCGTCAAACTCAACTGCTCGTTGAGCGAGACGGCATCACGTACCGACATAATGGATTCCAAATCCTGTGCCGCTATGTATTCATGGATCTGTTCCACCTCCCCCGGGAAAATCAGCACAGTCGGAAGTTGGTCATGCGCGGCCTTGGCCGCCGGATAGACCGTCTCGCACAGTGGACATGTCGGATCGACGAACAGCAGCAAGTGTCGCTCGGCCAGCGCCAGCGTCCGCTGCTCTCCATCCCAGTCCACCACCATCACTGGCGGCATCTCGGTGCCCAACAAATCCACATAGTCAATATCCGTGACATCAAGCGGCATCGGATGGAGCACCTGTCGCAGCATCCACGCGCTAAGACTCCATAGAATCGGCAAAGATACCGCGTGAAATCCCCATCTCATAGCTGCGCCTCGATCCATTGACGGGCACGGTTGAGCTGCTTTACCAGCCCCGTGCTGCTGTAAGTAGCCCCGGAAATGCCATCAACGTTTTCACCCAGCCGAAACATCTCCCGCCCGCGTAGCTGCGCCAACAAGGGTGTGGGATCCACCGCCTTTCCCTGCACCTCCCACTCGTCGAGGACGAAGACGTGCTCGACAGTGCCGTCCTCGGCAAATACAGCACCAGCTAGCACGTCACGGCACACCGCACACGCAATATCGTGCCGGAAAATGACCAGCCGATAGGTCGCTTCTGCATGGTGCAGCCGATAGCTACGGACGACGCCAGACCGCGACTCCCTCACCGGGCTATACTCTGGTAGCCATTCGATCTCTTGAGTGTCCCCCAAGAATGCCATGTGTTTGGCGAGTTGCTCTACATCTGGGACAGCTTGCCAAGTGGAGCCACGCGCCGCCGCAATGCGTTCGGCTTCCCCCGGATACAGCCACACCAATACGCCGAGGAAGGCCAAGGATACGATATATAGGATATAGATGCTCACAGCGGAACAACCCCGAGATAGGCTGCTAACGCACTGAGAGCACTGATCCGGTATAAGTTCATCCCCACTTTAGCCTTGAGCATGTACCGGAGTAGTAAGGAGACGCCGAGGAGTGCGGCCAATGCTGCGATGTACGAAACGACAAAAATGCCGCCATCCGTCGGTGGCCAGAGAATGGGACAGGCTTTATGGGGCAAGGCGGCGAGGGTTGCGCCGGCGATAAGGCTCGACCGAGCGGTGCCAAGACCGGCCAAGACAATCGCCAAGGAGATGCCGACCGCCGTAGCGAATGCATAGGTTGCGGAATATGCGCCGTGGTCGTAGGCACGCATCCCTAAGCCAACAAGCCCGAGTGCAACTATGATTGAGTAGGAGACCGAAGGCTGCTGCTCGTCGCGAGTTTTTACCAGACCGATGCCAAAGAGCACGGCCATGATTGCGATCTCGCTGAGCGCCAGTAAAGAAAAATCCTGCCATAATGCGGTTGTCATCGATAGTTCGTTTCCTCAAGGGGCTGTGTTGAACTTTAAGATGACGTAAGTCTAATAAAAAAAAAAACTTAGGAGTCAAGTACTTTTTTAATTTTTTAAAAAAAAGGTACTCAAGTCGCGTTCAGTCCGATTCAAGCAAAGGCGTTGAGTATCTCTTCCACTGATAGATACACCACCGGCATTTCTACGACTTGCCCGTCTCTCCCAGCGTCCGGCTCTAGACGATAAACTCGCCGCCTAGAGCCGGATCGGGCGGCAATCTATCCGAGGATGCAGTTTCTGGATACATGTAGGACTGCGACTTCGCCAGGAAATATAGAGCGGCTTGGAGATGTTGGGACACGGTCTCATCTTATTGTCAATGCGATAGAACAGAGCTATTGTAAACTCGGACCCCATAACCGAAGGAGAAACAACCATGAGTGAACCCATTACGCCGCAGCAAGACCACGACCGCCGTATAGGACGTTTGGAAGGCATCGCCGAGCAGTTGGACCGCCGCTTAGACGACCTTCAGCGCACCATGACCGCCCGCATGGACGCCCTTGAACGCGCCATTGCCGACCTACGAGCTACCAACCGCTGGATTATTGGTATTCTGTTCGGCGTAGTCGGCCTACAACTTACCATCCTATTGAAGGTGCTGAACTAATCGTCGGCCCTATCCTACGCTGCCATTTTGATCGGCACGGAGGCACAATGGTAATCCGCTTATGCCTGTTGACATGCGCTCCATTCCTCGCCCTTGCCTGTGCAGTGCAAGAGCCGGATAATAAGCCGCTGGCCCAAGTCGACACTGAGCTAATCACCGAGCGAGACTATCGCAGTTTCGTCGCCGGCCTGCCCGAATGGACCAAGAGCGCGGTCGAAGGCGGCGACCAAGTGCGCGACTACCTGCAATCCCTCGTCGACCGCGCGCTCATCTTGCGCGCAGCGCGAGCGCAGCAGGTGGAGCAAAACCCGGCCGTGCAAAAAAACATGGAAGTGGCCCTGCGGCTGAAAGTGGGTCAGGCGATGGAACAGCGCTACATCCGACCTGCCGTTTCGGTCAGCGAATCAGAACTGCGGCGCGAATTCGCCGCGCAGGGATGGGAACGGCAGCTCAAGATCGCCCACATTTTCGCACGGACGCAGGCGCGGGCCGAAGCGGCCCTAGCCGCCCTGCAAGCGGGCCGGGCCTTTGCAGAAGTGGCGCACGAGTTTTCGCAAAATCGCACCACTGCGGCACACGGCGGGGAAAAGCCTTACTATTACAGCCGCATCAATGCCATTCCGGCCGTGCGCGATTCCCTGTTCAGCCTGCCCAAGGGCGCAATATCCGCGATCCTCCCCGTTCCCAAGGGATACGAGATTTTCAAAATTCTCGACGAGCGCACGGCTTCCTATGAGCAAATGCGGCCACAAATTCTCAAGGCCGTTATGCGAGAGCGGTTGCAGGCGCGGCGGCGGGCGTACATCGATTCGCTCGCCGAGCAATTCCAATGGCAGGTAGTTTCGGAAAGCATGGACCGGCTCACACGCATCTTGCACAGCAGCGCGCAAGAAGGCGACAAGAAGGTATTCTACCTCTCGGAGGCTGACGCCGCGGCCGCCCTGTACACGTACCAAGGCGGCGCAATCAGCTTGGGAGAAGCAGTGAGTCGCTCGCAGTTCATCCGCCAAGGCCGGTATGTAGAAGACAGCTTGAAGGTGGCATCCTACTTGGAGCGCGACGTGAAGGTGCCACAGCTTCTCCTGCTGCAAGGGCGCGCCTTGGGGATCGATCAGGAGCCGGCGATCGCCGACTGGCTCGCGCGCAAAAAGGAAGAAATCCTCATCCGCGAAATGCGACGCCGCGCCACGGCGAACCAGAAGCCGGTGACCGAGCAAGAGATGCGCGCTCACTACGAAGCGCACCCGAGGAGTTACCAGACTTCGTCCATGGTAGAGGTCGTGGAAATACAGGTCGAGGAAGAGGCCCAAGCGCGAGAATTGCTATCCCAGATACGCGCCGACCGGCAGCGAGCCGCGTCGCTAATCTCCCTCCTCGCCGAGATAAAAAAGAACGGACGCGAGGTGAGCGCGTTGCAGACCCTCAACGATGAACTCGCGGTATATGGCTGGCTCAAGCAGCGTCTCAGCGACCCACTGGGCGCGGCAAAAGTCGCCGAGAAAATTGCAAACGCGGCCGAACCGACAGACCTCGCCGAGACCTACATCGCGCGCCAGTTCGCGGCCTTCTACAGCGTGCGCCACGGCAGCCGCGAGGCCGCAGGTCTCTACCAACTCTATTGGCACGATACATCGCACTTTGGCCCTCTAGTCAAAGCGGCCATGGAGGCCGAGGTCGGCGCACTCATCGGTCCGCTAGAACACCACGGCCTGTACTCGATCGCCAAAATCGTTGGGCGCGCCGAATCGGGACGGCAGCCCTTTGCGGAAGTGCAAAAGCGCATCGAACACACCCTGCGGCGCAACCGCGAAAACGAATTGTTCGGGCAGTGGCTGCAAGCGCTGCGCGCCGACGCCGCGGACGAAGTGGTCTTCTTCGACGACAACATCGAAGCACTGGGGCAGGACGCGCCGTGATCCAACGCGAACTTCGCAAGCTAATTGTGCCCCTGCTCGGGCCGGCGCTCGTACTGCACATCGCGTTCTTTGTGCTGCCGGTGTGCAATGCCTTCTACTATTCGCTGACTTCCTGGTCGGGAGTCTCGCCGGAAAAAGAGTACATCGGCCTCGCCAATTTTGTGCGCGCCTTTGGCGATCACACTTTTCTCACGGCCCTAGAGAACGTCTTTTTGTTCGGCATCCTCGGGTTCTTAGTCGTTTTTCCACTGAGCCTGCTGTTCGCGGTGATTCTCTCCAAAAAGCCGCCCTTTGCCGGCTTTCTCAAATTCGTCGTCTTTGCCCCCACCCTGCTCTCGGTCGTGGTCACTGCCGTGCTGTGGGGCAGCATCTACAACCCGGTCATCGGCCTGCTCAACGAAACCCTGCGCAGCGTCGGGCTAGACGCGCTCACCCGTCCCTGGTTGGGCAGTCGCCACAACGCCCTGCCGGCCATTGCCGTCGCCATGATCTGGCAGGGACTGGGCACCTATGTGATCCTATTTTTGGCGGGCTTGCAAAAGATCCCGCTCAGTTTTTACGAGTCCGCCGAGCTGGATGGGGCCAATGCTTGGCAACAATTTTGGCACGTGACCCTGCCGCTGCTGTGGGACGTCGTGCAGATTCTGGTAATTTTCTGGATCATCGGTGCCTTTCAGGCTTTTGCCCTCATCTTCGTCATCACGCGCGGCTATCCCAACGTCATCGAAGTGCTGGGAACCTACATTTATTGGGCCGGTTTTCAAGGGCAGAGCATCGGCTACGCCTCGGCCATGGGGGTCGTCATGTTCTTCTTCGTATTGGCGTTTAGCCTCGCGGTCAATCGCCTGATGCGCCGCGAGAGCGTGGAATACTAAAGATGCGCCGCTTGCCCAAACTGCTGGCCATTCTGTTCATGGGGGGCTATTGCCTGAGTTCCCTAATCGCCCTCTTCTGGGTCGCCTATACCTCCTTTAAGACCAATCCCGAGTTCTTCGCCAGCACCTGGTCCTTGCCAGCCGAATTGCGTTGGAGCAATTACGCGTACGCGTGGGACAACGCCGAAATCGGCCGCTACTTTTTTAACACGGCCTATATCACCGCGCTCGCCACGAGTGGCACCCTAGTGGCATCTGCAATGGCGGCGTATGTCCTATCGCGGGTGGCCTTCCGGTTCAGTCGATTCACCTTCTATCTCTTCCTGTCGGCCATGATGGTGCCGCCCATGCTGTACCTCTTCCCGCTCTTTGTGCAGATGCGGCACTTACACCTGACCAACAGCCACTTTGGTTTGATCGTGCTCTACATCGCCACCGGGCTACCCTTTTCGATCTTTGTCCTGACGGGTTTTTTTCGCACCCTGCCGACCGAAATGGAAGAGGCCGCGCTGATCGACGGGGCCTCGCCGTGGCGGACCTTCTGGACGATCGCGCTGCCCCTCGCCAAACCCGGGCTAATCGCGGTCTCCATCTTCAACTGCATCAACTACTGGAACGAGTTTTTCTGGTCGCTCATCCTCCTCCGCACCGGCAAGCTCTACACGCTGGCCCGCGGCCTGCAAACCCTGTTCTGGAACATGTCAACCGAATCGCGTTGGACCGAGTTATTTGCCGGTCTAGTAATCGTCATGCTACCTCTGATCGTGGTGTTCATCCTGTTGCAGAACCGCATAACAGAGGGCCTGACCGTCGGCGCATTAAAGGGCTAATCGTGGAGCGCAGAGACTTTCTCAAATACATGGCCGCTTCGGCCCTCGCCAGTGGATGCGGCCGGTACCTGCCCGGGGAAAACGTGCTGGAGATCGCCAACCTCCAGCCGCCCGCGGCCCAAGTGCCGATCAATCAACTCATGTGGCGGGCCATAGAACGCTTCCGCGAGACGCACCCAGAAGTCCACGTCGAGCCAGCCAGCGGCGGCGGCGGCGGCTACCAAGAATTAATGATCCGCGTCATGGAGGGTCACCCGCCGGACATCATGTCCTTTGCCACGGCCGAGACCGGCCTTACTTACGCCTACGTCGAACAGGGGCACGTCCTCGATATAACCGAGCACCTCCAGCGTCCCTCGTGGGATACCCCAGGCAAGACTTGGTTGGAGACCCTCGACCCGCTCTACCGAGGGCCACTGACGTACAAAGGCCGCTTCTACGCCATCCCCCAAAACGTGATTTCCCTCCAGGTGTATTGCAACGCCGAGCTGTACCAACGCGCCGGTGCGGACCTCAATCCGCAGACTTGGGACCAGTTTATCGACAACTGTGAGCGCCTCAAACGCGCCGGTATAGTCCCCATCACCCAAGACGGCATCCACTGGTACACGAGCTGGTGGTTCGATCACTTAGCCCAGCGCATCCTCGGCGCCGACAAGGTGCGCCAAGCCTTCCGCGATCCCCAGCGCCGGACCCCATGGACCGAACCCGGATTTCTCCAAGCCGCTCGCATGATCGAACAGATGCTGGATGGGGAGTATTTCGCAGAGGGATTTGCCGGCCTCAATCACATCGAGTCCGAGCTTTTGTTCTGGCAGAGGCGAGCGGCGACCGTCTTTGTCGGCAGTTGGTTTACCAGCGGCCGAACCGCAGTAATCGGGAAGGACTTTCCCTTGTACGCCTTTCGCTTTCCCGCAGTCCAAGGCGGGCGCGGGAATCCGCACGACTTGATCGGCACGGTCAACACCCAGAGCATCCCCGCTCTGGCCCGCCAGCCCGAACGAGCGGCGGAATTTCTGCGCTTGGTCAACAGCCGCTGGTTCCAAGAGCAGATGGTGCAACAGGCCCAGATGATCAGCCCGCTTACGGGCATGCCACTGCCCGGCATCCAACAAGGCTTAGATCAGATCCTCGCCGAGACCAAGCAATTCTACTCATTTTCTTTTGGATTAGAAGGGGCGCACCCGTTCTTGTATCGCCAATACTGGAACGAGTGGAATCAGTTCATGGTGGCGCGCGAACTATCAGCCACCCAACTCGTGGAAAATCTCGAAAACATCTTTACTCGTTATTACGGGCACTTCGCGGCCTAGCAGACCATGCTGACGATGCGGTGCAGGTTTGTAGGATAATGAGGAGTAATTGCATTTCTTATATTTGCATTTGAACGTACCTTTAACATAGACTTTCAAATTTTGGTTCAATGCGATGAAGCCAACGCTGTATCTTGAAACGACCATTCCCAGTTACTATACGGCACGCCTAGGCCGCGACGTTATCGTCTTGGCGCATCAAGAAATCACGCGGATGTGGTGGGAACAGCGATTGTCTGCGTTCGAGATCTACATTTCCCCAGTGGTGCTTGAAGAAGCTCACCAAGGTGATCAAGAAGCCGCCCGGAAGCGCCTAGACGTTCTCGCCCCGTTTTCAGTTCTCAAAGCCACATCAGCCATTGAACGGCTTGCGGAGACGTATATGACCCGATTATCTGTACGCCGGAAGAACTCATGGGGATAGAGGAAGCTGACCATGTATGAAGATCCGATTGTAGTAGAAGTCCGCAAAGCTGGGCAGGTCCTTGCAGAGCAGGCCGATGGCGATCTGCACACCTTCTTCGAGAATCTTCGGGAAGTCCAGCAAAACTACCAAGATCGGTTGGTACAGGCTCCTTTGGGTCCATCTCAAGAGACTAGCCTTGATCTTCTAAATGCTGAATCATAGAGGCTATACGGGCCACGTCGAGTTCGACGACGAGGTGGGTCTCTTTCACGTCGAGGTGCTATGCTCCGTCGCGGTCGATCCACTTATAGGCGGCTTTGGCGTTGCGCCAGAAGTATTTCTCCGTCGCCTCTGCGCCGCGCGCAGTAAAATACGTCATCACCAAGCGCTGTATGTCGGCGTACTCGCGGCCACTGCGGTCGGATACCGGCCAGTCGCTGCCGTAAATCAGCCGGTCCTCTCCGAACATATCCCATAGTGCGTCGAGCACCGGAGCGTAAAAGTCCACATCCGTCGGCGCTGGCTTGACTTGACTGCGCAAATCCATCAGCCCCGACACCTTGCAATAAACCTGCGGATGGGCCGCGGCCTGGCGCATCAATTCCAGCCGCGCCGGATCGGGAGGCCCTCCGTCGATGGAGATGCCGCCGATGTGGTTGACGACAATGCGCAACTCGGGAAAGCGCTCTGCCAGCGCGGGCACGCCCTCGTGTAAACCCGTGTCTAGCTCTAGATCGTTGGCTATCAGCATTTCAGCGGCAGCCAAGCCGTGACTTTCCGCTACATCGACGCGGGCGCGGATGCCGACGAAAGCCGGATCGGCGGCAAAGCGCTCCAAGTGAGCGGCAAACTCCGGGTCGTCAGGCTCGAGGTGGCCGACCAAACCCACGATGAATGGGTCGGTGGCAGCCAAATCGAGCACCCACTGATTGTCCTCAACCCACGGGCTGCACTCGACCATGACCGTACCCGTTACGCCCTCGGGCACGGCTAGGGCCTTGTAGTCTTCGGGCAGCGCACGCCGATAGAGAATCTCGTCGTCTTTTTCCGGCCAAGGCACGCCTTGAGGTCGGAACGGATCGTAGAAATGGGTGTGGGTATCAATAATCATCGAAATCGCTCCTTTTTTGAGTATGCCACGTAGCTCATTTACCATCCACAGAGGACGGTTGCTCCACAGGCATACACCAGTTTTGCACCTCATCTAAAGTAATGGTGCGAAAATCGGGCATCCGGTCGGCGTTGCGATCCTGATGCTGATGGCCGCCGAGGATGTACATTGAGTGCTTGCGCCCCGACCCCGGCCGGTCGGCATCGAGCAGCCGGAACCCTATATGCAGTGTCTGCTCCGGCGCGAAAACGTGCCGCTTGCTCTCCTCCAAGCTCGGCCCCAGCACATCCCACAAGGCCGCTTTCCACTCGAAGGTATATTCGACGTGCAAAGTGCCATTGGCCGCGTCGGGCGGGCGCATCGTCCAAGCGATGTCGAAGTGGGGTTTGTGCATCGCCCACAGGAACTCCTCTAAGAAAGGGTCGTGGTGCTGGTCGAGAAAGCCAGCTTGGCCGTGGGGTAGGCGCGGGTGCTTCAACGGCAATACCCGGGCGTAGTAGCGTTGGCCGTTGATCAGTTCCTCGCGGGTGAATCCGTAGATACTGCCGCCGGAGTGGTCGGAATCCACGGTAATCGACAGCGTATCGTCCTGCCACCACTTGAGCGGATCTTCGTTTTCGATCTTGAGGGTATCGTCGCTGATCCGAGCGAAGCAGTACCAGCTATTGTCGGGGGGCGGACTCCAAGCGGTGTAGATGGTGAAGTCGAAGTCGGCCGCATCGACGTGATCCGATTCGCGGTCGAAGAATCCCTCCCGGTCCAATGCGAAACGGGAGTCGAAAAAGGCCCAGTCCTCGTCTTTGCCATCTATGGTTATCGCCGCGGGATCGGGTACCTCGACGAAGGGGACCGTAACGCCGACATGGGCGGACGCGATACTGGTTATGGGAACGGTCAGGACTAAGCTTAAGAGGAATGCCCTGAATAGACCGCAGCAATGCGCGTCCTTGTCGCTAGCTATCGTCATATAGCAATCCTAAATGACTTGCACAATTCGAGCGGCTTATCTTCTTGTGCATCCTATTCTGCGTCCATCTGCGTCCATCTGCGGATTATCTCGCGAATGATTTAGGATGGCTATATGTCGCAGCCTAGTAAGCCACGCTGATAATGCGATGCTGGCTCGCGGCCCCGGCTTGGGCCTCTACCTCCACTCGGCACAGGTACGAACCCGGAGGAACTACGCGCTCGTCTTGGTCTTGGCCGGTCCAAATGTAGAGGTAGGACTGGTCGGGCTGGCGCTGGCCCTCAAGGGTGCGGACGAGTCGGCCATCGAGGGTGTAGATCTGCACTTGGGCCGGCGCGTCCGTTTTCAAGACATGGAAGCGGATTTCCGCCGCGTCGCCGATCCCATCCCCATTGGGGCTGATGAACGACTGCACCGCGAGGTTGGTGAGCAACTGGTCAGTGCCCGGGACGCTGGGCAAATACACAGTCGTGGCGGCGCGGCGCATCGGATCGACCGGCTGCCACACCGCTAGCTGCCCCTCGTGGCCGACGAAGGCCCGAAAGAGCGTGGCATTGCGCTCTACGACCGCACTAAATGTCAGCGCAACTTCCTCGCGCCGCACGGTGCGCGGCAGTTCCACCAGCAGCGAATCGCCAGCGACGCGCACCGCGGCTGGCTCGGCGTCGGCACCGCCTATAGTGAGAGCGAGCGAGTCGGGATCGACGGGCGATGGGGTTTGCAGCAGAATGCGGTTAAATCCGGGGTTGCGCGACGCAAACTCCGGCGTGATGTGAAACGAAAAAAGCTGGGGCACGCCCGCCTCGGCCGTGCGCGGCAGCACCTCTCCGGTGACTCCGGCTAAGAAGGCGTCGGTAAATTCAATCTCCAAGGCGCGTACAGTCGGCGCGGTAGTCGGACGGTCTGAGCTGAGGATGAGCTGGACCTGGACGAAGCGGCGCGGGCTGGGAGACAGAAACTGCTCGCCGGAGCGCTGGTAAAAGTTGCTCCACTCGCTCCAGTCCTCGCCAATGCCGATAGAGCTCTGGGTCTCGCCGCGTAGCGCCTTCGGCATTTGGTCAAACTGCTCGGCCGTTACCTCGGTGCCATCCTTGCGGAAATAGCGAAAATTTTCTTGCAGCTCGTTGCCCGAGCGAGTGCGCGCCTGAATGCGTGCGCCCGGGGGCAGGTCGGCTTCCCACAGCAGGGATTTGATCACCTTCGCCCGGTTGTCGCCGGCGATTTGCCCCAAGTCGATAAAGTCCGAACTCATCTCCACTTGGGCCACGTGACCCACCGCAAACATCAGCGTCTCGATCAAAAATCCGCTCTGATACTGGAAGCTGGACTGCGAGCCGCCGCCGACCCACTCGGCCGCGATAAAGCGCACGGGGCGCGGCTCAAAAAGATACGTCAATTGGCCGGGGAACTCGGTCGAGGACGCGAGCAAGGCATCTGTATCGCCGACGAAGAGCTGGTCAAAATCGACTTCGCCCGTCAACGTGCGGCGACCGTTGGAAACGCTCAAGCTGTGGGTGCGAATCTGGGGCAGGTTGGAGCCGTACGTCAGGGTGCGAAGGAGGAAATCCGAAGTGCGCATCACGATTCGATCTACCCAAAACAGCGCGCCCAAATCCCAGTCCCAAGCAATGGGATCTTGGCCGCGCTCCCGCCGTGCTCCCCAATCGGTATTGGCGTTGCCGTCGGCCATCTTGAAGGGAAAGCCCCGGCCCGAGCGCTCCTGAATCGCGCCGCCGCGCTCTAAGGTCTGTAAGGCAATGTTTTCCCCGAGCGTGTACACCTCCACCTCGGCAAGGGCTGCGTCTGGTGTCTTAGCATCTACCAAAATCCTTATGAATTGCAGCAGGTCGTAGGTAGTGTCCGCAGTGCCCTCCTCGCGCGCGCCCCGCACTCGCGTCACCTCCCTGACTAACGGCTTCACGTCGTAAATCACCTCAGTCTCGTCAATGGGCTTGGTGGTGCCGCCTATCAGGTGAAACGAGAATATGTCTTGGCGCGTCACGCGGCGTCCCTCGGACCCGAAGACGCGAAACTCGCGGAGGGGCCGCGCACCCTCTTGGTCGGGAAAAATGAGGCGAATTTCCGACACGAGTACGGCCCTTCCTAGGTTGATCTCGATCCACCAGTCCTCTAAGGGAGCGTCCGGGTCGGGTTGCCAAAAGGTCTGAGCGCGACCGTCTATCGCCCGACCGGCTGTTGCGAGGTTGGTGCCGGCCTTCCACGCGCCACCGCGCATCTCTTTGCCGCTCACCAGTTCGTGGGTGAATTCGTCTGCATTGACCGCGGCGTTGTGCACACCCTTAAATTCGGCGGGAGTCACTGAGCCGGTTGGGGAAATTGCGAGGGTGCCGGCCGGAAAGGTCCACTGCTGCCACTCGGCTCTGCGATCCACCCGGTACACTTCCAGATCGGCGCTCCGAGTTTGGGCGTACGCCGCCAGCACGAGGGCCGCCAAACTCAAACCCGCGAATAGGAGGAACAGAATGCGCTGCATGGTCTCTCCTTTTTTAGTAGGCAACGCCTACGGCACCGAGGCGCGTGAAGCGCTCTCGCTCGGCGTCGGCAGTCACCTCGGCGAGGTAGATCCCCACGGGCACCGGATTGCCGCTATCGTCGCGCCCGTCCCATTCCCACACAAAAGAGCCGCTGCCGCGCACGCCGGCAAACAAGGTGCGCACCCGCTGGCCGCCAAGCGAAAAAATCCGCACGGTCAACTGCACGGGTTGCTGGAGCTGGACCAAAGTACCGGAAATGCGCACGCGTTCGTTGATCCCGTCGCCATTGGGCGTTACCACGGCCGGCTGCACGGCAAAAAATGGCAGCAAGTTGCGCGCCGAAGCGGCCGTGGTCAGCACGCGCAAGTCATTGGTCAGGACCGTGGGGTTGGCATCTCCGGGCAGGACCTGCTGCGGCGCCTCGTCGCTTTGAGTGTCGAAGACTCGGGCGCGAAAGAACGTGGATTGAACGAAAACTTCGGCGTCGAAAACGACGCGCAACGCACTCGGCGATTGGTGCGTCAGCCGTTGGCTGGGAAAGAATAGCTTCAGGCTCCGCTCGCCCTCGACGACGCTGTCGGGCGCAGTGGCGACGGGCGGATCGCCGATGAACATTTCCCTGAACTGCGGCCTAGCAGGCGTGAGAATCTCCAAGGCGTCAAAGCCCACATCCGTCTCGCTGATGTCGGCGCGAATGTCATAGGCAAACGTCGAGAGTTCACCGGCCGGCACTCGGGGCTTGTTGCCCAAGGGACGGGGGGTTTCCAGCGCGGAAATTTCCCCTATTAGCTGCTGAGCCAACGGCGGAATGGAATGCTCGACCACCAGCGAGTTGACCCGGATGCCGTCGAGGATGGAGTGGCTAGTGAGTGCGATTTCGAGCTGGAAGAAACGACGCGGACTAGGCAGCTCAATCCGCTGGCCGGACTCGGCAAAGGGCGGCGACCACTCGCTCCAGTTGACTTGGTCGTCTTCGACCGGGCCGCGCACGTTCAGGCCCAGCCGGCCGTAGTCGCTCTCTGAGACTTCCTGCACATCGCCGGTGAAAACATTGACGATTTCGTAGAACACCTGCGGTGTATCGTCGCGGCCCGTGCGCATGCGGATCGAGATGTCTGCATCGGCCATTGGCTCGACGTCGATGCGGCCTTCTTGCTGGCGCAAGGTCTCGGTCGTCCACAGCAGGCGGCTGAAGTTGGCCACTTCGCCTAAGTCGATGATCTTGGACCGATAGCGCCCTCCCGGCGGAAAGCCCGCTCCGTACACCTCGAACTCGGCGATCTCAAAGGGATTGGTCGAGGTCACGTTGAGTTGGATGTAGCGGACGAATTGCAAGGGGAAGGGAATTTGCGCCACGCTTTCCGTGGTGAAATCCACCTGCGTCAGCAGGTTGTACACCGGCAGGTTTTCCGGCGTGAAGCTCACGCCGTCGCTGACCTGAATTTTATAGCCGCGAATGAAGTCGTCGGCAAAGGGCCGCCCGCGGCTGTCGGCCCCTTCTGGGCGCGGGAAAAACGAGATGCGGTTGATGGGAAAGCGCGTGCCCAAGTCAAAGAAAAAGGTCCGGCCCGCTTGCAGCACCCCGAAATCCTTGAAGCGATTTTCGCTGGAGGTCTGCGCGTCGCCATCGACGAGCGGGGCATTCGTCTGCTTGAAGGGCACGTTGTCCCACACCCGCGCCGCGGCCACCTCACTGACGAAATCCAAGGGATAGCCCTCGGTCCATTTTAGCTGCCGGACGATGTTATCGCTGGGATTAAAACCCACCAACTGAATGGCCCCGGCTGCATCGAAGCTGATGGCCGTGGAATTTAGCTCGTCGTCCTGCCAAGAGCGGCCCGCACCACCCAATTCCCACTGCCGCACCTCGCCCGCCGCGGCCGCCGCCAACCACGCGACCCCGACCAGCGCCCTAGCAGCACAAAACAGCGATTTGAACGCGCGCAAAACAATTTCCTCACTTTACTGCGAAATATAGCCCGTTTTCACCCCGAACCTCAACCCCAGAAAATCACATTGCCGACCATGCCGGTAAAGTGATCGACGAACAGGAAAAGACCCCCCGGCACGATGTGCCCGGCAATCATGCCCATGAAAAAGGGGCGCGTCTTGCGATAGAGCGCCACGCCGCCGTAGCGCAGCACCGACACCTTGATTAGCCACGCCAAGAACATATCAAACCACAGGTGATCCATAATCCCGGTCGGGCCAATGGGGTAGCCGAGAGGATGGAGGGGCCACCAGACGTAGTACCAGCGCGCCAGCATCAACAGCAGCATCACGCCGGCCCCAATCCCAGTGTTGATCCAACCCCACAAATGCGGCTCGCTCGGCGTGCGAATCAAGCCAGCGGCATAGTCGTAGAACCCGTGCTGGCCCCCGGGTATTTTCAGGTTGAGCGCCCCGTATGAATAGCCCAGTTCCATCACCACCCACATCGACGAAACCATTCCAACAGCCATGGCCAAGAGCATCGTCCAGAACAGCGGGCGTTTGGAACCGCCAAAGCCCTCACCTAACTTGAGACTGTTGGCGGCTGACGTCATCGCAAAACTGCGGCCAGTCGTCCAGAAATAGGTCGTCGCCAGCACGACCAAGCCTTGGGCACCAATGGCCGACGAGCCAACCGCGGAAACCACGATGGCAGCCGAGCCAACCGGGACCGAACCATCCGAAAGCCCCCCTTCGGCGATCAGGCGCGTAAACCCCACAAAAAGCGCGAAAGCGGTAAAGAGAAACGCCAGCGCAACCCAGACGGGCAGACCCGCCAGCGCGAGCCACGCGACCATCACCGCGCTACTCCCCACCAAGATGAACACAGCCGTCCGGTAGGAGAGAATTTCGCCGGAGTCATCTACCGTCGGGTCGCCCCACAGGGCCTTGCGGCAGACCGCCCACAGGTGCTTGCGGGCCGCGAACAGACCAAATAGAAACAACACCAACATACCGCCCATCGACTGGTGGACGAGGATCGGGTCGATGATCGAGTGCCCACCCCCCATCATCTCCGAACTGGTGACGCCTAAAACGGCGAATGTGGTGCGCAGGGCGTTGGCGAAGAGGTTGAAAAACCACAGGCTGAAGGCGATTTCAGTTTTGAGAAAGTAGAAAAAGCCCAAAATGTTGAAGCGAAATTTGAATTGCAGTTCGGACAGATTGTCGAAGATGGGCAAGATGAAGTGGATGGGATCAACGTTGGTGGCAATGGGCACGGTCTCCGGGAAGTAGTTGTGTAGCCCGTGCAGGGTGCCCCAGATGGCCGGCACGGAAAACCCGGTCCACATCACCGGGTTTTTGAAGAATGGGGCCATGCGCTCCCCCCCGGCGTCCTGCTCGGTGAGAGCCATCGGCACCTGAACCAGCGGATAGGTCAACCGCTCGTAGTCGTTCCACTGCTTGCGCAGAATCGCCATCGCGGCAATCATCGCCAAGAACAAGGCCCAGACAAGCGGTGCCCAGCGCAAAAACATCGGCAGCCAGCCGGCCCACGGGATGGACCGGCCCTGCTCCAAGCCCTCGTAAAAAGGCCACATGACTGCTAGGTCGCGCGGCTCCAGCCAATCCGCTAGGTGGGGTTGGATGAGCGTGTGCCAGTCGTTTTCCGGCGTGGCAAAGTAAAAGGGAGTGAGGATCGTGCCGATGAACCGACCAGCAAAAAACACCGGCAGGGGCGAGGCCATGACCATCATTATGTAGATGAGCAGCAACTCGCCGCGGTTTAGCCCGGCTCGCCGATGGACCAGCTTGAGCAGCGGGTTGATCAACCCAGCGAGGAAAAAGAGCAAGAACAGGGCACCGACCGTGCTGGTCCCGAGCGTCATGTACGAGCCGCGCAGAAAGAAAACCCCATACGAGTCGCCCGCGGCCACAAAAAACGTGAACAGGCAGCCGAGGATCAGCGCTTTAGGCGTGAAAACTCGGGCCGCTGGGGGTCGCAAGGATTATACCCCGCCGGTGGCAGCAAAGATGCGGACGAAGACGATTGATTGCTTCTGGGTTTGCTCGGCGAAGAACTGGCGCTCTAGCAGGAAGCCCGCGTTCATGGTCAGCTCGTACCCTTGATAGGACGACACATTGGTCAGCAGGGCCGAAAACACGAGGCTGCGAAAATCATCAATATAGCTCGGCGACGCCTCGGCTGGGCGCTCGATCAGATTCTCGAAGAGGCTGAATTCAACGCCGAAGTCCAAAAGCGTCTTTGGCAGGAGCACATACTGGCCTAAAAAGAAAAAGCTCTCGGTCAGTTCGTTGGATTCCAGACCGACCAGCGCGGTGGGCGTTTCTCGCTCGTACATGCTCTTCCACTTGGGATAGAGAGCGAGCCGGTCACTGGGACGAATGGCGTAATCGGCCTTGTTAATCAGACCCAAAAACGAGCGGTCTCGCTTTAGGCTGGCCTGCGCACCGAGCTGGTTGAAGCGCTCGTATTTCAGCTTGCCCTCGACGTTCAGGTTGGCAATGCGAAAGTAGCGGGCCTGCAAGTACAGCGCATTGACAAAGGTATCTTGGTTGTCGAGCGGGTCGGCAAAATCCGTCAGGCCGATGGGGTCGCGCCAGACGATGCGGTCTTCGGGCAAGTTATCGGCCACTAGTTTGGCGTGTTCAAAAAGGGATATATCTAACCCCGGATAGGATTTTTCCACGGTCAGTAGCCCGTAGAACGAGCGGCTCTCGCGGTCGCTGCTCAGTTGGTGCTCGGCGAGCCGACCAACGGTCAGCCGGGAGCTCTCAGTGATTTTCAATCCCCCGTACGCGTTGTACCCGCGATGGTCGCGCTCGTAGGGGTAGTCGGGCAAGCGGTCGTCCTCAAAGCGGTCGATGATCGTGTTGTTGTTCATGTCCATGCCAAAGAGAAACTCTGGCGGATCAACCTGATAGCGCAGGAAAGGCTCGACGTAATCTGGGCGGCTGTTCTGGTTTTGGTTGAAGTCGGAAATAAAATCGTTGTTCTCGTCCAGCCCGGGAAAAATCTCCGTGTCGCGGCCCTGCGAACCGCCCTGGCCGCCAAACCCTTGACTCTGGCGGTAGCGCTGCCAGTCGGTGTAGCGGTCCTGGTCGTCGTTGTCATCGACAAACTCAAAGAGGTTTTGGGTCTCGCTGGCGTAGTCGATGACCCCGCCCGGGTCAGCGATAAAGGCCGTGGTGCTGTAATCGGGATCTATGGTGAACGCCTCACCGTACGCAAAGAAGGGATAGCGCTGGTACGAGGCTGTGACGTACCCGGCTTCGGCCGTCTCCTTGTACGCGGGCAGCTTGCGGAAGTTCTGGTTGGGGAAGCGGCGGAAGCGACGGTTGAGGGCCCATTCGGCCCGCAGGTCGAAGTGGGCGAGATTGATCAACTCCAAGTCCATACCTATCACCTCGTGCCCAGTCGGCAAGCCGTAGGCAAAGCGCACAAAGGTCTGGTTGGAGCCATCGGTGATCTCGTCGCGGGCCTGGGCCACCGGCAAGAAAACCTGCTCGCCCCGGGCATTGGTCTGGAGATTGGAGGCGATCTCTATGCGGTAGTCGTTGGACACCACCAGCTCGAATTCGAGCTTCTTGGCCTCGCGGAAGGTACCCACTTTTTCGGTTGGACTAAAATCGTTGCGAATGTCGTAGATAAGCTCAATTACGTCCGAGCCGCTCACCTCCAAAATGCCCTCGCGCCGCACGCCGCCGCGCACCAAGGGCACGATCTCCGGGTGCAGCTCTCCGTCGATGATCACCTGATCGACGAAAAACGAGGCTCCGGTTTGCTCGGATTCGGGCGAATCGTCGGCAATGCGGATGATGACCCGTTCGACATTGCCCGTGTTCTGCGGGCCGGTCAGCAGGCCCTTGAGCGAGTTGTCGCCGAGGCTCAGCTCGCTGCTGGTATTGGACACATTGACCCACGTCAGCCCCAGCTTGGCAAAATCGCCCACTTGGGCCACGCCGCGCGCGCCGAGCAGGCGGGTCGTGTTTTCAATCGCCGAAGCCCCGCCCGCCTCGTTGAGCGCGGTAAACCCCGGCGCGTTGAGCCGCGAGCCGAGCAGAGTTACCGCGTACTTGTCGGCGAGAAAATCCCACTGCAACCCGTTGAACGTGGGCTTGGAAAAGGTCAGCGGGGTGAGCGTCGTGCGGATGGCGTCGCCCACCGTCAGCGAGGTGTGGAACTGGCCGTGACTGGCCGACGAGATGACGAGGCTGTCGAACCACCGGCCAAAGCGGGTGCCCTTCAAGAGGGCACTGCCCTGGCGCAGAGGGCTAGTTTCGGTCCAGTCGTAGATGACCCAGCCGCGATTGATGTACTGGCCGAAGAGGTTGTAGTTGCGGGTGCCTTCGAGCAGGATGTTGACGTAGCGCTGATAGTTGTCGCGTGCGTAGTTGCTGTACTCCCAGCCGCGCCACTGGTACTCGTAGTACAGGTTCTGCGGCAAGTACCACTTGCGCCGGTTGGGTGCCAAGGCGCCCGGATGGATGCGCACCCCGCGAATCCCGGGTTCCTCAACTGGCCGAAAGCCCGTAGATAGCTGGGCGAAAGCCTTCGACTCCGAGAGTACAAACGCGCACCACAACAGCAAGATCGGCCCTCTGCTACAAAGGGTTATCAGCCTCATAATCCATCTCCTGTGAATTACGAATTACGAATTACGAATTGCGAATTGCGAATTTAATTCCTAATTCCTAATTCTTAAGATTCGGCCAAATATACGCCCCGTTCTCCCCGCTTACCAAGTCAGAACCGCACTGTCGCGCCCGCAAAAAACAAATTTTTTTGCGGCAAATTTGTTTCGCCTGTCTATATCTTTTTGTTTATAATGTAAAATCATCTCATCCTGAAAGGAGGTTGCACAGCTTGCTGAAGGACAATTTCCACATCCCTTTTTCTTTTTCTATTTCTTCCAAATCAAGGAGCGTATAGCATGAGAAAGTTCGGCTTTTTCGCCTTGTCTTTTGGGCTGGCGTGCCTGTTGAGTACGGCGGCTTTTGCCCACGTAGGCGTGACCGTGTTCTATCCCCAGGTGCCCGATCCGGCTGCCATCACCATCGACGGCAGCGACGACGATTGGGGTTGGTACGACCCGGCTCTCGCTCTCAATCAGCCTGATTTCTTCGACCGAGCCAGCGATTTCGTCGAGTTGTCGGACTACGACTTCACCATCCTCAATGCTTGGTCGGCGGAGCCAGACAACAAGTGGTACGGCTTTGCGCGCTTTGTCGATGATACCCTCAAGTACGATTCGCCCGTTAAGGAGTGGTGGAAAGACGACTGCTTGCAGATCACCGTTGACGCCGATCACCTCGGCGGCAATATCCTCGGTTCCGACCTCGAGCAGATCGCCAATGGCCAGCGCTGGCACGTGCGCATTTTCCCGCCGGCTGGCGAGTCCCTGTTGCCCAACCAGACCTGCTTCTTCTACAGCCAGCTAGAGTTCATCGACTCCACAGAACTGCTCTGGGGAGTCGAGCCGGAGTTTTTCGAGGCTGCGTGGACCGTCCTACCAGCAGGTGCCGAGAACCTGACGGTTGGCCCGGTTGAGTACACCTATGAGTGGCGGGGTGCCCTGTGGGACATCTGGGGATTGAGCGAAGCCGAGAGTACGCGGCACACGTTCGCCGAGGACGACGTGATTCACCTCGGCTATCGCCCGCTCGACGCCGACCGCCCCGGCGGTGGACGCAAGCACTCCATGTACATCAACGACGGCAGCCAGTCGCAGGACGTCGATGCTTCGCAGATGCCCGACTTCTGGGCACTGGCGGCGACCGAGACTAACGTGGAAAACGACACTTGGGGCCACATCAAAAACAGCATGTCCGAACGCCTCAAGTAGCAGTCCAGCAGTATCTGTCCCGAGGGGAAGGGGTGCGTGCGCCCCTTCCCCTTAATCATTTGCGGAGACCTAGCTGGTGAGAAGCTGTCTGGAAATTCTTAAGAAGCTGTCTGGAAATTCCGGGTGTGCCCCGAGCGTGAGCGAAAGCGGGGCGGACAAGGCGGGTAAAGCCGCCCATATTGACGAAATATGGGTGGCTTTGCCCAACGCCGGACGCCACGTTTGCAGCCGCGCGAAGGCCATCAGGGGTTTTCAGACAGCTTCTAAAGGCGCGATTTTGGCCTGTGTTGTACTGGCGGTCGTTTGCAGCCCTGGGGCGGCGCAAGAGTGGTGGCAACTCGGCGGGCAGAGCGGCGTCGCGCCAGCGGACGTGGCGGACTTCAGCCTAATGATCGACGACACAGCCGCTTCCCACGCACTCCAGCCCTTTGAACTCGACCCGAGCGAAAACATCTTGCCGCAGCTCGGCCCTTGGCAGCGCTGGCGCTTTCCCACCGACCCGCAATTCCGCTCTGGACATCCGCGTTTCTGGACGGACATCAATCACAATACCCTATACCAAGCCACGGAAAGTTTTCTCTTCGTCGATGGGGATCCAACCACGTACATAGAGCGGCGAGACCTGAAGCAGATTTTCTATACCATAGACTTGGGCACCCAAGTGCCCGTAGAGCGCTTTGTCTTTTTTCCTCCCGAAGGCGTCAGCCCCGAAAGCGACGAGCCTTTCAGGCCCAATTACATCCTCAAGTCCTATAGTCTGACGGCCGCCAAAGCCGAGACCGGCATTATGCAAGAGGAACTGGAGCGCGGGTTTGTCTGGCGGGGCGACGGGCCGTGCTGTCCGCTGGCCATCCCCCTCGGCTACGAAGAGCGCAATGCCGACGTGATGACCGAAATCGCGTTTCCCACCCAATACCTCCGCTTCTTCCGCCTAATCGCCATTCCCGACGGCTTTACCCTGTACGGCGACCCCATCGTCACGCGCTCGGCCTTTGCCGAGATGGAAATCTACGGTCGGGGTTTCGCGCCACAGGCGACCTATGAGTCGCAGGTCATAGATTTGGGCCGGGAAGTCAATTTCGGGCAGGTGCGCTTAGCGGTGAGCAAATGGCGCAAGGACGGGGACCAACTGCTGTCGTCCGACGGCCCAACCCGCGCCCAAGTGGAAATCCGCACCGGGCGCGACGACAGCCCAACAGCTTATTTCGGCTTTGACGATCTGGGTGCCCACGTAGAGGTGACCAAGAGGCAGTGGGATCGGCTGATACCGCTAGAAACGCGCGGCGCGACCATAGCAGTCGGCTTTCGCGGTCCAGTGGCCGAAGACCTGCAAAACTGGAGCTTCTGGTCGCTGCCGTTGGAGGACTCGGGCCAGCATCCGCGCCTGCCGTGGGGCCAGTACTTCCAATTGCGCGTGCAGCTAGCAACAGACGCGCTATGGGAATTTGCCCGCCTCGATTCCCTGCAAATCGAAATCGCGCCCCTGCTGGCCGACCGGATCGTCGGCGAGATCGTCCTCGCGGCGGAACCTCACCCCCAAGGCGGACAAGTGCGCGTACCCGCGGGCGCAAAAACCCCATTCACGTACGACCTAGGCGTGGAATTTGCCAGCGCGGACCGCAGCGGCTGCGACGCCGTGCGCATCTCAGCGCCAGCGGAAGCCACATTTCTCTATCTGGAGATGGGCGACCCGCTCAGCGCCGTAGAGCCGGATAGCCTGCTGCGCGAAGCAAGCGGCTTTGTGGTGTTCCTGCCGCGCCCCTTGCACCCCAGCGGCGACCAGCGATTGCGCATCGGCCTCGAAGCCGTGCTGTACGGCGAGGCTGGCGAATTTGGCGGCGAGGTCTTCAACCGCCACGAGCCGAGCTTGTTGCAGCGCGTCGAAGGAGGCGATGTCAGCGCGGAGCTAGGATCCAACCAATTGCTCGTCGTAGCGTCTGCCGCTTCTACGGGCGGGGTGTTGGGAGACGTCGAGGCAGGTAACGGCGCATTTACCCCCCAAGGCGACGGCGTAAACGACCTGTTGTCCATACAATACACCCTCTTCCGGGTGCGGGAATCGTCCCAAGTGCAAGTCGGCCTCTACGCTCTCGACGGCCGACCGGTATGGCAAGCACCGCCCAGTGTGCAGGGCGCAGGACGCCATGCGGTCCACTGGGACGGTCGAGACGCGGCCGGGCAGCTAGTCCGCCCAGGCGTGTACCTAGCGCGTGTGGAAGTAGAAACGGATCAGGGGCGAGCGGTGCGGTTGCAGCCGGTGGCAGTGGCGTACTAAACGTATTTATTTGGAGGTATGGTATGACGCATCCTCTCTGTGCCCCTACAATGGATTCCGACGCTCTATCACGCATTGCTTGATGAACGCGAGAAGTACGAGATTGATCCAAGCCGCACGACGCTCTTATGGGCTCCAGACAAGTGGATATTAACGACGAACTCCACATTGCGGACTATCTCGGGTCTGGTAGGGCATAGGCGCAAAAATTTCAACTACTTGGAGGAATAACGCCATGCTATTCACAATCACCGTTGAGCGAGACGAAGACGGAGTTTGGATTACCGAATGCCCGTCTATACCGGGCTGCGTGAGTCAAGGACAAACGAAAGAAGAAGCTGTTGCCAACATCAGCGAAGCCATCCAACTGTGTTTGGAAGTTAGAGCCGAGAGGGGCCAACCCTTGACGGTTGAGACACAGCAATTGGAAGTAGTGGTCTAGTGCCAAGCTTGCCGGTACTTAGTGGCGTCAGATTGTAAAAATTTTTGAATCTTTTGGCTGGGCAGCCACTCGACAGCGAGGCAGCCACATTATCTTGGTAAAAGAAAATCACAACGCCACACTTTCCGTGCCGGATCACAAAGAAGTTGCCAAAGGCACTTTGCGCTCCCTTATCCGTTCAGCCGGAATTACGGCTGAAGAGTTTATTCTGGCGGACAAATAACCGTGCTGAATAGCACTCGCCAAGAAAGCCGGATCATGCTTACGTCATCTCACCGCGTATTCGCTCTGCTCTGCGCCGCGCTACTCGTCGCAGGCTGCGGGCACAAATTGGGCTATCGCCACTTTGCTGGCCCCATACTGCCGGCCACTGATTTGGCGGGAGCGGATTTCGTCGTCCGCGACGATCACAGCATCACCTTCGTCAAAAACCGCTTGGAAGTGAGTTTGTTGCCAATGACCGTGGCCATGCTCAACCGGCAGCTAAGCGGCCACTCGCAGCGGCCGGAGGGCTTTCGCGATCCCAACCCCTATCTCGCGCCGGTCAATCCCTACACCTACGGCGACTGGAAGCCGGGGTGGGAAGAGGAACATCCCACCCGCTTTACGGTCTTTCTGCTCAAGGTCAAGAACTACGCCTACCCCAAGGTGTGGCTCAATCCCTATGCCATAGAGATCGCCAGCGCCAACGGCCGGCGCTACCAAGCCTTCACCCGGCTGGCGCTAGACGAGTACTTCGCCCCGTATGCCATAGGCTATGCCGGCAATACCTTTCTTCCCTTCCGCGAGCGGCGCGATTTGCTGACCCGCACCATGTATCCAGAAGACGAGATGATCTTCAGCGGCCAAGAGCGCGAAGGCTTCATCGCCTTTGCCCCGCTAGCGAACGATGTCGAAGCGTTTGAAGTGCGGATCCCGGAAATGGTACTGCGCTTCGACTACCGAGATCAGCCGGTGGAGACCATCGACATCGCCTACCCATTTACGCGCGAAGTGTACTTGGCCAAACAACGCCGCGCCGAGGAACTCTAATGGTGCGCGTTGTGGGAGTTGTCCTCGCGGCGCTGTGGTGGAGTGGCTGCGGGCCGCAAGTAGATAGCGATGTGGTCGCCAAGGTAGGCGACGAAGAAATCGAACTCGTAGATCTGCGCCAGTTCCGCGAAGAATCCACCGCCAACTACCGCGACCCCGAAGAGGGCCTCCAGGCGTGGCGCTTCTACTTGCAGACGATGATCGACATGAAGTTGATGCTCATCGACGCGCAAGAGCAGCGGCTGGATCAGACAGTGGAATTCATGCGCCAATGGGATCGGGAACGGCGCAAGAAACTGGTCGATGAGTACGCCGTGCGGACCATCCTCGCGGATGTAGATCTCGCAGTAGAAGGTATGCGGCAGGATTTTGCGACCAGCAAGTGGAATCGGATGTTGCGCTTGGCCCATATCCGCACCGCCGGCGAAGCAGAGGCCCAAAAGGCCATGCGCGACTTGGAGCAGGGGTGGAATTTTGCCGAGGTGGCCCGCAGGTATTCTATCGCGCCGACAGCCGCCCACGGCGGGGCGATTGATGCCTGGTACGGACGCGGCAACTTGGAGGAGATGGGTCTGCCTTTAGAAGTGGGAGAGCAGATATTCGACCTACAGGTTGGAGACTTGAGCCAGCCCTTACTCGTGGGGGAACACTACGAGATTTTCAAGGTCCTGTCCCAAGGCCCAGCACCGACACATTACCGAGCGGCCTTCTTGCGCGAGCAGTACTGGAACGAGTTCCGCACCCGCTGGAATGGGCTGATCGCACAGCTCAAAGAGCGACTAAACGCCCAGTTAGATGGCGAGGCGATCCGGTTGCTAGTCGATCGGATGGCCGAATCCGACGGCCGCGGAATGTTGTTGGGTCCCGAAGAGCAGGAAGTGATCCTCTGCCGCTTCAAGGGCGGGCAGGTAACGCTGCTGGATTTTGCCGAAACCTATAATGCCTATTGGTTCATCCGCTCGGTTTCCTTTGACAGCAGCGGGATCGCCGAGTTCATCCACCGAGACCTCTTGCCGCGCACCCTCGTCTATCAAGCGGCCTTGCAGGAAGGCTTGGACCAAGATTCGACCATAGCAGCCTGGTTGCAAGACAAAAAAAAATCACTGCTGCTCGAAGCTCTCCGCAGAGAGGAAGTCGTGGAGCGGACCGAAGTTGACAGCGTCATGGCCCGCCAGTACTACGACGACCATCCGCAACAGTTCATGGAACTGGAAGAAATTCAGGTGGCGGAAGTGCTGGTAGCGACCCGCGCCGAAGCGGAACAACTCTTGCAGCGGGTCCGCGCTGGCGAACCCCTAGAAACGCTGGCCGCCCGCCACACGCTGCGCACGGATGCCGAGGGCGGGCACGGGCAATACCACATCCACAATCACCCTTCCGAGCGGCGGGTTTTCGGTGCCTTCTACGATTCGGTGGCCGCCGCGCCGGTGGGAGTGCTTACCGGCCCAGTGGCTCTCGACGAAGGCTATTCGATATTCGCGGTGCGGGAGCGCATTCCCCCGCGTCCCACGCCCTTTGCACAGGCGGCTTCGCGGGCGCGGTGGTGGGTGCAAAAGCAGCAAGAAAAGACCCTCTTCGATTCCTTATTCACCCGGCTCAGGAATCAATACGCCGATAGAGTTGTGGTGTTTGAAGAGCAGTTGGACAGACTAGACGCCAGCCCCGCTAGCCCATGACATCATCCCTTGTATGTTGGGCAACCATAAAGGTTGCCCCTACCTGTTTGTTTGCCAGCACATTCATAGGGGCAACCCTCGTGGTTGCCCATGCTCACCCCAACGCTCCCGCCTAGCCCCGTGGCTGCGGTTTTGTCTTTGTGGGTGCTGCTCGTCGTGAGCGGCGCAGGATGCGGGCCAGCAGACCCGGAGATCGAACCGACATTTGTCGAGGTGGCCCAAGAGGCGGGCATTGAATTCCACCATCAGAATGGGGCGAGCGGCCGCTACTACTATGTGGAAACCTATGGGTCGGGCGCGGCCTTCCTCGACTACGACAACGACGGCGACCAAGACCTCTATGCAGTCAACGGCGCGCCGCTGCCGGGTTTTGTCGCCGAGGACCTCCCCACCAACGCATTCTATCGCAACCGGGGCGACGGCACCTTCGCGGATGTGACGGCGCAAACGCGGACGGGCCATCCAGGCTATGGCATGGGTACCTGCGTCGGGGACATCGACAACGACGGACACGTGGACCTGTACGTGACCAACTTCGGCCCCAACGTCCTGTATCGCAATCAGGGCGACGGAACCTTTGCCGATCAGACCGCCGACGCCGGGGTCGGCGATCCCCGCCTGAGCACTAGCGCGGCGTTTGCCGACATCGACAACGACGGCGATCTAGACCTCTATGTAGCTAACAACGTCTTCGTCGATCTAGCGCATGACGAAGGGTGTCACCAAGGAGCGGTCCCGGTCTATTGCGCCCCCACTCAGTACAAAGGAGAATCCGGCTCCCTCTTCCGCAACGATCTAGGCAGGAAATTCGCCGATATTACCCGGCCAGCCGGCGTGTACAGCGAGGCCGGCCGCCAATTAGGCGTCGTCTTTGGCGACTATGACGGCGACGGCGATGCGGACCTGTATGTGGCCAACGACATGAAGGCCAATTTCCTCTTCCGCAACGACGGTGCAACGCGGTTCGCCGAAGTGGGTTTGAGCGCGGGGGTAGCCCTCAGCGAGAGCGCTCGCCCCGAGGCCGGCATGGGCACGGACTTTGGCGACTGCGATCGGGACGGCGATTTGGACCTCGTGGTCTGCAATTTCCAGTGGGAGAGCTGCCGCCTCTATCGCAACGACAGCGACGGCACCTTTGCCGACCTGAGCTTTCCATCGGGATTGGGCGAGCCTACGCTTTCTACCTTGACGTTTGGCACGGATTTTTTCGACTACGACAACGACGGCGACCTAGACCTCTATCTGGCCAATGGCCACGTCCATCCAGAAGTGCAGGCGTTTGACCAAGCCGCGTCCTATCCGCAGCCGGACCAACTCTTCGCCAACGACGGGGCTGGACGGTTTGCGCTGGTACCCACTACGACCCTAGGCGGAGTCGGCCGGGGCGCGGCCTTTGCCGACTACGACAACGACGGCGATCTGGATGCTTTTGTCTCCAACAACAATCAACGGGCGTTTTTGCTGCGCAACGATAGCGGCCAACGCAACCACTGGATCGCCTTTAAGACCATCGGCCGGGTCAGCAACCGGGACGGGATCGGCGCGGTGATCCGGGTAGTAAGCGGCGATTTAGTGCAGGTCGAGGAGGTGCGCAGCGGCAGCAGCTATCTTTCGCAAAACGATCTGCGGGTGTACTTCGGCTTGGGCCAGCGCAAACAGGTGGATCGCGTCCAGATCCGCTGGCCCAGTGGAATCGTGCAGACGCTCGTGGAAATGCCCATCGACCAGATCCACCAAGTGGAAGAGCCTCCTTCCTCCGGCTAGCTTCTGCGCCCATCTGCGTCTATCTGCGGATTCTTATGAATGAGGTAGGATTGTATAGAATGAGCAACCACTGGAAGAGGACCAGAGCGCATCGCTGGGCCATTATCTACCTGCTATCCCTGCTCAACGGGTGTACACCCACCGAAGAGACCCTAGGCGAGCGGGAGGTCCGCTACCAGCACCAGATCGCGGAAGACCCGACGGACGCCGAAGCCCACTACGCGCTCGGCCAAGTGTACCACGAACAAGCGCGTTACCCCGAGGCCCTACAGTCCTTTCGCCGAGCTTTGGCGTTGGATTCCACCCACACCGGAGCGCAAGTGGGGATCGGCAACATCCTGTTTAAGCGAGGCGAGTTAGATCAAGCTGCACAAGCATACCAACGAGTCGCGCAGGGATGCGCCGATTGTGCGGATGCGCATCGGGGGCTGGGAGCCGTCTATCTGCGGCAGCAACGCTTTGCAGAAGCCCGCCAAGCCTACGAGCAGGCGCTTTTAAGCGAGCCAGACCATGCTCCCTCGCACTACAATATCGGCGCGGCCTTCGGTCAAGAAGGTGCATATCAAGAGGCCGCAGCGGCCATGGAACAGGCCATTGCCAGCGACTCTAAATACATCCTAGCGTACACTGCGCTGGGCGATGTGTACTGTCTCAAACTGGGGCAGTGTGAAAAGGCGGCCGCGCTCCTCGCACAAGCCGTAAATTTGCAACCAACGGCGGTCGCTCCTCGGATCGGCTTGGGACGGGCACACCTCCGCCTAGGGAAGTACGAAGAAGCCGCAGAGAGCTTTGAGGCGGCCATTGCCGCGGATTCAACGGCTGCGGCAGCGTTTAACTGGCTCGGAGTAGTTCGCACCAAGCTGGGGCAATACGAGCTAGCTGCCCAAGCCCTGCGCCGCGCCATTCACCTCGATATGCTCGACCCACAAGCCTATTACAACCTATCCCAGACCTACCAAAAACAAGGCAAGGCCGAGGAAAGCGACGCGGCCCTACGCGCCTTCAACCGCATTGACGCGTACTCTGGGGACATCCTCCGGTGGAAAACCATACTGGACGGCAATCCGCACGATGCGATGGCGCTCTTTGAACTGGGCCGGATCTATGCTCGACTGGGCGTGGCAAGCGAAGCGACCGCGTCCTTCCAGCGCGCGCTGACGATCAACCCTGCCCATGCGCCGGCCTGGCACAATCTGGGCAATGCCTACGCCCGCCTCGACCGCTTGGACGAGGCCATCGCCGCCTTCCGCCAAGCGCTAGCGCTAGACGAAGAGTACGCTCTCGCTTGGTACAACCTCGGCAACGCCTATTTTGCCAAGGGAGAACTAGCACAAGCTCGCCAGGCATTCACCACGGCACTCGATCACCAGGAAGGATATGCGGACGCCCACCACGGCCTCGGAGGCGTGGCACTGCGCGAAGGGGCAACCGAGGAGGCATTGGGCCACTTTCGCACGGTCCTAGCAGCGGACTCGAGCTATGCCCGCGCCCATTACGGCTTGGCCTTGGCCTATCGGGCGCTCGGCGACTCACTGAGTGCTGTGCAGGCGCTGGCGCACTTTAAGCGACTGCGCGAAGGGCCGTAAAGCTAGGCTGCGTCTGTGCCAAACAGGGGCTAGAGGACGCAGTCGCCGAAGAATTTCACCGCCTCCAATCCTTCTCCAACCGACTCGCCTGTTTCTTCGACAGCCCACCTAACGCCTTCATGGCGTCCAACAGCCGCATCCTGGTCAATTCCGGCCCCAAGAGCGCGGCGGATTCAAACAGCGGCGGCCCCACCCGCTCGCCAGTCAGCGCGACAATGAGCGGTACCGTCACGTCGCGGACTGGCCATTCCCAATGCGCGGCTACCCGGCGCACGGCCTCGGCCACACCGTCTTTGTCCCACTCCACCACCTCATCCAAGGCCCACACGGCTGTTTGCAGCATCCGCGCTACCTTGGCGGCCTCCCGCTTTTTCGGCACCAAATCCTCGGCCTTTGGCTCGACCTGCCGGGCGAAGAAAAACGCCACGCGCGGCACAAAATCTCCCAGCGTCTCAAGCCGCTGCTGCATAAACGGCAGCATCTGCCCCACGTATTCGTCGTTGAGCAGCCAGTCCTTTAGGTCCGCCAACAGGGCTTCCGGCGTCCGATCTTCGCGCAGATAGCGTCCATTGAGCCAGCCCAGCTTGTCTATGTCAAAGATGGAACCGCCCAAATTGATCTTCGCCGGGTCGAAATGATCTGCTAACTGATCCACGGTGAACTTTTCGTCCTCAATCGGCGGATAGGCCATCAGCGCCAGATAGTTGAGCAGGGCCTGCGGCACATAGCCGGCGCGGCGATAATACTCCACCGAGGTCGGATTCCGCCGCTTCGACATCTTGGACCCGTCGGGATTGAGCAGCAACGGCAGGTGCATGTACGTCGGCGGCGTCCAGCCAAAAGCCTCGTACAGCATGAGGTGCTTGGGCGTGGAGGTGATCCACTCCTCTCCCCGAATCACATGGCTAATCCGCATCAAGTGATCATCTACTACCACGGCCAAGTGGTAGGTCGGAAAGCCGTCGGACTTCATCAGCACTTGGTCGTCCATGTTCCCCCACTCTAGGGAAATCGGCTCCCGGAGCATGTCCTCGACTATACATGCTCCCTCCTTCGGCATCTTCAGCCGGATCACGTGCGTATGTCCCGCCCGTATCTTCGCTTCGACCTCTTTGGCAGCCAGCCCTCGGCAATGTCCATCGTAGCCGACGTGCTCCCTGCGCTCCTGCTGCTCCTTCCGCAGTGCCGCCAGCCGCTCGCTCGTGCAAAAGCAGGGATAGGCGTGCCCACTATCCACCAATTTCGCGGCGTACTCCGCATAGATAGACAAGCGCTCGCTCTGCCGATATGGGCCGTAGGGGCCGCCCACATCGGGACCTTCGTCCCACGCCAGCCCCAGCCACCGCAGCGACTGCATGAGCTCATCTTCGTACTTCTTGTGCGACCGCGCTTGGTCGGTATCCTCAATGCGCAGCACAAACTGCCCGTCGTTTTGCCGCGCCCACACCCAGTCGAATAGCGCTTGATAGGCGGTCCCTACGTGCATGGGGCCGGTCGGCGAAGGGGCAATGCGCACCCGCACGTCTGTCATCTTTTATCTCCTTGTCTTGTGAGTTACAAATTAAGCCCCAGCCGCTTCCGCGCAACGCGGCCTATTGCACATTTAGCTTTTTTCCCTAAGTTTATAACTTATAATGAGTAACGCGCATTCGCTGGCGTCCCGCCGCACGCATTCCCCGCCCTTTCAACCCAACAGATAGGATTTATGCAGTTTACCGAGCTTGATCTAGCACCCCACATCCTCAGAGCACTCGACGAGATGGGCTACGAGGACATGACGCCCATCCAGGAACAAACCATTCCCCACATTATCGCCGGCAAAGATGTCATGGGCCTAGCCGAAACCGGTTCTGGCAAGACGGGTGCCTGTGCCATTCCCCTAATCCAAGCCACTGACGATTCGCTCAACGCCATCCAAACCCTCATCTTGGTACCCACCCGCGAGTTGGCGCTCCAATACGTCCAAGAGGTGGACGAAATCGCCAAGCACTCAGGCGTGGTGCCGTTTGCCATCTATGGCGGCTTTGACATGGATATCCAAAAAGCCAAGATCAACCACGGCGTTCATGTGCTCGTGGCCACGCCCGGTCGCCTCATCGACTTTATATGGAATCACAGCCTCGACCTGACCCACGTCAAAACCGTGGTCCTCGACGAGGCCGATGAGATGCTCAAGATGGGATTTATCGAAGATGTGGACTTTATCTTGTCCTGCATCATGCAGGAACACCAAACTCTGCTTTTTTCCGCTACCATGCCGCCGGAGATAGAGCGGCTGACCCAACAATACCTCAAGTCGCCCGAGCGCATCCATCTCAACCGCGACCAGCGGGCACCCCAATCGCTCGCCCATCACTTCCTGCATGTCTCCCGCCGCCGCAGTGACGCGCTAGTCGATTACATTGAGGACCAAGAGATCCAGCAGGGCATCATATTCTGCAATTCGCGCGACAAAGCATCCGACTTGTTCCGCGACCTACAAAGACGCGTCCGCTCAGTTGACATCATCCACGGCGGCCTAGACCAAGAGCGGCGCACCTCCATCTTCCGTCGCTTCCGTGAGCAGAAGATCCGCTTTATGGTCGCCACGGACGTGGCCGGGCGCGGCTTGGATTTTTCCCACGTCACCCACGTCATCAACTACGACTTTCCATTTAACGCTGAAATCTATACCCACCGCACGGGCCGGGCCGGGCGCATGGGCCGGGCGGGCATGGCCCTGACCTTGGTCGGCGACCGCGACCTCCGCGACCTCAAGCGCCTGCTCAACGCCAACCGCATCCACGCGCATTGGGAAGGCACGGCACCCGACTTGGACGACATCCGCGCCAAACGCAACGGCCGAGGACGTCGGCACGGTCGGAGACGACCCCGAGGCGGCAGATACTCCTCCAAAACTAGTTAGCACTTCCCGCAACGCAGTCCAGCTAGCTAGCGGTCATTTGCTCACGGCGCATCCGGCGAACTGGCTTTTTCCAACTCGGGCAGCAACCCGTCCTTGACCCAACCAAAATCTGGATCGACTTCAAGTGCCTTTTCAAAGGCCGCTCGCGCCGACTCTAGCTCACCTCGGTCTTGGTACGCGATACCGAGCCAAGCGTAGGCTTCCCTATGCCCCCATACTGGCTGGATGGGATCGGTCGGCTCTTCTTGGGCAAAGAGTTCGACCGCACGCCGAAACCCTTGCAGGCCCTTTTCTTTGCTGCCACCAAACATTTCGGGGGTATTAAAATCGTTGAGGGCCGCGCTCAGCACCACGCGCGGATTATCGGGGGCGAGTTGCTTAGCTTTCTGGGCGGCCTTTCCTACTTTGGGGCCTATGAACATGCTTTTCATCGGACTCAGGCCGATCTGTAGTCCATACACGCTCGACAGCAAGGCATAAGCTTCGGCCGCTTGCGGGTCAATCTCGGTAGCCTTCTGCAAGTGCTCGACCGCGGTCTTGAGGTGCTCAGTAGTCTGCTCTTTGCTTTCATCTCCCAACAGATTGGCAATGCGGTAATCGGCCAAAGCGATGTAGTAGTGGCTCCACGCAGCCAGACCTGCATCGGCTAAGGTGCGCTCAAACGTTGCCCTAGCTGCATACATAGCGCCGAGATCGCTCGCACTTTCACCGACTTGCAGCATCTGTCTGCCACTGATGATAAGACTGTCGGCCGTTTGAGCGAGGATGGGATGGGTGATTGAGATAAGGCAAACGAGCGAGCGCAGAAAGTGTAGCATAAATAGCCTCTTCTAGTGAAGGTTAATAGGTCAAGGAGACACTGGCACCAAAGTAAATGGACCGGCGAAAGAGAGTGGTGCGTGGCTGGCGCTGGGTATAGTCGATGCTGTACTCATAGCCGAACACGTTGGCGCGGTTAAGCAGGTTGTTGACCGCCAAGTAGAAGACCGCTTGGTGCCCAGAGCCAAAGAAATGCACATAGCTCAACTGCCCATTTATCTGTTGAAGGGACGGTAGCCGTTCCGAGCCGACGGGGCCTTCCACGGGCAAGTAGTAGCTTTTGTCTGCCACGGGGACGCCACTGACGACTGGCGTGATGGGTCGGCCGGTGGCGTATTTCAGCGTCATACTACCGCTGAGATTACTAACGATTTGCATTTTTGTGACCAAGGTCAGATTGTGCGTGATATCAAACGGCGAAGGGGCTTCTTCGCGGAGCACCTCGAGTCCTAGATGGCGCACCTGCAATCGGCGCGATTGCAGCAGACTGTAGGCCAGCCACCCGCTCAAGCGCGTATCGAGAAAACCGCCGTATTTAAGAAATAGGTCAACCCCAGAAGCTCGGCCTCTGCCCACATTTACAAGATTCAGGTCCGGGTCATCTAAGACGAGGTTGTGGTAGGGTTTGTAGTACGCCTCCAACCGCACTAGGAACTGGGCGCGTTCGTGGTGCAGGCCGCCTATCCAGTGTTGGGCGCGTTGAGGCCCCAAGTTGGGGTTGCCGCTGACGGGGTTGTAATCAAATGGAGGGGGAAATTGGTGATAGAGGCCCCAGGCGAGTCGGGCGTTTGTGCCTGCTGAGAACTGGTATTGTGCAGACAGGCGCGGATCTAAGACAAAATCGTCGCTCAAGCTGTGGTAATCGGTACGCATACCGACATTGGCGACAATGCGGCGCAGGGGTTTGAAATCGACTTCAAAGTAGGCACCCGGACGCCGGGCGTTGTAGGAGACGTCAAGTTCAAAAACCTCGGCCTCGGGGTCGAAAATATCGCCCTGAGGAATGCGGCCCACATATCGGTTGTTGGCATGCTCTATTTCAGCACCGAGGCGCAAAACCCCGAACGTACTGAGGACGCGCTCCCAGTCCGTGCGCACTTTACCGGTCCAGTCGCGGGGAGCCAGATCTAGGTTGCCCAGTTGCCGCCGGGTCTTGTACTGGTTGAGCGAGGCACTGGTCTGAGCAGACCAATCAGCCCACACATCTGTCCATTGAACATTGTACAAGGCTCTATCGCTGCTGTTTCGATAGAGGCCGTCAAACGAAGGCTCTGCAACCTGTACGCCCACCTCGTCGCCCGCATTGAAACTGAAGAACTTAAGGCGTCCGGTAGGTGAGTATTGATAGATCAAATTGAGGTTTTCGTCGTGCCCGTGTGGAGAGATAATGAATCTGTCGCGCTGCCCATTGACGCGGAACATGAAATCGGTAAAGCTGCGATTGCCCGTGAAGCGCAGGCCGAGCTTACCCTCAACAAGAGGCAAGGCGACCCCCACAGAGCCGGCCGCGAGACCCAAACTAAGCGTATAGCTCCGTTGCACAGGCAGGTCGCGGCTCTCCATGGCCAGCACCGCAGAAAGCGCATTGCCGTAACGAGCGGAGAATCCACCGGTGGAAAAAGCCGTACCCTGCACCATGAACGGTGGAATCGTGCCGAATACTCCGCCGGTGGGCGATTCGTATTTGTAGGGATGTACCACCGTGGCTTGATCGAGCAAGATGACGGTCTCACCCACATCACCACCACGCACAAAAAGACCGGCACCACCATCTACATTTGCCACGCCGGGGAAGGTTTTGAGCGTGCGAAAAATATCGGCGGCAGCTCCAGCCGTTGTAACTACCTCTAAGGGGGTAAGGGTAACGGTCTCGTCCTCCCCAGTGGTGTAGGTGCTAACGGTGACCACGGTTTCGCCGAGTTCTATGAGGATACGCCGCAGCACCAAGCGCACCGTGGTGGTATCACCCGCCGTCAAATGCAGGGGCTGTCGGGTGGGTTCAAAGCCGATGAAGGAGGCACTCAGGTCGTGTGGGCCAAGGTGCCGAGTAGAAAAGGCAAAGCGGCCGTCGCGGCCTGTTATTGCGCCGTCGATAGTGTCGACGATTTGTACATTGACGAAGGCCATCGGTTGTTCTGCCTCATCGACGACTTGGCCTTGGACAAATGCCCGATTTTGGGCAAAAATTTGCCCAGCGAGCAGGAAAATGCAGAACAGGACTATTTCGGCCTGTGAGGCGATGTGTCTTGTATTCATTGGGTCCTAACGGTCCAATCCCGGCAATAAGTGCTTCTCTACCCAGCCGTTGTTGGGGTTCACTTCAAGTGCCTTGACGAAGGCTTCCCTTGCCCCCTCAATATCTCCGGCCTCTTGACGCATGATGCCCAAGTGGGCGCAGGCTTCGTCGTAGCCCCAAGAGGGTTGAAAGGGATCGCGGATTTCCTCTTTAGCGAACAACTCAAGGGCCTGCTCTATCTTAGAGATGGCTCGCTGCTTGTCGCCTCCGAACATAGCAGGAGTGTAATAGTCGCTCATTCCATCTATTAAGACGACGCGGGGATTGTTGCCATCGAGTCGCTTGGATTTCTCAAGGACTCTTTTGGTCTCAGGGCCTAGCGCCATACCCAAGTGAGGCTTCAGGCCGAGCTTTTGACCATAGGCGCTAGCTAAGAGGGCATGGGCGTCGCTGAAGTTGTCTTCTAGTTCAATGGCTTCTTTGAGGTACTCTATGGTTCGATTTATGCTTTGGGTCTGTTCGTCGGGGGAGGCCGCAAAAAGCGTGGCGCGGCGGTATTCGCACAAAGCTAAGTAATACAGGGCAAATATCTCGTAATTACCGTTTTGGCGAGTCTGTTCAAAAAGTTTCTGTGCCTCATATAATGGATCGGGGTTGGAGGTATCAATTGCCTGCTGAAGAAGCTCTTTGCCTTCGATGAAAGGAGCTTCAGATTCGATGCCCTGACCGTTTTTTGCGTTTTTTTGACCATAGCGCATATATCGGCTTCCCGTGGCAAATAAGTACACATCTTCAAGATCCGCGGTTTTTACAGAAAATTGATGTATGCCCAAGCTGTTAAGACGATCTATAACTGTCTCCCTAAATACCTCATCCTTACCATATATGGACACGCCTTGAGGATTGCCGTCAACGTGGGTTACTCCAGGACAATCTGCCAAGGTTTCGGGATCGACTTCGGTTTCTACCTCCACTTTGAGGTTTAATTGAAACTGTTCGAGTAGTTGCGGTACCGAGCCAGAGGCAATGATTTCGCCCTTGTTTACCACGCAGACCACATCGCTGTACTGCTGGGCTTCTTGCATGTTGTGGGTGGTCATGACAATGGTAAGGCCCCGACTGCGATAGTGATTCAGAACGTCCCAGAGTTGCCGGCGCAAATGCGGATCCAAGTTACTCGACGGCTCATCGAGGATCAGCAGCGCAGGTTTGCCCACTAAGGCAATGGCAATGAGCAGCCTGCGTCTTTCTCCTCCTGACAGGTTTTTGTAGGCTGTCTTCTGCTGGCGTTGCAATTCAAAAATGTCGATCAACTCATCAGGATCAACAGGATCCTGATACATTTTCGCATAAAGGCGTAGCGCTTCTCCGACCCGAATGTCATTGTAGAGAGAATCTTCTTGAAATTGAATGCCGATTCTGCTGCGTATGTCCTTGCGCCATCGCAGATCTGGGATTCTTTCGCCAAACAAGTGAACGTCTCCAGAGTCAGGCCTTTTTAAGCCTACGATGCAATCTATGACAGACGTTTTACCCGCTCCGTTAGGTCCCACCAAGCAAAAGACTTGTTGTGAATATACAGCGAAACTTGCATTTTGAATGGCGACGAGCTTGCCATAGCTTTTACGCAAGGCATTTATCTTTAGGGTCGGAGTTTGCTCTCGCCAGCCACTGTCTGGGGATGAGGTACTCGGAGTTGAAGTCATGATTTCCATTCGATGCGAATTTTAAAGACCATAAGGTTAAAGACCTGATGGCACAGTATGCATGGCAAAAGACTACCGGAGGCGAGATATAGGAGACTTAAGATTACACCAAACAAGGTTTTAGAGAGCACATTTGCCAAACCATAGGCTATATGATTCACTCCAAATGCTACGGAAGAAATAGCGATCGCGTATTGTGCAGGCATATTTAAGATATCAGTTGTATAAGAAATCAAGTAGCATCTCCATAGTAACTCCTCTAAAAAAGATTCACTAAGAACGAAACCCAATAATATACCTATAGGTAATTTTTGTCCCTGATTCACAATACGTCTGGTCTCCCCAAACATCCATTGCCTTGCCGTCGGACTGTTTCCCATCCGCATTTTTAGCCATGCCTGTGCCATAATGATCTCAGCAAAATAAAAAGCCCCCCCTGCACCCACGCCAATAAAAATCGCAATGCCGAGCGACAAGTATATTGGCAAGTCGAACCATATAGGCCATTCAAAGGCGGAGACCAATATATGGATAGTCGAATCACATACACTCAGAATCAGAGCCAAGACAGCCGCAAGAGATACCAAAGGTACGATAAAATCATAGCGATCCAATGTTGTATTCAGCATTTTTTGGAATAACGCCGAACTACTCATCAGATATAAACCTGTATATACTGCATAAAGGACGCCAGGATATGCTAAAACAAAAACAAGACAAAACATGGTTCTCAACTAAGTTTAAGGGAAAGGGACAGGCCCCATCTTGAGCTCTTCAAATGTGAGGGGCTTATCTTTCAGTCCCATTTTCATGGGTAGCTCGTAAATGCGAGGATGTCCCAAATAGGGATGTGCGCTGACGTGCGGCTGTACTAACTCAGGAATGAATGCTTTGACAACCTTTACCTGAGCCATATTTTCATGGGTACAATCAATGATAATAGGGTCTATGTTGTACTGTTGAAGAACCTCTTTGAGATACCCTAATTGCCTTTCTGAATCCTTAAATCTTGCCTTTGGCAATTCCGACAGAACCACGGTATCATCGCTACGAAAAAATTTCTCTAGGCGTTCGGCATTCTCAGCATATCCATAATATCCAATGGTCTCCAAGAATGTTCTCATCTCGGCCAAGGGTTTGTCTGGAGGAGCATCAAATATAACCTCAACACCTCTATACATTTGTCTTTGAGGTGCTAACATAGCACATTTTAATTGCAGTTCGGACTGCCCATATTCTAATAAGGCTTGGGTGAATGCTTCTTCTCCATCCAAAGCCACTGCCGCTCCAGCCTGATAGGCGAATTTTTTGTAGTACGGTACCCGTTGAGTTGCTGAGATACAGGGCAAGTTGAAAAAGCCGACGTCGTGTAACCAGAAATCTACATCGCTGTCCCGATACTTGATATATTCTAAGGCTCTGTTAGTCTCCCTAGAAGAGAGTGGCTTATCGACTTCTACTCGATATAGAGGGATATCTGCATACCAAGATACCATTAATGCATCACGCTCAAAGAGTTCCGTCACTCCCGCAATAATAGCTAGAGGTTCATCTATATGCGAAGCCATTCCAGATGAAGATGAATAGCCGATTCGCGCCTCCTCAATAGCCGAAATATAAAAGAAGAGTACGAGCTGTAAAGGAATCCAGATGTCTTCTTGGCTGATGAGCCGATGTCCCTTGATCCAGTTAAATTCGGTGTCGTGAGTAAAGGGTTGAAAAAAAAAGTCAGGGGAGGCGTATTGTTCGTCTGCAAACAAGGGAAGTTCTTCTGGAGAAATAGCATTTTGACCGGCTTTCTGTAGAGAACTATAGGATCCGGCACATATTTCTAAGTCCTCTTTGAAGAAAGCAAACGCTCCTGACAGCCTTTCAACGCTTTCTCCTAAGTCAGATAAAAAAGAAGACGCAAGTCCAAATCCTTTACCACCTGCTATCACAGAAGATTTCAAATCAAAGTTAAGTGATGGCAGACCGAGAATCTGACTCATGACTTTATCTGTGTTCCAGTGCTCACTATTTGCTACTACGGCTTGAGAAACTCCAGCTCCACCGTTATAATTAGTCGAAAATTGAATTGGCCCATTAGGAAAGTACCAAGAGAGCATTTCTTGGATTGCTTTGCCTTCCTTCTTACTCATAACATTAGGCAAAAATTCTCGATAAGGATTTACGTAATCGTAATCCAACTTTAGAGAGACCATAATTAATCTACACCTCCCATTTGAATGTTCGAGTAGAAATTAAACAAGAGAGCACAGTTATTACTGTAAGAAACAGTAATGATTTTACATACTGAGAAATCGGATCCCCGAGCCATACACCAGAGAAGGTTGTAACGACATGGGTCAAAGGAGACCCCCAGCTTAAGATCTGTAGCCACTCTGGAAACATTTGCCGAGGAAAAGTAGCACCTGACATAAAAAACATGGTAAGAAATAAAAACTGGCACAGAGCTTGAGTGCTTCTTGGAGATTTGGAAATACTGTTTACCAAGAAACCTAAAGAAAAAAAGCAAGCGATGCAGATTATCCCTACAAAAAGCACAACTACCAAGTGCCCACGAAAATGAAGGTCAAAAATGCCTTCTGCGACCACGAATAAACTCAAAGCAGAAACAGTAAATACGACTGTCTGCATTATAATGTGGACACAGAGGTAGAATCCAAGCGAAAGTGGGCTAACAACATAGCGCTTGAGGATACCGAGCAGGCGGTATTCAGACAAGGAATTAGTGAGGTTGATCAGCCCAGTTTGGCCGATATATGCAGCCATGAGTGCTGGGGCATAGAAATCAATGTATCGTACATCGGGCCGATCCCATAGTGGAGCTTCTCCAAAGATAGATCCGAATAGTAAAAAAAAACAGATGGGTAGTACAAATGTAAAGAAGGCAGAAGTAGGTTGACGTAAGAATAATTTGCACTCGACTACCCAGAGTGCGCCGAAACTGCGGAGCCAAATAGCCTTGCTCAAAAAGGTCATTGCATTAAATCCTTAATCAGTTGAAATGCTATCACTTCTACTGGTAATTTTTCGTAGAAGCGCCCCTTTATCTACTTTATTTCCAAAGGCAACCACTAAGGTTGTAAATTCTCTACGTCCATCCAGTCCTAATAAAGAATCTGTGCGTTCATCGTCAAAGCCAAATACCATGCATGAGCCCAATCCGAGTGCTGTAGCAACAAGATGCAGGTTTTGACTCGCTACTCCAGTTTCAAGGTGAGCCAATCGGTATGATCTATAAGCACCATATTTCCATGTAAGCCTCGATATATCAGTGGCAATGAAAATGACTACACTCGCTTCGGATAACCATTCATGATTAGGGCAACAATTGATCACACGCCACCGAAAGTTGCCTTTCTCAATTAGTTCCAAGCAGTTTTGCGTTGGATTATAGTGGTATAATCCTTGCGGGAGATCGGATACTCCATTAACCACTAGGTATAACTCAGTACATTGTAATCCGCCAGCAGTTGGGAAATTGCGTAGCGCAACATCGCGGCGATTATATGAAAACATGGTACCCCGTACACCACAGGCTTGTCCCAACAGTGTACTTAGCTTTTCGAGCGATAGAGCTGACCCATTGAAATCTCGGACTGAGGTACGACTGTTGATTACTTCCGATATAGATTTGTCCACAGTAGGAACCATTGTATCCAATTGAATTTTCTTCGCACCAATGAATTCTTTATGTAGATTCGGTGCGATTTTTTCATTCAGTTTAAGAAAAAATAGCCATTCGTCTTCTGTCGAGAAATCTCTTAGTCCATTTACTACGACAGCTAATTCATCTACAGGTCCATTGACCGATCTATCCCGTCTGGTACGCTTAATAAGTTCACATAAAACTAGCTGCTCTTGAGAATTGAATCCTTTCAACTCTTGCAGAAGTGCTGGCTCTATAGCAGTAGTAGCCTCTGAATGAGGTAGGGAATCCGGTATTTCTACCGCAGTGGACTTTCTTTTACCGATTGCCATTCTCTATTTATCCGCGTTAATAGGTGAGAAGGTAAGAAGGGCGTAAACGGACCGTTCTACGCCGTCGGCTTGTACGAATTCGTCTGCTTTTGTATCGAGGAAGTCTTGATGGACGGTAGCCGGGTAGCCGGAGGATGAGCACTGATGCTGCAAATATCCCAGCAGTCGCCCAATATCGAGCAAAGTGTGGCGATAGCCTCGGGGGCCATATATAAGCATGTACCTCCAAGGGCAGGCGATGACGATTAACATGGTCGAATACTCTTCAAGGCACACGGGCGACGACCTCCAGAAAAGTTCGGGCAAAAGCGTGGCTTCATTTTCCACTTTACGCTCAACCCATAAATAGTCTAACTCTGGGACTACGCGGAAGAGTACTCCATCATTCAACACGAGCAGGTCAGCAGCATAGAGCAAATTGGTCAGAGAGCTTGGTTTGGAAAAGTGGTTCAGTGGGCCTTGGAGCCAATCAGGAAGTTGGTCGTAAGGGATTCTCAACCCAGAGCCGTCGGCAATCAAGATTTCTTCATCAACGCGATAGGCGGTTTCAAAGAACCACCGGCGTACTTGTTCAAGCGTTGAGGTATCAGAGGGAATCTGAAGGGTTGAGTGAGGATTCAGTTTTGAATTTTCGTGGTACAATTCGGCCACATGCGGCTTTGCTCTAGCTTGTCGATAAAGATAATCCGAAGCCGCCGAGTGGCTTAAGTCAATACTGTGAGGCGAAGGTATAATTGGTAATTCCAGAAACGTCTGAAGGTTTTTCAATAGAGAACCTGAAGCAATATGAGAAGATTCGGCAGTCATTTTGCACTCCGTTTAGTTAGATATGATAGATTGACAGGATATGCGTTGAATTGGGTAGTATCCAATCTAACGAGATGTTTAGAGAAACAAGTGCCTATACCCATTTCTCATACCGACAGATACAGGCGATCTGGGCAGCTTCAAAATTTCCTCGTAATCGACATAGGGCTTTTCAAAGTTGATGCGTAAGCATCGGCCTATCAAGGAAGATTTTCCAGACAAGAGAAAAGATGATGCGGCACTTGCCACAAAACCGGCGGCTATGCTGGCATAGGGCGGAAACGCAAATTGATGGCTGTAAAGGCCATTCTTGCTCATTTCCTCTTTATAGGTATAGTACTCACTGTTCTGAATAGATAAGGTCGCTTCCGATTGGATTTCAAACTCGTTGTAGCAGCACGTTTCACTAGGCACATAAATAGGACCGATGCAGGATTCGCTTCCATCCATAAATGCAGACATCCACGGCTTTTCGGCAGAAAGAGCTGCTATATCCATGGTATGGAAGAGATGAGAAGAGAATACTTCAGAGGTGGCGACGACGAAATTTGAAGCACTAAACAAACTTTCTAGGGCATCTTGATTATGATAGGGTTCTTTGATCGCCTTGAAACGATCATAACCGAGATCTGACAGGTGAGATCCTAAGCACTCAACATACGACCGTCCCTTTTCGATATAGGTCGGAGGCAGGTCAAACTGAGCCTGATCAACTGCGACGTTTTCGACTTGTCGATCATCCAGAACTTGCATATGGCCAACTCCAATCTTCGCGAGTTCTTCCGCTACACGGCTACCTATATAACCGGCTCCTACGATTCCAAGACAAATGTTGTCGAATATCTGGTTTTCACCTGTGATGGCATTCAAATAGCTTGCAATAGGGCTCTCATCGGCTGGAGAGATAAACCCTTGAGCGGCCAAAGTAGAGAGCAGCTCTTCTACATCTTCAAGTTCGTCTTCTTCAACTACTTTTTGTTCTTGGAGATCGCGTAGAGAAGCTGGCGAGGCCAAACGACGGAGCACCCGACCTAGAAGATGACTTCTCCCCTCGTCCCGGATAGTTTGGTTGAATTGTGATCTCACACCGTGTAGCACCAAGATCTCATCTTCACCACAAAAAATGAACTTGAGTGAGGGATTGAGTACGAAATGATGTTCGGCAACAATGGGTTCGGTCTTGGTTCTCATGAACATCCTCTTTTCTGGTTTAAGTGCCTGCCCGTATCAATCATAGACTGCTACGGGCAGGGCGAATCAAAACAGCCTCAGCCGTAATAACAAAGCATTACGGAGATGTATAATAGCAGTCCTAGCTGAGAATCATTGGGTGGGGACACTTATGATGGTGCAATGGCAGTTGCAGCAGCAGCAACCATTGGTCTTTGCTGGCGATATATGGCTATTAAACTGATTCGATACGATTCTGAGTTTCATAGTGCGTCCTCCTTGGCTTGAAGCCATTAGTTGGGTTACTTGAGATGAGATACTGCAAGAATGGCAGTGGCACCGCTACCAGCGATCTCGCGGGCTATATCACTATCTTGTGTACGAGAGTGCAACAATGACAGTGGCAACAGCAGCAGCAAGCGCCACTATTTATATTTATTGCCGGTGCCATATAGCCATTAAACTGATTCGATATGATTCTGAGCTTCATAGGCTCTCCTCCTTGGCTTGATTAGCCATTCGCTTGATAGCCGGTTGAGATGCGACACAGCAGCAATGGTAGCAACAGCCGACCTTCTGTTTGCTTCCATTTGTAAATACTGCTGATAGGGTGAAACACGGCTGAGGCTTCAGCGGGAATAAAAGCGAAAAACGTGCCAAGAAGTGCGTCAGATAAACTGAGCCGTCGTTGATATTCGTTAAGTCTCTGTAATTAGGTAAGTTAGCCAATATAAATTATTTTTAGCCCCAGTCTCCGCGCCAATCAACCGATACGCTTGAGCGTATCGCCTGTGCAACACAACCGTTGCCCAAGGGATACAGAAAAAGCAGCTACGGCACCGCGGCCACCCCCACCCTCATTCAATTGACAACTGCATATATGTTCACTATATTAAGCAGGTGGAGAATTTCTTAAATTAGTAGCCGCACCAAGGAGAGCGTCTCCTCTTCCTGCCCTCCTTTGATGCTTCTGCTCTCTCCTGCATTTTAAGTCTCCCATTGTCCGCCGGTCGCGCCCCTCCCCCAGGAATCGCGGCTCGTTCTACTATAAACCTCTTATGGAAGCAATGGCTAAGACTCTGACCAACGGCCGCGCCAACGGCAAGGCCACGTACGACGAAAGCAAGATCAAAACCCTCTCTTCACTTGAGCACATCCGCCTGCGGACCGGCATGTATATTGGCCGCCTCGGCTCGGGTGCCGATCCCGACGACGGCATCTACGTATTGCTCAAGGAGGTCATCGACAATGCCGTCGATGAGTTCATCATGGGCAGTGGCAAGCAGATCGACGTCGAGATCGACCAAGGGCGAGTCCAAGTCCGCGACTACGGCCGCGGCATTCCCCTCGGCAAAGTAATAGAGTGCGTCTCGGTCATCAACACCGGTGCCAAATACAACGACGACGTATTCCAGTTCAGCGTGGGGCTCAACGGCGTCGGCACCAAGGCCGTCAACGCACTCTCGGCTCACTTCGTCGTCCGCTCCTACCGAGACGGTCGGTGCGCCGAAGTGCTCTTTGAGCGCGGCGAGCTAAAAAAGCAAAAGAAAAGCCGCGCGCCCGACGAGCCCGACGGCACGTACGTTGAGTTTTTGCCCGATCTAGACATCTTTGGCGAATACGCCTTCAACCACGAGTTCGTCGAGCGCCGGCTGTGGAACTACGCCTGCCTCAACCGGGGCCTGCGCCTGTACTGCAACCGCCAAAAATTCGAGTCCAAAAAGGGTCTGCTCGACCTCCTCAACAGCGAGGCCGGCGGTTCGGTTCTCTACCCGCCCGCTTACCACAAGGGCCAGTACCTCGAATTTGCCTTCACCCATATCGATAGCTACGGCGAATCCTACCGCTCCTTTGTCAATGGCCAGTACACGGCCGACGGCGGCACTCACCAGAGCGCGTTCCGCGAGGGCGTGCTCAAAGGCGTCAACGAGTTTTACAAGAAATCCTTCAACGGCGTCGATGTGCGCGACGGGGCCTTTGGCGTCGTCGCCGTCAAGGTCAAGGAGCCAGTTTTTGAGTCGCAGACCAAAAACAAGCTGGGCAATACCGACATCCGCGGCTGGATCGTCAACGAGACCCGCGAAGCCATTGTCGATTTCCTCCACAAAAACCGCGAGACCGCGCAAAAGCTCGAAGCGCGCATCATCCACAACGAAAAGTTGCGCAAGGAGCTAAACGCGGTTAAAAAGGAAGCCAAGGAGGCCGCTCGCCGCATCGAGATCAAAATCCCCCAGCTCAAGGATTGCAAGTACCACAAAGGCGACAAGAAGCGCGGCGAAGAATCGACGATCTTCCTCGCCGAAGGGCAGTCGGCCGCTGGCTCGATCGTCTCCTCGCGCGATCCCGAGACCCAAGCCATCTTCACCCTCCGAGGCATGCCGCAAAACCTTTTTGGCAAAACCCGCGCTTCGATCTACAAAAACGAAGAACTCTACAATATGATGATGGCCCTCGGGATCGAAGAAGACATCGGCAACCTGCGCTACAACCAAGTAGTAATGGCTACTGACGCAGATGTTGACGGCTTCCACATCCGCAATATCCTGATGACCTTCTTTCTCACCTATTTCGAAGAGCTAGTTACCTCGGGTCACGTCTATATCCTCGAAACCCCGCTCTTCCGGGTCCGCAACAAACAAGAGACCTACTACTGCTACGATGAGCGCGATCGCCAACGCGCCGAAAAAAAGCTCAAAGGCACCGCGGAAATCACCCGCTTCAAGGGCCTTGGCGAGATTTCCCCCAAGGAGTTTGGACAGTTTATCAACGGCGACATGCGGTTGGTCAAAGTCGGCGTCCGCTCGCTCGACACCGTCCCCGAGACCCTCTCCTTCTACATGGGCAAGAACACCCCCAGCCGCCGCGACTACATTATGGAGCACCTAGTCTAATGGCCTACATCGACAGTCTCTACAACAACTACTTCCTCGAATACGCCTCCTACTCCATCAGGGACCGCGCGATTCCGCACATCGACGACGGGCTCAAACCCGTCCAGCGCCGCATTCTCCACGCGCTGCACAAGATCGACGACGGCAAGTTCCACAAGGTCGCCAACGTGGTGGGACAGACCATGCAGTACCACCCGCACGGCGACCAGTCGATCTACGGCGCGCTCATAGTGTTAGCCAACAAGGACCTCTTCATCGAGAAACAGGGCAACTTCGGCAACATCTACACTGGGGACGAGGCCGCCGCCGCCCGCTATATCGAGTGTCGGCTCACACCACTAGCCAAACAGGTGCTCTTCAACAAGGCACTGACCGACTATGTCGATTCCTACGACGGTCGCAATCAGGAGCCAGTGGTTTTCCCCGCCAAAATTCCGGTGCTGTTGGCCCAAGGTGCCGAAGGCATTGCCGTCACCCTAGCGACCAAGATATTGCCGCACAATCTCATTGAACTGTTAGAAGCCCAAATCGCCTATTTGCAAGACCGCCCCTTCCAGCTCCGTCCCGATTTCCCCACCGGCGGCCTAGCCGATTTTTCCGCTTACAACGACGGCAATGGCAAAGTCTTAGTCCGCGCCCGGCTCGACACCGCCGACCCCAAGCGCATCGTCATCCGCGAACTGCCCTTCGGCACCACCACCGAACAACTCATCGCCTCCATCGAAGACGCCGCACGCAAAAACAAGATCAAAATCGGCACCATCTCCGACTACACGGCCGAAAACGTCGAGATCGAGATCAAGCTGCCGCGCGGCACCTACACCGAGGAGGTAGTGGATGCGCTCTACGCCTTCACCGATTGCGAACTGTCGATTTCAGCCAACTTGATGCTGATCAACCAGCACAATCGCCCGCAAGTCATGAGCGCCACTGAAGTCTTGCAACACAACGTCGATCGCCTCGTCGATATCCTCAAGGCCGAACTCCAGCTCGAAGCCGAACAACTCAACGACAAGCTCCACGCCAAGACCTTGGAACAGCTCTTTATCGAAAACCGAATCTATAAGGCCATTGAGGAGCAGACCACCACGGACGAAGTCGCCTTAGCGGTGCGCACCGGGCTTTGGCCTTTTGCCCCGCAGCTCAAACGCGATATTACCGACGACGATATCGAAACCCTGCTCAAGATCCCGATCCGCCGCATCTCGCGCTACGACATCAATCGCGCTGAAAAGGAGATGAAGGAAATCCGCGCCCGACTGTGCCAGATCAAGAAGCATTTGGATGGCATTATTCCCTATACCATTGCCTTTATCCAGGATCTCATCGACCGCTACCGCAGCCAGTTTCCGCGCTGCACCGAAATCGTGGAAATCGAAAGAGTGGATGCGCGCTCGGCGGCCAATCGCAACCTCAAGCTCCGCTACGACAAAAAGACCGGCTATCTCGGCCACCAAATCAGCGGCACCACCCTCTGCGACGTATCGCTCTACGACTCTGTGCTCGCCATCCGCAAGGACGGCACCTACTCGGTCATCCAAGCGCCGGACAAGCTATTCGTCGGCAAGGGATTGCTCCACTGCGGCTTGGTAGATAAAGAGCTGGTTTTCACTGTCGTCTATAAGGACAAGGCCGGTGCCTCCTACATCAAGCGCTGCACCATCGACAAGTTCATCTTAGGCCGCAGCTACGATCTTGTGCCCGCCGATTGCAAGGTGCTCAAGCTGACCACCGACTCCGACAAACAGATCGCCCTCGACTACAAGCCCAAGCCGCGCCTCCGCAAGCTCAACGAGGTCTTCCCCATCAGCGAATATCCCGTGCGCGGGCTTCGCGCTGGCGGCATCCGCTTGAGTACCAAAGAACTAGAAGGCTGCAAGCTGTTGTAAGTTGCGTTAGCCTATTTACGCTGATTTAGATTTTCGCGCCATTAGATATTTTCTATATTACCAGCAGCAGGCTCATTATCGATCCTACTCTTTCCTGAAAATGGAGAACTTAGCAATGCTCAATCCTAAAACAGTAGAGGAACTACAGGAGAAAGCTGCAATTTATTGGCCATCTGAAATCGCCAAGCAAGAGAAGAGTTCTAGTATTATTCCACTGCTCATTAAAACGCAAGACAGTTTTATAAGCGTACTCCATCTTGCATCTAAAGATCCCTATGATTGGACCAAAATTTTAGACTTTGTTGAAGATCTATATCCAAATCTTTTCTTAAAACATCTTTGCATTTTATCCGATATTGGTGGAGAAAACTTAAAACGCTTTGCAGTAGACCTTCCGAATAAATTTAAGTACGAGGATTTCAGATTTACCTTCCGTGGCAAAGATTACGATGACAAGATGGAATCTCTCTTTTCTGGCAAGAAGTGGAGTAATCCTAGCTTGGGACTTGACGGAGAGGGTCTCCAAAAACGTTTGGGCCTTACAGACGCCATTATTGACGTAAGCACCCTTATCTTATTTGGCAGTTTGTCAACGAATGACTTCTTGCCAGAAGAAATCGAAGATAAGTGTATCATTGGTTCAATGCTCGGCGACAGGCCAAAGTTGGAAAAATACATTAAAGAAAGATATATCTGGGTTAGTCGAATCACTGGAGGAGCAACGTCCAATAGGATGGGATATCTAGCCCAAAACTATGTCAAGGAGCGTTTGGCTCAATATCTCCCAAGTTGGGATTTCTCACAAACTACGATCCCAGGAATCAGTCAAAATGCAGGTAGGACAGATATAAAATTTGACATCGTCGGCAAAAGTCCTAGCTATAATTATTGGGGCATTGAAGTAAGCTTCCAATTTACGACAAACAGTGTAGTAGAAAGAAAAGCCAAACTCGCCCCTGATAGACAAAGACTTCTTCGTGAGAAAGGGCATAAAATTGCGTATGTAGTTGATGGTGCCGGCAATTTTGAACGTCGATCTTTTGTGAAGGATTTAATCGACTATAGCGACTGTATTATAAATTTTAGCGATGGCGATATTAAGCGTCTCGCACAAACCATGGAAGGAGGCAACTAAAGTGGCTCACCGGAGCGAAAACTGCAACCCTTTAGATATATCTATAAAAACACTTGCAGACCTTCGAGAACTAAAATCTCAGCAATTGCACCCGAGTGTATGGGTTTTTCACTTGACGACAGAAATTGATCTTGATGGTGAATTCCCTGTGGAAATTATCACGCGAAAATTATCCGGCCTCCTCGAAGAACTCCCTGAAGAAAGCATTGTTTGTTTTTTGGCAAATTCTCTCCTCGCCTGCCATGTAGTAGAGAAATTTCAGCGACTCGTCAACTTCAAACTTTGGATTGCTGTAAAACGAAAAGAAGAGAGATTGAGATCAGGTTCTCTACCAGATGACCATATTGCCCTTTTGGTTTTTACCCGTTATAAAGACTCCTTAAAGCACAACAAGACTCAAATTGCATATACCTACTGTCCGGCTTGCGAAAAAACAACTAAGGACTACGGAGGCAAGAAGCACATTTATAGCCCCTATGGCACTCTTATGTCTGATATTTGGCGCGATATTTCTTATGATAACGACACAGAACCTATAGCTATCCTAGAAAGATTAAAAGACCTCTTTGGGCTTGAACCTTACCGCCAACTTATCTATTGCGATGCTAGGAACCTTTTTAAACTCTCTAACAAGAGAGCATTTAGCCCTGTAAACGGAAGGATCAACGATCCTGGTGAGAGTCGCTTACTCAACGGCGATTGTTTAGATGTTCTCAGAACCATCCCCGAAAATTCTGTAGATTTTATCTTTGCCGATCCGCCGTATAACATCAAAAAGAAATACGATAATTGGAATGACGCCCAAGACATAAGCGACTATTTTTCGTGGTGCGACCAGTGGATCGCCGAATCTGCTAGAATTTTGAAACCCGGTCGGACTTTTGCAATTATAAACATTCCCCTTTGGATAGTTAGGCATTTTTCGTTTGCGAAAAGCATTTTAGATTACCAAGACTGGATCGCTTGGGAGGGCTTGAGCTTACCCGTCAGGCAAATTATGCCGGCACATTACGGAATAATATGCCTCAGTAAAGGTCGGCCAATTGCAATTGCTAACTACGAGAAAGACGCCCGTTGGGAGACACGTCAAGATTTTATGAGCCTCAAACAATGGTATTGCGTTAGAGCCTCTTGCGTTAAAAAGAGAAATGTGACCCGAATTACAGATCGGCAACCCATTGGGAATTTGTGGTGGGATATACACAGGCTAAAGCACAATTCAAAAAGAGTGGATCACCCGTGTCAATTACCTCCATCTTTGATGAATCGACTTATCCACACCTTTACCAAAGAGGGTGATCTTGTTTTAGACCCATTTAACGGCGCAGGTACAACGACCCTAACAGCAGAGATGCTTGGCAGAAAATTCGTTGGTATTGAACTATCGGCCCAGTATCACGCTATTGCCGAGCAAAGACATTCGGGCCTAAAACGAGGTGTGGACCCATTTGCCAAAAATGATGCTACTCCAAAAGCAAAAAATAGCAGAGTTTCACGGCTGAAAAAAAGGAAGTACGAAGTACCCAAGAAGACACTACAAGTCGAAGTCAAAGAAATTGCTATCAAATTGGGGCGCAGGCCCGACCGAGAAGACGTCATTAGGTTGAGTAGATACCCAATTCGCTACTTTGACGAATACTTCATCGACTGGGGCGAGGTATGTAGTGCGGTCGGCGACAAGGGAATGACTGAAGAGCCTTCTCAACCTTTCCGCACTTCGCCCGATGATCGACAAATGGAACTCTCTTTTGGCTAGACAAGCGTCCGCGTCCGGCCTGATGGCTATCCGAGCTTGGCCAGCCACTCGCGCATCGCGCCTGGATCCTCTTTGAACATCAGCGAGCCAGGGACTATATAATCAGCACCGGCCCGCACGATCTGCGGCACAGTGTGGCGGCGAATCCCGCCATCGGCCTCCACTACTGTCCTGTCGCCAAGCCGCGCCGGTCAATCTCGTCCCTAGCTCGGCGGATCCTAGCGGGTGCCTGTGGGTCCATATCGGCACCCTTGATCCCGGCAGCCGTGTTCAGCAGCGTCAACACATCCAATAGCTTCCAATAGGGATCAAGTACGTCGAGATCCTCTTCCAGCAAGAGCGAGACCCCGGCCTGAAGTCCCCTTGCCTTAATCGCCTCCAGCACGGCACCCGGGTCAGCAGCCGAGTCAAAGCAGATGATAATGGCGTCGGCACCCGCCTCGGCAAAGGGGTCAATCCACGCGGTTGGGTCAGTGGTCATCAGGTGCATTTCAAAGGGCCGATCCGTATGCGGACGCAGCGCCGCCACCAGATCTGGGAAAAACAGCATAGTCGGCGCATAATGGCCATCGGCCACATCAAGGTGGAAGCGCTCCGAATAGGGTGCGACGCGCTGGATATCAGCCGCGAGATTGGCCAAGTCAGCCGACCACAGGGAAGTTGCGCATTTGAGCATCGTGAACCTCTGCGAATAAACGAACGGGATGGAAGTGCCCAATATAGAGAGACCATCATTTAGTAACCAATTTGCCTTTGTGCCAGAGGGCACTGTTATTTTTACCCAGCATCTACAGCACACTATAGCAATCCCAAATGAGCGTGAACGATCTATGATGATCATTCTGCGTCCATCTGCGTCCATCTGCGGATAATTTTTTAGGATTGCTATATCACAGCAAGGAAAACGCCCTATGACCACTACTCCAGCAGTCATGGACTGGGACCTGACGAGCTATTTCGCTGAATTTGATGGCTCGGCCATGCGGCAATTCAAAGAGGAACTACAGAAGGATCTTGCGGCAGTGCGTCAGCAAGCCTCCGCCCTAGCACCACTGGCCGAGGACAATGCCGACGCTTGGGAGGCCATATTCCTCCTGACTGAAGGTCTGACCGACCGCCTCTCCCATCTGGGTTCCTACCTCGGCTGCCTCACTGCGGCGGACGCCCGCAATGAGGACTACGCCCGCGAGGAGGCCGCCTTTGCTCTGCTAGCGGCCGAGAGCGAAAAGCTCGATGTCGAACTCCTGCGCGCGCTCAAAGACGCCTCGGACGAAATGTTTGCCAAGTTCGCCCAGCGGCCCGCATTGGCCGACTGCGGCCACTTCCTCCGCCGCCAGCGCGAAGACGCGCAGCGCACCATGAGCCCCGAGAAGGAGATGCTCTCTGCCGACCTCGGCGTTGACGGTCTCCACGCTTGGGGCCGCCTCTACGACTCGATCTCCGGCAAGCTCGAATTCGACATGGCGTTTCCCGATGGCCGCACCGAGCGCCGCCCCATGTCGCAGCGCCGCGCCCTGATGGAAGATCCCGACCGCCGAGTGCGCCAAGCCGCCTTCGCTGGCGGCAATCGGGCTTGGGAAAGCATGGAAGACGTCGCCGCCGCCGCGCTCAACGCCATCTCGGGGACGCGGCTGACCCTCAACCAGCATCGCGGCGTGGACCACTTTCTCGATGTCGCTCGCTTCCAAGCGTCGATCTCGCCCGATACCCTCGACGCGATGTTCGCGGCTATCGCCGAGCAAATCGAACTGCCGCGACGCATCCTCGCCCTCAAATCGCAGCTCATGGGCACCGAGGGCGTCGCCTGGTACGATCTAGGCGCACCACTGCCGCTGCCCGACCAAGGGCAGCTCTCTTGGGCAGAGGGTAAGGATCTCGTCTCTCGGTCCTTTGCAGCGGCCTACCCACACCTAGGCGAGTTCCTCAGCCAAGTCTGCGAACGCCAATGGATCGAACACGCGCCCCGCCCCGGCAAGCGGCCCGGAGCCTTTTGCACGGGTTCGCTGTTGACCCGCGAGTCCCGCGTCTATATGACCTACAACGACACCCTCGGCGATGTGCTCACGCTCGCCCACGAGATCGGCCACGCCTTCCACAACTACATCATGCGTGACATGCGCACCTACGCCCAATTCGACCCGATGACGCTGGCCGAGTCGGCCTCTACCTTCGGCGAAATGATCCTCACCGAAGGCATCCTCGCCGACCCTTCCTTCAGCCCGGCCCAAAAGGCCAGCGCTCTCGACCAAGAAATCGGCCACGGCGCGATCTTCCTGCTCGACATCCCCGTGCGCTACCAGTTCGAGAAAAAGCTCTACGAGGAACGCGCCGACGGCGAAATCACGGTCAGCCGCCTCAAAGAACTGATGATCGAAACCCAGCGCGACGTCTTCGGCGACGCGCTCGCGCAGGGGGGCGAAGACCCTTACTTCTGGGCCTCAAAACTCCACTTCTATATCACCGGCGTGACCTTCTACAACTTCCCGTACACCTTTGGCTTCCTGCTCAGCCGCGGCCTGTATTCCATGTTTAAACAAGAAGGACCCGACTTTCTCCCTCGCTACGAGGAATTCCTCCGCCTCACCGGCAGCGACACGGCCGAGGGCGTGGCCCGCCGGGCCTTGGGCCGCGACCTCGAAGACACTCAGTTCTGGACCGAGGCCATCCAGACTTTGGAGGCCCCGTTGGCCGAGTTAGAGAAATTACTACCCGAGGTTCTACCTCAGCATTCGTAAGAAGTCGGCAGACCCTTCGCGCTCCAGCCACCCACAACCGCAAGGATCCCTATGTTGCGCTTACTCTTAGTCTTCGTCTTTCTTATCGGCCTAGCCCACGCCGCCGACAATCCCCCAGCCCCCGGCTTCAACGCCGCCGGTTCCGATCCCAAGGCCATCGCCCTAGCCGACGAAGCCATGGCTGCGATGGGTGGCCGCGCCAACTGGGACGCCACGCGCTACATCACTTGGCGCTTTTTCGGTTTCCGCTTGCACGTGTGGGATAAGTGGACGGGGGACATCCGCTTTGAGCAAGACGATCTGACGGTGCTGATGAACATCCACAGCAAAGAGGGCCGTGCCTTCGTTGCTGAGAAGGAAATCAGCGATCCCGACACGCTCGCGGCCAAACTCGACCACGGCTACCGCGCCTGGATCAATGACTCGTACTGGCTGGTCATGCCCTACAAGCTCAAAGACACCGGCGTTACCCTGCACTATCGGGGCCTAGAAGCCACCGAGGACGGCAGGCCAGCCGAAGTGCTAGAACTCACATTCAAAGACGTCGGCGTCACCCCCCAGAACAAGTACGCGGTCTGGATCGACCAAGAATCGCGGCTAGTGACCCAATGGGCGTTCTACCGCGAGGCCGCCGACGCCGAACCGCGCTTTATCGGTCCCTGGACCAACTGGCAGCGCCACGGATCCATTTTGCTCTCCGACGGTCGCGGCGAGCGCCAGCACACCGATGTGGCGGTCTTAGACAAATTGTCGCGCTCGGTTTTCACGAGTCCGGAGCCGCTGGATTGCTCTTGCCTTCTGGAAGAGTAAGCCACTGCACTGCTAGGCCGATACAGTCAATACCAGAAAAAAAGCCGACCCAGCTATTGGGTCGGCTTTTGCTTTTGCATAGGGTGCGTTTAGCTCACGCGGCTCGCAGCTCATTTTCGGGCGCGTTCTCCAGCCGCGACAGCCAATAGGATACGTCGTAGTTCTCGTCGCCGGTCAAGAAGCGCCACAGCTTGATGCGATTGACGACCTCTAAGCGCACCTCGTTGCCATACCAACGATGGTTGGCATTGAGCAACGCGGGGATCTCCGCATCGTCGATATCGTCGGTATTCCACAGCTTCCTTTGCCGCACCGTGGGGTTGAGCCGCAGCTTGAACATGTAGCGCTTGCGGCCGGTTAGATTGGGCTGGGCGCAATGCCAAATGCCGTGGTGGGCTACGGCCACCGTGCCGGCCTTGCAAACCATCGGCATCTGCCCGAGGAAGTTTTGATAGCGAGCGATGTCCGACTCGCTGATGCGGCGGTAGTGACTGCCGGGCAGGAACATGGTGCCGCCCATCTCGCGCGGCGTGTCGTGGGCAAAGTAAAAGAACTGGATGTCAAAGTGCAGCCTGGTGTCGATAATCGCGTCGGCGTGCCAAATCTGCCCGTGGTCGTGGTGGGCATCAACCGTATGCACGGCGTGGTGGTCGTAGAGCGGGCCGGGGCCGACCAGACTGTGGATAATCCCCTGAATCTGGGGCAGGCGCACAACTTGACCGACGGCCGCATCGCTCCACAATTCGGGGAGCGGCGCGCCAGCGCGGCCCCGTGGGACCCCGGCTTCCATCTCCGCACACGCAGCGCGATTTAACTCGTGGGGCACCAGCTCGTCGAAGCGCAAAAAGCCGTCGGCGACAAACTGCGCCATCTGCTTGGTAGTAAGGAGATATTGCTTATCGACCATCGACTGCCTCCATCTTTTCGAGGATGTACTCGTATTTCAGGTAGGATGTGTTGTATTCCATGCCTGGATAGGCCGGGTACTGCTGGGGGAATTGCACCACCCGCCACCCGTCTCGCATGGCCGCCACCACCGAAGGATAGGGCGGTTCCTCGTTGTCGCCGCTGCTGGACCGCTCCTCGCCCGCGCCGTCGTACAGCGACCAAGCCACGGTTTGGCTGTGCAAATCGGGAGAATGGGCGTAGAGCACCAATAATTTCTGCCGGAACTGGGCCATCGCGTCCTCTCGTTAAGGATATTCAATAATAGGACGCGGCCCAGATCCCGACAATGGACCTGTTGCCCGCTTAGTTATTCGAAAACTCGACCAACTGCCCGCCGCACTCGTCTTTCATTTTCTCCAGCGCCCTGTTTCGCAACTGCCGCACGCGCTCGCGGGTGACGCCCATGGACTCGCCGATCTCCTCCAGGGTCTTGGGCGCGCTGTCGTCGAGACCAAAATAAGCGCGGACGATGTGGGATTCGCGGGAGTCGAGCACCTTCAGACAATCGGCCACCGCCGCACGCATTTCCCTCTCGACGAAGCGCTCGTGCGAGCTGGGCTCAGCCGAGACAAAGGTCTGCGCAAACGTCACCTCGCTGTCGGCAAAGGCCGGGGCATCCAAGGGCAGGTCCGGCTGCCCCATCTCAAAGGCGTTGCGAATGCGCTCTGCCGAGAAATCGACGCAGGCGGCGATTTCCTCAACAGTCGGGGCGCGTCCTAGCTCTTGGGCAAGGACATCGGCTTCCTTTTCGACCTTCTGCCGGTCGCTAACCCGACTCAAGGGCGGGCGGGCAATTTTGCCGTGTTCAGCTAACGCCCGGAGGATCGCTTGGCGAATCCACCACACTGCATAGGTGATGAACTTAAAACCGCGCGTCTCGTCGAAGCGCTGGACGGCTTCTAGCAGCCCAAGATTGCCCTCGGAAATCAGCTCGATCAACGAGAGACCAGACTCGTGGTACTCGCGAGCGACGCGAACCACGAAGCGCAAATTGGCCCGCACCAGCGCCTGACGCGCCTCTTCGTCTCCTGCTTTGGCACGCTTGAAGAGGGCAACTTCTTCCTCGCGGCTGAGCGGCTCGGCGTCTTTTATGTCGCGCCAGTAGAGATCGGTCGCCGAGTACATTGTTTCTCTATTTTGTGCTTTCATTTCAGTCCTCAACATTTTCAGAGAGAAAACTTTTACGTTCACGTTAAGGTTTAAAATAGAACACCAAGTGAACATGCGCAAATACTATCTTTCTTTTGACGCACCAATAGGGCCAAACGTTCAATCCAAAGGCGTTTGGCGATTCTTTTTTTTCTCGGAATGACGCCGCTTGCTGTCGAGGCGACGCGCTTGGGCGGCGCGGCTGGGCTTGGTTTTTTTGCGTTTGGGCTGCGTCTTGAGCGCCTCGGCGAGCAGGGCGGCCAGTTTGTCGAGGCAGTCGGCGCGATTGCGTCCCTGCGTGCGAAATCGCTCTGACTGGATCGACAGCGCACCCGTGCTATTCAGGCGCGTGGCGAGCTTCTCGGCAATCCGCTGGCGCTGCTCGTCGCTGAGCACCGCACTGTGGACAAAGTCGTACTGTAGCTCGACGGAGGTATTGAGCTTATTGACGTTTTGTCCCCCCGGCCCCGAACTGCGGTGGAACTTGAAGCGCAGTTCGGAAAGCGGGATGGAAAGAGTAGGCGAGACGTATAGGGTTTCCATAATTGGTGGTCGCCCCCAATCCTGCAATCTCGATTGGTACGGCCTGCGGACTTGAAGATAACCTAATGCCTATCCTTTATTATTACACCTGCTATCACGTTTTCGCCAAGGAGATATCCTCTATGAAACGCTATACCGCGGCAATTGTCGGCTGTGGCTCCATCGGCAACGCCCACATGGAAGGCTACAATCTCGTGGACGAGGTCGAGGTGATCGCCGTCGCTGACCCAGTTCCCATGGCCCGCAAAACCTACGTGGACGCATACGGCATCCCGCAGGAATTTGAGACAGTCGAAGAGATGATGGAAAGGGCCAGACCCGACATCGTCAGCGTCTGCACCTGGCACCTTTTGCATCCGGCACCCACCATTGCCGCAGCCGCTGGCGGTGCCCGCGCCGTCATCTGCGAAAAGCCCATGGCCATCGGCATGGCCGCAGCCGACTCCATGGTCGATGCCTGCGAGGCGCACGGCACCCAATTGGTCATCAGCCATCAGCGCCGCTTTACCCCGGGCTGGGAAAAGGCTAAAGCGCTAGTCGAAGAGGGCGCGATTGGCGCGCCGATCTTCGTCACCAACAAGGTCGCCGACGGTCTGACTAACTGGGGCACGCACTCCATTGACGGCTCGCGCTTCGTGCTCGGCGATCCCCGCGCCCAATGGGTCATGGGCGCAGTCGAGCGCCGCACCGACCGCTATGAGCGCGACACCATGATCGAAGACGCCTGCATGGGCTTGGTCCACTTCGCCGGCGATCTCCAACTCTTCATTCAGTCCGACCTCATGCGCGAAGGGGCTGGTGCTGGCTGCTTTGAAATCCGCGGCAGCGAAGGACTTTTATCGGTAAGCGAGACTCGGCTTCAGATTATGAACCCCTCCTCTGGTGGCTGGCGCGACGTCGATCTCGCGCTCACCGAAGGCTCTAAGGCCATTGGCGGCAACACCAACGCCGCTCAAGTCCGCGAACTTCTCGCCTGTCTCGAAGGCCACAAGGCCGAGCACCGCAACGCCGGCACCACAGCCCGCGACACCGTGGAAATTATGATGGCCCTCTACGAATCGGCGCGCCGCAACCGCGCGATCCACCTGCCGTTGCAAGAAAAGGGCTATCCCCTCCAGCTCATGGTCGAGGAGGGCGGCCTGCCCGTGGAAGTCGAGGGGCGCTACGACATCCGCGGCTTTCTCAAGCGCGAGGGCATCGACGAAGCCAAGTACAAAAAGCTATCGGACGAGGGCATGGGGCATCACCAAATCATGCGCCAACTCCACGACGAAATGAATCCGCGTTAACACAGGAGGGGCCGGGGGATATATTGACATTCCCCGGCCCCTCCTGTACTTTTTATCCTTTTGAACTTGTGCATCCGCACCAAGCGGGTGCCTTAACAAGGAGCATCGTCATCGCCAAGTTTCGCAGCTCGCGCCGAGAGGCTGTCGCCAAGCTCAAGTCCGAAGACATTGACTACAAGCGCCTCGATGTCCTAGTCAAGTTTATCACGCCGACCGGCAAGATCGAATCGGCCCGGCGCACTGGTGCCACGCGCAAGCAACAGACGCGCGTCGTCCGCGCCATCAAGCGCGCCCGCTATTTAGCGCTCGTCCCCTATACCCTCAACGACACTCGTTGACCAAGCCAAGCGCACCCAATGGCTGCCATAGGGCTGATTGAGACCCGCGGTCTCGTCGGCGTTATCGAAGCATCCGACGCAGCCGTAAAATCCGCTCCAGTCGAGCTCCTCGGCATCAAGCCCATCGGCGGCGGGCTAGTTTCAACGCACTTCAGAGGTGAGGTTGCCGCCGTCCAAGTGGCGGTGCAAGCCGGCGTCGAAGCCGCGCTCAAGGTCAGCCAAGTGATCAGCCACCGCGTCATTCCCGCCCCCCACCTCGACATAGAAAACCTGCTTCTGCACCAGCCCCAAGTAGCTACCCCGCCAGCGCAGCCACCTCCCGACGAGCTAGAGGGCTTGCCAGTCTCCCGCCTGCGCCAACTCGTGCGCCAGCTACCCGACGCTCAGCTCAAAGGCCGCCAAGTTTCGCGGGCCAACAAAGAGACGCTCCTCCGCGAACTGCGCCGCGCCTCAAAACCAGACACTTAAACCATACGAGGTCTCAGTGGACAACCTGTGGAACAATCTCGTAAAAGGGCTGCAAGAAGGCGCGACCGCGGCTGCCGACAAGGCCAGCGACCTGACCCGTCTAGCGCGGGCCCGGCTCGATATCGCCGCTGCCAAAAACCAGCTCCACCGCACCCAAGCGGATCTCGGAGCGCGGGTCCACCAGCTTCTCGAAGCCGGTTCCGACCCCGTGACCGACGATCAAGTACAAGCACTAAACCAACAGATCAAAGAGCAGAGTGCTGCGCTCGCCGATTGCGAAGCGGCCTATGAAGCGCTACAGAGCGCGGTGCGCGCAGAAGAGCGCACCGCCGATTAGCAGTATCTTCTAGCCCTGAATACGTCGCTAGTATGTAGATGTAGGGGCACTCCTTGTGGGTACCCTTTTTTGGACGGTGGACGGATCAAGGGGCGAGCTGGCATATACTAACAGTCTATCGGCAGCATCATTTGCGGGGCTTCGCCGACCGTGCCGTCGGCGGATAAAAATTCACCGACCAAGCCGTTTAGTTTCTCGCTGTACTGCGCCACCAGCGTCATGCCGTCGGCCCCGTCAGCAATTCCCGTAACTTCGTTTAGCAACAAGTCTTTTTCCTGAGCTGTCATTACCGGAAATCCGTAGTGGCGGCTTGTGTATTTCAACGGGCCGTGTTCTGCCGTGCGCGCAGCGGCCCACTCCGCGTGCCGGGCCAGCCGGGCGCGGTTGTATTCATTGGCCTCAGAACGTGTGGAGCGCAGCATATCTTGAGCGACCGATACCAACATCTCGTCAATCTCCACGCCGACCGAGTTTCTTCCCGCTGTTAGGGCGGCTGCCAGCGTCGTGCCCGTCCCAGCAAACGGATCGAGCACCACATCTTCTTTGACCGAAAACATGCAGATGAGCCGGTAGGCCAATTCAAACGGAAAGGCTGCACTGCGCTCGCGGGTCGGCGCATCCACCAGCCCTTGCGAAGTTCCCTTTACATCGAGCCACACGTCTGAGAACCAGACGTTGCGCTCTTCCCTGAAGAAGGCACTCTCGCGGCGTTTGGCTTTCTCCGCGGCCGTTGTGAATGTTCGCCGCCGCCCTTTTCTCAGCACGAGAATGTACTCGTGCTCGTAGGTCACATACGCCCCTACGGGCAGCATCCCAGACCCCATAAATTTGTTGGGGGCGTTGGTCTGTTTGCGCCAGAGTATATCGGGCAAAGCCGCAAAACCTTGGCCGAGAACGCTGCTAAGGATGCGGGAGTGATTGGAGTAGAGTTGGAAGTCGCCATCCAAGGTGCGAGTGGCGTCGCCAATGTTGATACAGGCAATGGCCCCCGGCTTCATGACGCGGTTGCACTCCAGCCAAACCGCATCGAGCAATTCGTGCATGAGCGCGAAAGCAGCCTGTCCATTGCCACACGACAGTTGCTCCCCAATGCGACCGTCCTGACGCGCAAAAATCTCATCCCACATTTCCACCATCGGATAGGGCGGCGAAGTGACGATCAAATCAACCGACTCATCCGCGACTCCCGCCATGGACTGGGCAGGGCCGCATATCAGCTTAGCGGTGGTTTGCATGGATGCTATACCGCGCCGTTACATATCTTCGGCAAAGTAATTCTCGTCCAGTTTTTTCACATCGTATATGATTTCGGAGACCACGCCAACGCCGTGATTTATCATCAGACGGGCAAGTTCCTCACCGTCTATTAACCGGATAAACTTGTTGCCAGCCGAGATAAAACGCGCCGTTTCACGCGCCCTTGGCCCAAAGGACGAAGACGTGATAAATACGCCTTTATTTGCCCCTTTCGCTTCAAGGCTGCCCGAGAAGTTGCGGATTTCAGGTTCGCCAACCGGATTTTCCCAGCGTTTCGCTTGGATGTACACCTTTTCAAGGCCCAAAGCGTCCTGATTGATGATGCCGTCTATGCCGCCATCGCCGCTACCCCCAATGGCCTGACCTTGGCCATAGCCCATTTTTTCAAGTAGGTTGACTACCAAGCGTTCAAAACTGTCGGGCGACACCTGTTTCACCCTCTCCAATAGCTCTTCGGCAAGTCTGTCACTCAACTCCTGATAAAGTGCCGCAATTTGCTCATCGGGCGTGCTATCCTCAGAATCAATACTTACGTCATCGTTGGCAGCGGTCTCCAGCGAGTCCACATCACCCTCGCCCTGTCGCACTGCATTTAGTAGGGCGTTCCATGGTAATGAAAGAAGATAGTCGGCACCCGTTGCGAGAAGTTCTTTTCCCTGCGGGGTGATTTGGTAGTACGCACGCGAAGGAGACTGTAAAAAACCGACTTTTTTTAACTCGTAAAGTGTCCAACCTACGCGATTGTCAAATTTCGTTTGTCCCCCCGACGGCATCTTCTCTAGTATATCATCATTCGTCAGCGAGAGCCGCTCAATGACCTTCTTCCTGATATACTGCTTGGGCACTATGTCTTCTTTTGCGCCATCCATTATTTCGAGAAGTGGCTTGCGCAGGTCTTCTATCCTTGGAACAGCCATATTTTGATTAATCTCCCTCCTAGCTTGAGCCGGTACATCGTGCTTTCCATAAAAGCATAGAATCACTTCAAACCGCTGCGACCTAGTAGTTTGTCTCGTTCAACTTGCCGCCGTTGATTGCGGCTGCTCAATGCCGTATCCTTTCGGTAGCACCCCTCAAGGAGTACAACCATGGCCACACCCCGCATTGACGACCGCGACTGGTCCGCCCTCACCACCGGCCAGCGTATCCGCCAACTCGAAGTCGAAGGCTACCTCGTCTTGCCCGACCTGCTCGACGCCGACCACATCGCCCGCCTCAAAGCCATCACCGCCACCTTCGAGACCACGGCCGTCGATTACAGCGAACGCCAGCGCGGCCGCAACAACATCCAATTCGACGGCGGCGAAATCACCGCCCTGCTCGACCACCCGCCGACGCTCGCATTCCTGCGCGAACTGTTGGGCGACGAAGTGATCGTCATGCACTATGGCTATGCGCGCTCCGAACCCGGCCACCCCGGCATCAGCCTGCACGCCGATGGCCAACCCTACGGCTCCCAAATTTTCGGCTTTGAAGGCTCTTGCCCGGTTTTGATACGGGTGCTCTACTATCTCGACGACCTCATCCGAGAGGTCTCGCCTTTCCGCGTAGTGCCGCGCTCGCACCTGTGCCTGCACGCCGACGCCAATCCCTATACGCGCTACGAATCCCATCCCGAAGAAGTCATGGTTCCCTGCAAGGCTGGTTCTGCCGTGCTCATCCACCACCGCGTCTTCCACGGCAACTTCCCCAACGTTGGCACCTACCCGCGCGAAATGTTGGCTATCGCCTACCGCCCCGCTTGGGCCGGGCCAGTTGATAAAATCAACCCCTGGAACGAGGAAGACCTCCAGACCTTGCCCGACGACATCCGCCCGCTCTTCGCCGACCGCAACACGCGCCACTGGGACTACCACGGCGGCAACAAACCCCCGAACATGGCCTCCGAAGCCCCGGGCATGGACCCCAGCCGTTGGGAGCGCACCTAACGCTACCGCGTGAACACCGTTCCCCGCACGTATGACCCTTCCTCGGAAGCCAAAAACGCCAGCACCCGCGCTATCCCCATCGGGTCCCCCAGCACGGCGTTCCGCTTTGCTTCCTCTGGATCGCGGCCGGCGGCCTCGGCCCCTTGCGCTATATTCTTTAGCTTCAGCGGCGTTGCAATCCCCCCGGGGCAAATCACGTGTAAGCGCACCCCTTTAGGCCCTAACTCACCTTCGAGCTTGTAGTGCAACCCGTGCTGCCCAGCCTTGCTCGCTGCATAAGCATAGGACGAGGATCCGCCCCGCACGCCCGCTCCCGAGGCGATAATCAGCAGCACGGACTGGCCGGCTGCCGCCAAGAGCGGCGTCGCGTATTTGGCCGACAGAAAGGTGCCCTTCAGGTTGGTGTCGAGCGTCGCGTCCCAATCCTCCTCTGACAGCTCCTCAATCGTCTTGAACGCCCCCGTCAAGACCCCGGCCGAGAAAACCGCCACATCGAGATGGTCAGTGTGCGCTCTGATCTGTGCAACCGACGCGGCTACGCTCTCTTCCATGCGCACGTCCGTGGCGTAGAAATGCGCTTGGCCCCCTGCGGCCTCAATCTGTTCCACAACGGCTCGGCCCTCCACCTCGTTGTAGTCCATGATGTGGACGCGCGCACCTTCTTGAGCAAATAGCTCGGCAGCGGCCCGGCCAATGCCGGTGGACCCGCCAGTTACCAACGCATCTTTGTTTGCTAGCTTCACATGTACCTCCTTCTATCGCGTGCGGCGATGCGGCAAAAGTTGCCAATCTATCGCCATAGAGTATTTTCTACGAGTGATTTGTTTAAACCCCGCCACATGACCACCAATCGCCAACTCGCCATCTGGCTCTTCGCTGTCTCGGCTCTCATCGTCGTCCTCGTGGTGTACGGGGGCTGGGTGCGCCTGACCCGCTCGGGTCTATCCATCGTCGAGTGGAACGTCGTCACCGGCGTCGTACCGCCGCTAAGTGCTGCGGCCTGGGAAAGCGAATTCGCCAAGTACCGGCAGACGCCCGAATACCAGCTCGTCAACTATGGCATGGAGTTGGACGAATTCAAATTTATCTACTACATGGAGTTCGGCCACCGCCTGCTCGGCCGACTGGCCGGATTGCTCTTTGTGGTGCCCCTGATCTATTTCCTCTGCCGCCGCGCCATTCCCCGTTCCCACATACCCACCTATCTGGGCATTGGCTTGCTCTTCGCTCTCCAAGGCTTGGTGGGCTGGCTGATGGTCAAGAGCGGCCTAGACGACCGGCCTCAAGTAAGTCACCTGCGCTTGACCTTGCACCTTTGTTGTGCCTTGGCCCTTTTGGCCGCTTGCCTCTGGCAGGCCCTCGGCTATCTGTCGTCTGCGGCAGCGGCTCGGCCGGTGCCCCGCGCCGCACGCCGCCTTTGCATCTGGCTATTTGCCGCCGTCTGCCTCCAGATCGCCGCTGGCGGCCTCGTTGCCGGGCTCAAGGCCGGACACCTATCGGATACCTTTCCCAAAATGTTCGGAGTTTGGATTCCGGCCGGCTTGTGGTCTATGCAGCCGCTGCTCTTAAACCTGCTCGACAACCCCACTACCGTCCACTTCCAACACCGCTTCTTCGCCTTTGCGGTCCTCGGGCTAGCACTAGCACTGTGGATAGCCGTCCGCCGCACGGCTCTGCAATCTGAGGCCGGTCTAATCCTCTGCTTGGTAGCGGTGCAGGTCGGCTTGGGGATCGGCACGGTCGTCGCGCACGTACCTTTGACCCTAGCCTCGCTGCATCAGGCAGTAGCCGTGGCTCTGTTCGCTGCCGCGCTTTTTCTCTGCCACCGCGCGTACAGAGGCTAGACCGCCTCATAGCGGTTGATAATCTCGGTTTCGACCACGCCATCGGCCGCGATTCGGCGCACCGCAAGCGCGATCCGATGCTCGGGATTTAGAGCTTCCCAGAGGCGGGTGGACGCATCGGCAAGGGGCAACAGGTAGGGAACCCCAGAAAACGAGGGCAGTGGGTCGCCATCTGAGTCGTACGTGGTAATGGCGTAACCATAGCCCGGCTCGACGCAGTCGAAGCGGAAGAAGTGGCGTTCGCTGCGCTCGGGGTCAAAGGGGCTGGCTTTGAGTATGGCGAGCCAAGCCTCATCGGCTTCCAAATCGACATAGCCCGCTATGCGCGGCGTGTAGTTGGGCGGATCCGGCTCGTGTAGCCAGCCAGCCAAGCTCTCGGCAAAACTGCGGCCGGCGGCAAAACCCTCGTGTATGGCGTCGGTATGCACCCCATTGGAGACAATGCTGCGCCAAGCGCAAACTCGCATAGCGTTGTAAATAATGAGCTTGGGGTCGCTCAACTTAGCGGGATCGGCGGCTTTGGTCCGCAACACATCGTCCTCGGCGACGAAGATGCGGTTGCGGCTGTTGGCACTGCGTCCCGCGATCCAGTAAACCTGCATCCAAGTCCCCTTTGCGGCCCGGCCAATGACAATACCGCGGCCTACGTAGGGGTTTTCGGCCAGCCGTTGCTGTAAATTGGCCATAGCCTGTTCTCTCGCCGTTTTTGGCACCATGCCACATAGTATAGGACAACGCTACGCTCGGCAAAAGCGCGACAGCACCACCTTTGGGCGCAAAAAAGGCCGGTGCCTTTTCTCGACGGGGAATATCGAGAAAAGGCACCGGCCTGAACGAGGCTCAGCCGAGGCAGCCTACTTAGCTGCGCTTTAGTACCGGCAGACCGTTTTTGCTCTCAGATACCTGATAGCCAGCCGGCACCGCGTCGAGAGCTCCTTCCTTCTCGGTTTTAGCAAAGAAGTAAATCGTCTGCGAGTTCCCGTTTTTGAGGGTCGTGGTCCGGGAATGCAGAATATACGTGACCCCCTTTGAATTCGTATGCGAAAAAGCCATGGCATCTCCTTGCGTGTGATATAGAGGAAGCATGGAAGTCGAACGGCAAAGCACGACTTCTCGCTGAGTAGGGGAGTCTTATTAAAAAAAAAGGCCATCTAGCCAAAATCGCAACTACTTTTATAGCTCCTTCGCCTTGGCCCAGCATGGCTGGTAAGACGGCTCTTGACTAAGAGCAACCCATAGCGTAGAATATATTTTCTTTACGTAGGAACTTAAAACCCACTAGGGTTAGGAGCAGCATATGAGCAATTTCAGCGTCGAGGTCAGATCGGACGAACCCTTTGAAAAGGCGCTACGGCGTTTTACGTCCAAAACCCGCAAAGCCGGCTTGTTACGCGACTTGAAGAAGCGGCGTTTCTATACTAAACCCTCGGTCCAGAAGAAGATCAACCGCCAAAAGAGCATCCGCCGACAGCAGAAGGCCATTCGCATGGCCGAGGTTGGCTTCGTCCGCGGCGCACGCGGGACCGGTGGACGCGGGACCGGTGGACGCGGGACCGGTGGACGCGGGACCGGTGGACGCAGCCCGCGTTAGAGTCTTTTTGTAGCCAACTCTGTCTTAAGCCCAGCTTGGAACGCTTAATTCAACGCCATTAGCAATCGAAGGGAGGTAACCTTCATTATGTCTGAACGTCAAAGTGGATCCGTTAAATGGTTCGATAGTTCCAAGGGGTTTGGTTTTATTCAGCGCGAAGGACAAGACGACGTCTTCGTCCATTACAGCGCGATTCGCGGCGATGGTTTCCGCTCCCTAGAAGAAGGTCAGCAGGTGGAATTTGAAACGGTCGCTAGCCCCAAGGGCCTGCAAGCCCGAGACGTAGTTGTCATCGGCACGGCCCCCGAAACCGAAACTCCGCAATAATCCCTCCAGACAAACACGAAAAGCGCAGGTCCTTAGGGTCCTGCGCTTTTTTTGTGCCAACCCAGCCTAGTGAGTCTGGAAAAACTCCACGACTTCGCCGTTGGGGCCTTTGAAAAAGGCAATTGTCACGTTCAGCCTGTCCAATGTCAGGTCCTTGGGTTCGACCGTGATCTCGCATCCGGCCGCTCGCACCCGCTCAGTGGCGGCGCGGGCGTCTGTAACCGCCAAGGCAAAATGCGTCACCGGATCGTTGGGGCTTTCGGCTCCAAGTGCAGGCGACTCGGCCGTGGGGGCGAAGAGTTCGAGGTGGCTTCCATCGCCTGCATCCAAGAGCGCGATCTTGCGCTCAGGAGAACCAAATTCGGCGACCACCTCCATGCCCAAGACATCTCGGTAAAAGCTCAGCGACGTTTCCCAATCGCGCGTCTGCACGGCCACATGGTGCATTCCGCAACCGGCGATTATAGCGTTTTTGTCTCCTATGGGCATTGACGTTCTTCCTTTCTTTGCTTTGAGACCACTAAGTGCGCGAAACGCGCGATCGTCTCCTCCAAGTCAAACCCGTACACGGCCTTGTTTCCCGCGACGACCTGTCCAACCACGTCTGTTGGCAGCGCATTGTCGCCGCAACACGCCCCTACCAGCGCTCCGGTAATCCCGGCATAGCAGTCGATATCCGCGTAGCGGCTCCAGTGCCCCTCCCCGTCGAGATCGCCTTGGTTGGCCGCCACTTGCAGCGCAAGGGACGGGTCGTCGGGATGGGACAAGAGCGCGGCAAAGGCAATGGCCAACGCCCGGAAGGGATCGAAGACGCTGAAATGACGCAGCTCCCACGCAAGGAACTCAGCCAATTGCTCGGCCTTTTTACCGGCGGCTCTCGCCAGTAATGGCGGCAGCTTCTGCCGGATGAAAGTGTCCCCGAAATACCCTCCCAAGCACAGAGGATCCAGCGCCAATACGGCATCGACCAATGCCGACGGCGACATATCGGCCAATGCCGCCCCTTGCGCCGCTGCCAACAGCGCGGTGGCCTCGCGGGCATAGCCAACCGCAAAAAAATCCGCCTCATAAGCAGCGCGATAGGCCCTTGCGAGATCGCCGGGAAAGAGCAGACCCGCCGATGGCAGCACCAACAGCCCGGCCAGCGTCGGATAGTTGATCCCGATACTCCGCGTGGCGAGCACTGCGGGCGGCACTCCCGGGTAACGCGGCGACTCCTCCCCCAGACAACCGCGGCTAACCCCTTCCCACAGCTCAAACTGCTCGCGTGCTAACTTGGCATTACTGGGAAAGAAATCCCCGGGCCGCTCATACACATCCAACAATCGCCGCGCCACTTCCCGATCCCTTGGCATCCTCCCCAACTCGACGGCCAGTTCCATAAAGAGATAATTGTAGCGCACATCGTCGGTGCCCGTACCCGCTGGGGCTTCGCTCACCCACATCCCATGCGGCCCCTTTTTCCCGGTGAATGAATGAAGCCGTGCCAGCCACTTCTTCCCCGTGCGCTTTTCAACGGCGTCTGGCGGCGCGAATTCAAACGGCGCACCCAAGGCGTCTCCCCAAGCCTGGGCCAGCACCGAGCCGCGGATGCGCGATTGCAGCGTCGGCTTCATTGCACCTATCGGGACCGACGTTTAGAGCAGATAAAAGAGGATGTAAGCCGCCAGTCCAGTGCCGACTATGGCACCGCCGTAGCAGAAGTAGTGAATGGGAAGGATCAACTTCCGCAGCCCAAATTCGTGGAGCATGAAGCGGATGCGGTGCGCCGCATGGTAAAGAGGTAGGACGACCACGCTGAAAAATAACACCCTAGCCAGCGGGTGGCTGAGCAACTTGCTCATGGCCTCGTATCCGCTCACTTCCACGCCGACTGAGCCAAGCGGCTCGGCCAACCCGACGAAGTAGATCAGCACGGGGATCAGCATGGCGGCTACCACGCCACCAGCGGAAAACAAGCCCCACCAGAAAGGTTCGGTTTTGTCTTGTTTGTAGCTCATGGCTATAGCGCGTACAGGAGAATGCAGCCAACGGCCGCCGACACGAAGAAAAACCCGACGAAAGCACCAGCCGTTACCAATTTGGGCGGCACGGTAAACGCGCCCATCCGCACGACCTGGACTCGGCCCATTACCCCCAGCCAAGTGATCGTGTGGTAGATCGCAAAAACAAACGCAACCGCGTAAAAAGCCACAAACCCCGGTGTCGTCAGTGCAGAGCGGCAAGCCGCATACGCTTCCTCTCCCTCAGCCAGCGCAAAGAGCTGGTAGAGAAAGAGGATGACGAAGGCGGCGACAAAGACGCTGCTCAATTCGCGCATCATAAACAGGAAGTAGTTGCGGCTCTTCAGCCACCAAGTCGGAGATAGCTTTGGCTTGTAGGTTTCGTACGACTGGCTCATTTGTTCCCCCAAGGCATGAGAAAGGATTTGAACCAGTTGGTCGTGGTCTCGACCTTGGTGCGCTGGATGGCGGCGGCTGGGTCCACATCCTTGGGACAGACCACCGAGCACTCCCCGATAAAGGTGCATTCCCAGATGCCCTCACTGCTAGCGGCTACTACCGTGCGCTGGGCGTAGCCTTCGTCGCGCGAGTCGAGGTTGTAGCGGTAGGACAGCGCGAGAGCCGCGGGGCCGACGAAGACGTCTTCTAGCCCATAGACGGGACAAGCCGCGTAGCACAGCAGACAGTTGATGCACTGGCTAAACTGCTTGAACTCCTTTAGCTCTGCGGGCGACTGCAAGTACTCGCCTTCGGCGACCGGCTTTTCTTCTTCGCGAATGATCCACGGCTGAACCGCCTTGAGCTTGTCCATGAAATCGTCTATATCGACGACCAAATCGCGGACGATTGGGAAGTGGGCGAGGGGCTGGACTACCAGCTCATTCGGATAGTAGTCCTTGAGAAAGGCCGCGCAGGTCAACTTAGGCTCGCCGTTGACCATCATGCCGCAGGAGCCGCACACGCCCATGCGGCACGACCAGCGGTACGAGAGGGTGCCGTCGATGTGGTCTTTGATGTAGTTGAGCGCGTCGAGGACGACCCAGTCCTCCTGATAGGGAACCTCGTAAGCCTGCTCGGTGGGTGCGTCCTCCTGCTCGGGTCGGAAGCGGGTCACCCGAATGCCAATGGTCTTTTCGCTCATAGCTCCTCTCAATCAGTAGGTGCGCTCTTGGGGCTGCCAGCGGGTGATGACGACGTCTTGGTATTCTATGCGTGGCTCCCCATCAGTGCGATACGCCAAGGAGTGGCAGAGGAAGTTTTCGTCATCGCGTGCCTCGTAGTCCATGCGCGAATGCGAGCCGCGCGACTCCCGGCGCAACAGGGCCGAATGGGCCACGGTCTCGGCCACGTCGAGCAACGAGCCCAATTCCAACGCGGCGGTCAGTTCGGTGTTGAAGACCGATGAGTTGTCGTCAACCTGAACGCGAGTGTAGCGTTCCTTGAGCTTGGGCAGCTCGGCGCAGGTCGCCTCTAGGCTCTCCTGTTCTCGATAGATGCCCGCCCCTTGCTCCATCGTCTTCTGCAGATCCGTGCGAATGTCGGCAATGCGCTCGCTGCCTTCGTTTTTGAAAAACGCATTTTCAATTCGCTGCCACTCGTCAGCAGCCATCTTCTCCAAGCTGTCGTACGATGGTGAATTGACCTCCGCAGCATACTCGGCGGCATACTGGCCGGCCCGTGCGCCAAAGACCAAAAGCTCGGACAGCGAGTTGGAGCCGAGGCGATTGGCTCCATTCATGGTGACACAGGCCGTTTCCCCGGCCGCGTACAAGCCCGGAATCGGCGTCGCCGTAGTAATGTCGGTGTGAATGCCGCCCATCATGTAGTGGACCACCGGGCGCACGGGCACCGGCTCGTACACGGGATCGATGCCCACGTAGTTTTTGGTCAGCTCGCGCACGAAGGGGATGCGCTCGTCGATTTTCTTTTCGCCCAAATGCCGCAAATCGAGATGGACGTACGTGCCATACGGGCCGGAAAAGACCCGCCCGGCGCGTTCCTCGTGGACGAACGCCCGTGAAACCATGTCGCGCGGGCCTAACTCCATCTTGTCGGGCAGGTACTCGCTCAGGTAGCGGTCGCCCTTGTTGTTGATTAGGTAGCCGCCCTCGCCGCGCGATGCCTCGGTCATCAAGATGCCCGTGCCCGGCAGCCCGGTGGGATGGTACTGGACAAATTCCATGTCCTTGAGTGGGCAGCCCGCTCGGTAGGCCATGGACATGCCGTCACCGGTCTTGATGGCAGCGTTGGTCGTAAAGGGGAAAATGCGCCCGCCACCGCCTGTGCAGATTATTACGGCCTTGGCGGGAATCGCCTGCATGGCACCGGAGCGCACGTTGATCGCTGCCACGCCGCAGGCCGCGCCGTTGTCGTCGAGCAGCAGCCGCGTCCCAAACCACTCGTCGTAGCGATGGATGCGGTCGTATTTGAGCGAGGTCTGGAAAAGGGCGTGCAGCATGTGGAAGCCGGTCTTGTCGGCCGCGTACAGGGTGCGCTTGACCGACATGCCGCCGAAGGCGCGCACGCTGATCCGGCCGTCGTCGTCGCGGCTCCAAGGGCAGCCCCAATGCTCCAATTGAATCAACTCGTCGCGGGCTTCCTTGACGAAGATCTCGACTACATCTTGGTCGGCGAGAAAGTCGCTGCCCTTGATGGTGTCGAAGGCATGGCCGTCGAAGCTGTCGTCGTCGCGTATCACCGCTGCGGAGCCGCCCTCGGCTGACACCGTGTGGCTGCGCATCGGGTACACTTTGGACACCAAGCCGACGCTGAGGTTCGGATCGAGTTCGACGGCGGCGATTGCCGCCCGCAGACCCGCACCGCCGCCGCCTACGATTAGTATGTCGTGGTTAGGTACATTCACGTTTCAATCCACACCCCCGCACGGGGGCGACCTTTTGGTGGTGGGAAAGGTTTCAATTCACGCCCCGTACAAGGGACGATTCTTGCCTTCTCAACCGGCATAAAATGAGGCATCTATATCGAAGTAAAACAGGCTAAAAATTAAACCATATCGCCGATAGGAGCAACAGCCCAAGCGCGGCGAGATTACGCCGGAGCATGCAGTGCCCGCAGCCGGGCCACTTCGCGTGGTGTGGCGCGCCAAGCCGGGCTGGATTCGTGGCGCAGGGCATAGCCCAGCGGCGTGAGTTCTTCGACCTCGGGGAAAAAGTGGTCCTGCCCCTTGTGGATGCAGTCCATCACCTTGTCGTCAGCCGCCGGATTGCGCTGAATGCGTGCTCTAACCGTCAAGTCTGCTCCTTGGTCCAACAGGTGCTCAAAGGTCTCCCACCCCGTCCCTTGGTTGGCACCAATGGCGTGGAAGAGGGGCGTCTGACCGCCCACGCCGTTGCGGCCGATCTCGGCGCGGGCATCCAAATCGGCCCCGCGTTTCAGCAGCAAGTGCACGGCATCCAACTCGTGATATTCGACCGCCACGTGCAGGAGGGTGACACCCCGCAGCGTGAGATGGTCGCCATAGTCGAGCCAGAAGCGCGTCGAGATCAAGTCGGGACAGCGGTCGAGGCGCTGCTCCAGTTGGTCGAGCCGGCCTCGGTGAATATCCATCGTCGGCCCGTCCTCAAAGGTAGCCCCTGCTTCGATGAGCGCTTCGACACAGGCGTGCAGATGGGCAGGAGGCGAGCGGTGGTACGTCTGCAAAAGCCCGTAGAGGACGCGGCAGTCCCAGCCTTCGTTGTACGCGTCGTCGGGGTGGACGCCCAGCTCTAACAGACGTTGCATGTGCTCTAGATTGTGGTTCTCACAGCACCCAAAGAGCGCTTCGTTCAACTCGCCCACATCGGCATCGAATTCGACCAACAGGCGCATGGCATCCAAGCTAGCATCGATGCGGTCGGCGTACTGCAAGGGGGTATAGCTTTGTCCGTTCGCGCATTCGACGTGGTGGTGCACCAAGTGCGGCGGCTGGCGTAGCAAGGTCGCCAAGGCGTCTAAATCGCGCTCGTCGAGGGCTTTTTGCAAGTGGGTGCTATTCATAGCCGTATTTTCTAACTGCGTCTTCGTCAAAGCCCATAAAGTGCGCCAACTCGTGTACCAAGGTGGTCTCCACCTCCCGCGCCAACTCGCCCTGATCGGGAAAGTCCTCCTCCAAAGGCCCCTGATAGAGCGCAATTACCGGCGGCAGGTCGCCGCTGTCTTCGAGGCGGCGCTCGGGCAGAGGCGTGCCCGTGAAAAGCCCGTAGAGCACTTCTTCTGGATCGCCGGTAATCTCCTCTACCAGCTCAGGGTCGGGCCAATCCTCGACGACGATGGCTAGGTTTTCCAGTGCTTGGCGGAACTCTTCCGGCAGGCGCCGGAGGGCCTTTTCCACCAACTCTTCAAACGCACGGCGGCGCACGGCTGGTTGCGCGGAATAATTGATGTGCCGGCCCTATTCGTCGGCGTCTAGGAGGGGCTGGAATGCCTCCAGACTTTCTACTTGGACCGCCGCCCGATGCAACTGCTTGAGACGCTGCAAATCCTCCATGCTCCGTATGCGAGCGGCCAACGGATTCGCCGCATCGAGCGCAAAGCGAATCTCCAGCACGGCGAGCAGATCTTCAATGGCGCGTTCTCGGCCCCCTTGCTCAATGCCTTGTTGGGTCAGGTATTGGGCAACGGGTGATTCGCGGATAATATCCATTAGGCCCTCCTCGAATAAAATGGCAGAAACGGTTTCTCGCGCATACACCAACCCGCTCAAAAGCGACATGCCGGCCAGACAATCGGCCTGAAGGCCACAACAAGTGTGGCCTGACTGCACGTCGCCCGATCCAGCGGCTGCGCCTGCACCTCGCGGACACAAGTCTGTATCCAATCCGCTGGCCGCCCGGTCGGCGAGAGCAAAGCGGGCAAAATCGTCGGGGTAGTGATGCACCAAATACTTGGAAACAATATCAAAGTCGGCCATACCCTACCAACGTTCCGCGATACGCACCGGGATGTCAAGGTAGGGTGTCAACGCAAAGGCCGCCGGGGTTGGAATCCGGCGGCCTTTGGCATTAGGAACGGTCGGCAACTCGATCTACTAGTGCGAGGTACCCGCAATTTTGCTTGCTTGGAACCCGTTGAGATACAGACGGGTACCCAAGTAGCGTTACCGTTTGCCTTTGTCCGACGGGGCGACCATCCACTTGCCCGCCTCGGCTGCATCGTCCATCGGCACACAGCCGATATGCCCGTCCTCGTTGGGGACAGGCTCGACAATGCGATACGATACGACTGGCTTGCTCGCCCGGCCCGACCTGCGGTACGCCGACAATCCGTCCATCGTCAGCGTCGCCCGACCGCCGGTGGCTTCCCAAAAATTGAAAGGGTCGTCGGAGGGGCCAGCATGAGTAAACTCCTGCACCGCCGCACTCAAATCGTCCAACGTGCCTTGCTGCGCCGGATGCGCTGAATCTATGAGTAGGATCAAGGCGGCACGGAAGTCCTTCTGAGACTGACGGCTGTTTGGGATCCGCGCCCCATGCTCGACCTCAATCCGCCCACTGTCCAGTCCATCCGGCACCAAGTGAGCGGAACGCGGCAGCGCGTGGAAATGACCTTGCTCTCGCTGCCACTTTACTTGGTGGGACAGGCCGCCTGCTGGATCGGCTCAGGCAGGAGCGGTAAGGAGGCTGATCGCCCTGTTCTACGAATTCATTGGCGCTTTGCTGGGCCGCTATCAGTCGTCTAGGGTGCAGATGCGCCCCTGCGGATCCTCCACGTAAATCGAGACCAACGCCGCACAACAGCTTCGGCACCGCTCGCAAGGACGGTACTATACGCCCCATCAGGCGGCCATCCCTCAAATCAAAGCCACGGTCCCCAATCTGCTCGGCGCATTTCAGGGGTTTATGGTGCGGATGATGCGCCCCTGCTGGTCAACCACGTAAATCGGCTCTCGCTGTTCGCCCACACCGCACGACCACTCCGGCTCTGCATGATCTGCATGAGTAGATGGGGCCGCGACCTTCGCACTGGCCTTGGCAGCGGCACTAGGTAGGATATATGGATTCGCCTGCGTGACATCGACGACCCAGCCGAGATCGGCTAGGGCCTGAACCGTGATCGCGGAGATCGATCCGCCGCCAGCCATGACTTCGCCAATCATCTGGGGAGACCTCCAGTGGATACTGGTCCCGCCCCCCTCTATCTCCACCGGCACCTTTGCCCCCGTGTAGTTCCGTCCGCCGGCCTTGTTAAACGCGGCAATTGCCAGCGGACCGTTGAAGTGAGGGTCGCCAGGCGGATTCTGGATAAAGTCGAACCAAAGTGTCCCAATCCCCAGTATGTGTCCTATCTCGTGGAGTGCCACATGACCATTATTCCCGGAGACCGATATGCAGCCTAAGAGCGGTAGATGGGGAGTAGTACGCGTCATTGTTAACGAAGCCCAGTGATGACCGGACGAACTAAGTTGTTCTATCACATAGATCCGCAGGTCGTCTATCCGCTCCCCGGCAGGAATCTCGTACGACTGATCTCCACACGCACCCGACCAGCCCTGAGTAAATTCATGGTCCGGCAGATCCTCCGTAATAATCGACTCCCACCGTCTAGCCGCATATTGGATCGCCCGCTTTTGCTCATCAGTGTAGGGAGAGAGAAAAACAAGTTCGATGTCGAAGTCGCTCTCGCGGGGTGGCAGGTCAAAGACTACCTGAGCTCCGCGGGTCATAAGGGCAAGAATATAATCGTTATCGGCGACCGAGTAGACTAGGGGGTTTGCTTGAAGATCCAGATATGTCAGGTTGGCTAAGTTCCGCAGCGGCGAGATGTCCGTGAAGTTGTTTAACTGCAGGAACAGGTGCCGCAAGTTAGTCAAGCCTGAAAGCACCGAGATATCTGTGATCCGGTTGTTGCTAAGAAACAGCCGTTCCAGCTTAGTCAAGCCCGAAAGCACCGA
>VXOR01000057.1:91136-92037 GCA_009840005.1 Gemmatimonadota bacterium
CAGCCGTTCCAGCTTAGTCAAGCCCGAAAGCACCGAAATGTCCTTGATCTCGTTGCCGTCAACAAAGAGGCCTCTCAGCTTAGTCAAACCCGAAAGTACCGAAATGTCCCTGATCTGGTTGCCGTAAAGGTCTAGGTTTTTCAGGTTGGTCAAGCCCGAAAGCATCGAGAGGTCTGTGATATAGTTTTGCCCAAGCTGCAGGTCTTCTAGGTTAGTCAAGCTCGAAAGCACCGAGAAGTCTGTGAGCGGGTTGCTGGAGTGGACCCTTCTAAGCCCTAGCCGTTCCAGCTTAGTCAAGCCCGAAAGTGCTGAGAAGTCTGTGATCGGGTTGTCGCCAAGATTTAGGTTTTTCAGGTTGGTTAAGCCCGAAAGTGCTGAGATATCCGAAATGGGGTTGCCAAAAAGCTCCAGCGTTTCCAGGTTGGTAGCAAACTCCAGTCCGGTCAAATCGCTGATGCCCGCCCTCCACTCAAACAAGTAGGTCAACGTCTCCATTTCACCCTTGGTGATCGGCGCACCGCTGGCCTTGCCCAACGCCGCCGCAATCGCCGCCCGCAGTTTGGCATCGGGGATCGTCACGGGCGTGGGATCGTCCGTCACAGGCGTGGGATCGTCATCGTAGGGCGTTAGATCAAACGTTACCGCAACCCCTCGGGCCTGCAAGGCGGGAATATGCTCGTTGATAGAGGAAGTGCTCAGGAGATTGGAACCAAGATACAGCTCGGTCAGGTTGGTCAAGCCCGAAAGCACCGAGATATCCGAAATGGGGTTGGAACCAAGCCGCAGCGTTTCCAGGTTGGTTAGGCCGGAAAGTGCCGAAATGTCCAAAATGCGGTTGCCCGCAAGATACAGCGTTTTCAGGTTGGTCAAGTCCGAAAGCGCCGACACATCCAAAATGCGG
>VXOR01000057.1:92047-94378 GCA_009840005.1 Gemmatimonadota bacterium
TCAGGTTGGTCAAGTCCGAAAGCGCCGACACATCCAAAATGCGGCTGGCACGAAGCTCCAGCACTTTCAGGTTGGTGGCAAACTCCAGCCCGGTCAAATTGCGGATGCCCGCCTTATGCGCAATCAAGTGGGTCAACGTCTCCATTTCACCCTTGGTAATCGTCGCACCGCTGGCCTTGCCCAACACCTCGTTAATCGCCGCCCGCAGTCCGGCATCGGGGATGGTCACCACATCGCTATCTTGTCCCTCTTGTTGTCCCTCTTGATGGTCTGGGTCTGGCAACGTCGTAAAATTCGGCCCGAAAACCCATTCAGAGGCTCCATCTCTATTCTCGGCTCTGGCCGCCCAGCGATACTCTGTATTCGGCTCAAGATCGTAGATCGTGGTGTAGAGCCTCGTCCCCCTATGCGGTTCGTTGGTCCACTTCCCGCCGTCGGCCGGCTTGTAGTTGACATCATAGTCGGTGGCCCCCTCAGCCGCATCCCAGCGCACCGTGCAAGACGAATCAGTCACCGCCTCAAAGCGCAGGTTCGTCGGCGCAGCAGGCGCGTCGAGGGTCGCCAGAGCCTTCCCGCTAGGACCGGGGCCCTCGTCGTCGTCGTTGAACTCGAACAGGTCGCAAAGGGCACAATCGTCGTCCGTGGCCTTGCCCGCCGAATACTGCCCTGCCGACACCACCAACTCCACCGGAGCCATGCCCGCTTCAACGCGAAAGGCCGGATCCGCATAGGGAATCAACCCACTACCCGAAACGATCAACCCGTACTGTTCACTCGCTCCAGTAGGCCCGCCGTCGCCGGCCGCGCCCGACCAAACAGATGCCGCCCCACCCGCTGCAACACCCGCCTGCCCGTCAATCAGCACCATCCGCCCGGTCTGGCTCTCCGCCGCCACCGTCATCCGGTAGATGTACACCCCGGCTCCTACCGCCCGACCCGCCGCATCCGTGGCGTGCCACGTCGCCGTGTGAAACCCCGCCGACCGTTCCCCATCCACCAGCGTCGCAATGCGCTGCCCCAACAGGTTGAACACCTCCAGCCGCACCGCAGCCGCAGCCGCTAGTTGATAGGGAATGATCGTCGAGGGATTGAACGGATTGGGATAATTCTGACCCAAGGCGAACCGCTGCGGCAACGCCCGTTCCGTCAGGGCCGCCAAAGGCAGCGCGAAATACCCGGTTCCATCAGTCGTGGCGCGGGCAATGGCTCCCTGCCGCAGGTTGCTCATATCGAATATCCGCACCTGTGCGTCGGCCACAGGTGCTCCAGAATCCAGCCGCACCCGCCCCTCAATGAGGGGCTCGGCGCTGACGCTGACACTTAACACTAAGCCGATGAGACTGCTGATTAACGACTTCATCACTGCACCTGCATTGCTTTATAGAGATAACCAATCGGATCTATGTTCGGATCCTTCGTCGCGCCAGCACCACAACTTGCATATACCGACTCTCCATCTCTGACCTCAACATGCACATGCTCGTTCGTATTCGTATCGCTAGGATCTAATACTAGTCCAACATTTCCTTGTATCCCTAAAGGAGTGCCTACATTAACAGTCTGTCCTTCAGATACATAAATGTCTCGAGCATGGAGATACAGTGTAGTTGTGTTATCTGTGGCATTGTGAACACCGATCTTGCCAAGATCTTTGGGGTCACGATCTTCGTCGTATAGGGCAATTACCTCCCCTGATGTCAAAGAGTAAAATTCTTCGTCCGCTGTTTTGTCGCCAGCTACGCTTTTAGTCTGAACATCCCATCCTGAGTGACCACCATAATAGCCGTCACATTTGTCCGTATCATTATGAGGGCGGGCCATGTAGTTATTGTAGTCATAGTGAGTCAAGTTATCAGCTTCACATGGCTCTAAGCCGAACAGTTTTTCTGCTATTCTGGCTTGTTTGGCTCTAACGTCAGAATCGTCTGAGGTCAGACAAGATTCTGTTGGATTACTATCAGAGCTACTTGGATTAGAAGGGTTAGAGCTATCTTCTTGGCCTGAGCAGGCCGCTAAGGCAAACACGACGAAGGCGAATAGCTTCATGAAAAAACTCCTTGAGTTAGAGTAATGGCTTACTGCGGAGGCTACGGAGAGCCGCCGGTTGGCCGAAATAAGCGGCGAAGGTGAGAGGGGAATGATTCCAGAACACACTCTGGCGTACAGACCAATGCCTCGCGGCGAAAGCGCCAGCCCTACGACGCGAGGCTAGGGCAGAGCCGCACAGACTGCGGCCAGCCCAACACCGAACAAATCGCGGAACGTCATTCCAGCGATCATCCGGCTCTTGGTGAGAAATGCGGGATTTAGAGCTTAATGCTCGAGATGAAT
>VXOR01000096.1 GCA_009840005.1 Gemmatimonadota bacterium
AAACAGGAACGCAAGCTAAACATGGCGAAATTGCACTTACAAGTTGAATCCGCAACCTATAAAACGGCCTACGCAAAGGAATTATTTCAGCCATGAGCAACGCCCAAGAACTACAAGCCGAATTGAGCGAGTGGCTCGAATCCCTCGATTACGTGCTGGCCCATAGAACGCCTGCACAGGTCCTCAAGCTCCTGCAACAGCTCCAAACCCACGCCGCAGAAGCCGGCGTCGGTACGCCCTTCAGCGTCAATACGCCCTACATCAACACCATTCCCCGCGATCAGCAGCCGCCCTATCCGGGCAGCCGCGAGATTGAGCGGCGGATCAAAAGCATCGTGCGCTGGAACGCCATGGCCATGGTCGTGCGCGCCAATCACGACTCCAACGTCGGCGGCCACATCTCGACCTACGCCTCTTCAGCCACCCTCTACGAGGTCGGCTACAACCATTTTTTTCGCGCCCCCAGCAACAGCCATCCCGGCGACCAGATATACTTCCAAGGGCACGCCTCCCCCGGCATGTACGCCCGCGCCTTCGTCGAAGGGCGCCTCAACGAGCATCAGTTGCAAAACTTCCGCCGCGAATTGCAAGAAGGCGGTGGCCTCGCCTCCTATCCGCACCCTTGGCTGATGCCGGACTTTTGGCAGTTTCCAACCGTGTCTATGGGCTTAGGCCCCATCCTTTCGATCTATCAGGCGCGCTTCAACCGCTACCTCGAAAACCGCGGTCTCAAGTCCGCTGACGACAGCAAGGTGTGGGCCTTTTTGGGCGACGGCGAGTGCGACGAGCCCGAGAGCTTGGGCGCGCTCACTCTCGCTGCGCGCGAACAGCTCAACAACCTCATCTGGGTAGTAAACTGCAACCTCCAGCGCCTCGACGGCCCGGTGCGCGGCAATGGGAAGATAATACAAGAACTCGAAGCGATCTTCCGCGGCGCTGGCTGGAACGTCGTCAAAGTAATCTGGGGCGACGACTGGGATCCGCTCTTGGAACAAGACGCCGACGGCAGCTTGGCCCAGCGCATGAACGAGGTAGTAGATGGCCAGTACCAGAAGTACTCGGTCTCCGACGGCAGCTACATCCGCCACGACTTCTTCGGCACCGACCCCAAACTAGCCGCCATGGTCGAGTCCTACTCGGACGAACAACTACAGAAAATGCGGCGCGGCGGCCACGATCCAGAAAAGGTCTATGCCGCCTACCAGCAAGCCATCGCCCACAAGAGCGCACCCACCGTCATCCTCGCCAAGACCATCAAGGGCTATGGCATGGGCGAGGCCGGCGAGGGCAAGAACATCACCCATCAGCAAAAACAGCTCAACGAGGACGAAATCCGCCTTTTCCGCACCCGCTTCGGCATCCCCATCTCGGACGACGAAGTCGCGGAGACGCCGTTCTACCGGCCCCCAGACGATAGTCCAGAAATCCAGTACATCCGCCAGCGGCGAGAAAGCCTCGGCGGCTACGTGCCCCAGCGGCAGGTAACGGCCCCGCCGCTGGCTATGCCGCCGGAAACGCTGTGGGAAGAATTCAAAAAAAGCTCGGGACGGCGTGCGTTTGCCACGACGATGGCCTTTGTCGCAGTTATGCGCAAACTCATGCAAGACAAGCAAATCGGCCAGTTAATCGTCCCCATCGTCCCCGACGAATCGCGCACCTTCGGCATGGAGCCGCTCTTCCGCCAGTTCGGAATCTATTCGAGTCTAGGCCAGCTATACGAGCCGGTCGATAAAGACGTCATCACCTATTACAAAGAGGCCAAAGACGGCCAGATACTCGAAGAGGGCATCACCGAGGCCGGCTCTATGTCCTCCTTTATCGCGGCCGGCTCGGCCTATGCCACCCACGGCGTCAACACCATTCCCTTCTTCATCTACTACTCAATGTTCGGGATGCAGCGGATCGGCGATTTGGTCTGGCTAGCCGGCGACATGCGGGTCAAGGGCTTCATGGTCGGCGGCACGGCCGGGCGCACCACGCTCAATGGCGAGGGGCTGCAACACGAGGACGGGCACAGCCACCTGTTGGCCTATCCAGTGCCCAATCTCGAAGCCTACGATCCGGCCTTTGGCTACGAGATCGCCGTCATCATCCGCGAGGGTATTCGCCGCATGTACGTCGAGCAGGAAGACGTGTTCTACTACCTGACAGTCGAAAACGATATCTATTCTATGCCGGAGATGCCCGACGGCGTCGAAGAAGGCATTCTCAAGGGCATGTATAAGTTCAAGCCCTCGGCCAAGAAACGCGCCCGACTCAAGGCCCACCTCTTCGGCAGCGGCGCAATCATCAACAGCGCCCTCAAAGCGCAGAGCCTGCTCGAAGAAAAATACCAAGTCAGCGCCGATGTCTGGAGCATCACCAGCTACAAGGCCCTGCACCGCGACGGGCTCGATGCCGAGCGTTGGAACCGTATGCACCCCGGCGAAAAGCCCCGTCTCAGCTACATCGAACAATGCCTAGCCAAGGAGCGCGGCGTGTACGTCATGGCCTCGGACTACGTCAAGGCCCTCCCAGAATCCATTGCCCGCTGGTTTCCCAACCCGCCCGTTTCCCTCGGCACCGATGGCTTCGGCCGCAGCGAGATCCGCGAGGCCCTGCGCGACCACTTCGAGGTCGATTACCGCTTCATCGCCCTAGGAGCCTTGAGCGCACTGGCGCGCGAGGGGCAGATCGAAAACGACGTGGTCGCCCAAGCCATGAAAGACCTAGAGATCGACCCGGCAAAACCCAATCCCATTTACCTGTGAGTTTAGACTACCCTATGCCCGTACAATTTGCTCTGCCCGACTTGGGAGAAAATATCGAAAGTGGCGATGTGATCCGCATCCTCGTCGCCGTCGGCGACCGCCTCGCCGAAGACCAGACCGTCATCGAGCTTGAAACTGACAAGGCCGTCATTGAAGTGCCCTCCTCCATAGACGGTACCGTTACCGAAATTCTCGTCCAACAAGGCGACACCATTGCTGTGGGGCAGCCCATCCTCGAAGTCGAGGGGGCCGCAGCCCCAGCCGTCGAAGAAACGCCTCTAGCCACCGAGGAAGCACCCCCAGCGCCTGTACCGGTAGAGGAACCGACCCCACAAGAACAAGCGGTCGCTCCGGTTGCCGAAGAAACCCCTCCCGAACCTGCCCCTACACCTACAGACGGCCCCGTCCCAGCCGCGCCATCGACGCGACGCCTAGCCCGCGAGATCGGCGTCGATATTGCACAAGTCCAAGGTTCGGGGCCGGGCGGCAGGATCTCAATCGACGACGTCAAGACGTACTCAAAAAAGCTGCATGCAGCGCGAGGTGCCGCCCCGACCACACCGCTGCCCGACTTCAGCCAGTGGGGCGCTGTCGAGCGCCAGCCCATGACCAAAGTGCGCGAGATAACCGCCGAGCGCCTTGCGCAGGCTTGGGCCACCATCCCGCAGGTTACCCAATTCGACAAAGCCGACATCACCAGCTTGGAAAAGTGGCGCGCAGCATACGGCAAAAAGGCCGAAGCAGCCGGCGGCAAGCTGACGCCAACCGCGATCCTCATCAAAGTACTCGGCATCGCCCTCAAGGTGTTCCCGCAGTTCAACGCCAGCATCGACATAGCCCAGCGGGAAGTCGTTTACAAACGCTACTTCCACATCGGCATCGCCGTCGATACCCCCCACGGCCTGCTCGTACCGGTGGTGCGCGACGTGGACCAAAAGAACATCATCGAATTGGCAGTCGAGCTAAGCGAGCTGGCGCAAAAGACGCGCGAGCGCAAAATCGGGCCGGCCGACATGCAGGGCGGATCCATGACCATCAGCAATGTCGGCACCATGGGCGGCACCGCCTTTACACCCATCGTCAATCCGCCCGAAGTGGCCATCCTTGGCGTGGCGCGCTCGCAAATCGAACCCGCTTATATCGACAGCCAGCTTCAGCCGCGCACCTTCCTGCCCTTGTCGCTGTCCTACGACCACCGCCTGATCGACGGGGCCGATGGCGCGCGCTTTCTCCGCTGGATTTGCACGGCATTGGAAGACCCCTTTATCGCACTCTTGGAAGGATGAGGCGGCTATGGACAAGGCCCAGCTAGCGGTCATCGGCGGTGGTCCGGGCGGTTATGTAGCCGCCTTTAAGGCCGCGGACTTGGGGTTGGATGTTGCCCTGATCGATCCCGAGGCCCATCCAGGCGGCGTCTGCCTCTACCGAGGCTGCATCCCCTCCAAGGCCCTCCTACACATTTCCAAGCTCCTCTACGAAGCCAAGGAGGCCGAGCACTGGGGCATCCAATTCGCCGAACCTGAGATCGACCTCGACAAGTTGCGGAGTTGGAAGGACGAAGTAGTAGCCAAGATGACGCAGGGCTTGGGTCAGCTCGTCAGGGCGCGCAAGCTGACCTACGTGCAGGGCCGCGCCCGCCTGGTCGATTCCCACACCCTGCAAATCGACAAAGCCGATGGCAGTCAAGGCTCCTTGCAGTTCGAACACGCCATCCTCGCCACTGGGTCGCGCCCAGCCGTGCCCGCGCTCTTTGACCAGCCGAGCGATCGCATCATGGATTCGACCGCGGCCGTCGCACTCCGCGACATCCCCGCCTCCATGCTCGTCGTCGGCGGCGGCATCATCGGCATGGAGCTAGGGCAGGTGTACGCGGCGCTGGGGACCCAAGTTTCGGTCGTCGAAATGCTCCCCGGGCTAATTCCCCCGGCCGACCGCGACTTGGTCAAACCCCTGCACAACACGGCCGCCGAGCGCTTCGACGAGATCATGCTCAACACCCAAGTAACCGCACTCGCCGAGAGCGACGATGGCTTAGCGGTAGAACTACAAAACAGCTACGGCCAGAGCTTTTCCAAGACCTACGCCAAAATCCTGCTCGCCGTGGGCCGGGTTCCCAACAGCCAAGACTTGGGCTTGGAACACACCGCCGTCGGCCTCGACGAGCGCGGCTACGTCCAAGTCAATGACCAACTGCGCACAGTCGAGCCATCGATTTTTGCCATCGGCGACCTCGTAGGCGCGGCCCTCGCCCACACGGCTGCCCACCAAGGAAGCCTAGCCGCCGAGGTCGTGGCTGGACACGAAAAACAGGTATTCGCGCCCCACGCCATTCCCAACGTCGTCTATACCGACCCAGAAATCGCTTGGTGCGGCCTTACTGAGGAAGAGGCCAAACAGCAAGGCCGCTCGGTCGCGGTCGTGCGCTTTCCCTGGTCGGCTTCTGGCCGTGCCATGACCCAAGGCGCAAATGACGGCCTCACCAAGCTGCTCATCGATCCTCAGACCGACCGGGTTCTAGGCGTGGGCATTGCCGGCAGCGGCGCGGGCGAGCTGATCGCCGAGGGCGTCCTAGCCGTGGAAATGGCCGCACTCGCCGCGGATGTCCAGCATTCGATCCACCCTCATCCCACGCTCTCCGAAACCCTCATGGAAGCGGCCGAAAGCCACTACGGCCAGAGCACACACCTCTACGCGCCCAAACGCCGCTGAAGCACGACCTCCAACGCCCTAAGATGCGCCTCCGCCCGCACCGCTAGCGGCCATTCGCTGGGCGTCTCGCTGATCAGCGCATGTTCGGTGTGATGCGCGTACAAATAGGGTGCCAACCCGGCCTCACCCCATTCCGGGTCAATCAGGAAGACACCTTCGGCAATCACCTTGTCGTTTTCGCCGGCCTCGCCGTCAATGGGCATCACCGCGCGCACTTGCTCGACGATGGCCGGCCCAAGCCACTGCTCGTCGCGCTTGGCCTCATAGCAGTAAAACCCCGCCGCTTCCCAGTCCTCGTGAAAGTCCAGCGTGCAATCAAAGCGCCGACCGCTTAGAAACGCCTTAACCTGAGCGACCAGCGGGACCGCATCGCCGCCAAACTCCCGATTGCAATCCACGCCAGCTTCGTTCTCGCGGGTATTGTAGATATAGCCGTGCGGATTGAGGCAGGGCAAGATCAGGAACTGACAACGCTGGGCAAGGCGCGGACTCAACTCCTCGGCAAAGCGCAACGCGGCTTCTGGCCCGGCTGGCTCGTCTCCGTGCAACCCAGCCGTCAGTAGGATGCGCGCCTCAGTACCGCTCCCTAGCTCTATAGAGTAAATTGGATACCCACCGCATTCAGCCACTAGCTGCGCTGACCCCACCGCCTGCAGACGGCGCAACAAACTCGCATAATCGCGTTTCTTCATTTTACCTGCCCCTCCTTGGCCCTGTTCGATTTTCCTCTTGGCCCGCTGCGATACTATTGTATTTTTAAAAGAAAGGATGCGCCGCTAGCGCACCCGAATAATCACCCACCTCAAACCACCATAAGACCAATGACCAACAAAGCCAAATGGGTTTGGATAACTATATCCCTAAGCTTGGTGGTCTCACTGCCAGCAGTCTATTTCTACTTTTCGGAACCCCCTCAGCCTCCCCCCGCGCCGCAACCCAAGGCCCTCACACCGGAGCCGCCCAGCCCAATCGCCGTGCTGATCGCCGAAGACCGCTGCGATCTCGCCTATCCCCAACTCACCGCGCTAGACACGATCCAACACGAGCCGACCAACCGAGCACACCTCGAGTTCCAGCGGGCGTTTTGCGAGCGCATGCTCAAAGAGCCAAGCCGCGCATACGACCGCTTGCGCGACCTTGACCTACCGGCCTTGGACGACTACCGCCGCTTCTGGATAGCCCGTTCTCTAGAGGACATGGGCCAGACGCACGACGCCATCGCCGAGTACGAAAATTTCCTAGCCACCTCGACTAATCCGCTCCTCCGCAACCCAGCTAGCATTCACTTGGCTTCTCTTTACCGGACCGCTGGCCAACCTGCCAAAGCCCTTGCCCTGTACAAGGAGCAACTCTCGCAGGGCACTGATCCAGCGCGGGTCCTCTACTTGCTCGCAACCACCAGCCAAAAGCACGATCCTGCGCGGGCGCAAAAGTGGCGCTTAGAGCTTTTGGAAAACCACCCCAGCTCCAAGCACGCCCGCAATAGCCTGTCGCACTTGCCAAAGAAGCTCGACGCCCGCACGGCTTATGCCAAGGTGTACACCTATTACAGCCACAAGCGGTACAACCAAGCCATCAAGAGCTTTCAGAACTTCATCCGCCAACACAGCGGCGACCAGCGCGTCGCCCAAGCTCATTACATGCTCGGCCGGGCCCACCAGTCTGCGGGGCACTACACCAAGGCCGAGCAAGTTTTTCGCACGGTTCACAAGCGCTACGGCAGCCCAGCGGCCCTGTATCGAATCGCCAGCCTCTCGGTCCGCAAAAACCGCGAAGACAAGGCCATTGCGGCCTATGCGAACTTTGCCAAGCGCTACCCCCAGCACGACTTGGCCGACGATGCTCTGTGGCAGGCCGCCAAAGCCGTCGAGCGCAAAAGCCAATTCGCCCGCGCCGCAACGCTCTATGGCCGCCTAGCCGAGCACTATCCGCAAACCGATTACGGCGACGAAGCGCGTTGGAGCGTTGGCTTCGCGCTCTATTGCCAAGAGCAATACTCCGAAGCCCTTGCCGCTTTTGAACGCGCGAGTCAGCAGGCGCGCCAGCCCCACATCATCGATCAATCCCTGTACTGGGCTGGAAAAAGCGCAGAGCGGCTGGGCCAGACACAGGACGCCACCGCGTTCTATCGCCGCGCCGCCGCCGGATTTCCCCGCTCTTACTACTCGGCCCGCGCCGTCCTGTTGGGCCATAAAGAACAGGTCCAGCTCAAGAAGCGACCCACAGACAACCCCCGCCAAGACGACGTTCCCGCGCTAGCGCACAGAGCACACCTCGAGCGCGCTGGCTTGTTGAACCAATTGGGGCTAAGGGACTGGTCGGTCGCCGAGATGGAGCAAGCCGTCCTCGACTACAAGGGCCACAAGACTGCGCTAAAGGCCATCCGCGACTACTACGAGGCCCTCGGCTATCGCGACCAAGCTATGCGACTATCGCTGCGTCTGTTTGACGGGCAAGACCCAGAGGAACTGTCGCGCATCTATCCGACTTACTACTGGGAAGAGATTGCGGAGGCCGCGGCCGAGGCTAAAATTGACCCCTATCTGGTCCTGTCGGTAATTCGCCAAGAGAGCACATTCAACGAAAAAGCGGTATCGCGGGCAGGTGCCAGGGGCCTTATGCAAATCATGCCCCATACCGGCCTCAACCTCGCACGGAGGTTAAAGGTGAAACCCTTTGAACTGAGCGCGCTTTTCGACCCGGCCGTCTCCATCCGCTTTGGTAGTTACTTTCTCGGCGACCAAATGCGCCAATTCACGAACGACGCGGGTGCGGACTTGGGCTTTGAACTGGGCTTGGCCGCGTACAACGCCGGTCCCCACAACGCCCGCCGGTGGCTCAAGACCTTTCCCTCCGAGGACCCGGACGCTTTCGTCGAGCGCATTCCCTTCAAGGAAACCCGCCTCTACGTCAAGCTAGTCCTCAGAAACTACGCCATTTACAAGGCCCTGTCCGATGACGCCTGAACCAGAAGACAAGCGAGAAAAAAGGCATAAGCTGATCGAGGATATTTTTATCTTGCTCTGCATCGCCAGCCTCTGGCCCGTGGTGCTGGGCTGGACCGAGCCGATCTATCAGTACTTGCTTTACGTAGCACTAGCGGGCCTGATCTTCATTTTTGTGCGTCGCATCCGCCGCTTCCACGACGCCCGCAACGCCCTGCGCGATACCGATGACGGCCCGCAGATAGGCCCCGCTCCCAAGCGCGAAGAGGACGATCTTTCGCAAAATTGAGTCTCAGTCACTGCCTTCTGCTCCAGCTTTTGCAAGCAGGTAACCCTTGAGAAAGTCCATCGGAACGGCCACATTTTTACTATAGGCCGCCGTGAGACCGCCCTATGCCTGACGTATTACTGACGGTTCCCGACCAAGAAGAAGCCCTATCTCGGGTCTATGCACAGGCTGTTGCCGCCCGCGCTGGCTATCTCACAGCCAACTATGACTTTGATCGAGACGGCGTCGATCTGCGAATCCAAGCCGGCGGGACGGAACGACCAGCCCTTGAGCTTCAGTTGAAGGCGACAATCAATCTTGGCCAGTCCCATGACGGTTATTTTCGCTTCCCACTTAATCGTCGCAATTACGACTTACTGCGGGGCGAGACGCAGACGCCGCGAATACTCATGGTGCTGGACTTGCCGAATGATGAAGCTCAGTGGATGACTATCACTACCGCTGAACTCGTCCTGAGACATCGAGCCTATTGGCTGAATCTGAGAGGATTTCAGGAAACGACAAACCAGTCATCGGTCACCGTGCCAATTCCGACCGAGAATCTGTTCAACGTCGATAGTCTCCGCCGTTTGATGGAACAATCGAGGAGAGGAAAGCTCCAATGAAAGTCCACATCCGCGACAAAGAAGCCTTACTGGCCGTTTCCCCTGCTGCCCTATCGGCCTACGCCCGCGCCGCTAGCTGGAAGAAAACAGAAGCCTTTGGCGATCACTCTGACGTATATCAGGCAACCGGCCTGCCAGAGATTATCCTGCCCCGAACGCAGAGTCTCGGCGACTACGCCAACGTCGTATCGCGCCTCATTGAGATCTTCGCCGCTGCCGCGGAAATGGATGAACTCGCACTATACCGCGACTTGGTCACCGCCGACCGCGACGTGATCCGGGTGCGAGCCACCGAGGGCGACCGCGCAGGCACTGTGTCAGTAAATGACGGCGTCAACCTCATGGACGGAGCACGCGACCTGCTGCTCGCCGCGGCCTGCTCGCTTAAGGATCCGCGCCCTATCTACCGCCCGGGCGCAAACAAAGAGGCCAGTGACTACTTAGATCGGGTGCGCTTGGGACAAACCGAACAGGGTAGCTTTGTCGTGGCGCTGTTGTCCCCGGTAGTGCCCCCGCCAATGCAGGCATCTCTCTCCGCTAATTGGTCCTCGGACGACGACCCGATAGAGCGGAAAGTGACCAAGCGCCTCGTCGGTGCATTGCGGACGACGCACGAGGCCACCGAGAGCGCCACTAGGGGGGATATGGGGTTCTTTTTCAGCTCGGTAGGCAATGGCGTCAGTGCCAACTTGTGCGAGTCTCTCGTCAAACTCATCGGCCCCTTTCCAACTCTGGACATCGGTGTAGTTTGGGCGCAAACCCGCCCGACGCATACCGCACGAGATACCGTCCAATTCACCCAGGGTGATGCGCCTATCCTGCGCGAGGCTGCGCGGTTGCTGCGGGTACGAGGGCCAGAACCCAATGTGCGTCTATTTGGTTTTGTGCAGCGAATGAAGCGCGACGAATCGGAAGCCGACGGAACGATTGCGCTGCGAGCGCATATAGATGGCCAAAACCAATCCGTCACCGCTGTCCTACAACACTCCGACTACGGACGAGCCGTTCAGGCCCACCAAGCTAGGGAACCTATTATTATGGAGGGCGATCTCGAACGAGTCGGCCAGCGATGGAAGTTGCTCAATGCCCGCATCACTGAGGTCATCCACGACGAAGCGTAGGATCATCGCCTTCGGCCAGCCGCTCCAGCACTAACACCGCTTCTTTAATCGTCTGGCCAAGGAATAACTTCTACCGTCCAATACGAACAAGTACCACGCGCCAGTAACCAGCAGAGGCTACAACTGTCGCTCACACAAGAAAATCCGCGAAAAATCCACAAAGACTATTCGCGCCGGATTGAAGTACTGCGCAGCGACGCCGAGGACGATGGCTTTGTACTGAACGAGGTTTCCGAAAGGGATTTTTGGCAGTATATCAGGTCGATACCCTTTGCACAAAAAGCGGGGCTGGTACTTGTGGATAATGGAAATCTACGCGCCGTTTGGAAAGGCGATGATGAGAGTCACCTTGGGATTCAGTTCCTCGGCAACCAGTGGGTGGAGTACGTCATCTTCAAACATCGTCCAAGCACCAGCGATGTTGCGCGAGTAGCTGGCCGCGACACGCTTGATGGGGTAAAAAGACAGATTGATGCTTTTGACCTCGCATCGTGATGACTAGCCGCAAGCGTTTCACCCCCTTCTGCCCAGCCGCTCCAACGCCAAAACCAGCACAACGCCCACCGCAATCAATCCCAAGCTCAGCCAAGCCTCGCCGTTGAATTCCTGCGGCCACGCGCATTCGTAGCTCCCTTCCTCTAGCGCGTTGCGGAACGGCCACACCTTGCGCAGGGACCCCAACATCAATCCCACCAAAAAGGCCATGGTGCCGGCGCGAAAGCGGCTCAGCAGGTGCTTGAGCAGCCGAGAGAAACCCAGCAGACCGATAACTCCCCCAATGCCGAAGAGGGCCAAGATCGCCCAATCGAACTCGTGTACCGCGGTCAACACCTGCTTGTATTTGCCCATGACCACTAACAGAAACGAGCCGCTAATCCCCGGCAGAATCATCGCGCAGATAGCCACCATGCCAGCCAGCGCAAACTTATAGCCCTCCACCCCAGTCTCGACCGGCACCAACGTAGTGATGGCATAGCCAACTACTGCGCCGACAACCGTCAGCCCCCACTGCGCCGGCCCCCATCCGGCAACCTGCCGAGCGACCACGAGCGCACTGGCCAAGATCAATCCAGTGAAAAAGCCCCATACGGGCTGGGGATGCGCTGCCAGCAGCCAAGTTATGAACTTGGCCAGCGAGACAATAGCCAAACCCACGCCGCACAGCAGCGGCACCAGAAAGGGAGCATTGACGCGGTGCAACACCTCGATCAAGCGTCCCCGCACCAAGGCACTCACGAGCCGTTGATCGACTGCGGCAATCGTCCCGACCAACTCGTCGTAAATGCCCGTAATCAAGGCAATCGTCCCCCCGGAAACCCCGGGAATCACATCGGCCGTGCCCATACACAGCCCGCGTAAGACCAGTCCGGGTGCGCGGCGTCGGCCTTCGGCTAGCAACTCACTTTTTTTCACCAAACAGCTCCATCTGCGCGGGACTTCATAGGGTGACAGCGATCCTTTTTAAGTGAACCGAACGGGTTTGTATCAACGCACACAACAGTCGTGACGGCAGGTCAGCTTGATACCGATACAGCGAGAGGATTCCTTGACACAGGATGTGCTTGAACGTACGAATAACCTAGACTGCACTGCAACTTATAACTGGTGTCATGTAGTAAAGGGCTCGACCGAGAAGGCGGTTACTGCCTAGGCTCTGATCGCTGACTTGATAGAATATGATTGTGCATCAGGCACATCGTGCTGTTCGTCATCCATGGGGATTGCTCTGCCAAACTTTTTTATGAATCTTATCCATAATCGAATCAAACTTGCTTTTTGACGGTTCTCTCTTCCATTCAAGTTTGGCCAGATCATATTTTTCTTTAAAATCTCCTTTCAGTTTTCGATGGATAAATCCATGTACCTGAACACACAATCCTATAACGTTTTCATTATGATACATCAGATTAGAATCTTCTTTTCGGGGTATTAGATGGTGAAGATCTGTCGGTTCGCGTCCACAATAATGACAAACATCATAATTGACATCTGGGTTTTGATTTTTGAGTCTGTTACTATTCCAATTGAGATCATTGTCTGTTGATGATATTTCAGGGTCAAATATATTAGCAACTGCACCCCTTATCTTACCGATACTCAAGCGGCTAATGTCCCTATCGTTAATACCGTAGTCCAGCAAATTCTTACGACTTAAAATATCTGGATCATCTCTCAATATGACAAATTGTTCCTTCAGTTGTTGCTTTGTATATTTCCCATTTATAGCCTCATTAAAAAGATAAATTTCGGATATAACATAGGCCATTCGCTGCAAATTTATCTCCCCTGTTTTGGAATGCAAGAATTGTTCGGGGAACAGCGCATGTTTCCTACAGTATTTTTCTCTAGGATAAACATGAAATATCAGAAAACTTATTATAGAACCGTGTTTTTTTATCCATGTTTCGTAGAAATCTAGATTACTAATATGACTCCTGAATCTGTCATATCCTCGTTTCTCCAAGTCTTGCAGAGTCAGTTCGCGCAATTTCTTTGGTGCATTAGGCTCTTCTAAATTTATATTGATTTCTCGCTCGATAAAATACTTCCACATTGCTTTTATCGATTCACTTCTATCTTCCGGTTTCATTCTATCTCGGAGCTTTAAGCGGTTGTATTCTTCATTGAAACGGCGATTTCGCCTGAGAAAATCATCAGCTTTATTGCCAATACGGAACTTTTTCTTCACTAATCCCGTTGGTGCCCAAGCATTACTAATCCACCATCTCTTCCATTCTCCATTAGACACGATACGTTCTCCAGTCTGCTTTGGATTGCATAAATATGGGTAAAGTTTCCGTTGCCTGCTGATACATTGTATATGTCCTCTCCAGTGTGCGCCTCATCTCTGGATAATACCCGGACATCCCGATGTATAGAAAACACTCAGGGAAGATGATAGGGGCTTCCAAGCAATCTTGCAAACCCATTGATCCGAACTACCTCATCCGATCTAATAACCTAGTGCTGGTCTCGTCGCATGAATTCCACGATCCGGCGATCGGCTCGCGGCAGCGCGAAGTCGTCCAACGCTTCCGGCGCAACCCAACGCCAAGCAGCGCAACCCAACGCTTGGGGAGTGCCGCTTATATAGCGGGCGGCAAAAGCATGCAAGGTGATGCTAAAATGCGAATAGGCGTGATCCACGCTCGTCAGACGCGCACCTACCTCGATTTCAATGCCCAATTCCTCGCGGATCTCGCGCACCAAGCATTCGGGCAGGGATTCACCGGGCTCCTGCTTGCCCCCGGGAAATTCCCACAGGCCGCCGAGCATCCCCTCGGCCGGCCGCTGGGCAATTAGCAACTCGTCGCCCTTGCGAATCAGGCCAGCCGCCACCTGATAATGCGGCCTCTGTTTCCTAGGTGCCTTGCGCGGCAGCGTGGCCGGATCGCTTAGTTCGGCCTTGGCCCGGCACCAGTCGCCGACCGGACACGTCGGACAAGAAGGGCTTTGCGGCGTGCAGACCCGCGACCCTAACTCCATCATCGCCTGATTGAAGTCGCCAGCCTCGCCCCGAGCCAGCAGGACTTCTCCAGCAGCGATGAGCTGCGCCTTGACGTGGGCGCGGGTCGGCTCTTCTTCAATCCGCAACAAGCGGCAGAGCACGCGAGTTACATTGCCATCGAGCACCGGGTGGTCGCGATCAAAGGCAATGCTGCTGACGGCCGCGGCCGTGTATTGGCCAATGCCCGGCAGTTCGATCAGCTCTTGGTACGTATCCGGTATGCGGCCTCCTAAATCAAAGGCCATGCGCTTGGCCGCCTTGTGCATGTTGCGCGCTCGCGCATAGTAGCCCAAACCCTCCCAGACCTTGAGCACTTGGTCCTCGGAAGCAGCGGCCAGCGCTTGAAGCGTGGGAAATGCGCTAATAAAACGCTCAAAATAAGGGGCCATCTGATCCACCCGGGTCTGTTGCAACATGACCTCGGATACCCAGACGTGATAGGGATTGCCGCTGTCGCGCCAGCTCGTCTGCCGCTTGTTTTGGCGATACCAAGCCAAGAGCCGAGCGCGGAAGGCGCTGAGCGCATCCTGATCGTCGAGCAAGCTGCGGCTCAATCGTCCCCCTCTTCCAACCAGCCGGTCTGCGGCATGGCTTTGAGATCTCCGACCGTCTCAGCGGCTAAGAGGGCATCGACGACCGAGTCCTCGGCAGCCGCAGCTCCAGCGGCAAAGAGCGAATAGAGCTTTTCTTCTCCTACTATCTTCACAGGTGCGTCCGGCTCTTGGATAATGCCCGTAGTGGAAAAGGCGAGGACGAGCCCCTCGCGCGTATGCGGGTTCCACAAACCCGTCCGCGCCAGCCCCAGTGCGGCGCGGCCAGCCAACCGCTCTAGTTGACGCGGAATCAGGGGCGCGTCCGTAGCCACGACCGCGGCAAAGGTCTGCGGTCCCTCAGTCCGCTCGCCCACCGGTAGGACGCGACCGTCCCAATACAACTCGCGCCCTCCGTTGACCGCAGCCAGCACCCCCAGCGCGTATTCGCCGGCCCGGCGCGAGGCCGTACCGACGCCGCCCTTGTAGCCAAAGGCCTGCAATCCGCCGCCGACTCCAGCATTGCCCGTGGGCACCACGCTGCCAGCACTCGCCAACGCCTCGTCTGCGTGGGCGTGCGTCAGGACCTTGCGCACGAGCGCGGGGTCGTTGACAGCCGTGTCGTCGATCCCCACGACCACCGGCGGCCAGCCAGCCACGGTCGATAGTCCAGTGTCGCGGCCCAAGCTGTGGCGAATTAAGGATTCGTACACCCGGCCGACGACCGGGGTCGGGGCAAGGACAATGGGCGAGGAAAAGGTGCCGAAGTCTTCGGCGACCCCCAGGCCGCTCATGGCGTCGCCGTCGTCTATGGAGAAGCGACCGATAAACAGCTTGCGCTCTTCTACCGAGGCCGGATACGGGACGATAGCAGTAAGGCCGGTGTGCAGGCTTCGACGGCTCGGCTGAGCTCGCCGAACGCCTGAGCTCAGCCGAAGGTCGGGCGTGCGGATATCCACGTAGCCCACGCTAACTCCAGCCACATCGACAATGGCGTTGTGCGGCCCCGCCGCATCTCCCGCTAGGCGCGTGCGATTCATTTAGGACTTGAACGTCCGAGATGTGGATCGTCTTGTTCTACCCTGCTGCGTCTATCTGCGTCCATCTGCGGATCACCTTGCAAATCATGTAGGACTGCTATTTAAGCCGGCCGTATGCACGCATGATTTCGACTAGGCGGTCCAACGGCAGGGCGTGGATGGTATTGCCGCCGCGGCCGGTCATGGTGTGGGCCGTAGTCAGCGAGTTGAGAATGGCTTCCTCCGTAGCCTCAATTACCCCTTGGAACACACCCGAGATCCAGCGATCAGATAGCATGGCGAGCGCGTCCGGCGGCGCGGGAGAAGCCGTGGAAAACGCCAGCCAGAGATCGCCGCTGCCGTGAGTAGAAATCGCGCCCGTGCGCGCCATGCCCAAAGCCACCCGCTTGCACACGCGCTGGAGTTGAAACGGAATCAACGGCGCGTCCGTGGCCACCGCGGCGATCATGGACTTGCTTTTGCCGCCGCGCGCAGGCATCAGGTCGGTAATCTCCCGGCCCACTGGGACGCCATCAACGCGCAGTTGGGGCCGTCGGCCAAAATTCGCCTGCACCAGCACGCCCACGGTATAGAACTGATCGCCGCAGGGAATTTTGCGCGACGCCGTGCCAATGCCGGCCTTAAAGCTATAGGCCCGCATCCCGGTCCCGCCGCCAACGCAGCCTTCGGCCACCGGCCCGTCTCGTGCCGCGTCGAGGGCTGCTACCGCGTGTTCAGGTCGCACGTGCCGCCCGACTTCGTCGTGGAGAAACGCAGCCCACGTCTCGCCGACTATGGGCGCGGGCTGCAAGTCGCTTTTGAACAAGTCGGGATCGCGCACCAGCATCCACTCCACCGCCCCATCGTACACCGCACCGACGCTGGACGTGTTGGTAAAAAGGACGGGGCCGGCCAACAGACCCGTGCGACGCATCGAGCCTACCCCCATCAACTCGCCGTTGCCGTTGAGCGTGAAATCCGCGGCAAACGAGGGCCTCGACCTGAGCTCTGTCGAAGGTGTGCGCGGCACAATCGCCGTCACGCCGGTACACACCGGACCTCCCTCCTCAATCAGTGTCAGATGGCCGACTTGCACGCCCTCGACATCAGTGATGGCGTTATGAGGGCCAGTCGCCAACTCGCCAATGACAATGCCCAACTCGCGCAGGCGCGCCCGCTCCGGCCGCACGGGCACAGCACGGCCCAATGCAGGCCACACAGCCGCGCCTAGGCCCAAGCCGAGAAAGGTCCGGCGGTCCATGTCAGAGCGCTTGGACAATTCGCTCCCCTAGCTCGCGGCAGCTCAATGCACCCCCTAAATCAGGCGTCCCCACGCCCTGATCGCCAATTACCGCGCGCACCGCCTTTTCAATCCGCTCAGCACCCGCAACAGCCACCGGATCGCCGTGTTGCTGACCCAACCAGCGCAGCATCAAGGCCGCCGACAAGATCATCGCCACCGGATTGGCCTTCCCCTGCCCGGCAATGTCCGGGGCCGTGCCGTGCGACGGTTGGAACACAGCCGCGTCCTCGCCGATGTCCCCCGAAGGAGCCAGCCCCAAACCGCCGACCAAACCAGCGGCCAAGTCCGAGATGATATCCCCGTACATATTCTCGGCTACCAGCACGTCGTATCCCGCCGGTTGCTGCACCAAGTACATGCTCAGCGCATCGATGTACGCGTAGTCGCGTTCTACGTCTGGGTAGTCGGCGGCCACCTCGTCGTACACGCTGCGGAAAAAGGCCATCGAGCGAAAGACGTTGGCCTTGTCAACACACGTTACCTTCATCGGCGTCCGGCCGCGTTGCCGCGCCAACTCAAAGGCGTAGCGCACCACCCGTTCGGTTCCGGTTCGCGTGATCACCATAGAGTCCACGGCCACTTCGCCGCGCAACTGGATGCCGCCGTTCATGGAGGCAAAAAGTCCCTCGACGTTTTCGCGCAGGATGACGAAATCAATATCGCCCGCCCCTAATCCTTTGAGCGGAGTATGCGCGGCCGCATAGAGGTAAATCGGCCGCACCCCCGCGTACAGATCCAATTGGAACCGCAAATCGACTTGTGGCCGCATCTCCGTCCCGTCCGGCCAGCGCACGTGCGGCAACCCCATCGCTCCCAACAGCACCGCATCCGCCCGGCGGCACCCTTCCACCGTCGCCTCCGGCAGCGGATCTCCTTGCTCCAGATAGCACCCTGCACCACACGGATACTCGGCGAAGGCAAGAGCAGGAGTCTCCAACGCATTGAGCAACTTTAGGGCCTCGTCCATGACCTCCGGTCCGATGCCGTCGCCTTTGAGCACGGCGATGTCGTAGGCCATTTTTAGCTCCACAAGCGGTCGTGGGGCCGCTCGTCGTCCCACTCGTCGGTGGGGCCAAAAATCTCCGGCTGCTCTGGGTCGGCAAACGACCGCAGCACTTCTTCGTTGAGGCCGCTAAAGCCCAGCCCCGGCCCCTCCGGCACCGCAATGTGCCCGTCCTCAATCAGGGGCACCGGCAAGCCCTCGACCAAGCTGCTCCACTGTTCTAGCTGATCGACCGAGTGGTTTTCGAGCACCATGAAGTTTTCCGTCGCCGCGGCGCAATGCACCGAAGCCAACGCCGCCACTGGCGACATGGCCATGTGCAACGCCATGGCAATGCCGTGATCCTGGGCCAAGTCGCCGATCTTTTTGGTCTCGAGAATCCCGCCGGAAGAGGCCAAGTCCGGGTGGGCGACGGCAATGGCGCGCCGTTCAAAGAGGGGTAGGAAGTTTTCCTTGAGATAGATATCCTCGCCCGTGCATACCGGCGTATCCACGGCCTCGGCGAGCCGCTGCCACTGGTCGGCCAACTGCCAGGGGATCATGTCCTCATACCAAGCTAGGCTGAACTGATCCAGCGCCTTGCCCAAGCGGATGCAGGACTCGACGCCAAGGTGGCCAAAGTGATCGACGGCTAGGGGAACTTCATAGCCGATCACCTCGCGCACCTGCGCCACGTATTCGCAGAGAATGTCGATGCCCTTGTTGGTAATCTGGATCCCCGTAAATGGGTGCATGATGTCGCGGCTTTCCAACATGCCCGGCGGGGCGATCAGCGCGTCTTCGATCCCCCGCAGCAATCCAATGCCGACGTCCATTTTGAGAAATTTAAACCCCCGTTCCATTCGCTCCTTGAGCAACTGTCCCATCTCGCGGCCGTCCTGCCGCGTGGGGGTATCGCAGTAACAGAGGATCCGGTCGCGGAACTTGCCGCCGGCCAGTTGGTAGGCCGGCACGTTATAGGCTTTACCCGCTAGGTCCATCAGCGCCATCTCCACACCGCAGACGCCACCAGCTTGGCGGGCGTGGTGGCCGAATTGCTTGATCTTGCGGAAGAGCTTATCGACGTTGCAGGGATTTTCGCCAAGCAAGCGGCTTTTGAGCATCAGCGCGTAGGTCGGACTGCCGCCATCGCGCACCTCGCCGTAGCCCGAGATGCCTTGGTTGGTGTCGATGCGGATGATCGTCGCGCGGAACGGTGCGCCGCGCATGTTGGCGACGCGCATATCCGTGATCTTCAGATCCGCAGGTCGAGAGTGCGTGTTCACATTTTCTTCCATTCTTGTCTCCATTTTCGCCAGGTGTATTTTAAGGGCCTCCAATGATATTCCGCTCACATTTTTTCGTCAACTTAGGAGATCGACATGAAGCTGAAGGATAGAGTGGCTCTCATCACCGGGGGTAGCAGCGGCATCGGCCGAGCCGCGGCCGTGGCCATGGCCCGCGAAGGAGCCAACATCGCGCTGACGGCCCGCCGCGCCGAGCGCTGCGAGGAAGCCGTCGCCGAAATCGCGGGACTAGGCGGCCAAGCGTTGGCTTTGCCCGGCGACGTAGCCAACGCCGAGCACGTCGCTGAACTGGTAGCCGCCACCGTCGAGCGTTGGGGCCGTCTCGACATCGTCGTGCCCAACGCCGGCATCAACGGAGTCTTCGCCCCTATCGAGGACATTACCCCCGAGGAGTGGGATCAGACGCACAACATCAACGTGCGCGGCACCTTCCTCACCGTTAAATACGCCATCCCCCACCTGCGCGCGGCCGGTGGCGGCAGCATCGTCGTGGTCTCCTCGGTCAACGGCAACCGCATCTTCTCCAACTTCGGCTTCACCTCGTATTCCTGCTCCAAGGCCGCCCAAGTCACCTTCGCCAAAATGGCCGCGGTCGAACTGGCCCAATGGGACATCCGCATCAACGTCATCTGCCCGGGGGCCACCAAAACCAGCATCGGTGAGAACACCTTCCCCCGCAACATCGACAAGATCCGCATACCCCGCGAGTTCCCCCAGGGCATGATACCCCTCCAACAACGCGCTGCCAGTGCCGAGGAGGTCGCCAACGCCATTCTCTTCTTAGCCTCGGACGAGGCCAGCTATATCACGGGAACCGAGATGTACGTCGATGGGGCGCTGTCGTTGTTTCAGGGGTGAGGCTCGCAAGCTCATCCTGCTGCGTTGATTGCATCGTGCGAAACCAGCACATGTGGATTTCGCCGACGCGACGCTAGTGCATCTGGCCAAACGGGAAGCGCTTACTGCTATCTTTACCATCGATCACGACGACTTCGAGACCTACCGTATCGACGGCAAGCGCCAATTTCGCATCGTCCCATCGCGCTGACGGCTCAGGGCATGTCAACTTGCCCTGAGCCGTCAGGTCCAGCGTGCTTTTGCGAATAAAAGTTGCCATCTCGTGGCAGATTGCACACAGCGCGATCATTTCATCACCTGTCGTTCGCGAAACAGAGTTTATACCAACCTGCTCTATATCCTCTCCAATGATGTGCCTCTGTGGCTCGTCTGAGACCGCAGAGTTGACACCAACCCTCTGAGCGAGCAAAAGCGGCTGTCGCGCTTGTAGATTTAGGCGACAGGCATCCGGCGACATGGCCCCAGACAGCTTTTCGGTAGCGCGTTAGTATAAAAAATCATAATAAAATCATAAAAATGGTCGCTATAATCACAGATAAATCACATTAAATACTTATGCTATGTAAAGGCGTTGTTGCATGAAAGCGGTGTTAGGGTCTTGAAATGGTGCAGGCTCTCCAG
>VXOR01000088.1 GCA_009840005.1 Gemmatimonadota bacterium
GGCGGCAATAACACCCGGTACCGCCTACCTACGGATAAACCCCCGCCCAGAAAAACCCCAAAAACTCGCAAAACAAAAAAAAAAACAACCACCCCCCCCCCCCCCCGGTTGGTTGGGGGGGGGGGCGCCCGGCCGGGCGCCCCTACGTAACGTCAGTAATTCAATACGCGCCCTTAATCCGCCCAAACCACCCGCGCAACGGGTCACCCAATTCCTCCATGTAGCGGCCCATCCGCCCCATCAAATCTTGGCGCACGGCCTCGTACGCCGGATCGCCATACACGTTGTCGAGCTGATAGGGATCGCGTTGCAAATCGTACAGCTCGCCCGGATCGCCCGAATTAAAGGTGAACTGGTGGGTGCGGGTGCGAACCATGCGCTGGTTGGCGACCGTAAAATGGCGGTCGAACACGCAATAGACCTCCTCGCGGCCATTGGCAAATGGGCGTCCCTCCATAGCCGACAGAAAGGACTGCCCATCGAGGTCGGCGGGCACTTCGAGACCAGCGGCGTCGAGCGACGAGAGCATGATTTCGTGCAGATAGACGAACTCGTCGCAGGCCGTGCCCGGAGCTTGGCAGGCGGGATGGGCGATGACGAGCGGAATGCGGTAAATCTCGTCGTACATGAACTCGCCCTTCTCGATCAGCTTGTGCGCGCCGAGGCAATCGCCGTGATCCGAGGTATAGACGATGATGGTGTCGTCGAGGACACCCAGTCGTTCCAAGTGAGCCACCACCCGACCCACCATATCGTCAATCAGCGTGCAATGTCCAAAGTAGCGCGCGGCGATTTCCTGAAACCCCGCCCAACCATAATCGCCCAATCCCCATAGCTTCTCGATTAACTGCTGGCGATAGGGTTTTTTCTCAAAAGTCTCGGCGTACCCGGGATGTTCGGGAATGACCTTTGGATCGTACATGGAAAAGTACGGCTCCGGCACCAGCGACGGACTGTGCGGCCCCCAAAAGTTGGCCCACAAGAAGAACGGCTCCTCATCACTGGCCACTTCGTCGAGCACGCGCATGGCTTCCTCGGCGACGAAATACTCAATGCACGACTCGACCGGCCCCTCGTGCAATGCGAACATCTCCTGAGCCTGATTCGAGGGATTGGTGCCGACAAAGCGGTGCGACACCGTCGGCGGCGGGTCAAAGCCGCGCTCTTTGAGATAGTCGGCGTAATGATTGTGGCTGCGAAGTTTTCCGCCGAATTGCAGACCGGGCAGCAGATCACCCCCGGGGAAAGAATAGCCCAGGAAATCCTTGCCGGTGAACCCATAACCGGACGGACCGGTCTGCTCATCCACGTGCCACTTCCCGGCGTACCCGCAACGGTAACCTGCATCCGCCAAGTAGTGATTTACCCCGCGCACGCCCTCGCGCAAACACAGACCGTTGGCCGTGACCCCGTGCTTGTGCGGATAGAGCCCCGTGTAAAAGGAAGCGCGGGCTGGCGAGCAAATCGCAGTCGGCGTAAACGCCGAGTCAAAGCGAATGCCGCGCGCAGCCAACGCGTCGATATGCGGCGTCCGGCACACCTCGTTCAACCCATAGCAACTCACCGTATCGAGCCGCTGCTGATCGGACATCAAGACGACGATATTAGGTCGCTTAGCCATGTTAGCGCTCCCTCGGCTGAGCTCGGGACTTCGGCGAGCTCAGTCGAGTCGTCGAAGCCTCGCTCCGCAAATCCAGCCACGCCATCTCCGCCTCAGTGAGCCGATTGTCGAGAGCCTGCTCGTTGGCCGCGATCTCATCGCCGCTCATGCTGCCGACCAAAGCGTAGATGTCGAGCGGGTAGCTGAGCACATACGACAAGGCAATCTGCGGCACCGACAGCCCCTTTTCTTTAGCCAGTGCCCACGCGCGGTCGAGCCGTGTGAAGTTGTCTTCGCAGTAGTACGACTTGGGCATGGTGCCGTCGAATTGGTCGCGCACTTGCTCGGCGTTGTCGCGGGTGACTTTGCCTGAGAAAAAGCCCCGCGCTACGCTCGACCAAGTAAAAAGCGGCATGTCGTGCTCGGCGTACCACGCGCGGGCCGCGGCTTGGCCCGGCCCAGCAATCGACAGACAATCCTTCCACGGCTCGGCAATCTGATCCGCCAAGCTGAAGTTCGGGCTGGAAGCGGCAAACGGCACGAGCCCGCGTTTGTCCGCGTATTCATTGGCCTCGGCCAAGCGCTCCGGCGTCCAATTCGAGCCGCCAAAGGCGTGGATGCGGCCAGCCGCGTGATGCTCGTTGAGCGCCTCGACAATGGGGCCAACCGGGACTGCCGGGTCGTCGCGGTGCAACAGGTAGAGATCGATATAATCAGACCGCAGCCGCACTAGCGAGTCGGCCATGTCCGAGGCAATGTCGTACGGAGTGACGCGGTTGCGGTCTTGGTTGAGATGCGCACCTTTGCCGATGATGACGATTTCATCGCGGTTGCCCCTTTCCTCCATCCACAGCCCCAACATGCGATCCACTTCTCCGCCGCCGTAGCCGTGCGCCGAATCGTAGGTCGTGATGCCAGTCTGCCAAGCAGCGTCGAGCAGGGTAAAGCCTTCTTCCTTATTGCTGCGATTGAGCATGATCGAGCCTTGAACTATGCGCGAGATTTTCTTCTTGATGCCTTGTACGTTGCCGTATTGCACGAGTGCGTTCCTTTCTATAGCAATCCTAAATGAGTTGAACGATTTGAGACGCGGCTTGTCTCATCAATACCATTCTGCGTCTATCTGCGGATCATATTGCTATAATTCCATCGGATATTTCAAGCCAATCTGAGCGCGGATTTCGTCGAGGATCCGCATCAGCGCCACGGTTTCATCGAGCGGCATGACCGCGCTCTCCGTCAAACCTTCGCCGAGACAGCGAGCGACTTCTTGCGCTTCGTAGTTGTAGCCATTGCCCGCCAAAGGCAATTCAATGCGCTCTTCGCGCCCCCCGGCTTTGAGCGTCGCGCTTTCTCCCTTCCACCACGACGGATCAATGACAATCGTCCCCTCGCTGCCGACGATGCGCGCTTCGTGCGAAGTCGCAGCGCGAATGGCACAAGAGAGGTTGGCGATGGCACCGCTGCTATAGCGAAGCACAATGCCGGTTTGCTCGTCAACGCCAGTCTCGCCGAGGTGCGCAGCCGCGGCAATCTGCGCTGGTTGCGACCCAAGAACCATCGCCGCAAAGGAGACGACGTAGATGCCAATGTCGAGTAAGGCACCGCCGCCCAAAGCGGGGTTGAAGAGCCGACCTTCGGGATTGACACCCGCGCGAAAACCAAAGTCAGCGCTAACCATCAACGGCTCGCCAATGGCCCCAGCGTCGAGCCACTGGCGCACCTGCACCATAATGGGCAGGTAGCGAGTCCACATGGCCTCCAGCAAAAAGACGCCATTGGCGCGGGCACAAGCGACGACGGCTTCGGCCTCGGCCGCATTGATGGTAAAAGGCTTCTCACAGAGCACGGCCTTGCTGGCTTCGAGACAGAGAATCGAATTGTCTTTGTGGAAGGGGTGAGGGGTGGCCACGTACACCGCGTCGATGTCGGGATCGGCGCTGAGGGCTTCGTACGAGGCGTGGCGGTTGGGGGCACCGTACTGGTCGGCAAAGGCGTCGGCGCGCTGCTGGTCGCGCGAACCAACGGCGACTAACTCTCCTGCGGAAATGGCCTGTAGGCCGACGGCGAATTTGTGGGCAATGCTGCCCGGGCCGAGGATGCCCCAGCGGATGGGTGCAGGCATGGATACTCCTAGCTTGGACTGATGTGAAAAATTAAGTGGGGATATAGTTTGGTCGTGCGTAGGAAAGGCGTCAAGGATTGGCGGATTTGTAGGGATACCCCCTATGGTTGCCCCAATGCTACCCCTCGTTATCTTTTTACTTGGTATGTACGATGTCCTGCTAACGCCCGAATTTATCGAATGGATGGACGCACTGGATCCTGTAACGGCTGAGCGTATTTCCAGTGTTCTCGACCGCATGGCAGAAGGAAATTGGGGAGACTACAAAGCTTTATCGGGTGTGCGCGGCATTTTTGAGCGCCGCCTGATGGGAAGAGGACCTGGTATTCGGTTATACTTCTGTCGACAAGGCAGTAATGCAGTGATGGTATTGACCGCTGGCGACAAAGCCTCCCAACAACGCGGAGACATCGCCAGAGCCCGACGTCTCAGGGAACACTACTTACAAAATTAGGAGGGCATTATGGTGCTCACCAAACACGATGACTACGCCCGACTGCGAGCGAAGCGAGAGCCGGAATTCGCCCGACTGCTACGTCAAAGAGCGATTGAACTTTTGGACGGAGATGAAGAGGATCGCCGGATTGCTCGACGGATACTCCAGAACCAGCTTGAGATCGCCGCTAGCGAAATTGAAGAACTGGAACGGGAGAAGGCGACCGCCTGATGAGATAAGAGGGCCGTCGCCTCATGGTCGCAGGCTAAAAGTTACATGCCTCACGCAATGGACGCATCGCTTCCGCAGCACCCTTTAGCTGGAAAGTACCTTCCACCAGGGGTCCGACCTCTGGATCAGTTCTCACATACAGCTTTCGGGCACTTGCAATTTTACGCGCCCAAGAAACGCCTTCATAAGCGAAAATCGCCGTACCAGTGGTGGATTGTCTCCAACCGCCTCTTTCTGCAGGCTCTTGGTCAAAACGGGACCAGACAAAGACATCCCATCCCCTGATTCGTTCCAAAACCGTATAGTAATCAATGATCACATCCGTTTTGCCCTCCTTACAACGGACTATGAGCTGCAGATTAACGTTGTTCTCCGCGGATAAGCCCATAATTACATTTCGCGAGTCATCGAGCGGCGAGACTTCTTCATACACCTCCCAATCACCTGTTTTGGAATCCAGCAAACGGCTGCATCCGCCGGAGGCGAAAATCAAACAACTCATGGAAATGAAGAGAATCAATTGTTTCATGCTGCGGATCGCCTTCAATAGTCAGCTCGCATCGGCAAAGTCGCGAGCATTCTGAAATAGCTTCAGCCACGGCCCTTCTTCGCCCTTCCACTCCGCCGGATGCCAAGATAACTGGACATTGCGAAAGACGCGCTCGGGGTGTGGCATCATAATGGTGGCGCGACCATCGGCGCTAGTCAGAGCCGTCAACCCGCTAGGCGAGCCGTTGGGATTGGACGGATAGCACTCGGCCGGATTGCCGTAGTTATCCACGTAGCGCAAGCAGAGCTGATTTTCCATCCGCGCTCGTTCTAGCGCCTGATCGTCGCCAAATTGGACGCGGCCCTCGCCGTGCGCCACCGCAATGGGCAAACGCGACCCCTCCATACTGTGCAAAAGCACCGAACGACTCTCCAGCACCTCTACGGTGGCAAACCGCGCCTCAAACTGCTCGCAGCGGTTGCGTACAAACTGCGGCCAGTTGGCCGCGCCCGGAATCAACTCCTTGAGATGCGACAGCATCTGGCAGCCATTGCACACCCCCAAGGAAAAGGTATCCGGCCGCTCGAAAAAGGCGGCGAATTGCTCGCGCAGGCGGTCGTGGAAAAGGATCGAACGCGCCCAGCCAGCCCCGGCCCCTAGCACATCGCCGTAGCTAAAGCCGCCGCAGGCAGCCAGTCCGTGAAACGAACTCAATTCGACGCGGCCTTCCAACAGGTCGGTCATGGTCACGTCAACCGCCTCGCAAGCGGCTGCGTCAAAGGCCGCGGCCATTTCCACCTGGCCGTTGATACCCTGTTCCCTCAGCACGGCCACGCGGGGCCGCGCCTTCCCGCCTATGGTCGGAGCGGCTTCGTGCGCCAAATGGAAGTTCAGGCCCGGATCCTGGTCGTCGGCAAGGGCCTCGTACTCTTCGCGGGCGCAGTCCGGATCGTCGCGGTGGGCCTGGATCCGATACGTCAGCTCAGCCCACGCCGCGTGGAGATCGAGCAGCGAGGCGTCATAGACGAGATCATCGCCACTGCGAACGCGCAGTTGCAAATCGTCAACGGGCTGGCCTACGCTGTGTACCAAATCGGCGATGCCCTGCTCCGCAAAGACCTCGTACACGGCTTCCTCATCCTCGGCTCGATATTGGATTACAACACCCACTTCCTCGCAAAAGAGCGCGGCGAGCGGGTCGCGGCCCAGCGCGGCAATTTCTAACTCCACGCCGCAGCGGCCAGCAAACGCCATCTCGGCCACCGCAGTGAAAAGGCCACCATCGGAACGGTCGTGGTACGCGAGCACGAGATTTTGGTCGAGCAAGTTCTGCACGGCCTCGTACAAGCCGCGCACATCACCTGCATCTACGTCTGGAACCTCACTGCCGATTTGGTTGTACGCTTGGGCGAGGCAAGAGCCGCCGAGGCGGTTTCGTCCGCGGCCCAAATCCGCGAGCAACAGCCGGGTGTCACCGCCTCGCTTTAGGTCGGGTGTGGCGTGGCGGCGCACGTCTTCTACTGGAGCAAAAGCCGAGACGACCAAACTCAACGGCGAGACCACCTTGTGCGCCGCGCCTTCGGCGTCTTCCCACACCGCCCGCATGGACAGCGAGTCTTTCCCCACCGGAATCGACACCCCCAGCGCCGGACAAAACTCCAACCCCACGGCGCGCACAGTGTCGTACAGAGCCGCGTCTTCGCCCTCTTCGCCGCAGGCACACATCCAATTGCCCGACAGCTTGATGCGGTGAATCGGACCAATGTGCGCCGCAGCAATGTTGGTGACGGCCTCGGCAATGGCCATGCGCCCAGACGCTGGCGTATCCATCAAGGCGAGCGGCGTGCGCTCACCCATGGCCATGGCCGACCCGGTGTACCCCTGAAAGGAATGACAAGTCAGGGCCAAGTCCGCGACCGGCACCTGATAGGGACCGACCATCTGATCGCGGGCCACCAAGCCAGTAACCGTGCGGTCGGCAATGGTGATGAGGAAGGTCTTGGCCGCTACGGCCGGGAAGCGGAGCACGCGCTCAGCAGCCTCAGCTATCGAGGGCTCCCCTAAAGCAAGAGACTGCTGCACGGGCTGGCTGCGCGTCGCCCGGCGCAGCATCTTGGGCGGCTTGCCCAAAATGATCGCTAGATCGAGGGCGTCGATGGGCTTGTCGCCGAGTAGCGCGTCGTCGAGCGATAGCGTCCCATCACCAGTCACCTCGCCGATGACCGCAAACAGGCAGCGCTCGCGCGCGGCCAATTCGGCAAAGCGATCTAAATCGACGCGTCCCACCACCAACACGTAGCGCTCTTGCGCCTCGTTGCTCCAAATCTGCATCGGACTCATGCCTGGGTCGTCGTTGTGAATGGCGCGCAAGTCAAAGCGCGCTCCCACGTCTGCCACCAACTCCGGACAGGCGTTAGACAAACCACCAGCCCCCACATCGTGGATGCTGATGATGGGGTTTTTCTCACCAAGTGAGATGCAGCGGCTTATTAGCTCTTGGCAGCGGCGCTGCATCTCGGGATTGTCGCGCTGCACCGAAGCAAAGTCGAGGTCCTCGCTGTTAGCACCTGTGTCCATGCTAGAGGCCGCGCCCCCGCCGAGACCGATGAGCATGGCCGGCCCCCCAAGCTGGATGACGCAATCGCCCGCAGCCGGAGTCTTCTTCTCCACATGCGCAGCGTCGATGAGGCCAACGCCGCCAGCGACCATGATCGGCTTGTGGTAGCCGCGCCACACCCCAGTGCTGTCGTCTTCCAAGGTGCGGAACATTCCGAGAATGTTGGGTCGGCCAAATTCATTGCCAAAGGCCGCGCCGCCGATCGGCCCCTCGGTCATAATGGCGAGCGGAGTAGCCAAGCGGTCCGGGAAGGCAGCGCGCTCTTTTTCCCACGGCTGAGCAAACTCAGGCAGGCGCAGATGCGAAGTAAAAAAGGCGCACAGGCCCGCCTGCGACCAACCGCCCGTGCCAGCCGCCCCCTCATCGCGGATCTCCCCCCCGACTCCAGTGGAGGCTCCGGGATAGGGCGCAATGGCAGTGGGATGGTTGTGGGTCTCGACCTTGATCAAGACGTGGGTCTGCCGCTGGCGATAGCCATAGCGAAAATCCTCGTCTGGACCGAAGACCGACACATCAAACCCCTCAATCACGCCGGCGTTATCGGAATACGCCTTAACCGTGCCTTGCGGGTGAGTCGCGTGCGTGTGGCGAATCATGTCGAAGAGCGAGCGCGCCTCGCGCTGGCCGTCGATGATCCAATCGGCGTTGAAAATTTTGTGGCGGCAGTGCTCGGAGTTGACCACTGCAAACATCATCAGCTCCACGTCAGTCGGGTCGCGCCCCACAAAGGCGTGCAGTGCGTAGTCGATTTCCTCGTCCGAGAGAGCCAAGCCCATCTCGCGGTTAGCAGTCACGAGCGCACATCGGCCCTCGGCCCGCACCGGAATATGGACTAGCGGCTTGGGCTCCACGCGGCGAAAGAGGGCATCTAACGAGTCGAGCGGAGCCTCAATCATGCGGTCGTAGAGCAGCGGCAAGACGACTCGACGACTCGACAGAGCTCGCCGAAGTCTGAGCGGTTCGGCTGAGCTCACCGTCGAAGCCTCGTCGAAGTCCGCGCTGGGCACGGTATCAGCGGCAAAGGCATACAGCGTGCCGCGCTCGACGCGGCGCACGAATTCGAGGCCGCAGTTTTTGAGGATGTCCGTGGCCTTGCTCGACCACGGAGACGTCGTGCCCGGCCGCGGACCAATGGCCACCTCATTGTGCTCCCGCGCTGGCAAAGTCGCATCTACATCAAGGATGCGCATGAGCCGCGCCATCTCATCGTCAGCTAAGGCACGCGCACATTGCACGGCATAGAAATACATAGCGCTCAAATCCTCAACTTCGGGCGCGCAACGCTGGCAGCGCGCTAGGAGCGACCGGCGGCGCAGGGACGACAGGGCCGGGGGGCCGACAAAGGCGAGTAGCATGGGATACTTTCTAGCGGGAAAAGGTTCAATAAAATGTAGGTACTGCTATAAAAACCCTCAAGGATTGACGCGGCTCGACGAGCTTATTTTTGCACCTACGTATATAATGTCTATTTTTCAGAATCTAGCCCATGCAGTTGGAGGTTCCTATGTCATTTGCTACGCACAGCGAAAACACCGAGTACATTGAAAATCTCTACGAGCAATACCAGCGCGATCCTAGCTCGCTCCCAGAAGAGTGGCAGCACTTCTTCCGCGGCTTTGAATTTGGCTTCGTGCGCTCTGCGACCGAGAGCGAATCAGCAGCCGTCTCGGTGCAGCAGCAATCCATAGAAGAAGCCACTGAGGGCCTCTTGGTCCTCGAAGGCGTCCAAGCCCTCGTGCAGGCCTATCGGCAAATGGGCCACTTCGTCGCCCGGCTCGACCCACTCGGGTACGATCGCCGAAGCCTGCCGCTGTTGGATCTGATAGAATTTGGCCTCGCCGAAGAAGACCTCGACAAGACCGTGGGCAACGGCGGATTCCTCGGGCGCACGGACGGGACGTTAAAGGGGCTGTTGACCAAGCTGAAAACCACGTATTGCCGCTCCATTGGCGTCGAGTACATGGACATCCCGGACAAGGAGCAGCGCGACTGGCTGCAAGAGCGGGTCGAGCCTTGCCTCAACAATCCCAACTTGTCTGAAGACGAGACGCGGCGGGTGCTGGCACGCCTGATCGCCGCCGAGGAATTCGAGCAGTTTTTGCACACGCGCTACGTCGGGCAAAAGCGCTTCTCGCTCGAAGGGGCCGAGTCCATGGTGCCGCTCTTGGACGAACTGGTCAGCACCGGTTCCAAGTTAGGCGTCGAAGAGATGGTCATCGGCATGGCCCATCGCGGTCGGCTCAACGTGCTGGCGCACCTGTTGCACAAGCCCTACGAGGAAATACTCGCCGAGTTCGAGGGAGCCGATCGCACCGACCGCGACGACGACGAGGGCGACGTCAAATACCACAAGGGCTATTCCCACGACCACGTCACCGAGGAGGGACGCAAAGTCCATCTCTCGCTCAGTTTCAACCCCAGCCACCTAGAGCTAGTCGATCCGGTCATCGAGGGCATCGTCTATGCCAAGCAAGCCTACTTGCACGACGACGAAGGAGAGCGGGTGGTCCCGATACTCATCCACGGCGAGGCCGCCTTTACCGGCCAAGGGATCGTCTCGGAAACCCTCAATCTCTCCGAACTGCCCGGCTACCGCACCGGCGGCTCCGTCCACATCATCATCAACAATCAGCTCGGCTACACCGCCCAAGCCGACGAGACGCGCTTTACCCCTTACCCGACCGACATCGCCAAGGAGATTCAGGCACCGGTCTTTCACGTCAACGCCGACGACCCCGAAGCCGTAATGCAAGCGGCGCGGGTGGCGATGGAATTCAGGCACCGCTTCAAGGTGGATGTCTTTATCGACTTGTGGTGTTATCGCCGCCACGGCCACAACGAAGCCGACGACCCGACCCTGACCCAGCCGCTGATGTACAAGAAGATCGCCGAGCATCCGACGATTCTCCATCTCTATTCCTTCCAACTCATTGCCCAAAACAGAATCTCCCAAGAGGAAGCCGACGATATTCGCGCGCGGATCCGCACCCGGCTCGAAGAAGCCCAGCAAATCGCCCACCGCCTACAAGTCCAGCCCCAAATTTCGTCTTTCGGGGGCGTCTGGCAGGGCCTGACTTGGGCCCCCGATGACTGGAGCGCCCAAACGGCCGTCGATGCCAAAATCCTACAGCGGATCGTCGAGCGGGCGACCCAAGTCCCTAAAGGCTTCTCGCTGCACCGCACAATCCAGCGGATGGTCGAAGCGCGCCGCGCCATGGCCGCTGGCCAAGTACCCATCGACTGGGGCTGTAGCGAGGTGATGGCCTTCGGCTCTCTGCTGCGGGAGGGCGTGGCGGTGCGCCTGACTGGCCAAGATACCCAGCGCGGCACCTTTGCCCACCGCCACGCCGTCTGGCACGACACGGAAACGGGCGCGGAGCACACCCCCTTGCAGTGCTTGGAGCGCGATCAAGCCGACTTCGTAGTGATAAACACCATGCTGTCCGAGCTAGCAGTACTCGGCTTTGAGTACGGAATCAGCTCGGCAGACCCACGTCGCTTGGTCTTGTGGGAGGCCCAGTTCGGCGATTTCGTCAACGGCGCGCAAATGGTCATTGACCAATTTCTCTCTAGTGGCGAAGCCAAGTGGCAGCGGATGAGCGGCTTGGTGCTGCTGTTGCCACACGGGTACGAGGGCATGGGGCCAGAGCACTCCAGCGCACGGCTAGAGCGCTTCTTGCAATCGTGCGCCAAAAACAACATGCAGGTGGCCTACCCCACCACGCCCGCGCAACTTTTTCACATCCTGCGGCGGCAGATGCACCGCAACTTCCGCAAGCCGCTGGTGCTGATGACCCCCAAGAGCCTCCTGCGGCACAAGCAATGCGTCTCAGAGCTAGAAGAATTCTCCACAGGGACGTTCCAGCGGGTCATCAACGACGCGGACGTCGCCGATCCAGCCGCCGTCAGCCGGGTGGTGCTATGCACCGGCAAGATCTACTACGACTTGGTGGCTGCCCGCGGCGAGCAGAATGGCAACGACGAGGTGGCGCTGCTGCGCGTCGAAGAACTCTATCCGTTCCCAACCGCCGAACTCCAAGCCGCGTTCGAGCGCTATCCCGCGGCCGAGCAGTTCTACTGGGTGCAAGAAGAGTCGCAGAACATGGGCGCTTGGAGTTTCGTCCAACCTCTCTTGGACGAACTGTTGCCCGCCCACTGCGCGCTGAACTACGTCGGCCGCGACGAAGCGGCCAGCCCGGCCACTGGCTCCGGGCACCTGCACGAAACCGAGCAACGAGAAATCGTCGAACAAGCACTAGGCCGCAGTCGCGAAGTGGTGCTGCATCAGCGGCGACAATCTGGTTAGGAGCATTTGCATGTCAGTACAAGTCGAAATACCGAGCATGGGCGAATCCGTCAGCGAGGTAATTCTCCTAGAATGGCTCAAAGGCGACGGCGAGCGCGTCGAGCGGGACGAGCCGCTTTGCGTGTTAGAAACCGACAAGGCCAATGTCGAGCTACCGTCCCCAGTCAGCGGTGCGCTCAAACACCTACAATCCACCGACACCACGCTAGCCATAGGAGCGGTAATAGCGGAAATAGATGATGCCGCTCCGGCCCCAGTGTCCAAACCCGAGCCCGCCGTGCCCAAACCCGAACCCACCCTAAGCCCAGCCGTGCGCCGTTTAGTTGAAGAACACGAGTTGGATCCAACTGCCATTGAGGGCACGGGCAAGGACGGGCGGCTGACGAAAAAAGACGTGCTCGCCCACTTAGAGACGCTATCTGCGCCCGAACCCGCGCCTGAACCCATTCAACCGCCACCTGAACCTGAACCCGCGCAACCGCCTATACCCAAACCTGCTCCGCCGCCTGAGCCTGAATCCACTCCTGCGCCCGCCAGTCCCGGCCTCACCCGCCGCGAGCCAATGAGCAGGCTCCGCCAGCGCATTGCCGAGCACTTGGTCGCCGCGCAGCACAACGCGGCCATGCTTACTACCTTCAACGAAATCGACATGAGTGCGGTGATGCAGCTCAGAGCCAAGTACAAGGAGCGCTTTGCCCAAGTCCACGGCTCGTCGCTCGGTCTGATGTCGTTCTTTTCGCGGGCTGCCATCCTCGCGCTCGGCGAGTTTCCAGCGATCAACGCGCAGATCGACGGCACGCACATTGTGTATCACGACTTCGTCAATTTGGGGATCGCGGTGAGCACGGAGCGCGGTCTAGTCGTGCCCGTCTTGCACCGCGCCGATCAGATGTCCATCGCCCAACTCGAAAGCAACATCAAGCGACTCGCCCTGAGTGCCCGCGACAACAAGCTGGCCATGGACGAACTAAGCGGCGGCACCTTTACTATCACCAACGGCGGAGTCTTCGGCTCGCTGCTTTCCACGCCGATTCTCAATGCACCGCAAAGTGGCATTCTCGGAATGCACGCGATCCAAGAGCGGCCCGTAGCCGTCGAAGGCCAAGTGGTAATCAGGCCGATGATGTACGTGGCGCTGTCCTACGACCATCGGCTCGTCGATGGCCAGCAGTCAGTCTCATTTTTGGTGCGGTTGAAAGAGCTGTTGGAAGATCCAGCGCGGCTGCTGTTAGAGGTATAGCCAGCAACGCATCCACGCAAAAAGGAACAACTGTGAGCGACACTGCATTCGACCTAATCGTCATCGGCGCAGGACCAGGCGGCTACGTGGCCGCGAGCAAGGCGGCGCAGTTCGGCATGAAGGTCGCCTGTATCGACAAAAGCTACCTCGGCGGCACCTGCCTCAATGTCGGCTGCATTCCCAGCAAGGCGCTGCTAGAGTCGAGTGATTTGTTCTACAGAGCCAAGAAGGGGTTGGGGCACCACGGAATCGGGCAGGGCGAAGTGGGCTTAGACCTGCAAGCCATGATGGCGCGGAAAGAAAAAATCGTGCAGACCATGACCAAGGGCATTGAGGGGCTGTTTAAGAGCCGAGGGGTGACGCATTTCGTCGGCACGGGCCAAGTCCGCGCCCCTGGAAGCGTGGCAGTGCAAGGTTCAGACGGCGAGCAGGTGCTATCTGCCAAGCACATCCTACTAGCCACCGGAAGCACGCCCGTGGAATTGTCGAATCTGCCCTTTGATGGAAAACACATAATCAGTTCAACCGAGGCCCTAACCTTAGAAAAGGTGCCCGAGCGGCTCGTCGTCATTGGCGGCGGTGCCATTGGGCTGGAATTGGGGTCCGTGTGGGCTCGGCTGGGTGCTCAAGTGTTCGTAGTAGAGGCCATGGATCAAATTCTGCCGGAGATGGACCAAGAGATGGCCCAGCAGCTAGAGCGGCTGCTCAAACGACAGGGCCTAAAATTCCTGCTCGGAGCCAAAGCCCAAGCGGCTGCGACCGAAGAAGGCCAAGTGACACTGACCATAGCAGCCGGCGATCAAGAACTCGTCGAGACGTGCGATCTGGTGTTAGTAGCCGTGGGGCGCAAACCATGCAGCACAGGGTTGGGGCTAGAAGACGTGGGTATAGCGACCAACGAACGTGGACAAGTCTTAGTTGACGCACAGGGCGGCACCAATGTCGAGGGCATCTGGGCTATCGGCGACCTTGTGCCCGGACCCATGCTCGCCCACAAAGCCGAGGCCGAAGGAATCGCAGTCGCCGAGCGAATGGCCGGGCGCGCCGGACAGGTCAACTACGAGGCCATACCTTCAGTCGTGTACACCCACCCGGAATTAGCTTCCGTAGGCGCGAGTGAAGAAGAAGCCACAGCAGCCGGCCACGAGGTCGCCGTCGGCAAGCACCAATTTCGCAGCAATGCTCGCGCCCACTGCATGGACGACATCGACGGTCTAGTCAAGGTCATCGCCGATGCGCACACCGACCAACTCCTGGGAATGCACATCCTAGGGCCGCAGGCTTCGCACTTGATTGCCGAGGGCGTCTTGGCCCTAGAGTTCGGCGCGAGTGCCGAGGATGTAGCCCGCACCGTCCACGCACACCCGGCGCTGTCAGAAGTCGTGGGCGAGGCAGCGCGGGACACAGCATCGTGAAGCTCACCGACAAAGTCGTCCTCATCACTGGTGCTGGCTCAGGCATCGGCCGCCAAACCGCGCTACACTGCGCCCGTGCAGGCGCGCACATCGCAGCCGTTGACATCGACGCAGCCACAGCCGAGGAAACAGCCAACGCCATCACCGCTGACAACGGACAGGCCACAGCCATCGCGGCCGACGTGTCCCGCGCCGCCGATTGCGAGCACATGGTGCAGCAAGCCGAAGCCGCTTATGGCCGCCTCCACGTGCTGTTCAACAACGCCGGCATCTCCCACCACGCCGACGCCGACGCCATCGACACCGAAGAAGAGGTATGGGATCTGACCATGGCCGTCAATCTCAAGGGCGTCTTTTTGGGTTGCAAATACGGCATTCCCGCCTTGCGCCGCGCCGGCGGTGGCACCATCGTCAACACTGCCTCTTTTGTCGCCTTGCTCGGAGCGGCCACGCCCCAATTGGCCTATACCGCCAGCAAGGGCGGCGTCCTCGCCCTGACGCGCGAGTTAGCCGTTATCCACGCCCGCGAAAACATCCGCGTCAACGCACTCTGCCCCGGCCCGTTGCGCACCGAGCTATTGATGAAATACCTCGACAGCGAAGAGAAACGCCAGCGCCGCTTGGTCCACATCCCCATGGGCCGTTTCGGCGAGGCCGAGGAAATCGCCCGCACGGTCGTCTTCTTGGCCTCGGACGACGCCTCCTTCATCACGGGCTCGACCTTCGTCGTCGATGGCGGCATCACCGCTGCCTACGTCACCCCAGAGTGAGGCCGCCCATGCACTTTGCGGCCGCATTTTTCGACTTCAACGGCACCCTGCTTGCCGAGCCGCTGGACTATTGAACTTCCTGCAACCCACCGCACAATTCAGAAAGGGCAAACCCATGAGCGAATTTTTTAAGGGCATCGAAAAAATTGCCTACGAAGGCCCGGACTCTAAAAACCCCCTCGCCTTCAAGCACTACGACGCCGAGGCCACAGTCGGCAGCAAGACTATGGCCGAACACCTGCGCTTCTCCGTGGCTTTTTGGCACAGCTTTAAGGGCGGGGGCATCGATCCCTTCGGCCCGACTCCGGTGTACGACCGGCCCTGGGATCGCGCCACCGACCCCATGCAGCGCGCCGAGGACACCTTGCGCGCGGCCTTTGAGTTCATCACCAAGCTCGGCGCGCCGTTCTACTGCTGGCACGACCGCGACATCGCACCCGAAGGTGAAACCCTCAAAGAAAGCAACGAACGCCTCGACCACATTGTGGGGCTAGCCGAGCAATTGCAAGCCGACACCGGCGTCCGTTTGCTGTGGGGCACGTCCAATTGTTTCTCGAACGCACGCTTTACCCACGGGGCCGCCACCAACCCCGACGCCCACGTCTTCGCCTGGGCCGCGGCTCAGATCAAGAAGGCCATGGAATGCACGCATCGGCTCGGGGGAGCCAACTACGTATTTTGGGGTGGGCGCGAAGGGTACTCCAGCTTGCTCAACACCAACATGGCCCACGAGCAAGACCAGCTCGCACGCTTCTTGCACATGGCCGTCGAACACAAAAAGGCAATCGGCTTTACCGGCACTCTGCTCGTAGAGCCCAAGCCCAAAGAGCCGACCAAGCATCAGTACGACTACGACGCTGCCACCGTTTTGAGCTTCCTCCGCAAATACGACCTGTTGGACGAGTTCAAGCTCAACATCGAAGCCAATCACGCCACTCTAGCCGGCCACACCTTTGAACACGACCTCCAACTCGCCTCAGCCGATGGCAAACTGGGCAGCATTGACGCCAACCGCGGCGATTACCTACTCGGCTGGGACACCGATCAATTCCCCACCGACCTCTACTCCACCACCTACGCCATGTTGGTGATCCTCAAACAAGGCGGCATTGCTTCCGGCGGCATCAACTTCGACGCCAAGGTGCGGCGCGGCTCCTGCGACTTGGAGGATCTCTTCCACGCCCACATCGGCGGCATGGACTCGTTTGCCCGCGGGCTAACGCTAGCCCAGCGCATCATCGACGACAGCGCACTCGACGCCTTTGTCGAGACGCGCTACGCCTCGTACCGCAGCGGCATTGGCGAAAAGATCATGCGCGGCGAGGCCAACTTCGCCGAGCTAGAGGCATACGTCCACCAGCACGGCGAGCCGGAAAAGCGCAGCGGCCGCGAGGAAATGCTGGAGAATATCGTCAATAGTTATCTGTGAGGAAGAACGACGCGAGAAATACAGGGGCTAAGCTCAATTGTCCCTCGGCACCGCCATCATCCGCTCCAACGCCCGCCGCGCCCCCACAATCACCTCGTCGTCCAGTGTAATTTCGTAGCGCTCGTAGAGCAGCGAAAAGTACACGTCTTGCAGGTCGGTGATTTTCATGTAGGGGCAGTGTAGCCGGCAGCCAATGCAGCCGTCCGCCGCTACAAACTCCTGGTGCGGAAAGCGCTGCCGGAGCTGATGCAGCATGCCGTTTTCCGTGGCGATAATGAAGCTCTTGGCCTCGGGGTACTTTTCGACGGCCTTGATCATCCCCGTGGTCGAGCACACTTCGTGCGCGATTTCGACCACGTCCTCGCGGCATTCCGGGTGCGCGATGATGACGGCCTCGGGGTAGTCCGTGCGGGTGCGCTCGACGCTGGCGGCGCGCAGCACGTCGTGCGTCGGACAAGCACCGTCGTACACGACCACCTCTTTCTCCGGCACCTGCTCGGCCACCCAGCGGCCCAAGTTGCGGTCGGGCGTAAAGAGGATCTTGTCGCTGTCGAGGCTGCGCACCACCGAGACGGCATTGGCCGAGGTGCAACAGATGTCGGACTCGGCCTTTACCTCAGCCGTGGAGTTGACATACGTCACCACCGTGTGATCGGGATAGTCTGCTTTCCAATCGTCGAGGCTTTCGGGGGTGATGGAATCGGCCAGCGAACAGCCCGCACCCAAATGAGGCAAGAACACCTGCTTGCCGGGACTGAGGATTTTGGCCGACTCGGCCATGAAATGCACGCCGCAAAAGACGATGCGCTCGGCATCCGTCTTAGCAGCTTCCATTGACAGCCCGAGCGAATCACCCGTGAAGTCGGCCAAGTCTTGGATCGGCGGGATCTGGTAGTTGTGCGCGAGGATGACCGCGTTTTTCTCGCGGCGCAAGTGATCGATTTGGGTGATGAGCTCCTCGGCGGGCAGGTCGCTGTGGTACTGCCCAGCGGCTGGGGCGATCGTCTCTGAGTGGGTCATGGCTTGACTTGTGCTCCTTCGTCGGGAGGGATGGTCTCGGTGCCATTGGGAAAAACGCGCCAAAACTCCTTGCGAATGAGGCCGGTGATCATGGCGCTCTTGCTGCTGCCGTGATAGCGGGCAATCGCGTCGAGCATCTCGTGATCCCGGTCGGGTGCCGAAAAGGTCCGCACCTTGGCCCGGCGACTCTGATCTTTGGTTGGCATTATATCATCTTTATATAAAATTTAATTAATGTGTATGTAATCTAATGAATCACTTGCCGCTCGTCAATATAAATGTAACCATTTTTTAACGGAATTTTCGCAAACGAGCTGCAGCGATAGCACGATCCTAAAGCAGGCTAATCCGCTCCATGGCCTCTTCGATTCGGTCGCGGTGATTGAAGGCCGACAGGCGCAAGTACCCCTCGCCAGCCGCGCCAAAACCCGCACCCGGCGTGCCGACGATGTGGGCCTGGTCGAGCAAGTAGTCGAAGTACGTCCAACTATCCTGCCCATCGGGCGTAGCCACCCACAAATAGGGAGCGTGCTCACCCCCGTACACGGTGAGCCCAGCCGCCCCCAACTGCTGGCGCATGATCGCGGCATTTTCCATGTAGAACGCAACGCGCTCGGCAATGCCCTGCTGGCCAGCCGGCGAATACGCGGCCGCCGCGGCGCGCTGCACCGGATACGCCACGCCATTGAACTTGGTCGAGTGCCGTCGCGCCCACAGCCGATGCAGGTCCACTTCCTCGCCCGAGGCAGCGCGGCCCTTGAGTTCCTTCGGCACCACAATGTACCCGCAGCGCAGGCCGGTAAAGCCAGCGTTCTTGGAAAAACTGCGAAATTCTATCGCCACCTCGCGGGCACCTTCGACCTCGTAGATGGATCGCGGGAGCGTCGGATCGGTGATGTAGCTCTCGTAGGCCGCGTCAAACAGAATGACGGCCTGTTCTCCACGGGCGTATTCGATCCAGCGGGCCAAGGCGTCGCGGGTCATCACCGCGCCCGTGGGATTGTTGGGCGAGCACAAGTAGATCAGATCGACGTGACCAGCGGGCAGGTCCGGGATGAAGTCATTAGCGGCCGTACACGGCATGTAAACCATACCGGCGTACGAACCATTCTCATCGGCTGAACCTGTGCGGCCGGCCATGACGTTGGAATCGCAGTACACCGGATAGACCGGATCGGTCAGCGCGACCACGCAATCGTCGGCGAAAATTTCCTGCACTGCACCCGAGTCGCATTTGGACCCGTCGGAGACAAAAATCTCGTCGCTGTGCACCTGCACGCCGCGTGCGCCAAAGTCGTGCTCGACAATGGCCGCGCGCAAAAAATCCTGGCCCTGGTCGGGCGGATAGCCCTGCAAGGTGTCGTCGTGCGCCATTTCTTCGACGGCTTCTTTCATCGCATCGATCATCGGCCGCGGGATGCCCTTGACCACGTCGCCGATCCCCAAGCGGATCACGTCGGCTTGGGGGTGGTCAGCAGCAAACGCATCGACCCGGCGGGCAATTTCGGGAAAGAGGTAACCGGCTTTGAGCTTGAGATAGTGATCGTTGATATGCACCATGATATTCACTTTCTTGGAATGAATTAGGAATTACGAATTACGAATTATCAATCATTAGTCCCCAATTCGCAATTCGTAATTCCTAATTTTTAATTCTTAATTCAAAAAGGAGACTCGCTCGTGGATATAAGTTTTATGACCAGTGTCGGCGGCACCAACAATTGGAGCCTCGACGAATGCGCCCGCTGGGCGCGAGAGCACGATTTCGACTGCGTGCGCCTAAACGACTCCGGCGCGCTCGACTCGGACCACATTCTAGCGGTCGGGCCGGACGCCGTGCTTTCGACCTTGCGCCAGCACGACCTGTACCTCGCCGCCCTCACCGCGCACTACAACCTGCTCGACGACGACCGCGAACAGGCCCGCGCCGCCCAAGCCAAGCTGCTCAAGGCCATTGCGTCGGCCCACGCCCTCGACTGCCCCGTCATCGTCACCAGCAGCGGCGCGCCCGTGTGCAACGGCCAGTTCTACGGCATGTTCTCCTCCGAACCCGGCAACCCCAGCGACCGCTCCGACGAATTAGTCGATCGCTTCCAAGCCATGTTCAAACCCGTGGTGCAAGCGGCCGAAGACAGCAATGTCCGACTCGCGCTCGACGTGGCCGTGCGCATGGGCCAGATCGGCTGCAACCCAGAGATGTGGGAAAAAATCCTCGACGCCGTGCCCTCGGATCACCTCGGCTTATCCTGCGACCCGTCGCACTGGCTGTGGATGCACATCCTGCCAGTCGAAGACGTCATCCGCGACTTTGCCGGCCATTGGTACTACGCCGATGTCAAGGACTGCGAGATCAGCGAGCGGATGCTCTACCGCCAGGGCATCATCGGCAATTGGTGGTGGCAATACCGCGTCCCCGGCCGCGGCCAACTCAACTGGAGCACCATCATCGGCGCGCTGTGGGAATCGGGCTACGACTACGTGCTGTGCGTGGAAAACGAAGACCGCGGCTTCCCCGGCCTAGAGGGCTTTGCCTTTGGCGGCCAACACCTGCGCAGCTTGCTGCCGCCCAAGGAGTCCGGCTTTAAGCGGCAAGGAGGGCATTGGCAGACGAGCGGGTGGGAGCGTAGGATGTAGGGGGCGGTTTGAAACCGCCCCCTACCTTGCCATTAGAACCATTTGCCGTACTATTATTTTCTGACGTTAGGCATTGTAGGGGCAACCCTTGTGGTTGCCCTCTTAGGATCGAATGTTCCCGGTCGCTTGGGCGCCCACAAGGGACGCCCCTACACCGACCGGTTCGGCGCAGATGCGT
>VXOR01000068.1 GCA_009840005.1 Gemmatimonadota bacterium
CCTATAAAAGGATACAGGAAGGGAGTGGGTGGGGACAAAAGCCGCGTAACATCAGTTAGGAATTGCGAATTGAGCAATTGAGCAACGTACCAATTCCTAATTGATTCAATACGCCACACTGATCGCGCCGGTGTGTTCTTCCCGTGCTTTGTCCGTGTCCACTCGCACCTGATACAGATACGTCCCGGGTGCCACGGCGCTGCCGTCGTCGCTGTGGCCGTCCCACAAGTGGACGTGACGACCGCTGCGCTGGTGGCCCCGGTAGAGCGACCGGACTAGACGGCCCGCGAGGTCGAATATATCCACTGCCACTTGACCGGTTCCCACCAATTCCAGCAGTGAGTATTCGACACCAACCTCGTCGTTGATCCCGTCCCCGTTGGGCGTGACCACGGACGGCTGCGTCCGCACCTCGCTTACGAGGCGGCCGCGCAGGCGTATGCCGGTCCACACTTGGTTGCTGTCCAGTGCAAAGGTGGCGTCTCCGCCCTGTACCTGCTGGCCCACTTCGAGGGGGCGTTCGGAGTCGAATACCTGTCCCGCAAAAGTCGTGCCAAAGTGAAAAACTTGGGCGCGGAAGAAGACCTCGATCAACTTCTGACTATCGGTGGCGTCCATGCGCGGCAGCGATAGCGCCAAGCGTTTGTGCGCGAGGTCTGCAGTCCAGTCCACCCCATCTCCATTGACGTGTACAGAATCGATGCCGACAAATCGTCCAGAGGTCTGCAGCACTAATTGGTCGAAACCACTGTTGTCTGGTACGATGAGCGGTTTAAAGGCATAGGTAAATGGCGTCGCTTGGCCTGGTTCGGCTTCCACTGGCCAGATCTCGGCAACCACTTGGTCGGTTATGGGCGGCTGCGAGGTGGTAAACTCGACAAAGTTGAGCCCGGCCCCTTGAAAGCTCTTCGGCAAGAGTAGGATCTGGAACTGCAGGTACTGCCGGGCGTTCGGCGCAGTAATAGGCGTGCCAGTGCTGTCGGCAAAATCGTAGGTCCCAGACCAGGGGTTCCAATGGTCTAGATCGGTAGTAATGCCGGCCTTATTGCCCTTCAGCTTGTCGTAAGCCGCGCGCGTGAGGGGCTGGCCAGCCTCGTCGCGAAAGGTCTGCTCGTCGCCGCGGCCCGTAAAGCGCCAGTAGCGATTGGGGTCAGCCGCGGTGCCATTGCGCGTGCGGATTTTGACGCGGGCGTCTCGTTCCTTGAAACCGGACCAGCGCAGGTCGCCCACGGTGGCGGGGCCGCCCAAGTCGAAGATCTGAGTTTGGTAGAAGCCCTCCAAGACGTAGCCTTCTCCGTATGCTTCGAATTCGGCGACTTCCCAATCGCGTTGGCGAAAAGCCATGCTCAGCACCAGCCGATCGGCAGCCTGGGGCGGAAAGAGGAGATCGACGGTGCTAGAGCGATTGTCCGTTTCTGAGACGATGACCTCGTCGCGGTCGTCGTCGTAGGCTGTGAGGATGAATTGTTCGATGAAGCGCAGGGGAAATTGAGGCGAGGGAAAAAACCGCACGCGGTTGACCGAGAAACGCCCCCCCAAGTCGAGAATGAGTACGACGCGTGCGCCGACGTGCTCCGAATCGGTATTCTTGAACACCGTCATCGAATCGCCATCGGCGATTCCGGCGGTCACTTCGTTCTCGGTTTCCAGAAAGCCGCCTACGCCAAAGCGGGCGCTCTTGGAACCGCCGCCTCGGTCCTTGGCGGTGAGTGCCAAATTATCGTCTGCGGTGACCAGAATGGGCGTTGCTTGGCCGCCCTCAAATAGCAAGCCCTCGGTCCGCCCGTCAAAACCCGCAACGGCTTCCTCCCAGGCCAGATGGACGATGTCCACTCCCTCCATCTGTGTGGGCGGGGGACCGCCAATTCGGTACAGGGTCAAGCCCCAATTGTCGCATGGCCACAGGGCAATAGCGGCCCATATCGCTAAAATGGACGTTCTCATGTCGCTTCACCCCATTGGAGATGGCTCCATTATAAAGCGGCTCGGGTAGCGAGACAACTGCGCGGTGTGTGGCTATTGGAGCGAGTCATTGCTTGACCTATCTTTTCGGCATAAGTCGAACGGCAACGAGTCCATCAGGAGGAGCACATGGGAGTGTGGATCGAAAAAGCACCAATGCCGACCAATCGGCACGATCTCCAGGCGATTGCTGTAGAAGGTGAGATCTATGCCATTTCCGGGGCTGGAGACCACACAGTGCACGTGGTTGAAATCTACGACGTAGCCAGCGACACTTGGCGACCGGGACCGCCCATCCCCACGCAGCGAGGGTGGTTCGGCGCGGCGCGAATCGGCGACGAGATTTACGCCTGCGGCGGCAAGCGGGTGCGTACGGAGGAGGAAAAGCAGCAAACCGGCGACGACTATCATTTTGAAATCCGCGACAGCGTCGAGGTTTTGAATCTGAAGACGCAGACTTGGTCCGTGGCCGCACCCTTGAGCAAACCACGGGCTGGTTTGGTGGCCGTTGTCTGCAAGGGGAAGATCTACGCGGTCGGCGGCAACAGCATGAACTCCGAGCCCGAGATCGGCCAGCCGTACCTGGACCGCGTCGAGGTCTTCGACCCGGCCACGGCTCGCTGGACCTTGGGAGTGCCCCTGCCCAAAGCAGTCCAAGGGCCTGGAGTCGCCGTGGTGGACGACAAAATTTACGTCGCGACCGGGATCGGCGGCGACGGACCCCGGCCCGACTTCAATGTCTTCGACCCAGATACTGGCCATTGGTCGCCGCTGCCACCCATTCCCACGCCGCGCTGCGATCCAGGCTGTTTGGCCGTAGGGAGCAAGATCTACGTCTTTGGCGGCTGGGGCGGATCAGCGCCCTATCACACAGAGGTCGAAGTGTACGATAGCGACGCCGGCACTTGGTCGAGCGAGACCCCCATGCCAGTGAAAAAAGCTTGGATGGCCACTGCGAATGTAGGCGAGCGAATTTTCGTCATGGGTGGGGCCCACAAGTGGGAGGACCGAGAGGGGTACAACTGGATCGCGGATCTGCACGAGTACGTGCCCTAGGCTAGCGCTCATGTCCACAGGGGTCTCCCTGGTCCTAGCGGTCATTTTACTGGGTTGCCAAGCGCAATCTGGACGGGAACAGAGCGAGCCGCCCTTCCATTTCGTCGATGCCAGCCGGGAAGCGGGGCTGGACTTCATCAACGTCTCCGGTAGCCCCCAACAGAATTACGTCCTTGAGTCCATGTCTACCGGGGCGGCTTTTCTCGACTACGACAACGACGGTTTTCAGGATCTTTTCGTCGTCAATGGGACGCGGTTGGAATACCAGCCAGAGGAGGCGCGCAACCGGCTTTTCCACAATGAGCTGGGTGCCGGAGGTGCGCGGGTTTTCCGTCAAGTGGAAGCCGATCTAGGCGTTGGGGGCTGGGGCATGGGATGCGCTGCGGGCGACTACGACAACGACGGCGATGTCGATCTGTACGTCACGTATTGGGGCCCCAACCAACTCTGGCGCAACGACGGGGTGGGCCGCTTTGCCGAAGTTGCTATTGCTGCCGGAGTGGATGACGGGCGCTGGGGCTCTAGCGCCGCCTTCGGGGATGTCGATGGCGATGGGTGGCTCGATCTGTACGTGACCAACTACCTCGAATTCGACTTGGATAATCCGCCAGCGGGTGGCTCTAAATGTCACTACAAGGGTCTATATGTGTACTGCGGACCCGAATACGCCGGTCGGCAGGCGGACCGAATCTACCGCAATCGGGGCGACGGAACGTTTCTGGACATGAGCGATTCCACTGGAGTCGGCACCCTGCGCTACCCGGCGATGGGGATCGTCTTCAACGACTTGGACCGCGATGGCGATCTCGATCTGTACGTGGCCAACGATACCGAACCCAACCTGCTCTGGCGCAACGACGGCGACTGGCGCTTGGTCCAGGTGGCCGTCCAGGCCGGGGCCGCGTACAGCGGCGACGGTTTGCCGCAAGCCAGCATGGGATTGCACGCCGGTGATTTTGACCGCGACGGCGATATCGATCTCTTTGCGACGCACTTTTCAGAAGAGTTCAATACCCTGTACTGCAACGAGGGGCCTTGGCGCTTCCGGGATTGCACCCGCGAGGTCGGCTTGAGCCAAATTGAGGGCCCCTACTTGGGGTGGGGAACGGCCTTTGTCGATTTCGACCGGGACGGCTGGCTCGACTTATTTGTCGCCAACGGGCACGTCTATCCGCAGCTAGACCAGAGCTACGCCGATTTGCGCTACGCGCAGCGCAATTTGCTCTACCGCAACGAGGGCGGGCGGTTCAGGGAGGTGGGAGAGCAGAGTGGGGCCGGGTGGAAGTTGCAGAAGGTGAGCCGCGCCGCGGCCGTGGGCGATTACGACAACGACGGCGATGTCGATGTTTTCATTATGAACTTGAACGATACGCCAACCCTGCTGCGCAACGACAGCGAGGCGGATCACCGCTGGTTGGGGTTGCGGCTGGTGGGGGCCGAGGGACGGATAGCCATTGGTGCTGAGGTACGGGTGCGGGCCGGTGGCAGCGAGCAAGTGCGAGAGGTCCATCGGGGGTACAGTTTCCAGGCCCAAAACGATCCGCGCTTGTTGTTCGGCCTAGGGCCGGCAGCAGCGGTGGAACAGGTGGAAATCCGCTGGCCTTCGGGGCGGCGGCAGGTTTTGTCGAGTCTGCCGACCGGGCGCTATGTGGAGGTGGTGGAGCAGCCCTGATTCCCGATTTCAACTCGAGGGCGCGGGCGGGTCGAGCTGGATTTGGGGAATTGCTTCTGCAAAGATACGCACCTGATCGGCGTATTCCTCTCTGTAGTGGGCGATCAATTCATTGAAACGCCGTTCTTGCTCTATGACGCGCAAGATCGCCGCTATGCGCTTGTGCACTGCTTTTAGGGGGGGAATTTCCCCGCCGCTGCGCCCTTTGAGGCGGAAAATGGAATACCCGTCGGTCACTGCTACCGGACCGACCAAGACGCCGATTTCAGCTTCCATAGCATGATCGACCAGTGCGCCGTAGATCGCCTTTTGATACGAGTGGAGGTGAATTTTTCCACGGCCTTCTGGACCGCCGTGGCGCTGGCTCAGGGAGGCCAGGTCGGCTATGGTTTCGCCGCGGTCTAGACGCTGGCGCAGGGCCTTGGCTTGATTGTGGTCGTCAACTAAGAGTTCGTCTAACCACAATTCCACCGGGGTGCGAAATTGTTCCCGATGGTCTTGGTAGTACTGGGCCACGGCCGCATCGGTTATGGTTATTTTGTCGCCGATCTCGCTTTGGCGCAGGGCGAGGATGAGCATTTCCTCGGTCTTGCGCTGCTTCCAGTAGCGCATGGCAGGGCTTTCGGTGTAGCCGGCCTCTTTGGCCGCGTGCCAGACTAGCGACTTGGGAATGGGCAATTTCCAGGCCGCGCGGATTATTTGCAAGCTGTCGCCTAGGGCTGGCACTTGGCGGCTGCGGCGGAAAGATTCAATGTAGTGCGTCGCGGTTATGCGGCCGCCGTCAAAAATGAACAGTGGTGCCGAGCCTTCTTTGGGGGCGAGTTTGGGATAGGGTTCGACTGCGAGGTCTTGGGCCATGAGGACGGCTAGACCAGCGGAGTGCAGACGCAGATTTAAGGAAGTCGCCAATTCCTCGATCAGAGCCTGATGCTCGGCGACGAAGCGCTCTTTCCACACATTTTTGTACAGGTCTTGGCGATACTGGGCGAAATCGGCACGACGTTCAGCGGTGCAGAAAATTAGCTGGTAGTTTTTGCTCAGGGGCAGGATTTCGGACAGGGAACCTGGCTCTAAGCTGGCAAAGGCTTGAACGGGAATGCCATGATTGGCGGCACCGACGCGGTTGACATAGCCCAAATCGCCGCCGTGCTCGGCGGATTGCAGGTCGAGTGAATGGGCCCGGGCTAGGGAGGCGAAGTCGTCGGCAGTGGCGATCTGCTGGCGCAATTTCACTGCTTCGTCGCGGGTGTTGACCAAGAGGCGGAGCAAGCGCTTTTCGCGCTGGAAGTCACCCGCGACAAAGAGGTCTTCGAGTTCCTCGTCGGAAATCTCGATCTGGGCACTTACTTTGACGCTTTGGTAGGTGTTGATGACCTTTTCGCGAAATTTCCAGGCGAGTTTGTTCTTGAAGGTCAGTACCGTGTCCAAACCGTGGGTGCGGGCCGCGTGGGCCAGCAGTTTCTGGTCTATGAGCGATTGCAGATAGTCGCGGCGCGCGGCATCGCCGCTCTCTTTGGATTTTAGGCCGGGACCTAACGAGGCAATAAGACGCTCTACTTCAACCGCGAAAATAGAATCGCTGCCGACTTGGGCAACGGCGATTTGAGGAATGGCTTGCTCCGGCGCGGAGGGTGGTTGTGTGGCGGGAGGTTGGTCTTGTGGCGTACAGGCAGACAGAGCCCAACCAAGCGCCCAATACGGCATTGAAACAATGGTGCGATACATGACGGTTCCTTTGCAGACTCAAGTGGGTGACAGTCGAGCGATCCGAGCCGTGGTTGAGCAAACTATAACCAATCAGAGGCGGCAGCAAACGGGCGTTTTAGTCACGCCTAAAGGCGCGGTGAAGCGCTGGCTGGTGCGCGCTTGGCTTGGCTTTTGGCTCCGAGTGCTCAAGTGCGCCTTTTATTTTGCTTGATTTTTAATTTTCAAATTTCGTACCTTGAAGTTAGAGTAGTAATTGGGAAATTCCAGTAAAATCGGCTGTTGTCCAACTTGGTCGCGGAAAGGAGGAGAACGTACCAGGCGCAGAGAAGTATTCCAGTTAGAACGCAAATTTTATCGTTTTACGAGAAAGGAACTGACATGACTCGTCGCATTACGACGGCTGCTGTGGCCCTTACGTTGGGTCTAGCGGTCAACATTTCGGCGCACTCGCCCGAGGGTGCCATCTTTCCGGCCTTCCAGTGGCCAGCCGGCCTCGAGCCCGTCCTAGACGGCGTCGGCAGTGAATACGATGTCGTCCCCGAAGCGTACTGGCAGACTACCGAGCAGTTTCCCGACACCCAAGGTGGACGGGAAATAGACGCGTCAAATTTCGACGCCAAAGCCACGGTGACCTACAGCTTGGGGACCAACCGGCTCTATTTTTATAGCCAAGTATTCGACGACATCAACCGACCAGGCGATACCTGGCAAATCCTCCTCGACGCCGATCACAGCGGTGGTGAGTGCTATCCGGGTGAAGAGCGCTTGGACGGCTCTCAGTGCTATCAGACCGAGACCTACAACAATATCGGCGACACGCTGTTGGGATCGGAAATTGTCCACTTCTTCTGGGGTGCCGCGACTTGGCTGCCTGAGGAGGGCTGGTACAATGCGGTGGCCACTTTTGAAGGCGATCACTACGGCCCGGGGACGACTTGGCTGGAAATCCGCTTGGCACCCACCGACGATATCAATCCCGCCGGTGCAGGAGAGTCGATCCTGCACGAGATGCAAGAGAATAATATAATCGGCATCCACTACAACTGGATGGATTACGATGTCGGCTGCCGCCAAGCACGCGAAGGCGAAGAGTGCGGCGGTTGGGACGCTTTCTACAACCTGAGCCAGAGCGACATTGGCTTTAGGAACGCCGATGGCTGCAGCGACTTCTTCTTGTCGCCGATTGATGAGAGCGTTGACTTCGGCGCTATTCCCTCTGCAGTTGAAGCCACGACTTGGGGCCGGCTCAAGGCGGGTTTCGTCAATTAGGCTATCCTCCATATCCGGTGTTGTTTTCGCTGCCTGGTGTACCGAGACGGTGCGCCAGGCAGCACATTTTAACCCAATAAATATGAAAGCTGCGATGCTCCGCCTAGCGCTGCTGTCTTTGCTGATCCCGAACTTGTCTTGGGGGCTCACCATTTATCGAGTTGGTGGCTACGAGCTCCCCCAGCCCGAATTGGCGGACAATTCGGATGTGGAGTTTGTCCAGTTGAGTTGGGAGGACTTCGCCGCTGGAGCCGAGGGCGCGATGGCCGGCTTGGAGGTCGGCAATGAGGGACGGCTCGCCCCGGTATTCATTCCTTCGGACGAGAATATGGCGACATCTTCCTTTGCCCGGGGTGGCGGTCCCGGCAGTTGGAAATACAATTTTCTCACCAAGGGCGAGGAAATCGATTTGATTGCCGATGGCGACTCAACCACTTTTCTCGACCCGGCAGTCCTAGTTGCGCGTTCGGAGTCGTCGCTGGTCTATCTCGATCTGGGCGGCCGCTTCCTAGTAAATCGAGTAGTAGTCTATCCCCGTCCGAACTATCCCGACCGCCTCATTGAGGGCTATACCTTGTACTGGTTGCCCAAGGGGACGATAAGGCCACGGGGCAACAATGTAATTGCGCGGGGTACCGACAACCGAAATCCGCGGCTAGAAATCAACTTTGTCCCCCGCCTGCTCGATCAGATACAACTCAACATCCACCAAAAAGAGGGTTGGGAGATCGCCGAGTTGGAAGTCTATGGCGAGGGCTATGTATCCAGCGCCCAGTATGTTTCCGGGGCCTTCGACCTCGGCCAGCCGTCTAGCTTGGGTGAGATCCGCTGGTCGGGCTTCCAAGATACCGGTGCCAAATTGATCCTCCGCACGCGCAGCGGCCACACGGTAGATCCCAATCGCTACTGGCGTTTTACCGGCCGCGGCGAGGAAAAGACCTTCCGCAATGCACAGGGCGTGCCCTTGACTGCGGTGGATTACAACAACCTAAAGGGCAACAAAGCCGAAATTACCACGGACCTGGACAATTGGAGTTCGTGGTCGGGCCCCTACGATTGGGCCGACAGCCTCGGCACGCCGATTACCTCGCCAGGCCCCCGACAATTCATCCAAATGCAATTGGATTTCGTGCCTAGTGGATTGGAGGGCGCAGCCATCAATTTTATCGAATTCCGCGTCACTCAGCCGCCGGTGGCCGGGCGGGTACTCGGCGAGATCTGGCCGATTGAGGTAAAGCCAGGGGAAGAGACGGCCTTCGTCTATGCCATGCGGCCGGATTTTGCCGGGGGCGAAAGCGGCTTTGACCGCTTGGTGCTGGAGACTGCGGGCCAGTTCACCGGCGTTGATTCCGTGCGCGTCAACGAGGAATTGCAGGATTGGCGACTCGCCGAGCCTTTGGCAGACCAGCGGCTGGTATTGGAAGTGGCGCGCATGGACCGGAGCAAGACCGGCCGCGTGGTGGAGGTTTTCTTTAAGGGCCGGGTGTTCCGCTTTGGCACGGTCTTCGCCGCCCAGGTCTTCGATAGCCAACGCCCGCTGGAAGTGGGGCAGTTGGTGGAAGACGGCGATGCGACTTTCCGCCTAGACAGCAATCAGCGCTCGGTGGGGATTGAATTGGGACGCGAGATCGTCAGTGAGTTGGTGCTCAGTTCTCGGGTATTCACGCCCAATGGCGACCAAATCAACGACCAGGTCCACATCGAGTACATCCTGCTCGAACTGGCCGGTACCGGGGAGGTGGAAGTGGGCATATTCGATCTGGCGGGTCGCCGGGTGCGCCAACTCTATCGGGGAGCAGACACCAGCGGCCAATACACCCGGACGTGGGACGGCAGAGGGGATGGCGGGAGCGTGGTGGCACCGGGTATTTATCTCTACCGGGTGCAGGTGGATACGGACGAGGGACAGGAGGAAAGCAGTGGACTAGTGGCCGTCGTGTATTGAGCGGCATTCTAAGGGAGAAAGCAATATGGACAGCATGTATCTGCGATGGGCCGGATGTGGACACTTTGAGGCGCTGTTGGGCGATATCAACGTGTGTTTCGATCCCTATCTCTTCGGCGAAGACCTAGAACGGGCCGAACCGATATTCGACTACATTTTTATCAGCCACGAGCACTTTGACCATTGTCATCCCAAGAGTCTGCGCAAGCTCTGCCAGGGCGATCGCTGGAAAAAACTCTTCGTTCCTATTGGCTGTCTGACGCCCAACGAACCTGTTGACGAAAAGTACGGCGATGCCGCTTTTGCGCGCGACCTGCCCATCACCAAGCACATCCCCGCAGACAAAGTCCAGGTGGTTTATCCCAAGTACCAGGATGTCGAGCGCTATGGCCGCCGCGAATTTCCCGGGCCCTTTGAGTTCGATCTGGGGCCGATTCAGGTTGAAGTGTACGAAAGCGGCGAAAGCGCCCGGCCGGACCTGCCCACTTGCGCTTACCTAGTCACCCATGCAGCAAGAGACGTAGCCATTTTTCACACCGGGGATTTGCACGGGGCTTATCCGCCGCTGGAGAATCTGCGCGGCCGCGTCGATTACCTGGTACACATGAAGACGCCGATAGGGCCGCTCATCAATGCGGTACAGCCCAAATTCGTCATTCCCACCCACTACCGCACCGACCGCCAGGCCGAGCCGATTCCAGCCGGTCATTGGCCGCCCAATCTGACCGACGTCAATGCCTTCCTAGAAGACCTGCGGGATCAAATTGACGGCAAGGCCCAATTGCTGCCTTTTACCGCGCCCATTCAATACGAAGTGGAGATGCCGGCCAAGAAGGTCAAGTGGAAGTGGGAATGGTACAATTCATGGGATGTTCCGGCTTGGAGAGAAGAGTAGGGGCAATCCCTTGTGGTTGCCCAACCTCCTGTGGACTTCACCAGATGATCCGCAGACGGACGCAGAAGGACTTCACCGGATGATCCGCAGACGGACGCAGATGGGCGCAGATATAGTAGAAACAAGACAAGCCGCAATCTGAATCGGTTAAGTCATGCAGGACTGTTATAAAAAGAAACGCATGAGTAGGAAAATGTACGGCCTGCTCGCCTTGGCGTTGCTGTCGTTGGCAGCCGATGCCCCAGCGCAGACGATCGCCTTGGGGGGAGAGGGGCGTGCGTGGTCGGGCGGTGGGGAAGAAATCGACCCGCAATTCCGCTTGTCCAATACCGAGTTGGCCGTTGGCAATACGCCGGGCGGCGTCATCGACTTTGCATTTGCCGAAGGGTGGATTTTTCCGCAACAGATCGACACGGGGCGGAATCTGGCCCTAGGCGCGGCCGACAGAGGCGGCGGCATGAGCTCGCCCCTGCCCTCGATCAGCCAAGAGTCGCTGGCGGCCATCATTGACGAGGATGCAGAAACAGCCTTTCGCCGCAAAGCCAGTGCCGCCGGGGAAGTGGTCATCGCCCGCGGCATTATTATGGACTTGGATTTGGGCGCGCGTTTTGGTGTCAACCGGATCCGGTTTTTTCCGCGCAACACGGTTCGCGCCAATGAGGAGTTCAAGTTCGAAAACGACTTTATGCGAGGCTATTCTCTAGAGCTAAACGACGGCAGCGAAGAGACATCCGTAGAAGGTCGCCCGCAGTACACTACCTTCGTCCGGGTCGAGGACAATACGGATGCAGTCGTCGATTTGTCTTTGCCCCTGCAATTCGTGCGCTATGTGCGGCTGGTATCGCTGTCCAATATCGGCTTTGAAGTCGATGAGTTAGAGGTATTCGGCGCAGGCTTCGTGCCCGAAGCTCAGTACCTGTCGGATATCTTCGACTTAGGCGATCTGGCCAACTGGGGCAATCTGCGCTGGAGTGAGCGGCGCGAAGGCATAGCCGGCTTGTCGGATATTCGCGTCTTCACCCGTTCCGGCCGCGACTCCACGCCTTTTGTCTTCAATCGCTTTAACGCTGATTTGCAGGAAGTGCCTTGGAAGGAGTCAGCCGAAATCAACGGCGTCTTGCTCGATGACCTGCCCGTTGACGAGGCTTTTGATCAGTTCAATTCCCAACCCGAATCCGTCCGCCAGGACCTCACCCTCTCCCAGACCGATCACGCCAGTTTGCCCCTTCAACAAAAAGCGCCTATCAGGGACGACTTAATCAACTGGAGCAATTGGTCGCCCCCCTATCCGTTAGAGGGCACGACCCCGGCGGGTACGCCCATTGTCTCGCCTGGTCCGCGGCAGTACTTCCAGTTCAGAATCGATTTTGTCAGCCGCGATTTTCTCGCCGCGGCTGGAGTCGGCACCCTGTCCTTTGACGTGGCCAGACCCGTGCCAGCCGAAAAAATCGTCGGCGAAATTTTCCCCCGCGACGTCGCCGCCGGAGAGGTGGTGGAGTTCACCTATGGGGCGCGGGTGGGCGTCCGGCCGCAGGATACGGGTTTCAATCGCTTTGAAATATCCTCGCCGAGCATCTTTGAAAAAATTGGCCGCATAGAGGTGCTCAACGCCCGGGACGAGTTCATTGCCGGGGAGGATTTTGACGCGGCCCTCGCCGAGGCACAATTGCCTCTGCACAAGGGTGAATTCAGTATTGAAAGCGCTGCGGATGGCCGCTTTGTCGTGGGCTTTCCACCCGTCGGCGATGGCGATTTGCTCAAGATCACTTTTACGACCTCGGTCCTGCGCTTTGGGCAGGGATTTGCCGGTAGGGCTTGGCTGGTCGATCCCAGTGTGGCAGACGAAGGGCAATTGCCGCAGTTGGTCGTGCCGGGCAATGCAGCCCAACTGGGAGCTGCAGATGTGGATCCGCGGCCGGTGGGCAGCGAGGACCTGACTGCGGTGGATAACAATCTGGCGGTGCGCATCGCCATTAGGGGGTCGCTGCTGGGCCAACTCCAAGTGACTCCCGAAGTTTTTACCCCCAACGGCGACGGAATCAACGATGCGGCTGCGGTTCATTTCGAGGTGCTGCGGCTAGGCGTAGGTGCCCCGCTGAGGGTGGAGATTCGCGATCTAAGCGGGCGTTTTATCGCCGCGGCCTTTGCTGACGACCGAGCTAGCGGCCGCTTTACAGCCGCTTGGGATGGGCGGGATGGCAACGGCGCTGTGGTGGCACCTGGCATCTATTTGGTCCGCGTCTTGCTCGATACCAATGTCGGCTCCGAGGCAAAAACCGGCCTCGTTAGCGTGGTGTACTGAACGGGAGGGCGTTTTCTATGTATGGCAAATACGGGTTGGTTTTCCTGCTCCTCAGCAGCTTGGTGAGTCCAGATTGGCTCCAGGCGCAGGATTACGGATCTCGCCTCGGAGTGCAGCGCGGCGGTCGGGTGTCGTATGAACCTCGGGGCCCGGGCGTGCTCTTTGACGCTCTCGATCCAACCCTCAAACGCTGGTACGTGCCCCAGGAACTCTACAACGAGTACCGCTGGCGGCCTTGGCAGTACAACAACTACGCCCGCGAGAATTACCAGCGCTACGTCAATACCGCCATAGAGGGCAACTACTTCTACGACCTATACGGCAATTTTGTCACCCAAGGCTGGCTGATATACGACATGCGCCGGCAACAACCGGCCGAGTTCGGCAGCACCGTATTTAAGGACAGCCGCTATGGCTCGTGGTTCAACAACGTCTTGATCGCCTCCGACAGCAAGGGCCAGAACCACTACGCGGTGACCATTGGCAATAGCATCCGCACGACGCTGACGCCGCTGACTTTTTCCAAGCCGGCCTTCAACGGCATCCAGGCCGACTTCGCCTCGGACAAGTACCAGGCTACGGTGCTGATGTCGCGCATCAGCGCCCCCAACCAAGTGGGCGTCGCCGTTGGTGCCGTGCCCACGGGCGTGTCGAATACCACCGACTTTCTCGGCGGCCACTTCACTGCCCAAGTGGGCGATTTCGTTACCTTGGGGACCACCTATATCAACGCCCATCAGTCCAATACGCTGTTGGAGAGCTTCTTAGGTGGTCGCGCCCAAGGCGATTTGACCGTCGATCAAAACAGCAGCGCTGTCACCCGCATCGAAATCCTGCTCGAAGACGACTCGCCTGCCGACGGTCGGGGTGGGGCGGCGCTGTTTTCGCAAAATATCATCATCACCGCGATCCGGGATTTCAATACCGGCGAGCGCGCAACCGTCACGGGCAAGGAGATCAACTTCACGCCTCTCGTCCAGGGCGGTTTCCAGCGGCAGGGGGGCTTTTTGGCTGCGGACGGAGACGAGACCATTCGCCTCATCTACGATTTTTCCGACCGCGCCTATCTGGGTCCCGACCCCTCGACCATCGTCGAGGTTACTTTCGAGTTGGTGCTGGCCAACGACTACAAGGTGTCGATGGCTTCCAATCGCCAACTGAGCCGCGCCGGAGAATTCCACCCCCTGCTAATCGCCCGGGCCGACGGCAATGTGCGCGACACTTCAAACCAGCGGCTCGTGCGCTTTGACTACGGATTGCCCACAGCCAACCAAATTTTTGGTTTCCACCTCGCCACGACGAGCTTCTTGGGCTTCGACACGTATGCCGAGTACGCGGTCAACCACCAGTTCAGGAAGTACCCCAACCCCAATGTAGAAGGCGACCACGAAGTGGCTTCGCGGCGGGCCGACGCTTGGATGCTGAACGCGGCGAAAAACGCCTATCCGTGGTTTGTCTATGGCGAGGCCTTTAGCATGGGCAAAGACTACGCGACCAGCATTTTTCTCAGCGACCAGCGGGGCGTCATCGACTATGCGACCCAGAGCCGATTCTTCGAGTTCGTCGAGGACAACGACGACCAAGACCGCACCCCCGACTGGGGGCGCGCCTACCAAGCCGGTCCCGATATCGAGGTCTTTCCGGGCTGGGACGAGAACAACGATTTCATCAACGACTTCAATCAAAATGACAATCGCACGCGCGAGAATCAGTTGCCCGATTACGAAGAACCTTTTCTGCGCTATCACAGCGACCGGCCCGAGTTCCTCTTTGGCATTGATCTCAACAACAACGGCTGGATCGACCGCTTTGAGAACGACACCGAGCCCGATTTCCCCTACAAACGCGACCATCAAGGGTACAATGCCTACGGCGGCGTTCATCTGACGCCGGAGACGCGGCTGACTGCGGGGCGCACCCGGCAGTGGTTAATCTCGGCTGCGCGGCGCAGCGAGACCAGTTACGCCCTCTTCACCTTTGACAAGAATATCGCCGGCTTGGGGCGCATCCGGGTTTTTGAACATCTGAAACGGGCGCGCGACAATATAGCCGACGACCGCATTGCGCCCCTGCCCTTTTTTCGCGGGCCGCAGCTACCCGTCCAAGATGTGCTGCCGGCCCGAGACGCTTGGATCAACACCGCGTGGCTGGGCTTTAATTACACGGGCACGGCCAACCTGACGGTGGAAAACAAGCTCAAGTACGAATTTTTCCACCAATTGCTCGACGATGAGGTATTGGCGGAGTTGGGCGCTCGGCGGGACTCGCGCTTTTTCGGGCTAATCAACAAAGCCGAGTATTCCCTCGACGTAGCAGGGGTGGTGTTGATGCCTCGGGTCAAAAGCGAGTACCTGATTGACTCGCCCTTTCTGCGATCCGAAGACGAGCGCAAGCAGTGGATTCCGAGCTTGTTTTTCATCACCCGCCTGCCGCTGATGCCGCGCACCCAGATCGAAGCGGGCTTGGAACAGAGCTACCGCTGGGAGTTGCTAAGCGACGAAGGGGCCTTAGTTGAGACTGGGGCCGAGGGAGTGGGTACTGGGGATCAGCGCGAGACGATCTTGGCGATTCAGGCGACCAATGTTAGCGATTATTTGGGCTATAAACTGATCACTCAGCTCGGTTTTCAATACGAGCGCCGGGCGGCGGAAATCGTCGAAAAGAAAACCACTGATTTCGGCTTGGAGAACAGGGCCTCGACCGGTTTCACGACCTTTATCACGGTGTACGCCGGTCTGGGCCTCTAGTCGTGGCACGTGCGGTTATTATCACACTCGCCCTGTTGGCGCTCGATCCTAGCGATCTCCGCGCCGAGGAATACGGCAACCGCCTAGGGCAGGGGCACGGCGTCGGACTGCAATATGTCACGCGCAGCCGCAGCACGCTCATCAACGCCATCGATCCAAGGGTGCAGAAGTGGTACATGCCCCAAGAATTGTACAGCGAATACCGCCTGAAGCAGTGGGAATACACCAATTATGCGAGGAATTTCTATCGCAGCTATTTATCGGCGACGCTCGAGGGAGATTACTTTTACGATCTCTTTGGTCGTCGCGTGATGCACGGGTGGTTGGTCTATGAGGCGCGAAAAGAACAACCGAGGGCCTCAGAGGGCAATAGTTTGCTCAAGGGCCTGCCCTACGGCAGCAATTTCCAGAATCTAGTCATCGCCTCCGACTCCAAGGGGCAGCACCATTTCTCTTTGACGCTAGGCGATGAGATCGCCACGACTCTCACGCCGATGACGTTCCGCAAGGCTGTCTTCAACGGCGTTCAGTTCCACTATCTGCGGGATCGCTACGCCGGTACGGTGCTGTTGTCGCGCATCAGCGCGCCGCTGGTCACTACCTCGTCGTTTGACGTGGGGCTGACCAATGCCACGGAATTGACCGCCGGGCGTCTCACCGCCGAGGTGGGCGAACACGTCACGGTCGGCGGTACGTACGTCAACAGCCACAATAGCCGCGCCACCTTGGAGCGCTTTGCCGGCAATATGTTCAAGGGATTTCTCACCACCGACCAAGCCGGCAACGCCGTCACTTTTGTCGAGGTGCGCCTCGGCGACGATTCGCCCGAAGATGGCGAGAATGGGGCCGTACTCTTTGCTGAGAACATCATCCTAAAGGATGTAAACGGCCATCAGTGGAACGGCGCGCAGGTCGGTTATGTGCCGTCGCGCACAGGCGGTGAACTGCGCGACGGTTTTGCGGTGGCCGACGGCGGCGACCGCATTGTGCTGCGCTACAATCTCGAAGCCTTGGCCTCGGCACGGGTCGTGGAGGTAGATGGCGAGCCTATGTGGAGCCCAACTACGGTTGATTCCCTCGCCGAGGTGGGCTTTGAATTGGTCTTGGCCAATGATTATCGGGTTGAGGTCGCTTCGAATCGCCAGACCAATATAGAAGCGCAGCCGGTCTTCCTCTTGGTCGAGAGCGCTCCGGGCAATGTCGGCGATACGTCCAACCGGCGCACCGTGCGCTTTGACTACGGTCTGCCCACGGCCAATCAGATCGCTGGCCTCACCTTGGAAGTGCGCCAAGTGTGGGGTTTTGACCTGTACGCCGAATTAAACGTCAACCACCGCTTTGCGCAGTACCCCAGCCCCTTGCTGACGACCCACCGAACGTCCTCTAGACAGGCCCAAGCGTGGATGGTCAACCTAGCGCAAATACGTGCGCCCTATTTTTTGTACGGCGAAGTCTTCAGCATGGACCCGGATTATACCACCAGCGTTTTTATGACCGAGACCAATGGGCGGGTCGATTACGTCGATCAAGAGTCCTTTTTGTACGACTATGTCGATGACAACGACGATTTGGACCGCTTCCCGGACCAAAAGCGTCGGTGGCAGTCATCGTGGCTGGGAGAAACTATTTCCACTGGCGAGGGGGCAGCCGATCCGGCCGTGTTTCCCGGTTGGGATGAAAACGGCGATTTCATTTCCGATTTCAATCAGAACGATACGCCGACCCGCCGCAATGCACTGGCTGATTACGAGGAGCCTTTTTTGCGCTTCAACGTCGATCGGCCCGAGTTCCTTTTTGGCATTGACATGAACAACAACGGCTGGATTGACCGCTTTGAAGACGACGTTGATCCCGATTATCCCTACGACCGGAATCTGCGGGGATACAATGTGTACGGCGGCGTTGATGTCGTGCCCAAAGTACGCCTGACCGTGGGCCAGACGCGGCAGTGGCAGTTGTCCACCAAGCGGCGCAGCGAGGTTGCGTATGGTCTTTTCGTCTTGGAACGGGACTGGCCCGGCATGGGTCGCTTGCGCGTCTTTGAGCACCTGAAGAAAGTGCGCGACAATATAGCGGACGACCGTTTGGCGGCCTCGCAGGCCATTGGCGAGCAGCAGGCCGTGGTGGAAGATCCGCTAGCAGCCCAGAACACTTGGATCAACACCGTGTGGCTGGGGTTCGATTACACCGGCCTGGGATCTCTGCATGTAATCAACAAATTCAAGTACGAGATCTTGCACCAGCGCGCCGAGCAGCAGGTGCTCGCCGAGCGCGGTGCCCGCCGTCGCGGGCGCTTTTTGGGCGTGGTCAACAAGGCTGATTACGGCCGCGATATTGGCCGAATACACATCCGGCCGCGCCTTAAAAACGAGTTCTTCTGGGATGTTCCCTATCTCGAACGGGCAAGCGAGCGCCAGTGGTGGAAACAGATGCTGTCGTTCAGCGTGCGCTTCCCCCTGCTCAAGGAGTCGTGGATTGAGACGGGCGTTGAACAGGTTTTTATCACGGACCTAGCCACGGACGCAAAGCAAATGGCTGCGGGCGAGCGGACGGGCGATGGCCAACAGACAGTTCTGGCGATCCAGTTGACTAATTACGGTACGTACATGGGCTACCGCTCAATCATGCAGTGCGGTTTGCGCTTTGATCGGGACCAGTTTGAGCGCGTTGACCGGAAGTCCGAAACCAAGACCGGCAGCCTCGTCTTTGTCTCGTTCTACGCCGGTCTGGAGTAGGAGGATTTCTATGACGAGCAGGCATTGGGCGATCTGGACTTTAGTCGTCGTGCTTGGTTGCCGGGCCGCAGTGGCCCAGGAGGGGTACGCGATTCAAGGCAACCGCATTGTCACCCAAGGTGCAGACCAGTGGCACCAATGGATTTTTCCCTTTGGCACGGTTGATATCGATTCCGAGGGCGCTAGACCGCACTTTGTGGCGTCGGAACTCAATGCCTGCCTCAATGCGTACCGCTTTCCCCTAGGGGCCGACGAGGACGAAAAGGAAGGGGGGATCCTAGCCGCTGGATCGGGGCTGGCCGGAGCAGCGCACATCCTCGACGGCAATGTAGATACCTACTGGGAGCCCGACCTAGATGACCCACAAGACCTGTGGTGGGCGGCGATTGACTTGGGGCGGATCGTATCGGCCAAGCGCCTTGTTTTGCGCTTTGCCCGCGAAGGCGAGGGCGATCCGTTTTACCAGTTCCGCCTGATGGTAGCCGACGGCGAGGGCAAAGTAGGCGATAATCTCGATTATCACTTAGTCGGCAAGACCGAGCGGCCCAATGTCGATCAACGCGAATTTTCCTTTGATCTACAGCCCTTTCAAAGTGCCGATCCTCATTTTACCGGCGATGCCTTTCGCTTTGTACAAGTGGTGATGACGGACAGCCGCTTGGGCAAGGCCGAGGAAGTGGATAGCTTGGCCTATCAGAATTTGCCAGCGGATCTACAGGGCGCAGTGGAGTACTTCGGTCGCAGCCGCAGTGGGAACGAGTGGCTTCTCGACAGGGATGCCTATGAACTGCTCGATCGGTCCGAGCGGGGTTCAATCCGCTATTATCGCCGCGAACAACCACGCCTCGCCGAGGTCGAAGTCTGGACCTTGGGCGAGAATATATCGCTGGGGGCGATCCAGCGGGGCGGCACGGTGGAAGGGCACGGCTTTAATCCCACCCGCAGCCTCGATGGGGACTACACAACTTGGTACGGTCTGCAGCAGAGTTACACCCGCGAGGCGGCCGAGCCCGAACGGCAAGTTCTCTTCGACCTAGGGGCTTTGTACTGGCTGGATCTATTCCACTTTCTGCCGCCAGCGGCTCGCAGCGCCGGAGGCACGCTGGGCAATTATCGGATGAAACTGTCGGACGGTTCGCTCGCTCCTGACGGAAGTTTGCAGTGGGTGCAAGTCGAAGAGCGGCGGGCCTTCCGCCAGCCTCGGTTCCAAGAGGTGCGCTTTGAGTTGCAAAAGGTCCGCTACATTGCCTTCGACTACTTGGTGGGCAGGGGGGGCAACAGAGCCGGGTGGTCCGAACTCCAGGCCTACGGCGAGGGCTATCAGCCGGAAGTGGTGTTGGAATCGCCGTTGATCGACCTGAGCAGTAGCATGAATTTGACCACGCTCCACTGGGAGGCCGACGTCCCGCCCGGTACGCGCATTGAGGTGGCCACTCGCACTGGCGATCAAACCAAAGTCAACACCACGTATTACCGGAGTGACGGCGCCGAGGTGGACAAAAAAGCGTACCATAAATTGATTGCCGCGCTCAAGGGGGATTCGCTCAATGTGTTGGTCGTCGATGAGGAAACTTGGAGCCCTTGGAGCAAACCGCACCTGCTGTCGGGCCAAGTCATCACTTCGCCGTCGCCGCGCCGCTTCCTCAAGACTCAAGTGCGGTTGAGCAGCGACGACCCGCAAAATGCCGTGCTATTGCGGCGTTTGGAGGTGTCGTTTTCCCAACCGTGGGTAGGCAGAGCTTTGGGCGAGGTATTCCCGGTGCAGGTGGAACGCTCGGGAGAGGACACGCCTCTAACCTTTTTTATTCGGCCAGTGCGGCGGGTGGGCGATCCGGGCATTGACGAGGTGCTGTTGGTCAGTTCTGGGGGGACACCGCTGTCGCTGCGGGAGGTGCGCCTTGGCTCTGCAGCGGAAGTAGCTGCCGGAGGAGGCGAGGCGCTGGGTCTAGATGTGGTGGAAGTGCTTGAGACCGCGTCCGATTCGCTGTGGGTCCGCCTGCCCGACGCGGTGGGCCGGGATGAAGTCATAGCGGTCGATGTATTGACTGCGCTATTTGGTCACGGCGTTTCCTTTGCCGGACGAGTGGGCAACCGCGATGATTCGGGAACTTGGCAATTGGTCGAGGCCGACCAGGAGGCCGTGGCCGAAGTGGAAAGTGGCGTCCTGCGGGTGCTGGTGCCCTCGGGTCAGGTGGGTTTGGCAGACCTGACGCTGGATACAAAGGTCTTGACGCCCAATGGGGACGGGATCAATGATGCAGCACGGCTTGGCTTTGAAGTGCTGCGCTTGGATGGAACTCAGGCGGTGATCGTCTCGGTGCACGATCTGGCCGGTCGTCGCATTTGGACACTGGAGCAGGTGCGCGAGCGGGCGAGCGGGCAATACGAGGTGGTCTGGGAGGGGGCGGATGATGCGGGCGAACGGGTGCCGCCGGGGACGTATATTTTGCGGGTGGAGGTGGATGCGGATGCGCGCAGCAATGTGCGGACCCAGATAATGCGGCTAGTTCATGTGGTGTATTGAGGCGCAGGGGTGGGCCGCCAAGTCCAACGATTGACGGCGATCTTGGCGCTTGGCTGGTCTATGGGCTGCCAAGGCGAGCCGCCGGCAGTGTATTTCACCGACGCCACCGACCAAGCGGGCCTTTCTTTTATCCACGAAAACGGTGCCGCCGGGCAGTACTTTCTCATCGAGACTATGGGCGCGGGTGGGGCGCTGGCCGACTTTGACGAGGACGGCGACTTAGATATCTATCTGGTCAACGGCTTCGATCTAAGGGGCTTGGACACCCCGCCGATCAACTTGGCGCATCGAGAAGACGGCCTCTTTTGGGTGGCCCCATCGGCACCCAGCGCCGAGGACCGCTCTGCGGACCCAGCCGATTACGCGGTCGCGCTGGTCCCCGTAGCTGGGGTGGAACCAAGGGGCAATGCGCTCTACCGCAACGAAGGGACTGGTACTTTTGTCGAAGTGCCCAAGGCCGGTGGAGCTGCGGACAAAGGTTATGGCATGGGCGTAGCCGTGGCCGATGCCGACAACGACGGCGACCAAGACCTGTACGCGACCAACTACGGGCCCAATGCTCTCTATCACAACCGGGGGGACGCCACCTTTATCCGCAGCCGTGGCGTCGAGGCCCCCCAATGGAGCACCAGCGCCGCCTTTTTCGACCGCGACAACGATGGCGCGCTCGATCTGTACGTGGTCAATTATCTCGATTTTACCCTAGCTACCAACAAAATCTGCGGTGGTTTCATCCGCACTGACGACGCGGGCTTGCGCGCCATTGGGAAAGATACGCGCTCGTACTGCGCGCCCAGCGAATACGGGGGCGTGCCCGATGTGCTCTACCACAACGAGGGGGAGGGCACTTTTAGCGATGTATCCATTGCCGCCGGTATCGCCAATCCCAATGGCAAGGGCTTGGGCGTGGTGGCTTGGGACTGGAACGAGGACGGCTACCAGGATCTATACGTGGCCAACGACGGGGTGGCCAACTTCCTTTTCCAAAATGCCGGCGATGGCACCTTCCGCGATATAGCCCTACAAGCCGGGGTGGCCTACAATGTGCGCGGCCAAGCCGAGGCTGGCATGGGGGTGGACATCGGCGATTGCGACCGCGATGGCGATTGGGATCTGTTCGTCACCAATTTCTCCCGCGAGACCAATACGCTCTACCGCAACGAAGGAACCTACTTCAAAGATGTGACCGCAGCCTCGGGCTTGGGTCGGCCGAGTTGGCTCTATTTGGGCTTTGGCACCGCGTTTTTCGATTACGACCACGACGGCGACCAAGATCTGTACGTGGCCAACGGCCATGTCTTGGATCGCGTCCATATACTGCAACCTGGGGTGCGCTACGCCCAAGAGCATCAGCTATTTCGCAACGATGGTTTCTGCCGCTTCGCCGATGTGGCGGACAGTGCGGGGAGTTGGTTCGCGCAAGAGCAAATAAGCCGGGGGTTGGCCCAAGGCGACTGGGACGGTGACGGCGATCTGGACCTGCTGGTGACCAATTGCGGAGGACCAGCCAAGCTAGCGCGCAATCACAACGGCAACGGGCGCAATTGGACCTCAATCAAGCTGGTGGCTACAGCGGCCAATCGGGATGCGGTGGGAGCCGAGGTGCGGCTGGTGACCGGTTCGTTGGAGCAGCGCCGCCTAGTGAGAAGTGGGAGCAGCTATTTATCGGCTGGCGACCGGCGACTCCACTTCGGCTTGGGCGGCCACGAGCGCATTGACCTGCTGGAAGTCCAATGGCCGGATGGGACCGCGCAGGTATTTCGGGATCTACCCGCCGAACAAAATTGGCTAATTGAGCAAGGGCGGGGTGTGCAGGATGAATAGTCCGTCCTCGGCAGCCTCAATGGGCCGGCGCGAGTTGGGGATGGCAGGCGGTCTCTTTCTCTTGGCGTTGGTCGTGCGGCTGGTCTATCTGGAGCACAGCCAAGACAATCCCTTTTTCTCGGCCCCGGTAGTGGACGCCCACTCCTACGTGGCGCAGGCGCGGCAGCTTGTCGAGGTGTCTTGGGTGGGAGACAAGCCCTTTTGGCAGCCGCCTCTATACCCCTATTTTCTCGCCCTGATCTACGCTGTTTTCGGCGATTTGTTCTGGACGCCCCGATTTATTCAGTTCCTCTTGGGAGCGGCCTCTTGTGCTTTGGTGTTTGGCATCGGTCGGCAGGTATTTGGCACCCGAGTCGGTCTCCTCGCTGGGGCGATGACCTGTCTATATGGCCCCTCCATCTATTTTGAGGGAGAGTTGCTGCCCACCGCGCTGGCCGTTTTTCTCAATCTCCTGTTGCTCTTGGTCCTGCTCCAGCCCGGCCGGGGATGGGGACAGGCTCTAGTCTCGGGCCTTGTCCAAGGCTTGGCCATAGTCGCCGTGCCCAATGCGGCCCTGTTGGCTCCTTGCGCCTGCCTGTGGTACTGGAAAAGCGCCGAGCGAGCCGGGCGGAGCAAGCTGGTCTGGTGCCTGCTTTTTGCGGCGACAGCCTGTGCCGTGGTCGGCGTGGTGACGGCGAGAAACTGGGCGGTCAGCGGCGAGTTCATCCCCTTGTCTTGGAACGGCGGCGTGAATTTCTACTTGGGCAACCATCCCGATTACGACCTCTTGGTGGGGATTCGCCCAGGGCCGGAATGGGAGGCCTTAATGGATCAGCCGCTGGCAGCGGGCTATGAGGGGTACGCCGAGCGGTCGGCCTATTTCTACCGGCAAGCTGGCTCCTGGATCGCTAGTGCGCCGGGGGATTTTGTGCGGTTGTTGGGGTACAAGGCGTTCTTGTTGGCGCGAGGCGAGGAGATCAAGCGCAACCAAGACGTGTACTTCGCCCGCACCTATTCCTGGCTGATGAGCGTCTTGCTGTGGAAAACCCACCACTTTGCCTTTCCTTTTGGGCTACTGGGGCCCTTGGCTGCTGTGGGTATGGTCTTGGCTTGGCGGCACCGACCCGAGGCGAGTTTGCTCCTGCTCTGCACCGGCGCGTACAGCGCCTCGCTCCTGCTCTTTTTCATTACCGGCCGCTATCGCTTGCCCTTGGTGCCGCTGCTGCTGCTCTTTGCTGGATACGCTCTGCTCTGGCTGGTGCAACAGGGGCAGGCCCGACAGTGGCGTCCCTTGGGGAGCGGTGTGGCTTTTGTCGTTTTGCTGGGGGTCGCCGCCAACGCTGGCCTGCGGCCGGCCGATCCCTTGGCCGACGCGGAAATACACTTTGATCTGGGACGCGGCCAAGCCCAACAGGGACAGTATGCGGCTGCGGTGCACTCCTTTGGGACCGCCGTGCAACTCGATCCAAATTACCTGCGAGCCCGCCACAATCTAGGTGCGGCGCTGGCGGCGCTGAAGCGCTACGACGAAGCCGAGGTGGTTTATCGGCAGGCCCTAGCGCAAGCGCCCGAAGATCGGGGACTGCACCTCAACTTGGCGGCTCTGTACCGGGCTACGGGACGATACGAGCAAGCGGTTGAGCATTACCGCCGAGTGTTGGCCACAAAGGCCGACGCAGCGGTTTTTCTATTTCTGGGACGAGTCTATAAGAAAATGGGGGCAACAGAGCAGGCCCGGGAAGCCTTTGTGGAGGCGCTAAGTGGCGACGAAGTGCGGGCGCAGGCGGCCAACGAGCTGGGCTTGATCGAGGTTCGACAAGGGGCGTTGGAGCGGGCGGTTGATTATTTTGCCATAGCTCTAAAAGCCGCGCCTGGCAATCACTTGATCGCCTTTAATCTGGGGGCGGCCTACCACGACTTGGGTCAATTCGACAAGGCGGCCGAATTCTACCGCTTGACCCTGAGCTTGGCCCCCGAGTACGCCAAAGCCCAGCGCGCATTGACGCGATTGCAGCGGCGATAGCCCTGAGAAGCTGTCTGAAAACCCCTGGTGGCCTTCGCGCGGCTGCAAACGCGGCGTCCGGCGTTGGGCAAAGCCACCCATATTTCGTCAATATGGGCGGCTTTACCCGCCTTGTCCGCCCCGCTTTCGCTCACGCTCGGGGCACACCCGGAATTTCCAGACAGCTTCTGAGAGACCGTTTGGAATCATCATACCTGGCTAAGACGACCGAACCGGCACAAGATACAGCAACGCATTATGCAAGTACTGCGGCAATTTGACGACACGGAATGGAATGCGAGACTAGTAAGCGACGGCAAAGACACCGCGTTGGGTGTATTGCTCCTCGGAATCGAGGGTCAATTCGTAGATATAAGTGCCGGGCTGAACCAACGCGTCCTGCCCGTCGCGGCCGTTCCACTCCTGGATAAAGGCCCCACTACGCGCCTTGAACACCGGCAGGTGTGCCACCAGCCGACCCGCTAGGTCGTAGATGCGCACCTGTACCGGCCGGTCAACTGTGACCTCGCGCAGCTTGTAGGTGATGGGCAACGTCTCGTTGACCCCATCGCCGTTGGGTGTAAACACCTTGGGTACCTGCACGTCCACCAACAGATCGCCCCCCACCGGCGTGTTGACCGCCAGCAAATCACCCGCAAAGCGGTACGTAGCATTGCCTGGGTCGATGCGCTGGCGGATCTGATCCGGATCGGTGCTGTTGAACACCCACCCGCTGAACTCGGTGCCAAAGCGCAACACCAGCACATCAAAGTCAACCTCAACCTGCTTGAAGTTGTCGGCGCTGCCCGTCAGCGGCGGGAAGGACACAATCAGACGATCGTCGAGCAGGTGGGGGACGAACTCATCCAGATCCACCGTCTGGCCATCGATGCGCACGGCGCGCACGGCATGCGCCCGGACATGGGTGAGGATTTCCAAGCGGTCAAAGCCAGCGTTGTCGTCGTTGAGGGTGGGCAAGACCACATAGGTAAAGGGCGTGGGTTCAAAGGAGTTGACCTCGATAGGCCAGATCTCACCGACGAGTGCCTGCGCCGATAGGGTTTCGCTCAACTGCAAGGTGAGTTGGTCGAGGCGAGGGGCCGCATTGAGATTGGCGAAGAGCTTGATGGCGATTTGGATGTATCGGCTGGGTCCAGGCGACAAAAGCAGGCTCCCGTCCTGCCAGGCGTTAGCCGGCTGGTCGGGGTTGCGCAGGCCGGCGGCAAAGTCGTAGGGCGACGACCAGAAGCTCCAGTTGTCGGCATCGTAGGTAGGGACTAGCCGGGCGGCGATATCGATTTTGGCATGTTCGTCGCGGGTGATAGATACGAGGTCGTCGTTGATATTGGGTGCGAAGTAGAGTTGGGGATCGGGGGTGTGGCCGGTACGGGTGCGAATCTCGATGCGGGTGCCTGTGGGCATGTCGCCTTCCCAGCGTATTTTACCCCAGGTGACGGCTTGTCCGAAGTCGAGGATAGGAGTGAGGTAGGTCGCCTCGTGGACGTAGCCGTCGCCGTAGATTTCAAATTCGGCGATTTCGTAGTCGCGCAAGGGGAAGGCGCGCAAGGTAAGCCAGCGGACCGAGCGCGTGGGAAAGCGCAGGTCGACGACGGGGCTGAGGTTTTCGCGGGTGGTTTTCAGCACCGTCAGCAGGGGGTCGCCGCTCCGCACCCACCGCAAGTTGCCCAGCACCGTGCGTCGCGTACTGGTGGCCACAGCGCCTACGTCGCGCTTGGTACTGTCAAAGAGAAAGGTGCTGGTACCGCTGCATGGATCTGGGGCAAAGACGACTGAGTTATCGCCGGTGCGGATCTCGTACCAAGCTAAGAAATTGTCGAGGAAACTGTCTTGGCCAAAGGTCTCGATATCCGGAGCCGGTTCCCGTAGGGATTCGATCAGTTGGCGGTCTTCGCGCTGACTCAGGCGGGGATAGAAGCGGATGCGATTGACGGGGATTGCGCCGCCAAAATCAAAGACCACGGCTCCTCTCCAGGTAAAGCCATCGCCAGGCCGGCCCCCGGCCCGTTGCACAAAGGTGCGAAAGGTGGCCGTAGCGGGATCGCCGTCCAGCATTAGCTTGATCGTATTGGCATGTAATTGCGCCTGACCGCAACTATTAGTAAGGACTCTCGAACTGGGCATATAGGGCAGGGGGATCTCGGTCTTGCTGGCGTGGACATCGGCCCGGGCGATATTGACGGATGGGTCAATCAAACGGGACTGGATGGCTGTACCGGAGAAATCGACCAGCGTGTCGGCCCCCGCGCCAAAGGGCGATATTCTCACGGGCACTTGTCGCAGTGGCTGGCCGTCGGCATCTTGGATCTGAAAGAAGCTCTCTTCGGTCAAGACCTCCTGCCAATCGTTGCCGCTAACCCCGCCCAGACGGTATTCGGTTGCAGCAAATACGTGCGCAGCACTGAGTGGCATAGTAAAAACGAAAAAGGACAGAAGCCCTGCCATGGTGCGCTCCTTAGTATTTAGTCGACTCGCTCCAATATGCGGCCGATGTGGGTTGTGTCTGCGATTTGTTCCCACTCCACCACGGCTTCGTCGTAGCGCTCTAACTGGAAATATGCTTGGCCTAAGGCACCGCGAATCTCGGCGGCGTCTGGTGCGTAGGCCGCTGTTTTATGCAAATAGTCGAGGGGACCTTGGGGATCATTGCGGCGCAAGCAGAGGAGGCCAAGTCCATACAGACCAAGCGCACTTTGCGGTGCTCGGCCTACCATCTCTTGGTTCCCAAGGTGCCCACCTTGTGACGTTGCCAAAAGCATTTGCCGCTTCGGTCACATAGGCCCGACCCAGCCAGAAGTACGCCTCCCAATCCTGTACCCGCAAGCCGGCGACCCGCTCAAAAGCCCGGGCAGCTAACACGGGCCGATCCAAGTCCATATAGACTTTCGGCTTGGGCTGGAACTCCCTGTGGGCCGCACGGTACGGTTAGCCCTTTGTATTGGCAAGGTTGGCCGTCCTTGGGGGGATGGTCTAGGTCTAGGTGGAGGTAGTTGGTCACATAGAGGTCCAGCCAGCCATCGCCGTCTAAATCGGCAAAAGCCGCACTGGTGCCCCAACCGGGGTGGTCCACTCCGGCTTGGGCGGCGATTTCATCAAAGGTACTGTCGCCGTTATTGCGGTACAACAGATTGGGACCCCAATAGGTCACCAATAAGTCGGTATCGCCATCGTTGTCGATATCGCCAGTAGCACAACCCATGCCCCAACCCTTGAAGAGCAGGCCGCTTTGACGGGTCACTTCGCGGAAGTGCCTCTGGGCGTTGGGGTCGGGTTCGTTGTGGAAGAGGCGGTTGGTCGCTTGTGGCGGGTCCGCGTCTAGCAAGGTGCCGTTGACGAAGAAGAGGTCCAGCCAGCCATCGCCGTCGTAGTCGAGGAAGGCCGCGCCAGTGCCCGTGGTTTCCACCAAGAGTTGCGGGTGGTCCCGCCCCGAGATATTGACAAAATCTAGGCCGACTTGGGCCGCCACATCGGAGAATAACACGGGGTAGCTCTCCTCAGCCATACCCGTTGAGGACAGGTGAGTGGTGGATCGGACCGAGGCCGATCTCGGCTGTTCCGAAGGAGCCTGTGGGGAACATCCAACCGCTAGGATTGCGATGAACCGATCGCGGCCAAGCAGTGCCCTAGACACATTGTCACCTATTGGATCAATGCGCAATGTCGAAACTGACTGCTCCAAAGGATCGCTAGCGAACTAACGCCTAGGAAGCCACTCAATGGCGACGAACGATTCGACCCGGCTGAATTCCTCGTCGCCGGTTACGAGGGGGACGCCTTTGATCTGGGCCAGAGCGGCGGCGAAGGCATCGGCGTAGGAGAGCGGGAAACGGGCCTTGATATGGGCAGCAGACAGGGTATGGGCACGGTCGGCGATGACCATGTCCACCGGCAATTGCTCTACAGCCGCTAGGACATTGCGGCTGTGAGCCACGCCCCGTTCGCGTTCGATTATGTAGAGGACTTCCCCTAAATTGATGATGGACATCCACAGGTGGCTTGGGCCTGTTTCTGCTTGGCCGAGCAGGGATTTAACATGGAGGGCACCCGCTTCATTCTCCAGATAGGCTAAGAGCGTGTAACTATCGAGCACGCGGTCTCTGGGGTCATTCAATACGACGGTCCTCAGCGCGCTGGGTGAGGAGGGCTTCCACTAGGGATGTTGGACCTGCGAGCATTCCTTGGGCTTCTTCGATAGGATCGCCGAGGGCGGGCACGAGGGCCAATCCTCCGCCATAATCGACAATGTGCACTTGGTCGCCGGGCCGTAAGCGGTATTTCTTGCGCAGCGGTGCCGGGATGACGACCCCGCCTTTAGCCGATATGCGGGCCGATGCCATGGTTCTCCGTTCTGTTAGGTCAATCCGTCGATAGCGTAATATGGATGTCATATATTTCACAAAAAGTATAAACAAACGATGGACAGATTCAATGGGTGCGGTTATTGAGCACGGCAGCATGGCCCGCTACATTTATGCGGTCTTTTTGCGGCTCCGACTCTTACTATCGGGCCAACTTGGAAAACTATGAACCTATTGCGAAAATGCGCCGCTGAATTCATCGGCGCGTTTGCCATTGTCTTTGCCGGTTGCGGTGCCGTGGCCATTGACCAGATTTCCGGCGGGGCGGTCAGCCACGTGGGCGTTGCCGCCACGTTTGGGCTGGTCATCATGGTGATGATCTACGCCACCGGCCACATTTCCGGGGCGCATTTCAACCCGGCGGTGACCCTCGCATTCGCGCTGACGCGGCATTTCCCCAAAAGGGAGATTGCGCCCTATATCTTGGCCCAGTGCGCCGGGGCCGTGGTGGCTAGCCACATACATGTGGCGAGTTTGTCGTCGGTACTGGCCGCTACTCAACCTAAGCAGGTCCTGAACTTGGGAGTCACCCTGCCGGTGGACGGCTCGTTCACTACGGCCCTGGTGTGGGAATTCATGCTGACCTTTTTGCTGATGCTGGTCATTATGAGCATGGCGACCGATTTTCGCGCTGTGGGACCGGCGGCCGGTCTGGCCATTGGCGGCACCGTGGGGCTAGAGGCCATGTTCGCTGGGCCGTTGTGCGGGGCCTCGATGAATCCTGCCCGCAGCTTGGGCCCGGCCTTGGCAGCCGGCGAATGGACGACTTTTGCCGCATATATCATCGGTCCGGTGCTAGGGGCAGCGGCCGGTGCGTTGTTCTACGAATTCATTCGCTGTCAAGCGCCTTCCGACCAAGAAGTGAAGGGCTGTTGCTGACGTTGGTCGCCTGATCTACGCAAAATTTCGCAACCTGCCGAACGGTTGCGATCCACATTCCGACGATACGAGGAGAAAGAGATAATGCGCGTGTTGATCATGTCCGACATGGAAGGCGTAAGCGGCATTGTGGTGTGGGATCAAGTCAGCGGTGGTGCCGCGATGTTTGAAGAGGGCCGACAGCTCTACACGGAAGAGATCAACGCGGCCGTGCGCGGGGCCAAAGCCGCTGGCGCGACGGAGATTGTCGTGGTCGATTGTCACGGTGCGGGCAGAGGCTGGAGCTTTAATTCGCTCATCCCCGACAAAATTGATCCCGATTGCGAATGGGTCGCCCATCACGGGTGGGGGCGCTACGACGAGCTGTGGGAGCAAGGATGCGACGCCTGCCTGCTCATCGGTATGCACGCCCGCGACGGCACCCCTGACGGGGTGCTGTGCCACACCATCTCCAGCGTCCAGTATAGAAATGTTTGGTTCAACGACGATCTCGTCGGGGAAACCGGCGTCAACGCCGCGCTCAACGGGCACTACGGAGTGCCGATTGCCCTCGTCACCGGCGATGAGGCCGTCTGCCGCGAAGCCAGAGATCTCCTCGGCGAATCGCTGCCAACTGTGGCTGTTAAAAAGGGGCTGAGTCGGTTTAGCGCGCGCCAGCTACCACCCGTCCGCGCCCGTCAGTTGATCGAAGACGGGGCTAAAAATGCGCTTGCCGATCTGACCCGGACTAAGCCGTATGTTCCTGCAAAGCCGACGACCATCCGAATCGAACTTGCCAGCGTCGATCAACTCGCCGAGTTCAAGGGACGACCCGGAGTTGAGATAACGGGGCCGCTCTCGGTTGAAAGCCACGCCGAAGACTGGTTGACCGCGTGGAATCAGTTCTGGCCTCATGCTTAAGCGAAGACCTAGGTACACGACAGTAGAGTGGTATGGGATGCTTCGCTTCGCTCAGCATGACAACAGGGGCGTCATCCCCGGTCATGCTGAGCCTTTCGGCTTCGCTCAAGATAAACTCCGCAAAGCGGAGTCGAAGCATCTCAGCGCTCCCATGCCTAACGTCCATTGGATTACTGTCGTGTACTTAGGCGAAGACACACTGTGCGCTTGATGGCGCGACCTGTTCGGGATTGGAACGAGGTTTAAACGAGGAGTTGTGCAATGTCGAGTGAAGCGAGGAAGGTGTACGACGAGGCGATTGTCATAGATGGTCTGAACGTCAGCAACTGGGAGAGCGACGCGGTGTTTGAGCGTTTGCGAGCCGGCAATATCACCGCCATCAACGCCACGGTGGCAACGTGGGAAAATTTCGTGCAGACCATGGCGCACCTAGCGGTGTGGATGCGGCGTTTTCGCGAGCGCCACGACATCGTGCAGGTGAAGGAGACGGCTGATATTCACGCCGCGAAGGAACTGGGCAAGACTGGGATCATCCTCAGTTTTCAAAACGCCTCGCCCATCGAGAACGAATTGGATCGCCTGGGGTTGTTCCTCGCCCTTGGGGTGCGGGTGATTCAACTGACTTATCACGAGACCAATCTGCTGGGCAGTGGCTGCTGGGAGCGGAACGATTGTGGCCTGAGCAATTTCGGCGTTGATGCGGTGCGCGAGATGAACCGGCTCGGCATTGTCATTGACTTGTCGCACGTTGGTCCGAAGACGACGATGGACGCCATTGAGATGTCCGAGCAGCCGGTTGCGATTACCCATGCCAATGCCCTCAGTTTTTGCGACCATCCGCGCAACAAGGAAGAAGAGGCGCTCAAGCTCCTCGCCGAAAAGGGGGGCGTCGTGGGTGCCACGTCCTTTGCCAACTTTCTGCCCAAGGGATTCGATTCGACGGTCGAGGATTTCGTCGATGGCATCGACGACATGGTGGAGCGGATCGGTATCGATCATGTGGCCATTGGCACTGATTCCACCCACGATCAGCCGCTCGAATTTTGGCATTACATCGTCTCGCAGCAGGGCACGAAATTTCCCTCGACCTTTGCCGATGGGTCGGTGCCGTACACGGAGCTGAGTTTTCAACCAAAGGGGATCGACAGCCCGGCGGAGTTCCCCAATTTGGCGGAGGCCCTCGCCAATCGCGGGTACAGAGCCGAGGAGATCACCAAGCTGTTGGGGGGAAACTGGATGAGTCTCTTTGAGCGGGTGTGGAACGTCTGAGTCAAAGGACACGGGAGGACAGTGACCGATTCGATCAACAGACATTTGCTGGCCATGAGCATGGGAGCGACCACTGGCCCACGGTCAGGGTGCGAACTCGTGTAGGTCCGCGATCCAGTTGTACCCTTCTCGGTCCTCCCAACTGTGAGCCCCTCCCATGACGAACGGCCGCTCGCCCACCACACAGGCCGACAGCCAGGCCTTGCCCACCGGCATGGGTGCGTCTTTGAACCAGCGGTCGGCCCGGATGTCGTAGATTTCGGTGGCTGCTGAGTAGTGCGGATCTTTGCCGCCAAAGGTGTAGAGCAGATCACCCAGTACGCAGGAACCGGACGATTCGCGTCCAGTAGGCACCGGCGCCAGCCCTTCCCAGCGGCCCACCGCTGGATCGAGCACATAGGTCTCGCTGCGGCAGGGCCGCTGTGGATCTTCGTTGCTGATGCCGCCGGTCAGGTAGATGCGGTCGTCGTGAGTCACTACGGTGGGGCCCTGCGTGGGGCGGGGTAGGGCTGGCCCCGGGGCCCAAGTGTCGGTGGTGACATCGTACACTTCGACGCGGTCGAGGATGCGCTGGTCTTCGCGGAGCATGGTGTTGCCGCCGATGGCCCATATCTGGTCTTGGCAGGCGGTGACGGCTAGACCAGCGCGGGGTCCGCCGGGCATGGGTGCCAGTGCCAACCAGGTCTGCTCGTCCAAGTCGAGCCTTTCCAAGTTGTCGCGGGAAGTGAAATGGTAGTCGTGGCCGTAGGCTTTCTTCTCTTCAGGCGTGCGGATGGTTTTGCCGCCGGCCACGTAGATCCTGCGGCCGATGCGGGCAGCGCCCAGCCATCCGCGCTTGGTGGGAATGGGCGGTCCTTGGGTCCAGGTGTCGCTGGCCACATCGTAGATCTCGACCGCATCGACCGTGAGATCGCCGGCACCGGAAATGGCGTAGATAGTGCCGGCGACAGCAATAGACTGCAGGTCGTGGCGGGGGGTGGGCATGGGGGCGCGTTGAATCCAAGTTCCCATGGTCAACTCCTAGCGTCGGTTCGGTTTAGTGTGGTGGCGCGGCCAATTCTGCCGGGAAACCGCTCTCGCGTCAGTCGTCCTCGGGCCTACCGAGCCAGCGGCAGCGCGATTTTTGCGTTGTTTTGTTGCTGCGATTGCAGGCAGGCGATCATCATCTCCACAACGGTCAGACCATCTCGGCCAGTACACGACAGCTCGCCGTCGCCGTCGAGCGCGCGCACGAGTTCGTGTACGCCCGCGGCGATTCCATCGACTTCCCAATGACGCGGTTCAACCAACTCCCGCTCTCCGTCTCGCTCGATGTATGCATCGCCTTCCCGCTCGATGAAAATGTTCCCCGTGGTTCCCGATATGGTGAAGTCGAGTCGGTTGGGGGCTTGCTTTTCTCCGAGATATATCCCGCGCACCCCATTGGCAAAGTGGATGTAGGCGTTGGCGCTTGGCTCGGTGGCGGGGTCGTGTCCACCGTCGCCGCGATACTCGCTGTAGTCTTTGTACCCGTCCTCTAGCTCGGCAACGAGCCATTCTGGGTTACTGCCAGCGTACCACATGATGGCGTCGAGTAGGTGAGTGCCATTGCGGAACAGCATTGATCGCGTGCCGTAGTGTTCGCACAAGACCGCTCTGACGTCGCCAATCTCGCCCTCGGTTACTAGTTCGTGGCAGCGATGCCAGACGGGCATCCAGTGGCGAGTGTGGTCAACAGATAGCAGGGTGTTGTGGCGTTCCGCAGCCGCGACCATGCGGTCGGCGTCTTCCACGCTGGTAGCCAGTGGTTTTTCGCAGAAAATCCCCTTGGCACCGGCTTCGGCCGCGGCCACCACTAGATCGGCGTGCCGGTTGTCGCCGGTGGCCACCGTGACGATGTCGAGCTGGGCCTTTTCCAGCATCTCCCGGTAATCGTCGTACATCTTCAGCTCGGGACTAGTCGCCTTGAACTGCGCGGCGAATTCGTCGCGTTGCTCTGGCACGAGGTCGCAACCGGCCACGACCTCGGCGTTTTCTAGGCTCGCGGCTCCTTGGGCGTGCCGATTGCCAATGCCCCTGCAGCCGATGACTCCTACTCTGTACATGATGCCTCCTTTGATACGACAGTGAAATAAGTGATTTTGGCAAAATTTCCAAACAGCTTCTAGGATCGCACCGCGTAGAGCCTGTTTACTGCTGCTAGAGAAACCAGTTTTGAATAGTGATATACCTGCTCGTCGCCTACGCGGGTCGGCGCTTCGAGGACGAAGTCGGCAAAGTGCGGCGCATTGAAGACCACAAAGGCCAAGGATAGGCCATCGACGTGACGGGCATGGCGCTGGCTCAGGTCGGGGAAGGCCACCGGGCCGGTATCGACTTGGTAGATATCGTTGGCGCGGTTGGTGTTCATGGTTTTTACCGGGCACTCCATAATCGCCTGCAACCCGGTGCCCTCGTTCCGCACTTGGGTTTGCGCGACGATTGGCACTGAGTCGTAGGTCGCCTCGCGCACTGCCGCATCGCTGGTCAGTTCCTCCACATCGCTCCCGACAATCAAATGGTACTGTTGCCCGTCCCAACACTCCTCGGAGCGGCGGATTTCTCGATAGGTGTCGCGTAGGTTGGCGTGACGCCGATAGATGACTGACCACTCCGGGCCAAAGACGGGTAGGAAGTCGTAGTTGTCCTCGTGCAGGAGATTGTCTTTGGCAAAGGTGTGCTCGCTCTTGCACGACCCCACCTGCACGTAATCCTCGCTCTGGCCGGAGGCTGCGTCGATGATGCGCGTCCGCGACTCGACCCAAAACCGCACTTCGTTTTCCGGCTCGTTGCCGATTAAAAATGATCGTCCGTAGTCTAGTGGTGTCATGTAGCGCCTCCTTTGGAAGCTGTCTGAAAGTCCCCGGTGGCAAAAGTATCCGTAGATGAGCGCAGAAGCTCTACGGTGGAAGGTTGGGACACGGGGAAAATAAAGCTACATTAGAGCGACTTCAAGCAAGAGAAACGATTCCCATGACCTTAAAAATAACCGACGACGTATTCTTAGATCAGGCCGGTCGCCCGCGCCGGATTCGCGGCGTCACCGTCAACAGCGCCTCGCCCCTGCTCGTCTCGCTGGCGGCGCAGGTCGGTTTTGAAGCGGTGTGGATCGAAAGCGAACACGGTCCGGTCGGCTTTGAGCGGGCTGAGACTTTGTGCTTGGCCGCGGAGGCCGGCGGCATTTTCCCGCTCATTCGCCTGCCCGACGGCGAGCGCCACCACGTGCTGCGGGCACTCGAAATCGGGGCGCGGATCATTCTCGTCCCGATGGTAGATGATGCGGCCTACGCGCGTCGCATCGTCGAGGTGGGCAAGTACCCGCCGTTGGGTCGGCGCGGCTTCAACGTGCGCACGCGCGGCATGGGCTTTGGCATGGAAGACTTGCACGGTGTCCTAGCCCGCGCCAATGCACGTACCCATCTCTTCGTCCAGATCGAGACCGTGGAGGCCGTGGCGAATGTCGATGAGATACTCGCCGTGGAGGGCCTCTCTGGAATTTTTATGGGGCCAGGGGATCTAGCGGTCGATATGGGCTGCACCGGCCAGATGGGCGACCCTAAGCTGCGCGAGGCCGTGCTCTCGTGCTTGGCCAAGGCGCAGGCCGCCGGTAAGCTGAGCGGCATCTTCACCTTGCCGGGGCCACTGCTTACGGCCGCGATGGACGCGGGCTGCGACTTGGTAATCTGCGGCGGGGACGTGATGAATTTGGGGACGGCTTGGAGCGAATTGCTGTGCCAGATCCCGGCCGAGTAGGGGCGACCGGCCGGTCGCCCCTACAATTCGGATTTCGGGTGTGCGCGGGTGAGGATGCGTCGCGGTCAATCGGAGCGCACCGGCACTCCCTCTAGCAATCCGCTCTGGTGCATATCGACCCACTCGTCCATAAAGGTCTTGTTCCACTGCGCGGTCAGCGGGTGGTCCATCATGTCGCGGTACACCGTCCACATGGTGACGAGTTCGTCGGCCCCGTCGCGGAAGGCGGCGTGAGCGGTTTCCACCGAGCGGATGAGAGCGGCCATAATGAAGGGACGCTGTCCCCAGCCGCTGAACATCTGGGAGCATTCGCGGATCAGCTTGGTCGGGTCGCCGCCCACTTCCTTGACCGGCTCGCAAAAAGGCAGGATGTGGTTCACCCCGGCTTGAGCGACGGCTACAGCTTGCGTCAGCGAGAACACCGTGGTGCAAAAGGTCTCGACGCCTTGATCCTTGAGGATGCTAAATGCCTTGAGGCCGTTGACGTTGCAGGGGATCTTGAGGATGATCTGCTCCGACATGTTGGTAAAAACCTGCCCGACCTCTAACAGCTCTTCAACGCAATGGCCGTCGATTTCCATCACCACGGGCTTGTCGGTGAGCTTGAGATATTGCTCTATCAGGCTGATGACCGAGCCGTACTGTTTGGCGTATTGGTTGAGCACTACCGTGTTGGTGACGATTCCGGCGATTCCGAGGGGCATCCACTCCTTGAGTTCGTCGGGCGAGCCGGCCAGCCAGATGGTGGGGCCGCGGCCTTGGGCGCGGGCGGTGGGAACGGGTCCACTTGCTGCCATAATAGATCTCCTGTGGTTTTTAATGGGCGTTGACAGGTGGGCGAATATAGAAAAATCGTGCGGCGAAAGCGAGTAGGTAGAAGGGAGGAGAATCCGTGAAAACCAATCAGACCAAGGCTGCCCTGCTCGGGGGGGCAACGGTGGAGATCGTCGAAATCAACCGGATCTTCGACCCGGTCGTAGTCGAGCTGGCAGCGCAAGCGGGCTTTGGCTGCGTCTGGATCGACATGGAGCATTCCCATCTCGGGCTAGACGGGCTGTCGCAGCTAATTTTGGCGGCGCGAGCCACAGGGGTCGATACAGTGGTCCGCATCCCCAAAGGGCCGTACAATCAAGTGATTAAGCCGCTGGAGTTAGGAGCTGGGGGATTGGTTTGGCCCCATTGCAAGAGCGCGGACGAAGCGCGGGCCTTCGTGCAGATGGCCAAGTTCCGGCCGCTGGGCTTGCGCGGCTTGGGCTGTGGCCGGGATTCGGACTACGGTACGCTGGACTTCGTCGAGTACATGGGAAGGGCCGATGCCGAGACTATACTGGGCGTGATGATCGAAGACGCCGAGGGCGTGGAGGAAGTAGAAGCGATTGCCGCAATCGAAGGGATCGACCTGCTCTTCGTGGGGCCGAGCGACTTGGCGCACAGCTACGGCGTCGAACGCGAGGGAGTCCCCCACATAGACCACGAGCGCGTGCTGGCGGCCTTTGACCGCGTGGGGGCAGCTTGCGCGGCCAACGGCAAGGCTATGGGCACGGCCGTTGGCCCGGGCGAGTCCATGCGCCGCGTGGTCGCCAAAGGCGTGCGCTGGCTCAACTGCTGCCACGACATGTCAGCCCTCACCAGCGGCTTGCGCAGTGCGCGGCAAGCAACCCTTGGTGCGAAGCAACGCACGATCACCCAGCAATTGTTGGCATTGTATAACCGGGGAGAGTTGGACCTCGGCGACGTATCCGGCACGGCAAAGCAGCACGATTTTAGCCGGAGCATGGTCAACCACTTGGCAAGCTTTGTCCAGCACAAGGCAAAATGCGTCGAAGCCTTGCCCGAGGTCGCTCCGTTAGTCGAGCGCATGGAGCAGGCTCTCGTGGATGGACGGCGGGGATTGGCATTGACCGATGCCTATTACGTCTGCTTGGCGGTGCAAAATCTGCCCAAAGAGCGTTGGCTAGAAGCGCTGCAAGCGACGTTTGACCGTTGGGAACACGCCGACCAAGGTTCTTTTAAGACGTTCTTTGACGAGGTTAAAGAGCGTCTGCAGGCCGAGTAGTGGCGCGTCAGATCGCGACCCCACCGCAAATGGAAATGCACTGGCCGGTCGCGTAATCCGAGAGATAGGTCGCCAAAATCCCACTTGGCCTCCTGTTAGCCGATGCCCAATGCCGCGTCGATTTCGGCTTGGTATTCATAGACGGCCCCGCTTTCCACCTCGCTGAGCTGTACCGTCCGACCTAGCCGGCTCGATTCAAAAATCGCGTACACCGCGGCCACATCTTTTAGACCCTCCGTTCCATTCACTTCGATTTTCCGCCCGTTGAGAATGGCCTCGGCCAGTTCAAAATATTCTAGCGCCAACAGTTTCCAGTCGATGTCTTGGTCGGCGACTCGCTCGGGGAAAAAGTGTTCGGCCAGTGGCTCTAGAGCGAATGCTTCTGCGTCAGCTACGAGCGCGGCGTGGTTGAGCGTTGTGCCGTCGGCTCGTTGCAAGCACGCCTTGGCGCCGCGCGTGCCAAACCCCTGCATCACGCCCTCAGACCCGAAGATGATCTCGCCGCCGCAAGAGCCGTATCCCCCTAGGCCCACCACCCAGTTGACCGCAAGGCCGCTTTCCATCCGAAACATTGCCATAGAGGTGTCTTCGGCCGTGGCTTCGACTTGCTGCTCCATCTCGGCGAAGCGGGTTTGGTAAAACTCATAGGGCGAGTTGACGGCCTCGGACTTGTGGCGCACGGGCGAGGCTAACTCGACGGCCCCGTAGGCTTCCTTGATGTCCCCGAGTTGATAGCGAATCATGTCGGTGAAATGGACGCCCAGATCCAAAAGCAGTCCGCCCCGATCCTTCATGTGCCGCCAAGGTGTGATGAACACCTCGCGATGCGGGGCTAGCGAGTGGAAGATCGCCATGTAGGGGCGGCCAATGGCCCCTTGCTTTAGCAGGTGATGCACCAGCCGCGCCGAGGGGTCGCGGCGAAAATTTTCCGCCACCGACAGGATGCGCTGGTTGCGCTTGGCGGCTTCGATCATCTGCTGGCAGCCCTTGACGGTAATGGCCATGGGTTTTTCCACCATTACGTGTAGCCCCAGATCGAGTGCTTGGCAGACCACGGCGTGATGCACCGACGGGTCCACCACGACATCTACGGCCATTAGGTCGGGGACTTCGCGGTGCATGGTTTCGAGATCGGTGAACACCGCGGGCCGCTGGCCCACGAGCTTTTCGGCTTCTGTGGCCGCCAACTCGGCGTTGTCGCGCCGGATGTCGCATACGGCGACTAGCTCTACATTGTCAAACGGGGTTTTGGCGAGGGTCCCCAAGCCGTATAGGTGTCGCGTTCCCATGCCTCCGCAGCCGACCAATGCCAGTTTTATTTTGTCCAAAGCCGCCTCCTTTTTAAAGTGGACGAACAAATAAATGTTGCGGCCAGCGGCGAGCAACCCGATTGCCCATCGCTTCTCAGAGGAACAGACCGTTGCCAACCATGCCCGTGAATGAGTCGATGATCCAGAAGATCCCGAAGATCGCAAAGTGTCCAAGGATCATCCCCAAGAAAAACGGCCGCACTTGGCGATAGAGATGGACGCCGCCGTAGTACAGGATCGGTCCCTTGATAAGCCAGGCCAAAAAGGCGTTGAAAGCCATCCAGTGAAAGGTCGAGCTGATGGGGAAGCCAATCGGATGTAAGGGCCACCAGACCCAATAGCGGCGCGCCAGCATCAACAGGCCCATCACCCCGCCGCCAATGCCGGTGTGGAACCATCCCAACCAGTTGGGCGGCGAAGGGCTGCTCATTTGCGTGGCCGTGTAGTCGTACACGTAGTTGGGCAGCCAAATAAAATGGGGTGGACGCAAGTTGATTGCCCCATACGTGTAGGCGAGGTGCATCAGCATCCATAGCGCGCCGCCAAGGCCCACCAACAGAGCCAGCAGCATGCCCCAGAACAGGTAGCGGCGGCCGCCTTCGATTTGCCCGCTCAGCTTCAGGCTGTTGGCCACGTGGGGCATGGCGAAATTGAGCAGATCATTGGCAAAAACTCGCGTGAAGGCCAGCCCGACTAGGCCGACTCCGAAGAAAGAGGTGCCAATGGCCGAGACGGCCGCGTCTGGAGCCACCAGTGGGGCGTAAATGACTGCCACGCCGCCCTCGGCTACTACTCGCGTGAGGGCTACGTACACCACGAACATGAAAAACAAGAGGGTAGCAATGCCCACCAGCGGGATGCCGAGGACCCACAGCCAGCCGGCTAGGACGCCCACGCTGCCGATGAGGCCCAAGACCGCACTCCGATACGAGAGGATCTCGTCGCTGTCGTCGCTGTCCGGGGCACCGCTCAGAGCCTTGCGGAAGACATTGCCGATGTGTTCGCGCCCGACCCACAAGCCACCCAATACGAGGACGATCATCGCGCCCATGCCTTGGTGGACCAAGCTGGGCAGGCCGTAGCTCCACACGCTGATGGCTGGTTCCTGTTCGATGCCCCAGCCGATGGCGCGGTAGATGGTCTCTTGCAGATTGTTGAGCAAGGTGAACAGCCACAGGCCAAAGGTTACTTCGCGCTGGATCAAAAAGAAGAAGCCCAAGGTGGCGAAGCTCAGACGAGAGCTGAAGAGCGGAAAGGGGATGGTCAGGTCAATCGTCGGCAGGAATGGGAAGTAAGCGTGCAGGCCGATGATCGTTCCGGTGAGTACGGGTACGGAAAAGCCGATCCACATGATCCCGTTGCGAAAGAAGGGCTTGATGAGTGAGCCGCGCTCGTCGTCTTGCACCATAGCGAGGGGGAGTTGCATCACGGGATAGACGAGCCGCTCGTTTTCGACCCAGTGCCGGCGCACGACGACCATCAGGCACAAGGTGGCCACGTGCAGCGCGACGATCAGCGGCAACCAGCTCAACAGCGGCGTCAGCCACACCTCCCAAGGGATCGCGCTTGCCTGCCCTTCGTTGCCCTCAAAGAAAGCGCGAATAGCCTCTAGGTCGTGGGGCACCAGCCAAGTGGGGATATAGGGCAGGATTAGTTCGCCCCAATTGTTCTCGGGGCTGGCGTAGTAAAACGGACTCGACACCAGCGGCACCCAGTAACTGATCAGCCCGGGGACCGAGTTGGCCAAGCTGGTCATAATGAAAATGACGACCAACTCGCCCCGCTGGAGGATCCAAGACCGGCGGATGGAGCCGATGCCGGCGTTGACGACTAAAAGGAGTAGGAAGAGGAGGAGATGGGCGATTTGGCTGGTGAAGTACGCCCCGGCATTCGAGCCTTGCACGTAGAGGCTGAGGAAGGGAACCGCCGCGCCGACTCCAAAGGCCAGCAGCAAGCCGATGCCGAGGGAACGGAGGGTCACTTGGCCCACAACGTCAGTCGAAGTTCGTCACCGAATAGCTCGTACTTTGGACGTCGGCCCGAGTGTGCTTCGCCGTCCTCTAGAATCTTCCGCACGCCTTCGCCACGCGATTCGAGGAATACCTGCCCGGTGCGCTTACTGCGAATCCTCGACAGAAAGCTGACCAAGAGCTGGTTTCGGGTGAACGTGCGGTAGGCCATATCGTCAATCGTGATGGTGTTGGGCAACTTGCCGGGGCTGTACAACTCCAATCGGTCGGCGAATAGGAACAGGCGGATTTTTGACCCGGCAATGGCGTAGTCGCGGTGGGCGACCGCGTTGACGATGGCCTCGTCAACTACATCGATGTCGTACTGGGGGGAGTCTCCTGTTTGCATGAAACGGGCGACGAAGGCGATTCCGGCGTCGATCTGATCGGACACCGGGCCGGCGAGCCGCTCTGCGTGGATCAGATCGTCAGAGGACAAACGAGTTCCACGGTAGCACGCGGCTTCAATGGCCCCGGACGCCAAGAACTCAGTCGGCTCGGTCGCGAAGACCAGCAAGCCGGCGACGGTCGGCCGGTCCATCCCGTCCTCGTCTTGGAATATCACCCGGGTATTGCGCAGTAGGTCGAGCCAAGGGATGGTCGGCGAGCGTCCGAAAAATGCTTCGAGTCGATTGCGGTTGAGGTCTTCTACTGTTGCGGCGAGTACGGGTTGCTCGTCAAATACATACTCGCGGCCCCGCTGTTGGAAAAGCCGGGCGAGTTCTGGGGGGGTAAGATCCTGTTTGGTGGACCCAATCCGAGTGTAGTAACGCCCGCTCGATGTGCGGTGTACATACAGTCCACGCGGTACCTCTGCTAAAAGAACGTGCTCCTCGTCTCCTTCAGCACCCGGTAGCAGTGTTTTGCGGATGACGAGCCGGATCGGCGGATCGCAGTTGTGGGTCGCGACGTTGAGCAGCCAGTGCTCGACCATGTCCACTTGCTCCAGCGGAATTCCGCGCACGGCACCCGAATCGTCAACGCCAAGGAACACAGCGCCACCCCCGGCGTTCGCAAACGCAACGAGTTCGCCGGCCAGTTCTTGGGTATTGGGGGCTAGCACGCCTCGCACTTCTTTGAATTCGGAGCGGCCGTCTTCACCGGCTCGGAGTTGGTTCAGAATCTGATCCCTAGTATCGAACATCAACTTACTCGTCTGGTCGGATGCTGATCGGGGTACCGGGCATCTTCTCCATCCCCCAAGTGGAGTAGCCGATTTTCACGCGTGCTTCTCGCGGTCGGCGCGGACCTCGTCGATGGCCTTGCAGTGCCGCAATCCCACGGACTTGGCTGGCGTTTGGTAGCCCTTCCAGGCGTAGGGGTCGATGCCGGCCACGGGCACGATGTTGCGCCGGTCGGCGCGAGCGGGGGACTCGCCTTCTTCAATGCTCCAAGGCAGCAGGCTATAGGCGTTGCAGTAGTGGTTGACCAAGACGCGGCGATAGGTGTGGCCGCGGTTTTTGTACGAGCGGTGGAGGAGATAGCCGTTGAAGAACACGAGGGCACCGGCCTCCACTTCAACTGGGATTTCGACGCTCTCGTCAAAGCCGTAGCTCTCGGGTGCGAAGTCGAACTCGTCTGGGTTTTCATGGGACCGCTGCGGGTAGAGGTACCCGGGCCGGTGCGATCCCGGAATGACGTACAGGCAGCCGTTTTCCACGATGGCGTCGTCCACGGCGATCCACGCGCCGATTAGCGAGCGATCCCGCGTGGGGATGTAGATCTCGTCTTGGTGCCAAGCTTGGCCTTGGAAGTTGGGCGGCTTGACGAAGTACATCGACTGCATGCACTTGACGCTGCCATCCCAAAAGGGCAGGTGCGCGGCGGTGATCTGGCTTAGGGCACCGCAGATTTTGGGGTGGCGGACGTACTTTTCGATGACTGGACTGACGAAGTGCGGCTGGTGGATGCAGAGAATGCTTTCCAGCACCGCTTGATCGCTCATGGCGGGATCGACCGGCTCAATGTTGTCGCACTCGTAGCGGCCGCGCGCCACGTCCACGAGGTCGCGTTTGAGTTCGTCGAGCTCGGCTTCCTCCATCAAGTCCGGCACGACGAGATAGCCGTCGTCGATAAAGGACTGCACTTGGGTGGGGGTGAGTGGTTTGGGGACCTCAATCGACGGACTGGGCTCCATCTTGATTGCTTCCATAAATCTACTTGCTCCGTTTAGTTCGTTGGCACGTAGCCGATATTTTGATACCCTTACCCCACCTTGTCAAACAAATATAGAGAAAGGAGCGCACATTGTGGATCTGACGTATATCGTATTTACCAAGCACTTAGAGGGCCTCGATGTTCCGCAACTCATCGACGCTTTGCAGGCCATTGGCGTGCAGGGGGCCGACCTGTGCGTGCGCGACGGCTACCCGGTCAACCCCGACAATGTGGCCACGGCCCTGCCGGAGGCTGCACGCCGCTTTGCCGACGCCGGCCTTTGCATCCCCTTGGTCACGGCTCCGGGCGATTTCAACCGACCGGACATCGACTACGCGGAAAGGTATTACGCGGCCTTGGGCGAGGCTGGTGTGGCTCACGTCAAGTTAGGCTACTGGCACTGGCAGCCGGATATGCCCTACTGGACGCAGTTAGACGAGGTGCGCGGCTTTATGGAGGGGTTTCAGGCGCTGTCGGAAAAATACGGCGTTAAAACTGTCATTCACAATCATTCGGGCGCGTCCATGGGCCTCAATGCCTGCGCCGCGATGAACATCGTCCGCGACTGCGACCCGCAATACGTGGGCGTCTTTGCCGACCCCGGGCATTTGTCGCTGTGCGGCGAGCCGATCGCCATGGCCCTCGACATCGTGCGCTCGCACTTGTGCCTGCTCGCTTTGAAGGATCTGGTCCATCAGCGGCCCTTGAGTATCACGCAGCAGGGTGCGCCCTCCACTAGCGTCGTGCGCATGGGGCAGGGCTTTGTCGATTGGCCTTCGGTGATTGCGACCTTGAAGCGGTTGGACTTTTCCGGCCCGGTCAGCTTCCACAGCGAGTACGGCGGCGAGCCGGTGGAAAGCGTCATCGACTTGGCGCGGATTGACGTGCGCTTTTTTACGGCTTTGTGCCCCTCGGCTGAGCTCGGGTCGAAGCAGAAAGGGGAAGATCATGCTTAAAGCGGGATTCATCGGCGCGGGAGGCCGCGGCCAGAGCGCCCACTACCCATCGGTCCAGCGCCTAGCCGATCGGGTGGAAATGGCTGCGGTTTGCGAGTTGGACGAGGAGCGCCTCAATCAAGTGGTCGCCAAGTACGGCTTTACGCGCACGTACCAAGACCACCGCGCCATGCTCGACGAGATCGACCCGGACATTGTCTATTGCGTGATGAACGAGAAGTGGCTTTTGCAACCTGCCCTCGATTGCATCGCCGCGGGCAAGCACCTGTTTATTGAAAAGCCGCCCGGGGCCAACAGCGACGAGACGCGGGCGATTTTAGAGGCGGCCGAGCGCCAAGGGGTCTGGGTGATGGTCGGTCTCCAGCGCCGCTACACTGCCGTCACTCGCGAGGCTATGCGCCTAGTGGCGGCCAAAGGCCCGGTGTCGCTGGCGACGACGACCTTCAACAAACAATTGCCGCAGCGCGCCGACGAATTCACTACGACCTTGTGGAATGACCTGGTCCACATCGTCGATCTGCTGCGCTACATGGCTGGAGGCGAGCCGGTGGAAGTTACGGCCTACCAAGACAAGTTCGGCGGCGAGGGCTTCAACCACTATACGGCGCTGGTGCGCTTTGACAATCGCGCGACCGGCGTGATGCTCGGCAATCGCGCCTCCGGTGGGCGGGTGTTGCGTTCGGAGCTACACGGCGTGGGCCTTGGCTGCTACATGAAAATTCCCAGTGAAATCGAAATCCACGAGGACAACCAAGTGCGCACCCTCGGCGGTTGGGAAATCGACGGTGTGCCCCAAGACGATGTGCCCCGCTACGAGGGCCTGCTGACCATGCACGAGCACTTCATCGATTGCGTGGTTGAAAACCGACAGCCGATCACCGACATCCGCGACGTGATTCACTCGATCGCGCTAGTGGATCAGATTGAGGCGGCTGAGATTATGGCGGCGAAGACGTAAGCCCCTGTGCGAAAGGAATGAGCAAGTGAAGAGAACTGTTTGGATGTCTTATGACCTCGGTGTGTCAGGCGATTACGAAGGCTTGTACGCTTGGCTCGATGACCTTGATGCAAAAGAATGCGGCAATAGCGTGGCGTATTTCTCGTTTTCCTATGATGGAGACTTGCTTGAGTCGCTCAAGGCCGAGATAGAGGACGCGGTCTCGCTGAATAAGCGTGCACGGATATACATTATTTGTAGAGACAATGGGGAGACGAAGGGCCGGTTCATAATTGGCGGACGCAAAAGCGGCCCTTGGGATGGTTTCGGAACGCACGAGGCCGACGGGGACGACCGTGCCTTCTAGTAACGCGCTTCTAGTGGACTCAGGATTCTTCTTCGCGCTTTTTGACCCACGAGATCAGCATCATGCCGATGCCTGCGAAAAACAAGACTGGCTGGAAGAACTTTCGGTCGTCATACCGTGGCCAATCCTGTACGAGACCATCAACACGCGGTTTGTTCGGAGGCCAGCGACGATTGTGCGGTTCGAGAGTATTCTTCGCGCCCGTGATACTGTATTGCTAGATGATTCACCGTATCGCTTCGAAGCGTATGAAGATGTGTTTGTACGGGCCAAAGCGAAACGCAATCCTATGAGTCTCGTAGATGCCGTTCTCTGTGCTATCCTTACTGACACCAACGTCCGTATAGACGCAATGCTCACATTCAATAACACTGATTTCGGCCATATATGCAGTGTACAAAAGGTCGAATTGTTGTAATTGTGACGCAGTGAAAAACGAACAGGCGACAAATAACCTTGTGGCCCAAGCTGCCAGTAACGTTGATGGCACCGCGTTCACGCCTAGCTACGGGACCCGGCGAGAAAGTGATCGCTGGGTCGGAGGGCATTGCCGCTGCGCTTCGCGTCTTCGCCGAGGGCGGCTAGATCAACTACGAGGGGCCGCCCGATAAAGTCCGTCCCTATACCTGTTCAAACAGGGGATAACCACTAGGCCTTGTCCCTACTTGAATACATGTGGTCCTTTGCCTATCCTATCCCATTCGCGGCCTAGGAGCCGATAATTTTCCATTAATCCAAGGAGGCTGCCGAGCAGCCCGCGTACGTGCAATTCAAGCACGATTCACTGTAACAATAAACCGGCCTCCGTGTCATGTGTGAAGACGCGGAGGCCGGCCGTTAGTTCTTCGTCGATTTTCTCTACGCTTTCACGAATCACCCATCCCAATCCTCCTAAAACATCCGCGTCTTAAAACTCCATATAGGGTTCAGACTCAACAGGCGTAAACGACTTCGGCGGATGTTGTTCCATAATATCCTCGCGTAATTCTACACCCCAACCCGGCCCTGCTGGTGGTACACAGTGCCCATCGATTACTTCAATAGGCTGCGTAAGCACCTTGTTGTATCGATCAATGGACGACACAAAAATTTCCTGCATCAAACTGTTGTGAATGCACATATCCAAATGTAAGCTGGCGATTGTTGAAATCGGCCCATTGGAATTGTGTGGTGCGACCGTCACGTAATACGTCTCAGCCATAGCGGCGATTTTCTTTAGTTCAGTGATGCCGCCGGCATGACAAATATCCGGCTGAATAATTCCGACCGCATTCAGCTCCAATAGAGCGCGAAAATCCCAGCGAGTGTACAACTGCTCACCCGTCGCAATGGGCACATTTACTTCGCGGGCAAATTGCGCTAGTGCTTCTGGATTATCCCACAAAATCGGCTCTTCCATCCATGCAATGTTATAAGGCTCCAATTCCTGTGCCACTCGTCGCGCGCTCCATATATTCAAGCGTGCGCGAATGTCAATTCCTATTTCAATTTGCGATCCAGCGGCTTCGCGTGCCGCTTCCACAAGGGAGACGCCGTGCTGAATGCGCTCGATGGTGGCCACCTGTGCGCCTCTAAAAGGGTAAAACTTCAACGCTTCATAGCCTTGATCTACTACCCGTTTTACGCCCTCGGCAATCCCTTCAGGTGTGTTGTTCTTTCTCGGCCAGCCATTGGCGTACATGCGAATTTTGTCGTGCGATTTTCCGCCCAACAACTCGTACACTGGGACGCCCAAGGCTTTGCCTTTAATGTCCCACAATGCCAGATCAATCGCACTGATCGCACTCGTCGTTACCGATCCTCCCGACCACGTCACGCGCCTATACAGCGAGGTCCAAATTCGCTCGATCTCAAATGGATTTTTGCCAATTAGAAAACGCTTGAACGCCGCAAACTCGCCGAGCAAGGCATCGTCTTTGTATTGCAAACTGGCTTCGCCCCAGCCGTGAATACCGGCGTCGGTTTCGATTTTGACGAACATCCAATTGTTGGTCCCTTCGCTTCCCATTCGTATTGCGTGGAGGTCAGTGATTTTTAATGAGGTCATTGGCGCACTTTTCTCGTTATCCCCTGTTAAATAGGGTGCGATCCCTTCAGTGTTTTTTAGCTTTTCCAGTGTTTGGGAATCCACGTCAGCTTCTCGAAGCTGGGACATTAGTTTTTCGAGTTCTTCCTCGTAAGGCTCCTGAAGTCGTTTCAAAAGCGTAGTTCTATTATCTTTTATTTTGAATAATTCAGAAATCTCTAAGCTACCATTTGCTATATGTCCGATGTATTTTAGAGTTGGGAAACATTCGTTGGTTGAGTCATAGGGTAAATGGTTTTTTTTCATAGAATTAAATTGCCTGATCAAAGAATCAGATACATCACCAATCTTGCCTGCTAAAATCTTGGAGTCGTCGAAGTCATTGTGGAAACCCAAATAGTGATACAAACCTACCCTTTGGGATTTTGATATATGTTGAAATTTTGATACCTGTGGCACAATTACGCTATTCCAAATAATGCGTATAATCTCCTCGCGACCTTTGTCAGGGTACAAATCTGGAAGAATATCGAGAATCTGACCTAGCTTCATAGCAACAAATCCTTTCGCAAGCGGATAGGTTTGAAGATATTGAACTATAACAATCCGCTCATGCTGTTACAGTTCAAATGACGCGCCACCACGGTGCGACGAGTACGCGCTTGGTGAGCCAGAACGTTTCTTCGCCATCGTAGAGAATAATTCCACGTTGCGCCATATCGGAGTACTCATCTAGGAACGTATGCAGATGTCGCACATCGCTAGGATGGACGCTCGTGGCGGCCTTCACCTCCACGGGTAGCAGACGCCGGCCTGTTTCAATGACAAAATCGACTTCGGCCCCCTTAGTCGTCCGCCAAAAGAGAATCTCTGTTCTTTCGACGCGAGTGGTAGCCCAAGCGAGTAGGTCGCAGAGCACTATGTTCTCTAAATGCGCACCGCGGGGATGTGCCTCACCCGCTAAGTGCAAAGCCAACCCGGTATCACCCCAGTAGAGTTTGGATGACTTGACCAGCCGTTTCGTTCTGTTGACAGAATAGGATGGCAGTCGCACTAGTTGGAACGACACCTCTAGCAAGTTGAGATATCGCTGTACTGTGGAGGGGGCAAGGTGTACGTCCCGAGCTAGGTCTGCTTGGTTTAATAGCCCCCCAACGCGCAGACAGGCTGCCGTCATCAACCTCCGCAGGTCGGTGATGCCTTCGATGGCGGATAGACGCGGGATATCCCGCTCCAAATAGGTAGCTGCGTAGCCTTCGAACCATAGCCGCCGGTCGTCATCATCGATCAACTCATGGGCTGGGACGGGATAACCTCCGCGTCGAGCAAGGGCCATCCACGGCTCTGCTTCGGCTGGTTCTGCGAGCAGCACATCCCGCCATGCAGTAGGGGGCGCATCTACGAGCTCTGTCCACAGACCGGGGCTAGCCAACCCACGTTGCTCGCGACGGGTCATGGGCCAGAGCGTCAAGTAGCTAGCGCGGCCAGCTAGCGTTTCACCCACCTCCTTCATAAGCAGCAGATTCGCCGACCCAGTCAGGAGGAAACGACCAGCAACCCGATCTTCGTCAACGAGGCGCTTAATGGCGAGCAGCACATGAGGCACCCGCTGCACCTCATCGAGCGTAATCTGCACGGCCCGAGCAACAAGGGCATCCGGTTCGCGTTGGGCCTGCTCGAGGACGCCGTAATCGTCTAGAGTGAAGTAAGACCGGTCTGTCCCAATGGGATGCATGCGGGCGAGGGTGCTCTTGCCGGTCTGTCGTGCACCAGTGAGAACAGTCACGGGCATGACCCTCAGCGCCCGCTCCACGCTCGCGGAAGCAAATCGAGGTAGCAGTCGATTCGTGTTCATATACCCACGATATGGGTGATTATCACCCACGTCAAGGGTGATTATCACCCAAAAGACGACTTACACGCCCGCGGCCCAACCATTGCCCCCAGCGCGCACTTTGCCCTCGCTTTTGAGCACTTCGGCACCGTGAGCACCGCCGGCCACTGCTTGAACTACCTGCACCCGGTGTCCCATTTCTCTTAGGGTTTGCACAATCGCCGGGTCGATGCCGCGCTTTAGTTCGAGGGGTTCTTGGGCTTCGGCGTTGAGTCGGGGGGCTGTGGCTGCTCCCAAGGCGGTGGCGTTGAAGTCGATAATGCGTTGGCCGAGTTGGGCACCGACGCTGATGATGCGGCGACCGCCGGGTAGGCCGATGGCCACGTCGCGCTGGGGTAGGCGCAGGATCATGGGGACCACGTTGTTGAGCGGACGCTTGTACGCCGCTACGGAATTGGCCCGACCGGGACGGGGATCCAAACGGCACATGCCGTGGCCTAGGATAATGCCTGTGCCCGGTACCGTGAGACAGGAGCCAAAGGCCGCGCCTTGGGTTATGGTAATGCCGACGAGATTGCCTCCGGCGTCTGCGGCCGATACGTGCAGGGTTTCGGAGACGGCTGGACCCGAGGCCTCGTACACTTGCTGATCGACCTGCTCGGGGAATTGCCGCAGGGCTTCGACGCGACCGGCGGCGTAGTCCTTACTCAGCAAGCGCTCCACTGGCACATCGACGAAATCGGGGTCGCCGACGTAGCGCAGGCGGTCGCGCCATGCTTGCTTGACGACCTCGGCTAGCTGGTGCCAGTACAGGGCTTGGTTGTCGGGCACTAAGGGCAGGCATTCCAGCATGTGCAGAATCTGTAGGGCGGAAAGGCAGCCGTTGGGCAAAATCGGCCCGTACACTGGCACGTCGCGGTAGGTGATTTGGTACGGCTCGGTCAGGCGCGGCGCAAAAGCAGCCATATCCTCGCGGGTGAGAGCGCCGCCGCTGGCTTGGACGTAATCGCCGATGGTGCGACCCAATTCCCCATCGTAAAAGTCGCGCCAACCGGCTTGGGCCAAACGCGCTAACGTGCGCTCCATGTCGGGGCGATGCCAAATGTCGTCGGGGCTGGGCAACTCGCCCTGCGGCGCGAGGTGGCTGAACGTTGCGGGGAAGCGGCGCAGGATGGCTTCTTGACTGCGGATGGCACCGGCTAGGGCTGAGCCGTAGGGGAAGCCGTCGGCGAGTAGCCCTTGGGCTGGGGCGACAATCGCGGCCCAAGGCAACTGTCCCCAGCGCTCGTGCAAAAAGCCCATACCGGCCATTTGGCCGGGGACGGCTACGGACTGGGGGCCGTACACATTGGCATCGTCGCGCACGCTACAGGCGTATTCCTTTTCGTTGGTGCACATGTTGTCGCGGCGGGCTGGCAGAATGTCGTACATGTGCTCGTGGGCAGCGGCTGGAGCTACGGCATTGGCATCGAGCGACCAGACGCGGCCGGTGGAGCCTTCTAGGACAACCGCGGCCGACATGTAGCCGCCGATGCCGTTGGATTGGGGGGCCAACATGCAGCAGGCCAGACTAGTGGCTGTGGCCGCATCCATGGCGTTGCCGCCTTGGGCCAATATCTGCGCGCCAATGCGCGCCGCGGCGGGCTGCTGGGCGGACACAGCGCCGCGGTCGGCTAGTACTTGGTGTCCTTCGATCATGTGGATCTCCTCTGCACCACTACGCCTAGCCAAAGCGCACGCCCGTCGGGATAATTCCCACGTCCTCCCCGCGCCGCATGGCCTCAGCCGCGTCGAGGATGCTCGCCAAGTCGTGCTTGGGTTCAAACCCCAACTTTTGCTTGATGTTCGTCAAATCCAACTCGAAGTAGTTCCAATCCGGCCGCCGCGCATCGGCGTAGCCCAGACCGAAGCGCTCGGCGAGATAGGGCACGGCCTCGCTCCAATCGAACAGCGCGGCCCCGCCCAAGTTGAATACTTCGCCCACGGCCTCGTCCCGCTCCAGCGCCAACACCAGCCCTTGGACGATGTCGCGCACGTCGGCATACACCTGCCGATAGGGCCGCCCGTCTGGATTGCGCGATAGCAAGAACTGCTCCTCGCCCGTCCACAGCGCCTTGAGCTCCTCGGCTTCCTCTCGGTCCTTGAACTGCTCGTAAACCGGCCCGAACAAAAACAGGTGCGGCAAGCCGTTTGCGTCGAGGAATTCTCCCGGCTCGATTATCGTGGCAAAGCGCGTGGTCACCGACGGTAGCCCGAATTGTAAGTGATAGCTCATCACTAGTTCCTCGCCGATCCACTTGGTCAGGAAATAGGGCATAGTCTGGTAGCGGGCGACTTGGTCTTCGCGGATTGGCTCTTCAAAGCAGCGGCCGTTGTAGGGATTCTCCCAGTAAATTGCTTCGGTGGAAGCATAGACCAAGCGGTGCAGGTTGGGCGTCAGATCGCGAATCGACTCCAGCACGTTGATGGTGCCCATGCCGTTGATTTCGAGGTATTCGCGGTTGTCGAAGGGGCCGCCAAAGGCCGCGGCAATGTGGTACACCGCATCGACTCCCTCGACGGCGCGGCGCACATCGGCGAGATTGCGCAAATCGCCTTCGATGGTCTCGACGCGGTCAAAGTCGTCGAGCTTGCGGGCGCGGCTTTGGTCGCCGGGATAGACAAACGAGCGGATGTCGTGCCCTTTGTCGAGCAAAGCTCTGGCCAAATTGGCTCCGACGCGGCCGGTGCCGCCGGTGATTAGGATTTTCACGTTGCACCTCTTGCTGTTAAGGGACGCAGGCGGGACGCCGCACCCGGATTGTAGGGGCAACCCTCGTGGTTGCCCAAGCCCTAAAGCAAGGGCGTCCACAAGAGACGCCCCTACATGGGTAGGGCGCTGGCCAAGAGTTTTTCCGGCGTGGCCTCGGCCCGTGCGTACTCGGCGGCGATTCGCCCCTCGCGCATTACGTACACTCGGTCGCATAGCCCCAGAATTTCGGGCATTTCTGACGAGAGGACCACGATTGCCAGCCCTTGGCGCGCCAGCCCGTCTAGCAATTGATAAATATCGGCCTTAGCGCCGACGTCGATTCCCCGGGTCGGCTCATCGACGAGTAGCACTCGCAAGTTTTCCTTGAGCAGCCAGCGGGCCAGCAACGCCTTTTGCTGATTGCCGCCGCTGAGCCGTGCGATGATCTGTTCTTGGTCGGGAGGACGCAGGCGCAGGCGCGCGACGAGTGCGCCGACCTGCTGCCGTTCCATACCTACTTGCACGTGGCCGGCGCGGCAGAATTGCTCTAAGGCCGCGACGCTCGCGTTGGCGCGCACGCTCTGCTGCGCGAACAGGCCGTCGGCCCGGCGGTCTTCCGGCACTAGTCCCAACCCGAGAGTACGCGCCTGCGGGGGGGCGTTTGCTGGTACGGCGACTCCGCTGATAGTGACAGTTCCAGAGCGGCGGCGATCTGCGCCCATTACGGCTCGCGCTAGTTCCGTTCGTCCCGCGCCCATCAGACCGGAAAACCCGACGATTTCCCCAGCGCACACCCGGAAGGAAATATCCTGCACCCGATCGGTGGTCAACCCCTCCACCGCCAGCGCACACGGCCCCGGTGTACGGTCGGCCGCGGGAAAACCCTGGCCCAACTCCCGCCCGACCATCAGGGCGATGAGCTGCGCTTCGTCGAGGTCGGCGGCCTGTTCGCAGGCGACGCGCTCTCCATCGCGCAAGACCGTCACCCGGTCGGCCAGGGTCATGACCTCGGCGAGCTTGTGAGACACATAGACCACGCCGACGCCTCGCGCTTTGAGCCGGGCGATGAGCGCAAAGAGCTTGTCGATTTCGCGCGTGCTCAGGGCCGAGGTCGGCTCGTCCATGATGATTATCTGGGCGTCGCACGCCAGCGCCCGCGCGATCTCGACCAGTTGCTGCGCGGCCACGCCGAGGTGACCGACCTTGGTCTGCGGATCGACTGTCAGCCCGACCTCGGCCAATAGCGTTGCTGAAGCAGCGTAGAGCGCATTCCACTGGACGCGCCCACCGCGCCCGTGCGGCAGGCGACCGAAGAACAGATTCTCAGCCACCGATAGCGAAGGGACTAGTTCTAATTCTTGGTAAACGACCGCCAATCCGTGATCTAGGGCTTGGCGCGGATGGCGGATATCTACGGGATGGCCTGCGATCTGGTAGCGGCCCCGGTCGCGGTGGTACACGCCGGCTGCGATTTTGATCAAGGTGCTCTTGCCCGCGCCGTTTTCGCCGACCAGTGCGTGGACTTCTCCCGGCAGCACTGCAAAGTCAACGCCCTTGAGCGCATAGACGCCGGGGAAGCGCTTGTGAATGTCTTCTAGGGACAGTAGGGGCGTCATGTCGGAGGGGCGAGCAGCCGCCGCAAGAGGCTTTGCTTGCGGCGGGTGTCTAGATACACGGCGAGGATAATTACTGCGCCGCGCGCAATGTCGTGGTAGAAGGACGACACGTTCAACAGCACTAGGCCGTTGGAGAGCACCGTCAGAATTAGGATGCCGATGAAAGCACCGCCGAGCGTACCCACGCCGCCCGTCAGGCTGATGCCGCCCAAAATCACCGCGGCGATCACCTGCAACTCAAACCCGAGGCCGGCATTCGGCTGCCCGGAGTTGAGGCGCGAGGCCAAGATGAAGGCGCTCAGCGCCGCCAGTACGCCGCCGAGCACAAAGACCAAGACGCGCGTGCGATCGACGGCCAAGCCCGCGAGCCGCGCCGCTTGGATGTTGCCGCCGATGGCGTAGATATAGCGGCCGAGGATGGTGTGGTGGAGGACATAGTAAAACAGCCCCAAGAGGACAAAGGTCACCAGCACTGGGATCGGGAGCGGCCCCAAGTGTCCGGTGCCCACTTCGACGAAACCTTCTACTTTGCCTTGGATGGATACCGCTTGGGTACTGACCATGGCTGCGCCGCGCAAAATCGCCATCATGCCCAAGGTCGCGATCAGGGAGTTGATGCCGGCCTTGGTAACCAACAGTCCGTTGCACAGGCCGATGAGCGCTCCGGCGGCGAGTGCGGCGACCAATGCCAGTGTTACGCTCTCAAACTGGTTGAGCACGGCTACAGCGATGATCCCGGCCACCGCTTGGGTCGAGCCGACGCTCAGGTCGATCTCGCCGAGCAGGATAATCATCACCATGCCGATGCCGGCGATGGCCACCAGGGAGGCGTCGCGCAGCACGTTCTTGATATTGACGGCCGTAAAGAAGACCGGCGTCAGCAGGGAAATTCCCACGCAGAGCAGGACCAGCGCGAGCAACAGCCCAGCCTGCTCGCTGTGAAGCATCCGCGATAGCAAGCGGCTCATTGGGACATCAAGGCCCGCACCGCATCCACCTTGAGCGCGAAGGGCGGCTCGGTGCTCGTGTCGTAGAAGCGGCTGAGATTGTCGCGGGTGACGACGATGGTTGGGGTTTCGTAGTGGGGAGGTAGCTGCTCGCCACGCGATAATTGCACGGCCGCATCGATGAGTGCGCTTCCGACGAAATTTGGGAACATCGCCAGCGCCGCTGCGTAGGGCGTGTCGCCGGTGAGGGCCGTCTGTCCCACAGTGCCCTCGAAGCCGAAGCCGATTGCCGTCAGCGCTGCTTCGTCTAATCCGGCCGCCTTGTAGGCCGCCATGCCGCCGGTAGTAGAATCGTCGTTTATGCCGTAGATCGCGTTGATCTGCGGGTTGGCCGTCAGCGCGTCTTGCGCTACTTTGAACGCCTTTTCCTTGAGACCCTGCCCATCGACTTCTTGGACGATCTCATGGGTCAGACCCGAAGCGGCGAGCGCGTCTTTGAAGCCATCGACCCGCTGCCGACAATCTTCGAAGTTGGGGAAGCCGACGATGAGGATTTTGGGATCGAGGCCCTTCTCCGCTGCGTAGCTGGCAAACCACTCACCGGCCTTGACCCCACCGGCGTAGTTGTCGATTCCCACGTAGCTGACGGCCTCGGACACGGGGTTGGACTCGGTAATCACGTGTACTCCCGCCGCTTTGGCCTGCCGCACTATCGGCCCCATTGCCTTGGCATCCACTGGTGACAAGATCAGCACCTCGACCCCTTGGACGAGCAGGTTTTCGGCTTTGGAGATTTGCGCGGCCACGTCGAGGTTGGCATCAGCGACGATCAGCTCGACATCCAACTCGGCCGCTCGCGCTGTCGCCGATTTGCTAATGTTTTGATACCATTCGTGCGACATGAAGTTGATGACGTAGCCGATCTTGAGTTTATCGGGCGCGTCGTCCGGCTGTCCGCAGGCGATCAGCAGCAGGCTCAGCAGCCATGTTTTTTTCATAGGTCTCGTTCCTTTGCATTGATACGTTGGAAATTACAGAGGCCGGTCAGGTGTCGGGTATTTAGAGGAGAAACATTAACAGACCCGAAGCTTGGTCACATTCCCCAAATATCGATCTCGACCCCGCTGTCTGCTGTCCGGCGGTCGTGAAACACTTTGTCCGCCCAACGCCGCCCTTCGCGCCGGTCGAAAATCACCAGATGACCCGCCTCGGCCGCACACCGATCGATGTACTCCGCGGTCTGTTCCAACCCTTCGGCGATGGTCTGCTCCAAGCTCTTGTGCAGCACTTTGCACTCGACGACGAACCGCTGCGTCTGCTTCCCTTGCGGCCACACGATCAACAAATCTGTCCGACCCCGACCGAGACCGTATTCGCGCTCGATACGGCTTCCACTGTTGACGATGCGCTGCAAAAATGCCTGCAACAGCAACTGCGGCCCGGCTTCTTTGTACTCGAATCGTTCGACCCAGTGCTCCGAATGCTCGCGGAAGAACGCTTGGAACGCCGATAGCAGCTTGACCATATCCAAGCCGCCGGCCGCATCCACATACCACGCCGTTTCCTGCTCAAACTCCTCTTGGATCACCCACGTCAGTTCGCGCGGCACTACCTCAGCGTAGATCGGATTGGCCATGCGCGGCGGACGATCTTGCGCCACCAACCCCAGATCGCGCACATACTCCAAGTCGCGGTCGGCAAAGCGGCGCACCTCGCCACCGCTCAACAGCGGCTCGACTACCCGCCGCACCTGCGCCTCCTTGAGCTTGTCGGCCAACTGATCCAGATGCGTCTCGCGCCGTAGGATGAGTTGCTCTTGCGCGGCGAGGATGGCCTCGGTAGCTACCGGACGGTGCCACGTCTCGGCGAACTCACCGGCAAAACAGGCTTCGTCGGCCAGCGCGTTGACCAGCCACGGCTGCCCTTGGGTCTGCGTCCAAATCGCCTCCAGTGACTCGGCGGTGAACGCTTGGCCGGTCTCCTCGGTATGCTGACTTAGCAGCGCGAGCACCTCCTCCGGTGAAAAATCGCCCAGACGCAGAGACCGCGCCTTGATGTTGAACGCACTGCCGCCGGTGATGATGGCACTCTCCGCGGTCGATTGGATGCGATAGTCGCGCACGTCGCGTACCCCGCACAGCACCACGCTTTGCGGAAACTCCCCAGGACGGCGGTCGTACCCAGCGCGCAATTGCCGCAGCACCGACAGCAGGGAATCGCCCATCAAGGAATCGATCTCGTCAATCAGCAGGACCAGCGGTTTTGTAGCCGCTTCCGACCAGCGCGTCAGGCCCTCGCGCAGGGCTGCGTGCGGGCCGTACTTCGCCAAAATGTCGGGCCAAACCGGATCGAGAAACTCGTCGCCTATGGAACGCGCCCGGGACGCCAACTCACCCAAAATGGTGCGTATCACCTGTTCCACATCTTCGCGCCCGGCTTGCCCGCCTTCCACGTTGACGTACACGCAGCGATAGGTCACTTCGGCGTTGAGCAGGTCGCGCAAGGCCAGCAGCGCCGAGGTTTTGCCCGTCTGCCGCGGCGCGTGCAGCACGAAGTAGCGTTTGTCGCGGATGAGCCGGCGCACCGCGGTGAGGTTCAGCCGCTCCAAGGGCGGGATGCAGTAGTGATCCTCGGCCACCACTGGACCGCTCGTGTTGAAAAAACGCATGGTGAGTTATCCCTTTACGGCACCAGCCGTCAATCCTTGGACAAAATACCGCTGCAATCCGACAAAGAGCGCGATTGGCGGCAGGCTAAAAATCAGTGATGCGGCGAATAGCTGGTCGTATTTATTGACGTATTGTCCTAAAAACGCGGCGCGCAGCCCTACCGGAATGGTCAGGGCCTGCGATTTGGTAAACACAAAAGCGAACAAAAATTCATTCCACGAAAGCAAAAAGGCAAAAGTCCCCACTGCCACGATCGCCGGTGCGGCCAGCGGCAGGACGATTCGGTAGAGTAACTGGAGGCGGTTGCAGCCGTCGATGAGCGCGGCTTGCTCTAGATCGGTGGGGATGGCGCGGAAATAGCCGTTGAGCAGCCAGGTGCAAAACGGGATGGCAAAGCCCGTGTAGATCAGCACCATGCCCACGTGCGTGTCGAGTAAGCCGAACGAGCGAATCACCTGAAAGAGCGGGATGAGGATCGAAGAGCCGGGCAGCATTTGCGACATCACTACTACCATCAGCAACAAGGTATTGCCGCGAAAGCGGAAGCGGGCAAAGGCATAGGCCGCGCAGACGCTAAACGCGAGGGCGATCAGGGCGGTAGAAAGGGAAATCACCATGCTGTTGGCAAAGTACTTCACAAACGGCCCGGTGTCCCACATCTCAATGTACGCGTGGAAGGTGAGGGAGCGGGGGAAGACCAGCGGTGGGGTGCGGGTCATCTCGGACAGGGGGCGCATGGACGTGGTCACCACCCATATCAGCGGCATCACCAGCGCGAGCACAAAGACCGAGCCTAAGCCGTAGGCGAGATAGGCGCGGACCTTTTCTTGGGTTTTAATTCGCATCGCTTAGCGAGCCTTTGCTAGTAAGGGCGTTGAGAGGGTGTTGGTCTTCGCGCATATATCTCCGATTATCTCCGGCCGCCATAACGACTCAACAAAGCAACCGTCTCGTGAGCATTGTTCATCTCCGCAATGCACAGCGGCGTCCGGCAATATTTGTCCTTGGGGTTGACGTCGGCACCGTGCTTGAGTAAGACCTCAGCGGTCGCAACAGCATTGGTCAACGCTGCATAGTGCAGCGGCATTCGTCTATATTTGTCCTTGGCGTCGACATTGGCTCTGTACTTGAGCAATATCTTTGCCGTTTCAACAGCATTCCTCCGCGCCGCCCAGTGCAGCGGTGTCTTGTCATCCCTGTTCTGAGAATTGACATCAGCTTTGTGCTTGAGTAAGACCTCGGCTGTCGCAATAGCATCTGCCCACGCTGCATAGTGCAGCGGCCTCCAGCTTTCGTGATCCATCACCTCGACATTGGCCCCTTGGTTAAGCAATACTTTTACCGTCTCAACATCATTGTCCCGCGCCGCCCAGTGCAGTGGCGTCCGGCCAATTTGGATGGATTGTCCTCCGCTCATCTTGTTTCTCCTATTGGGTCGTTGTGTCTAGTTAGATTGACGGCTTGGTTGGGGACCACTTTGACCGTTTTTCCGCTTGAAATATGCTCATAGCAGGTTCTGGTTAAGTGAAAAAATCAGCTCATTAACTATTCGCTATTCGTTCCCAGAATGGCTTAGCATATAACGGCGCAAAAAAACTGCCATCTCGTGAGGCGCTTTGTCTATGGGCGTTTGGCCACCTTTGCTCTTGGCGTTGACATCGGCTCCGTGCTTGAGCAAGACCTCGACTGTCGCAAAAGCATTCTTTCGCGCCGCGAAGTGCAGCGGCGTTTGACCATCTATTAATAACTTGGCATTGACATCGGCTCCGTGCTTGAGCAATACTTCCGCCGTCTCAACAGCATTCCCTAGTGCCGCCCAGTGCAGCGGCGTGACGCCATCTCTGAGCTTGGCATTGACATCGGCTCCGTGCTTGAGTAAGACCTCGACCGTCGCAAAAGCATTCTCCCGCAATGCCAAGTGCAGCGGCGTCCAGTTGCCTCCGCTGTTGACAGCGTTGACATCGGCTCCGTGCTTGAGCAATACTTCCGCCGTCTCAACAGCATTCCCTGATGCCGCCCAGTGCAGCGGCGTGACGCCATCTCTGAGCTTGGCATTGACATCGGCTCCGTGCTTGAGTAAGACCTCGACCGTCGCAAAAGCATTCTCCCACGCTGCCAAATGTAGCGGCGTCCGAAAATTTGTGTCCTTGGTGTTGACGTCGGCTCCCTGCTGGATCAGGGACGCAGTCAGCATGGGCAGGTTACGTTTTACTGCAAAGTGTAGGTCCATCTTATTCGGAGATGGCCAACGGCCCGACTGGACAAAAAATTCTTGTCGTTCCTTCTCGGTTTGCTCGGCTATCAGTCTTGCTTTTTCTGCTTCGAGTGCTTGCTGCCGTTCCTTCTCAGCCTGTTCAGCGGCCAATCTTGCTTTTTCTGCTTCAAGTGCCTGCCGTTGCTTCTCGGCTTCCGTGTCGCAGCCGAGGCTCCCGAATGCCAAGGCCGCAACGAGTATTCTCCACATCATAGCCATCTCTTGTCTCCTTGAGGAAGGGCGTTGAGAGGTTATTGGTCCGTACTCATAGCATCTTACGACCGAATTACGACTAAAATCAGCCCTTTTTCGTATCCTGGATCAGCAGGTCTTCACTCGGCGGTCATCTCATCCAACAAGCGCGTGAACTCGGCGAGCTCCGCCACCTGTATGGCGGCGCGCAGCAAGGCTTGAAGTTGCTCCACCGCTTCAATGCCCGCCAAGCGTCCCGACAACGCCTTGGCCACATCCGCATCAAACCGAAGCGCCAAGGCTTCTTGGATGCTTTGCCGAAGCCCTTGCTCCAGCCCTTGCTCCAGCCCTTCCTCTCGTCCCTGCTTCAGCCCTTCCTCATGCCCCTGCTCTAGTGCTCGCTTGCGCAAAGACTCAAGTAACGGAAACTCAGTCATGATCTCCTCCGATATAAGAGAAAAAACGGTTGATTCCTCGCATACCAACGAACTCAACGTCCCCATGTGCGCCAACACACTATGCTTAACGGCATGAGATATAGCTAACTCCTCGGTCGTCTCCACACACCGACGCAACCACGCATCCACATCCATCCCTTTAGGACGCCTCATCAGCGGCGTAAACGGCAATACTCCCACATTGCCCGACGACAAATACGCCATCCCATCCAGCGCAATCAAACGGATCACCTTATAGCGCAGCAGCACCTCAAAGCCCGTATGCTCCTGAATATAATGCCCCGGATCGCGCCGCCCGGCCTCGGGACGTAGGTAGATCACATAGGAAAACAGGGGCAAGCCGTACTCGGCAATGCAGCGTCCCATATAGCCGGCCATGCGGCGCGGCATGGGCACGGCCGTGCTATCGGTAGTTTGAAACTCGCAATGCACTAACGCCTCCTCACCTTGGATTTGCACGTGCAGCAGGCTGTCCATCACCTGCGTCTTGACGGTGGGTTGCTCCGGGTTGAGCGTATCCAGTAGCTGCACCTGTGAGTGCCCCAGCAGGAAGGTCAGAAAGCCTTGCGGATGGGTGCTGAGCAGGGATTTGGAGACGCTGTCAAATTCGGCCATCGGTCCGTTCTCCTGAGAAGCGTTCTTAAAACTCGCGTCGGGCGATAGATGTATTCGTGGCCACGGACCACGGCGAATTTTAAGACAGCTTCTAAGAGAGTGGACGCGATGTAGAGAAATATATCCGATTGGCAGACCAAGACAAAGGCATAGCACAGCCCACCGAGCCCCTTGGCATCTGACGATTTTTAATCGCCGTCCCGCCGCTCCTCGCGGAAGAGCACGCGGATGAAGACGATGCTCAGCGCCAGCAAAAAGAGCAGCAGAATCAGCGCCGCTGCCGCGCCCTTGCCGAGCCGCAGGTGCTCGAAGGCGATGCGATAGACCGTAATCGGCACCACCTGTGTGGCCTTGGCCGGGCCGCCTTCGGTCATAATGAAGATCAGCGCGAAGTCGTTGACCATCCAGATGGTGGCGAAGAGGAAGACCACTCCGATTACGTGTTTGAGCTGCGGCAGCGTCACGTGGAAGAAGCGCCCGAACACATTGGCTCCATCGACGTGCGCGGCTTCGTACAGCTCGGCGGACACGCCCTGCAAGCCCGCCAGCAGCATGATGGTGATATAGGGCATGAAGCGCCAGACATTGGCCACTACCACTGCGCCCATAGCCGCATCTGGCTGCGCCAGCCAGGGGACATTGGCGTCGATGAAGCCGAGGCTTAGGAGCGTGTGATTGACGAGGCCGAAGCTGTCGTGGAAGAGCCAGCGCCACATGTAGCCGGTTACGACCGGAGCGATGGCCCAGGGGATGAGCAGAAAGCCGGTAAAGACCGGCCGATACTTCTTGATTTCGTTGAAGATCAACGCCATCCCCAAGCCCAGGACGAAAGCGACCGGCAGGGAATAGAGCGTAAAGCGCACCGAACTCCAGATGCTGTTGACAAAGGTGCGGCTGCCGAAGAGCTTGGCGTAGTGAGTCAGGCCGATGAACTCGTCGCCAGCGCCGCGAAAGAGCTTCACCTTGTACAAGCTCATGATCAGGTTGCTGAACACCGGGTAGAGAATGACGACCGCCAAGACCAGCAGGGCCGGCAGCAAGAAATAGTACGGCGTCAGATTTTTGCGCAGCGCACCGCTAGTAATCACTCAATACCTCGTTTACTTCTTCGGCGGCAAAGTCCAGCGCTTCCTTGGGGCTTAGCGAGCCGGTCAGTGCCATGTTGACTGCGTCGGCAATGTGCCGCTGGATTTGGGTGATCGCCGGATGCCCCGGCCAGCCCAGCCCATTGGCCCCGGCTGTGGCGAGCTGGTCCAAGTCGATGTAATCGGACTGTACGCCTTCGGCATAGGCTGACTTTAGCGTGGGAATGCCGCCCATGGTGGGGTTGGGGTTGCGCCAGACCGGATGGTCCAAATCCAGCGCCTTGACCACTTCCCAGGCTTCGTTGGGAACCTTGGTGTAGCCCGTTATAGCAATCATAATTACGTCGAGCAATGTCCGCGATGAATGCGGCCCGATGTGCTCTGTAGGAGTGGGAATTTGCGCCAGCGCCAAATTGTTCAGATCGAAGTCGTAGTTGCCGTGGACGATATCCTGCCACCACGGCCCCTCAATCGACAGCGCCGCCTTGCCAGTTGACCAGTGCGCGGCGTTCTCGTCGAAGCGATAGGCCGCGCTGCCGGCTGGCAAATAGCCCTTGTTTTTCATCTCCATTAAAAACTCCAGCGCCGCCTGTCCGGCCGGGCCGTTAAAGGCGGCGGCCGACCAATCCTCGTTAAAGACGCGCCCGCCCGCTTTGTACAGCAGCGGCAAGAAGCGGTAGGCCGTGTCCAGATTGACGCCCCCAGGCATGGTAAAAGGCTCGATCCCCGTGCCCGCGAATTTTGGGCCGAGCGCCAGCATCTCGTCCCAGGTCTGGGGCACTTCGAGTCCCATCCGCCCCATAATGTCGGTATTGACTGCCAGCACGAAGGGCAGCATGGTCACTGGCAGACCGTAGTGCTTGCCGTCGTATTCGACCAGTTCCCAGACGTTGTCGAGGATGCGTTCCTTGACTTGGGGGAAGTCGGGAAAGTTCTCCAGTGCGTACAGTCCCCCCAACTCGCCGAACTCCACCGAGTACTTGTGATGCACCCGCACGATATCCGGCCCATCGCCGACGATGGTGGTGCTGATCAAGCTCTCGCGTTGCGTCGCCCAGTCGCGGAACTCCAGCTCGATTTGGATATCGCTGTGCGCGGCGTTGAAGTCGGCCACGGCCTGTTGTACCCATTCGCGCAGACCCGGCACGCCCCCGAATTCCCACAGCACCACTGTGGTCGGCTCGCCGGGACGCGGGCGGTCGTCGCCTCCGCAGGCTATCAGGCCGACAAGGAGTGGAAATAGTATTCGTTTCAAGTGCATACGAACAGCATGCGCAGATCAATAGTCCTCCAAAATTTCGTCCACTTCCTCGGCCGCTTGGTCGAGCGCCTCCTTGGGGGACAAGGTACCGCTCAGCGCCATATTGACTGCGTCGGCCATCAGCCGCTGGATCTGCGTTACCGCTGGGTGGCCCGGCCAAGCTAAGCCGTTTTGTCCAGCCGCAGCTAGCACCTCGGCGTTGATGAAATTCGACTCGATTCCCGGTGCATAGGCGATCTTCTGCGTGGGGAAGCCCAGCATCTCAGCGTTGGGGACGTGCCACTGCGGGTCGTCGAGCCACAGGGCCTTGATCACCGTCCAAGCCTCCTCTGGCGCTCGGGTATAGCCGGTGATCGCCACCATGACCAAGTCTAGCAGGGTACGCGGCGGATGTGGTCCGAGCGGCTGGGCTGGCCCGGGTAGCCGGATCAACTGCAACTTCTCCTCCACTGGGAAATCGTAGTTATTGGACGCGATGTGCTGCCACCACGGCCCCTCAATCGACAACAGCGCTTTCTCCGTACACCAAGTCGCCGCGTTTTCGTCAAAGGCGTAGGCAGCACACGCCGGTGGCATAAAGCCCTGCTCCTTCATCGCCACGAGGAACTCCAACGCCGAGGTCCCGGCTGGGCCGTTAAAAGCGGCCCGCGTCCAGTCCTCGTTGAACACTCTCCCACCCGCCTTGTAGAGCAGCGGCAAAAAGCGGTAGGCTGTGTCTTGGTTCAGCCCCGCTGGCATGGTGAAGGCGAAAAGCCCCCGCTCCTTGAGCACCGGCCCCAGCGCCAGCATATCCTCCCAAGTCTGGGGTACTTCCACCTCGTGCTCGGCCAATAGCGCCTTGTTCACCGCCATGATAAAGGGCAAAATCTGGATGGGCAGCCCAAAGTGCTGGCCTCCGTACGCGACGTGCTCCCACAGATTGTCGAGAATCCGCGCTTTGACTTGGGGAAAATCCGCAAACCGCTCCAGCGCGTACAGCCCGCCCAACTCGCCAAACTCCACTGAGTACTTGTGGTGGACGCGAATGATATCCGGCCCCTCGCCGGCAATCGTCGAGGTAATCAGGCTTTCCCGCTGCGTGGCCCAATCCCGATTCTCGTAATCGACGTGGATGTTGTCTTGTGCGGCATTAAACCGGTTCACTGCCTGCCGCAACCACCGATCCTGCTCCTCTACTCCTCCAAACATCCACATTGAAATCTGCACTGGCTTGCCGGGCACTCTTTCTCGGTCGGTCGTGCAGCCGCTAGCAAGCAGCGCCGCTAACGCGCAAAAGCTCCATATCGCCATTGTATGTTTCACGGCGGTTTATAGTAGCCAAAGCGCCAATGGCCCACAATACGGACCGCGCCCGCTGGACACGTCTGGCCGTATTACTTACTAATGAGAGCCAACACTCACACCCCAACATGGCTTATGCAAAACGTCCTCATCACGGGTGCCACGGGTTTGATCGGCACGGCTGCTGTCGCTAGCCTACGCACTCATTATAACTTGCGCGCCCTCAACCGCCGCCCGCTTCCGCACATCGACTGCCACCAGGCCGATCTCGCCGATCTCGATGCCATCCGGCCGGCCTTTGCCGGGATCGACGCGGTCGTCCATCTCGCCGCCCATATTGAAAACGATATAGCGGCGATCTTCCGCGCCAACTTGCAGGGGACGGGGAATGTTTTTGCCGCAGCCCAAGAGGCCGGGGTGTGCCGTGTCCTTTTTGCCAGCAGCGGGTCGGTCATGAGCGGCTATGCCGCGCTCTCGCCATACAAGGAGCTTTTGGCCGGCGAGTACGACCAAGTGCCCGCCGAGTGGCCGATGCTGACTGCGCGATCGCCCCTGCGGCCGACGGGATTGTACGCGGCCAGCAAGGTCTGGGGCGAGGAGTTGGGTCGCGAGTACGCTTCGGCCCACGGCATGTCTGTCCTCTGCCTGCGCTTTGGGCGCGTCAATCCGGAAAACCGCCCGACCCATTCCCGCGAGTTCTGCGTCTGGTGCAGCCAGCGCGACGCCGTGCAGATGATCGAAAAGTGCCTTGCCGCCCCTCTCGACTTGCCCTTCGACACCTTCTTCGTCAACTCGGACAACAAATGGGGCTACCGCGACTTAGAACACGCTCGCCAGACGGTGGGCTTTGTGCCCGCAGACCGAGCCGAAGACTACCGCTGAGGAGAAAATTTATGCTGCCTTTTGCTATGTGCGCGATTTTGCTCGCTGCTTCTGCCGTGCGTGCGGACGTGAACATCAACGCTCCCTTGTTGGAGATGGCTCCGGTCATTGACGGCGATCTCGCCGAGTGGAAGGACCGCGCCCACAACGACGGCGTTTGGGACATGCGCCGCATCAGCGAGGCTGGCTTCTACCGCCTCGATCGCGGTGCGCACAACCGCCTCACCGACCACGGCGACGAGCCACACCTCGAAGACGACTTGCGCGCTCGCTACTACATTGCTTGGGATGCGCAAAACTTCTACTTCGGGGCCGAGGTCTGGGACAATGTCAACGATCTCGACGACCCCGATCCGGCGGACAAGCGGTGGTATTTCAAGGATGCGATTTGCTGGTTTATGGAAGGCCCGCGCGACCGGGCCAACGAGCGCTTCGGCCAAGGCGACAACGCTTTCTGCTTTGTGGCCGATCCGCAGCGCACGCCGCAGAACGCTTGGTGGCGGCACGGTGCGCCCGGCCAGAGCTACATTGAAGAGCCAATCCCCGAGGCCGCTTGCGACTACGTGGTACGCATGGATCCTTGGGGCCGGAGCACGGCTGATTTCATCTTGGAGGCCCGCGTGGATATGCACGTGACGTTTGCCCAGAGCGATCCCCGCTGGCAGCCGCCGCAAGTGGGCGACGAATACAGCATGGAAATCGTCCACACCGACCCGGACGGCGGTGCATACGGCGGGCACTTCATGATCTACGGCAATGGCGACGACGATAACACGTGGGGTCGGATGATCTTGGTCGGTCCGCGGATGCCGATTGGGCGGCTCGCCGAGTAGGAAAAAGAAGATGCACCGTAGCGCAGTACTTCTGCCCTTGGCAATAGCGACCCTCATCGCCCTCGCCGGCTGCAACTCCAATGCAGTCTCCACGGACAGTCGAGCGCCTGCGTTCACCTTACCTGCGGCAGATGGGACTTCTGTTTCCCTATCCGATTTACTCGACAACCGTGCGGCGGCGGTACTGTTGTTCTACAGAGGATTCTTCTGAGGTTCCTGTCGGAGCCAACTAGGTGAGTTGGCAGATGTGTATCCCGAGTTTCTAAAGCGCAACGTGTCGCTTGCGGCGATCAGCACGGATGACACGACCGACGCGCTGAAAATGGTGGAGCTCTCCGGCGCTGAATTCGCCATTTTGTCAGACAAGGACGCCGAGGTAGCCAAGGACTACGGAGTTTACAACCTGCTGAATGACGGCGTCGCAACGCCGTCCGCTGTCATCGTCTCGCCCGAGGGCGACATCGAATGGAAATACGTAGGGAGAGGTATCTCCGACCGGCCGACGCCCGACTCAATTTTGGCTCAAATCGACCGATTGATACAGTGAGTCGCCCCCATTCAGGTGTAAAGGAGACCTTGCTCATGATTTACGGCAATGGCGACGACGACAACACATGGGGCCGGATGATCTTGGGCGGCTCGCAGAGTAGGGCGGAGGTGGTTAAATTATTTGGTAGTTAATTGACCGGCATTTAGGCGTCTATAAACCGCACATCTAGTGACGAGAGGAGGGCGATATGCTTAGCCCCAACCCAGCCGTCAAGTTCACCTATGAGGACTACCAACACACCCCGGAGGACAAGCGCTACGAGTTATTGGACGGAGAATTGATTGTGGTTCCCGCGCCCAACCTAGAGCACCAGAGAATTGGCATCCGGCTAGGAGCGTTGCTCCATGGCTTCGTACAGGAGAGGGGTTTAGGCGAGGTCTTCCACGCGCCCTGCGACGTGGTGCTGTCGAATACGGATGTGGTACAGCCGGACCTATTGTTCGTCTCCGATGAGCGAGCGCACCTGCTGCTCGGTGGCGCGAGTGTCCTCGGTGCACCGGATTTGGTGGTCGAAATCCTGTCCCCCTCTACTGCTGGGCGGGATCGGACGCTCAAACGCGCCCTGTACGCCAAGTATGGCGTGAAGGAATACTGGCTAGTCGATTCGGATGCCCGGACGGTGACGGTGCTGCTGCTCGGCGGGGGTGCCTTCGAGGCGGAGGCCATCTACGGCGAGGGGCAAACGATGACCTCGTCCACGCTCGCGGGTTTCTCTGTTGGCTTAAACGAGATTTTCTAGCGAGGAGCGTCGCCTCGATTTAGGCTTTAAAGGCTTATTTCATTGCTGACGCCTCCGCTGAACTAAGTTCCCGTGACTGCTCCAAGCATTTCCAGCGACACCTTGAGAATTACGTCATTCTCATTCGCGTCGGGCTCTTCGTCGGAATGCACCATGAATCGGTATTCTCTCTGATTTCGGAAGGAGTCAAATGAACCTGCAACACACAATCAAAGCGTTCATCAGGTCGGGCGAGACCCACTACGTTGCCGAGTGCGTCGAGTTGGCCGTTGTAACGCAAGGCGTCACTTTAGATGAAACCTTGGCCAACCTCCGCGAAGCGGTCGCACTGCATATAGAGGGTGAAGATCTCTCGACTTTCGGTCTAGTGCCAAACCCGACAATTTTATATTCTTTTCGACAAGGAGCAACACATGAGTAGGGTAGATCAGATTGGCTGGCACGCCCAGAGCAAAACCGGCGTTATTGCGGCTGGTGGCGCTGGAGCCGTAGCTGCTGGTATTGAAATCCTCGGCGCGGGCGGCAATGCAGCCGATGCCGCAGCCGGTGCGATTCTCGCGCTCAATGTCACCGATCACGGGGCCTGTTCCATCGGTGGGGAAGTGCCGGTGCTCGTCTGGGACGGCAATGCGGTCAAGTCGCTGTCCGGCCAGGGGCGCGCGCCGCTGTCGCCGGAGGCTATTGCTTGGTACATGGAGCACGGCATTCCGGACCGCGACATCAAGATGGCTCCGGTGCCCTCGGTCGTGGATTTGTGCATTACCCTTTTGCAGCAATACGGCACGCAGAGCTTTGCCGCGATTGTCGCGCCGACCTTGGCCCTGCTCGACGAAGGCGAGGAGGCGTGGCATCCCGACTTAGCGCGGACGCTGCGGCGCATGGTAGAGGAGGAACACCGCGCCGCTGGCAATCGCCAAGAGAAGCTGCAAGCAGCCTGCGATCACTTCTATGGCCGCCGCGCCGAACACGGCGATATAGCCGAAGACTTGGAGGCGTTCTACGTGGAGCACGGCGGGTTCTTGCGCCGCGCGGATCTGGCCGCCCATAGGACTTTGATCGAAGAGCCGGTGGCAGTCGATTACCGGGGGTACCAAGTGTACAAGTGCGGCCCGTGGACCCAAGGCCCCTATCTGTGCCAAGCCCTGCGCCTGCTCGAAGGGTTTGATCTCAAAAGCATGGGGCATTGCTCGGCCGACTACGTCCACGCGGTCGTCGAAGCGATGAAGCTGGCCATGGCCGACCGCGACGCGCACTACGGCGACCCCCTGTTTGTGGACGTGCCCATGAACGCCTTGCTGTCCGACGAATACACCCAGCTCCGGCAGCCTTTGATTGACATGGGGCAAGCCGCGTTGGACGCCCGCCCCGGCGATCCACACGGCATGAAGGCACTACAGGAGGGGGGCGTGTTCCAGCCCGGGGGCGGCGGCACTACCACATGCGTGGTGGCTGACCGCTGGGGCATGGTCGTATCGGCCACGCCGAGCGCGAATGTCTATCATGCTGGCGGCACCGGCAGCACGGGCGTCTCGTATGGCAACCGTCTGCGCAGCCTCAACACGACTCCCGGACACCCCAATTGCATCGCACCGGGCAAGCGGCCCCGCATCACCCTGACGCCTACGATGGTGCTCAAAGACGGCGCACCCGTGTTGGCCATCAGTGTGGCTGGCGGTGACTTGCAAGACCAGGCGACTTTGAACCTCTTGCTCGACTTTATGGAGTTTGGGATGCAGCCGGCCGAAGCGGTCGTTGCGCCGCGCTTTGCCACAGACCACCACGAGGACTCGTTTGATCCCAATCCGGTGCGCGAGCAGACGTTTATCGAGGCTGGATCGCTGGCCATCAGTTCGGCTGTCGATGCAGAGGTCCGGGACGAACTGGCGCGGCGCGGCCACCAAGTCGAGCTGCGCAACGGTCCCATCGCCACTCCAGTCATGTTGTGGGCCGACGCGGGCAGGTACTACGCGGCCGGCGATCCGGCTGCAGGCCGCCACGCCGCAGGGTTGGACGATGGAGTGTAGGAGATGCTTCGACTCCGCTCCGCTTCGCTCAGCATGACGGCAAGTACACTACCAACACCTGTCATGCTGAGCGAAGCGAAGCATCTCATGCCCAAGAGTAAGATACCTAATGGCTATAGCTCCGTTGAGATTGCGGCTGCGGGGCATTGGAGCCATATTGTCCGCGTTTAATCTCGATAAAATCGCCTCTGAAGCTGGTTTTTGATGACGTCGCCGACTGCGGCCCCTATATATCGAGAAGAGCATACTCGCCAAGGCGTGGCTAGCGGCCTCACGATCCGCTCCTTGGTGCTCGGCGTCATCCAAGTCCTCGTGGTGTGTTTGGGCGCGCCCTACGCTATTTGGGTCTTGGGCTCGTCCGAGATCACGTGGTCGTTCTTTCCGATTGCCGTCGGCTTCTCGTTCTGCTGCCTCATCCTGCTCAACATCCTACTCAAGACGATCAATCCCGGCTGGGCCTTGCGGCCGGCCGAGATGATCACGGTAGTAGTAATGGGCCTGGTGACGACTGGCATCCCCATCTTTATGATGGGCTATGTGCTGTCGATCCCCACCACGCCCTATTACTTTGCCTCGGCTGAAAACCAGTGGGGCACGTACGTCTTGCCCTACCTGCCAGCGTGGCTGTTGCCGAGCAATGACGGCTTGGCCATGACTTGGTTTTTTGAAGGGCTGCCCATAGGTGAGCCGATGCCTTGGGGTACCCTGCTCGATGCGTGGGCCATGCCGCTATTTTGGTGGCTGAGCTTTATCTGGACCTTGTACGCGGTTTGTTTTTGCCTCGTCGTCATTTTGCGCAAGCAATGGGTCGAGCGCGAGCGGCTGGCCTATCCGCTGATGGAGGTGCCGCAAGCTCTGGTGGCGGATGCCGATGGCCCTGCGCGCGTGCCGGCTGTCTTGCGTAACAAGGTCTTTTGGCTGGGGGCGGCGATCCCCCTGTGCATCGTCTTGTGGAACATCGTCGGCTTTTTCTTCCACTTTTTTCCCAAGATCGAATGGCACCATCCCATCCAGATCGCGCACGGCTTTCCGACTATTAATATCCGCTTCTACTTCCCAGTCGTGGGCTTCATGTATTTCGCCAACCTCAATGTGACCTTCAGTATCTGGTTTTTCTATTTGTTGCTGTTGGTCGAAGAGGGCCTGTTTAACCGCTTTGGCGTTGGCGTGACCGAAGCCGACAACTTTGTGTGGGGCTTGCCGTCGACGTCTTGGCAGTGCTGGGGAGCGTTTGTGGTGCTGGTGTTGTGGGGCTTGTGGATGGCGCGCGACCACCTCAAGGACGTGTTCCGCAAGGCGTGGAATCCCGCCCATCCGGTTGATGACAGCCGCGAGCTGATGTCCTATCGCAGTGCGGTCGTCGGCCTGTTGGTTGGGGTCGTCTATATGCTGGCGTGGCTTAACAAGGCTGGCATGGAAATGTCGGTGGCGGCGTTTTTCTTGGGGGGTGTGCTCATTGCCTACTTGGGCATCACCCGCTTGGTGGTGCAGGCTGGCGTCTTTTACCTGACGACGCCCGTAGTAAGCCAAGCCATGACCATGATGACCTTTGGTACGAGTGCGATTTCGCCGACGGGCTTGGCGGCCTTGGGGATGAGCTATGGATTCTTCAGCGATGTGCAGTCGATTTTTATGCCGTCGGCTGCCCATGCCACCCGGCTGCACGACGCCATGCGCATGAGCCGTCGCGGCCTGTGCTTAGCTATTGCGCTGGCCCTGTTGATCGGCTTTGTCGCCGCCATTGTGTACGTCATTGCCATGGCCTACGAGCAGGGGGCTTCCAACTTCAACTCTTGGTTTTTCCGCGTCTCCTCGGGCGCGGGGGTGCGTTCCTTTGAAGACGCGATGAGCAAAATAAAAACTCCGGCCGATTTCCACGCGCAAAAGTTAGGCTTCTTTGGTATCGGTGCGGCGGCGATGACGGTTTTGACGTTTATGCAGTATCGCTTCCCGTGGTGGCCCCTGCACCCGGTGGGTTTGGCGATCTCCGCGATCTGGATGGTGCGTAACCAAGCCCCAGCGATTTTTGTGTCTTGGGCGGCCAAGAGCCTGATCATGCGCTTTGGCGGCATTGATCTATACCGCAAGGCTGCGCCGTTTTTCATCGGCTTGATTCTCGGGCATTTCTTTGGGGTAGGGATCTCGTTCATCGTCGATATGATTTTCTTCCCCGGCAACGGCCATCCCGTCCTCCACGGCTGAGGCCGCGTTGTCAACTCATCCCGCACAGCACGTCACCGTGCGCTCCTTGCTCGTGGGCTGTGCGGTGGTGGTGTTGATTAGCTTAGGGGCACCGCATTCGATCTGGACGTTTGGCTCGTCTGAGATGACGTGGTCGTTCTTTCCGATTGGGGTGGGGTTTCTCTTTGTCTGCCTCATCTTTGCCAACGCCCTGCTGAAGACCCTCAACCTTAGCTGGGCACTGCGTCCTGCCGAGCTGATCACCGTCGTCGTCATGGGCTTGGTCTGTACAGGCATTCCGGTTTTTCTCATTGGCTACTTCCTAGCCATACCGACAACGCCTTATTACTTTGCGTCGGCGGAGAATCAATGGGGCACGTACGTGCTGCCGTACCTGCCCGCTTGGCTGCTGCCGTCTAACGACGGCTTGGCCATGACTTGGTTTTTCGAGGGCCTGCCCATTGGCGAACCCACCCCTTGGGGCACCTTGCTCGCCGCTTGGGCCATGCCGCTGTTTTGGTGGCTGAGCTTTATCTGGACTTTGTACCTAGTCTGCTTCTGTGTGGTGGTCATCCTGCGCAAGCAGTGGGTCGAGCGCGAGCGGTTGGCCTATCCGCTGATGGAAGTGCCGCAAGCCCTCGTCGCCAACGCCGACAGTTCCCGCCGACTGCCAGCGGTCATGTACAGCAAAGTCTTCTGGGCGGGGGCGGCCATTCCGCTTTGCATTGTCTTGTGGAACTTCGTCGGCTTTTTCTTTCACTTCTTTCCCAAGATCGAATGGCATCACCCCATCCAAATCGCACACGGCTTTCCGACTATTAACATTCGCTTCTACTTTCCGGTCATTGGCTTCATGTATTTCGCCAATCTCAATGTGACCTTTAGCATCTGGTTCTTCTTTTTGCTAACGCTGATCGAGGAGGGTTTATTCAACCGCTTTGGTCTCGGCGTCACTGAGGCGGATAAGTTCGTTTGGGGACTGCCTTCGACATCGTGGCAGTGTTGGGGGGCGTTTGTGGTGCTGGTGCTGTGGGGATTGTGGATGGCGCGCGACCACCTCAAGGACGTGGTCCGCAAGGCGTGGAATCCAGCTTACCCGATTGATGATCGCCGCGAGTTGATGTCCTACCGCGCCGCCGTGCTGGGCCTCTTGCTGGGTGTTTGCTACATGCTAACTTGGCTGCACGAGGCTGGCATGGAATGGTCGGTGGCGATGCTCTTTTTGGCTGGCGTGCTCATCGCCTATTTAGGCATTACGCGCTTAGTGGTCCAGACGGGCGTGTTCTATCTGACCACGCCCGTCGTCAGTCAGGCAATGACGATGATGACGCTGGGCAGTAGCGCCATTTCGCCGACGGGGTTGGCGGCCTTGGGATTGACCTATTCCTTCTTCGGCGATGTGCAGTCCATCTTTATGCCCTCAGCTGCGCACGCAGCCAAGCTGCAAAGCAGCCTGCGCATTGCCCGCCGCGGCTTTGTTTTAGCCATCGCCTTGGCCGTGGTGCTGTCCTTTGCGGTTTCGCTGACCAATCTCATCTCCATGGCCTACGAGCAGGGGGCTTCCAACTTCAACTCTTGGATCTTCCGCGTCTCCTCGGGAGCAGGCGTGATGGCCTTTGGCGACGTGATGGCCAAGATCAAGGCCCCGGCCGATTTTCACGCGCAAAAGTTAGGCTTCTTCGGCATTGGTGCAGCGGCGATGTCCGTTTTGACGTTTATGCAGTATCGCTTTCCGTGGTGGCCTTTGCACCCGGTGGGTTTGGCCATTTCTGCGATCTGGATGGTGCGCAATCAAGCCCCGGCGATTTTTGTGGCGTGGGCAGCCAAGAGTCTGATTATGCGCTTTGGCGGCATTGAGCTGTACCGTAAAGCTGCGCCGTTTTTCATCGGCCTAATCGCGGGCTACTTTCTCGGCGTTGGTCTCTCTTTCCTCGTGGATGTAGTGTTCTTCCCCGGTAACGGCCATCCCATCCTACACGGCTGAGGGATCTTTAACTTCGTTTATTGCAGATCGTACGGGATGACGAGCATCTCGTCGCGGAGTTGGAAAACCTCTTCTACGGGGGCGACTATGATTCCAGGGCCGTGGCGCAGGGCCGGATACGTCTCCCGGAATGCCGTGATGCCCCGCGCATCTGCTCGGGTAATGCGTGCGCTGCTCTTGATCTCCACCGGCCAGAAAATCCCATCGCGCTCCAGTAGCAAATCGACCTCGGCACCAGCGAGGGTGCGCCAGTGATACACTTGGGGGGGCATGGTCAAGCAGTGGAATTTCCGGTGGATATCCAGCACTGCGTGCGTCTCGAAAAGCGGCCCTAATAGGGGATGGCCAGAGAGGGCCTCGGGCGAGGAGATTCTCTGGAGGAAAGAGGCCAGACCCGTATCGGTCAGATACCCTTTGGGTTTGCCGCTGATCCGTTTGATTGTATTGCCGTGGTAGGGCGGCAGTTCTAGCCACTGGTAGGTCGCCTTGAGGATATTCAGCCAGCGCGAGGCCGTCTGGGGGGTAACGCCGATTTCGCGGCCGAACTGGCTGTGATTCACCTCCCGCGCCGTCAACGCAGCGCACAGACTCAGCAGGCGCGAGAACTGCTGCTGGTCTTGTACGCTAGCTAGGCTTCGCACATCGCGCTCAACATAGGTTCGCACGTAGGATTGCATGATGTCGATAATGACATCCGGCGATTGGTCCAGGGTCCGGGGATAGCCGCCGCGCCACAGCACCTCGAATGCGGTCCTCAGCGGCGCGATGTGCGGTACTCGCACTTGGTGGTGCAAGTCCGGTAGCGCGCCACCCGCATTCAGCAGGAGTTCTAACCACACGGGTTCGGCTCGGATGCCCCATCCTTGGCGCTCGCTCAGGGTCAAAGGGCCCAGATCGAGAACGACGACCCGGCCCGCTAGGCTCTCGCTCACATCGCGGAGGAAAGCTAGATTCTGCGAGCCGGTGAGAAAATACTGGCCGGGCGCATCGTGGCGATCGACGCGGCGCTTGATAACCGCTAGCAGCTCGGGCGCGTACTGGATCTCGTCCAAGATGACGGGGGGCGGGTGCTGAGCGATGAAGAATTCAGGGTCTTGGCGGGCGTTGCCGACATCAATCACCGGATCGAAAGTAATATGTGGCATGGCGGTACCGCACAGATGACTAAGTAGCGTGCTCTTGCCGACTTGACGAGCACCGGTCACTAGCAGGACGGGAAAAATCTCTTTATAGCGAAGAATTTTAGTCTCTAAGTGGCGATTTCTGTAGTTCATGCTTGTAAATTAATGATGAGATCATCAATTTACAAGGTAAACAGCCATTCAAATAGACAAAGAGGACACAAATGAAAAACCACCAGAGCTTACTCAGGGTCGCGCATATAGCGATCGCGGCGTTCCTTTTGGCTGTCCATCCAGCGTTTGGTCAAGTCGCTGCGGACGTCTCCCATCCTAGCGATGCCTACTTCGCCCTCGACCGCGTGCTCGATGTGAGCATTGAGATGGCATCCAATGATTGGGAGCGCCTGCGCGGCCAGACGCGGACCTTTGCGGATATATTCGCCGGTGCCGACTGCCTCGACAGCCCTGCGGATGATATCTTCACTTGGTTTGAGGCGACTGTAACTGTGGACGGTGAAACCCACACCCAAGTCGGCGTCCGCAAGAAAGGGTTCTTAGGATCGCTGAGTAAGGTGAAACCTTCGCTCAAGGTCCGCTTTGACAAGTTCATCGATGGCCAGCTCTTAGGCGGCGCAATGAAGCGCCTGACCTTGAATAATGCCCAGCAAGACCCGTCGCTGATCAATACCTGCATGGCCTACCACGTCTTCGCTGCCGCCGGCCTGCCAGCACCGCGCTGCAACTTTGCCACCGTTGCAGTAAATGGCGAAAACTTGGGCTTGTACGCACACGTCGAGAGCATGAAAACCGCCTTTTTGGAGCGCAATTTCTCCGATCCAAGCGGCAATCTCTACGAAGGAACCCTCAGCGACTTTCTCCCCGAGTGGCGGGGCACCTTCGAAAAGAAAACCAATGAGGCGGACGCGGACTGGTCGGATATCGACGCGGTCGTCGCCGCGCTGCAAGACCCCTCTCCGGCTGGCCTCGAAGCCCTTGCCACCGTCATTGACCTCGACCACTTCTTCATTTTCTGGGCCGTCGAAGTACTCATCGGGCACTGGGATGGATACGCCGGCGACCACAATAACTTCTACATCTACCGCGAGCTGGATGGTCCTTTTGTGTTCATACCTTGGGGTGCAGATGACGTTTTTACTTGGAGTGGTGGCCCCTTCGACGAGTCTGAGCCGCCGTCTTCGGTCTCGGTCATCGAGACTGAGTGGACGCCTTCGGTCATGGCACACGGGGCCATCGCCCACCGTTTATACCGCGAAGACGCGACGCGAGCTACCTATGTAGCCCGTCTCAAGCAACTGCTCGACGCGGTCTGGAACGAAGAAGAACTGCTCAACCTCGCCGACGAGATGGCGATGATCGTCCAGCAACACGCGCTGGCCAAAACGCATGCCCATGCCGCGCGCGACGTAGAGCGAGTGCGCCGGTTCATCCGCGAGCGACGAGCGGTGATTTTGGCCGACCTTGATCCAGAGCCGCCCGCTTGGCCTTGGCCACTGGCCTCGGCCGACATCTGCTGGCCGGAAAGAGGCGCGTTTGATCTGCGCTTTGAGACGACGTGGGGATCGACTGAGAGTGAGAATCCGCTGGGGGAAGGGACGGTCGCGTTCAGTAATTATCAGCTAGGGGGAAAAGAGCAGGGCTTTGATCTTGCGGGAGCCATAGCCGGCTTTGCAGAGGACGACGGACGTACGGACAAAAACAGGGCGTCTGTATCCATTATCAGCCTTGGGAAAGACTTTGCCATAGACGTTCTCACTGTTTCGCTGCCGATTGACTGGGTGAAGAGCGGTGCCAGCTTGCCCATCGACATGCAGGCAGTCACGGCCTACCGCTTGTCATTACCGTCGCCTGATAGTTTTCCGGACCAGTTTGAACTAATAGCCAAGGGAGGGCTTGAATTCAGCGAGGCGAGCACGGAGCCGGGCGCAAAAATTTCGGGTCGGTTTTACGGCACCTTATTCAGCTTTGGCGGGGGTGAGGATACGGCGTCAGAAGCCGGCGATGCAGAAGCCGGGACAGAAATCGGACTGGTTATCAACGAGGTCGCCGCCCAAGGCGATCCCCTCGATTGGTTTGAACTCTACAATGCCTCGGATGAGTCGATAGACCTTGCGGGCTTTGTGATGGCTGACGATCTGACGGACGAGAGTAAGCGCACTCCCTTTCCGGACGGCACGGTCATTGAGGCGGGTGAGTTTCTACAGATCGAGTTGGATAAAGACGGGTGGCCTGGCTTTGCCCTCGGCCGCGACGAAGAGTTGGGCATCTGGACGGCAGACGGCACCTTGGTCGCTCAGATCGATTGGGAAAGGGGACAGGCCGATGAGGGAACGAGTTGGGCGCGCTTGCCCGACATTACGGGCGATTTTCAGACCGTAGATGCTCCTACACCCGGTGCTCCGAATGAGATCCCGACGGCGATTGCCGAGCAGACCGCCGGAGTGCCCGAGGCATTTCGGTTGCACGGCAACTGGCCCAATCCATTCAACGCCAGCACGACCATTGCCTTCGATGTGTCAGGGACTGTACCCGTGCATCTAGTTGTGTACGATGTGCTCGGCCGCCGAGTCCGCACTCTGTACAGTGGGGAACTGCTGACGGCCGGCCACTATCGCACCGCTTGGAACGGCCGCGACGACGAGGGACGGTCGGTGGCCAGTGGCGTCTATCTGTACCAACTCACCGCTGGGAAGGACTTTACTGCGGTGGGGCGGATGGCCTTGGTCCGCTAGGGCACTGCATGGGTAACACATATAGCAATCCTCTAAGTACACGACAGTACCGTTATACATGGCCATCGAGGTACCAGATGCTTCGACTCCGCTTCGCTCCGCTCAGCATGACACGGTGAAGCAACGCATCCACTTGTCATGCTGAGCGAAGCGAAGCATCTCAGACCACCGCTACTGTCGTGTACTTAGAGCAATCCTACATGATTTGCGAGATTATCCGCAGATGGACACAGATAGATGCAGAATTGTAGGGGCGAGCGCTCGCTCGCCCCTACCTGCAAGACGATCCGCATATCGAATCGTTCAAGTCATTCAGGACTGCTATATCACTTACTAGCGACGGTATTTATAGTAAGCGACGCCAGTGATGGTCCTATCCGGACAACGTGAATTCATTGAGCATGAAAAAATAATGACACGCTCGATTCCTCGTCTGATCTGTATCCTTTTGATTGCCTCGACTCAGGGACAAGCTAAAGGAGCCGAGCCGACGATGCCGGCCGCGGAATTTACTTTCGAGCAGTACGAGGTCGTCATCGGCTCTGGGGAGCGCCAGACCGTTTTGACGGGATTCCTGTTCGGTGGTGCTATCGCGGACCTTGCCGTGGTGAGCATCGACGAGAACGGCGACCGCCGCTTGCGCATCTACGCGTTCGGCGACGGCACGTGGGTGTTGGTACTCGACGCAACGCTGCGTCCCGAGGTGTTGTTCGTCGATGTGGCTAATATCGGTGGACACGACCGATTGATTGAGTACGAGCCCGGTCGCCTAAACTGGTTCGATCCCGAATCGGCGACGGAACGCGCACTGGTAGCGGTGACTTCCAACTTCAATCCGCCTCGCAGTGGCGAAATCCCCCATGTAGATGTTACGCGGGACGTGAACGGCGATGAGCGCGACGATTTAGTCGTGCCGGACGTCGATGGCTTCTGGGTGTTTGTCCAGATGAGCGACGGCGCGTTTGCTGATCCCGTGCGGGTTGGTCCTTCCACCGAGATGAGTAGGATCTACGGAGCCGATGGATATCGCTACGGCCCTTGGTCTCAGAGCCGTGTTCACAAGATAGACTACAATCGAGATGGTCGCCGCGACTTGGTGTTCTGGAACGCGGACCACTTCGAGGTTCACCTTCAGGACGAGCGTGGGCTGTTTACTCCGCAGGCGGAGACCTTCACGACCGATGTGGCATTTGACTCTGACAATTTTTCCTCACTCGCCACCGGAGACATGATGGGGAAGGTGCTGCACTCGTTAAGCGATATGAACGGCGACGGGGTCGCGGATCTAATGACTTTCTCGCTAGAGGGTAGGAATATTTCCAGCAAGCGTTCTACCTATGAGGTGCATTTCGGCACGCCAACAGCCGATGGCGGCATTGTGTTTGCGCCGGAGGTCGGAGCCGCGTTTCAGTCTGATGGCAGCATCCAACTCGGGATGGACCGACACGACTTTGATCGCGACGGCCAGGTTGACCTTATGTTGACAACCATCGATCTCGACTTCCTCGAAGGCAGCCTCTGGAAGAGCATCAAGGGGTTCATGGGCGATGACATCTGGTTGGATCTCGAGTTCTACCACATGGAAGAGGGCCGCTATCCCGATACACCCGATGCCATCCGCAGAATCGCGTTGGACGGTGTGCCCAGCCATCGCGAGCCGGGGTCGGTGTCCTTGGACATCGTGCTTCGAGGGGCGACGCACGAACGCCGCAGGACACAAAAGAGTTGGCCGCGCGCGTTCAACTCGACTTTGCTCATCGGGGATGTGACCGGCGACGGCCTCTCCGACTTGCTCATTGGGGATCACCCGAGGCACTTGGACGTCTTTGTCGGCGTGCCGGGACCGGACCTGTTTTCCCAGCAGCCTCAAGACGTTGCGGTCGCCGTGCCCAACGACGAGGAATACACTTGGCTGATGGACCTTAACAAGGACGGCAAGCAGGACGTCCTCATGCACCACCCGTTCACGCTACGAGATGCCCACGGAGCCCGGAAACTGCCGCCGGGAACCGAGCCGCATCGGGTGACAGTACTGATCGCCCGCTGAAAGAACGGGTCTCAACTCTAAGGCCGCACCACGCTTCCGTCGGCCCGGCGATCCTCGGCCGCGTAAAAGGCGCGCACCTGATCGCCGACCAACAGATTCTTCGCCTTTTCTTCGTCGATGTCGATCCCCAGCCCCGGCTGGTCGTTGGGATACATGTATCCCCCTTCCATGGTCGCGTGTCCGGGGAAGGCCTCCAATTCTTCTGGACTGAAACCGTTCTCCTCTTGAATCCCGAAGCTGTAGCTCGACATGTCTAAGTGCATGGCCGCCGCTTGGTTGACCGGGTCGTTGTCTCCGCCCTCCTGCCAAGCCGTCTGCACGCCGTAAAACTCGCAGAGTGCGGCGATTTTGCGGCAGGGGGTGATGCCGCCGCCTTTGGCCACTCGGATGCGGATGTAGTCGATGAGGCGCTCGCTGATCAGCGGCAGGTATTCGTGGACATTGGTGAATAGCTCGCCCATGGCTTGCGGCGTAGTGCATTGCTGGCGCATGAGCCGGTACCAGCCGATCTGCTCGGGTGAAAGGGCGTCTTCGAGGAAAAACAGCCGGTAGGGTTCCAGCCGCTTGGCCAGTGCCACGGCGATTTGGGGTTTGAGGTGCTCGTGGACGTCGTGGGTGAGCTTGGGGCCAAACCCCAGCTTGTTGCGCAAGTACTCGAACATCGCGGGAATAGCCTCTAGATAGGCTTCGTCGTCAAAGGCCGGTGCAGTTGACCAAGCATTGCGCGGCTTGAGGGGGTTTTCCACGAATCCGCCGCCGCCATAGCCGCCGAGTTGGCAGCGGATTACCGGCCAGCCCTCGTCGATGTAGCGCTGGATGTCGTCGGCGAGCGACTCGTGGTCGCCGCCGCCGGCGTGGGCGTAGCAGGGGACTGCGGCGCGGCAGGCCCCGCCCAGCAGTTCGTACACGGGCATCCCGGCTTCCTTGCCCTTGATGTCCCACAGGGCCATGTCGATGCCGCCCAACGCGGCGTTGAGGATGGAGCCGCTGCGCCAGTAGCCGCTGTTGTACACGCACTGCCAGATGTCTTCGATGCGGCCGGCCTCGCGGCCAATCAGCAGCGGCCCCAAACTCTCTTCGAGGGCCGTGGCGACGGTGGCGGCGTGGTTGTGCTCGCTGGCCGAGCCGATGCCGTAGAGGCCGGGCTGGTCGGTGATGATTTTGACGATGACCCAAGTGCCGTTCTGGCGGGTGCGGATGCAGCGGACTTCCTTGATCTTGGCCATGAGTGTCTCCTTGTGTGGGTTTGAGGATTGTCGAATTCGAGGACGATATTATCTGGCGAAGTAAGCTAGGCTTCGGTCGTCTAGTGGGCGTTCGCGTAGTAGGCTCCTGTACCCATTCGTAGGGAATGGAGGCCACTGCTTCACTGGCCCCTTTTCCATTTCACCACCTCCCGCCGCGCCAGATGCGCCTCCACCTCGGCCCGGCTGCGCCATACCGGTCGCAGTTCCTGCCGCGCCATCAGTTCCAGTTGATCGCCCCGGTGCGGCGAATCCGGTTGGCTCGCATTGCCATAGCCCAGCAGCACCCGCGCTCGCACTGGCTCGCTGAACTCCACTACCGCCACGAACGAATCGCCGCCGCGCACCTCGAATAGGCCGTCCGCACCGCGGGCAAACCACAGCGTCCGAAAACTCGGCCCACCGCTGGCTGGTAAGTCCCGACCCGCAAAGCGCAGGCGGTGTACTGCGCCCCAGGGAACATCGAGCGCCCCGTGCGTCTCTACCACTTTTTGGGCCGCCCGCTCCAAGGCCGCCACAGCACCCTGGGGATCGGCTAAGCCAGCGGGCGTATTCAGCGGGTCTTCTACTTGCCAAGTCGTGCGGAAGAGTGCTCTTCTTACTTGCGCGGCCCACTCAGCAAACAGTACTGCTCCCCGACTGTCCGCCGCCACCCGCCGGTCCCACGCGGCCAGCACCGCGGCAGCGGGCCGCACCGAGTCGCTGCCGTGCTCTTCCACCGCCTTGAGCAAATCATCGAGCACGCGGTCGGCCATTTCCCGGCGGGTCGAGTGCTTGTACTCGATCAGTTCTGCAAAGGAGATCGACGCATCCTCGCTCAACATGCGCACCGAGCGCTGTTGCCGAAAGCCCAAGTGCGGTCCCGGTGCCATATAGGGCGGAAAATCCCCCGGGTCCAGCAGCAGGGGCATGGTCGCCGTCCAAGGCGAATCGTTGGTGTTTTGCACCCAGCCGCTGGGCGGGTCGAGCAGGCGCGGCAAATCCCCATACGCGTGCGTCTCCGTCCACAGGGTCGCTGCCGTATTCCCCGACACCACACCCTGCCAATAGTCCCAATCGCCCCGACTCCGGCGCGGTGTGTGGCCCCCGAACAAATAGAGGATATGCCCATCTCGGTCGGCGTACACCACGTTGAAGAAGGGCATCTGCAAGCGCTGGAGCGCCGCCTCGAACTGAGCTAGCGAGGTCGCCTGGATCATGTCCCAGTATTGCTCCATGAGATGGGGCCGATCTAGGCCTACCAAGCGCAAGGCCACGGCCTTGTCCTGCTTGCGGGCCAAAACCGGCCCGTGTACCGAGCGCAAAATGAGCAGTGGCTCGGCCCTGCGCGTCCCATCCTCCTGCCGTACCCGCAGCGTGTCCACGCGCTGCTCAAAGGCCCGCACCTCGCCATCCCACCGATAGCCGCCTTCCATCAATTCCAACTCGTACAGGTCGGCTCCGTCCATGGGGTTGTTCGTGTGGGTCCAGCCCAAGTGGTCGTTGAAGGCAATGCCCAAAAGGGGAAAGCCCACTAGCGTCGCCCCGTACGCGTCCAAGCCCGGACCCCGTAGCTGCACCTCGAACCAAGTTGTCATGCCGCCCCAGGGCAAATGCGGATTGGCCAGCAACAGGGCGTGGCCACTGGCTGACCGGGACGGGGCTATAGCCCAAGCATTGGAGCCGGCCCGCTGCCAATTTTGCGCCTCCTGAGCCTGACTGGGGGCCACAAAAGACAGATGGATGACGCGCTGCAAGTGCGCCAGCGGATCCTCCGGGGCGACTGGCAGTACTAGCTGTCGGTCGGGGCTGAGCTGGTCGGGATAAGCTCGGGCATAGGCGTTTATTCCGGCGACAAAGGCATCGAGGTAGGTGCGCATCTGGGGACTTTGCGCTTGGTACCAGACGCGGGCTCGTTGGGGAACGCCCATGATCCGCACGTACTGATCTCCTTGGACATAGCGCCTTCCCCAGTACTCGGCTGCCCGGCCTCGGGCTTGACCGTATAACTCCAGCAGCAAATCGCCGTGATTGGCCATCTGCGCCCAGCCAAAGGCGTAGAACAGCTCGGGCATATCGCTGGCGAAAATATGCGGCACACCCCAACTATCCCACAGTATCTCAGTCGGTCCGACCGGCTCTTCCACTGGACGCGATGTTGGACCACAGGCGTTCAATCCCGCCACAAGAACGATCAATAGCAAAAGACTCGGCATACAAAATCCTTTCCAGTGCGTCGCATTTCGTCGGTACCTTTGCTTGGCTCCTGCCCGGCCGCGAACTCATCGTTGTGCAAAAGCGTCTGCAAGGTGGCCGTGAATTTGATCATGTTCCGCCTAGGCTGTTGGCTGGTTCGTATTCCTCGATCTTGGCCATGGATGTCTCCTTGTGTAGGTTTGCTATTAAAAATAAGCCCCATTCGATGGACGAAAAACCGCTTTTTACTGCGAGGAAACGTATGCGCACCTTTCAACCGTACGCCTCTTTGGAACGCTACATTGGCCGCCGCCTCTTGGCGTTGCTGGCCGCGCTGGCTCTAACCGACGTTGCCATTGTGCTCAGCGCGTCGCTGAGTACCGCCTTGATGGGCACGGCGTCCGGGGCCGACGTGGTTCGCGCCCGTGCCATTGAAATTCTCAACGACGAGGGACAACCCGTGCTCGTAGCTACGGCTGACGAGCGCCAGAATGGCGCTTTGTGGGTGAGGGGCGGCAATGGGCAGGGCGGGGTTAGCCTCAGCACCGATGCAACTGGTCACGGCTTGCTGGTGGTCAACACGTCTAATGGTGCGCCGCTGGTCTCGGTTGTAAGCAGCGACCAAGAGGGGGGCGCGTTGCAGGTGTACAACGCCTCGGGCGAGCAGTTGGCGTATCTAGGCGCGAGCGAGGTCGGCAGTGGCCACTTGGCCCTGCGGAGCGCGGTTGGCAATTTGCTAATCGCTGCGGGTGAAGATGAAGGCAGCGGCCTGCTGATGGCCAACAATGCCGCAGGCGTCAACATCTTCCTCGCCGGGGCTGATTCGTCGCAAAACGGCGGCCTGCTGATCAATAGCCGCACCGGCGAGAATCTGATCTACGCGGGCGCGGGTGCCGGCGGCAACGGCGGTTTGCACGTCAACGCCGCCAATGGAACCCACTTGGTTTTCTTGGGAGCCGATGGGCAGCGCAACGGTGCGGTGGGGATTTGGGACCGCCATGGCGCGGGCAGCGTCTTGCAGAAGTAGCGTTTGAATCCACTCTATGCAGGAACAAGGCAAATCATGGACTCCTTTGGGCGATTCATCTTATGCTTGTGTGGGGTTGTCTGGGCCTTTTTAAGCGTGCCCTCGGCGAGTGCCGACGAGATTCGCTTTGCCTCGCGCCGCGACTGGCAGGCTTGGCCGCTGCCCGGCACGGTTGAGCTGACCCCACAGGGTGGGCTCAAGCCCATCGCTGCCCGCCGCGACATCAATGCAGCCCTCAATGCCGCGGCTTTTGGCGGCGGTATCCGCAGCGCTGGTTCCAATCTACGAGATGCGCCGCTGGTCATGGATGGCGATCGCTCCACTGGCTGGTATCCCCATCTGGACGATCCTCTTGAAAGCTGGACCATTGAGGTCGATTTGGGCCGGGGCGTCTCGGCTCACCGCGTCAAGTTAATTTTCGATCCTCAAGGGCCGGCTCCAGCGCTTTTCGACCTGCTGCTTTCCACTGGCGAACACGCCGTCGATGAGGTCGATAATCCCATCGCCGAAAGCGTCATCTACCGCCAGCGCGAGCGCTTCAAGGAGAACACCCGCCACGAGATCACCTATGAACTCGACCAATCCTTCCACACGCCGATCCAGTACATACGACTAGATCTGCTCGCCCTTGAACCGGACACCCGCCTGCTTGAAGTCGAGGTCGAAGCACAGGGTGACAATTTGGCCTTGGGGACGCTCGAACGCGGCGGCAACCTCGAAGTCGTCTTAGATGCGTTCGTCACCCAGGACCTCATTCCGCTGGGCAACGCCCAAGTGCTTATTGACGGCGATCTCTCCACTCGTTGGTTTGTGCGGCGCACCATCCAAGCCGAGCGCGACGTCTTTTCGCACATCATCCTCGACTTGGGGGCCACCTACTTTGTCGATAAGCTCAAAATCGTCGGCGGCGTAGTTGCTCGGCCCGGTGGTGGCATCACCGGTGGCAGCGGTCGGTTCGTCGACTTCTTCGTCACCCTGCGCTCCTTTGGGTTCAACTTCTACGAAGTGCTCGGTTCCGACGGCTCTGTGGCTCCCGATGGTACCCTGATCTGGCAGAAGTACTATTCCGGTACGGCTAACGATTACGTTAAAAAAGTAACCGGTGCCGCCACCCACGAGTTCGGGCTGGTGCCCACTCGCTTTATCCGGGTGTTGTGGAAAAGCTGGGATGCGAGCAATCGCTGGGCCTTCCGGGGGTTTGCCGAGGAGCTTCAGGTGTTCGGCGAGGGCTTTCCGCAGAACTTGGAATTTCGCTCGCACATCATAGACTTCCAAAGCTCCAAAAGCCTCAACGCCGTATCTTGGGAAGCCGACATCCCGCCGGGCACCCGGCTGGAGCTTCGCAGCCGCTCCGGCAACGAGGTCGAAAACCTGCTCACCTACTACGACAAGAACGGCAAGGAAGTCACCCAGAGGCGCTACGACAAGCTGATTCCGAGTTTCAAAGGACCTATCGACACCTCCCGGGTCATCGGTGGCGACTGGAGCGCGTGGAGCAAGCTCTACGCCTTCTCCGGCCAAGAGTTTCAGTCGCCTTCACCGCGGCGCTACACTCAGCTACAGATGCGGATGGTCACTGAAGATCCGTCGGTGGCACTGCAACTCGACGCGCTTAGTATTGCGTTTAGCGATCCGCTATCTCAGCGCGCTGTCAGCGAAATTTTCCCGACCCAAGTGCTGCCGGGGGAGGAAACCGAATTCCGCTTCTTCTTGCGCCCGCGCGAGACGAGGGCATCCGGGTTCGACCGTCTCGTCGTGGAGACGCCGACGCCGGCGCGCTTTATCCGCGCCTTGGTCAACGACGCGCCCTTAGAGGTTGGAGACCAGCCAGTCGAAGCTGGCTTTGCGGTGACCTTCCCCCAGCCGCTGCGCGACAACGACCTCGTCGAATTGCGCTTTGCCGCCCAAGTATTTCAGCAGTCCACTCCTTTCGTCCTTTTCATTCAAGACGCGCACACCGAAGATGTCAGCCGCCAGCGCGTCGATCCCGGGGACGCTACCGACCAAGTCGCCAGCAGCACTAACGTCGTCGGCCTGCCCGTCGCTCGCGATCTCTTGCTCAACGTCGTCTTCGATACCGCAGTGCTGACGCCCAACGGCGATGGTATAAACGACGCACTCGCCGTCCGCGCCGACGTGATCAACATCCTTGAACCGCGCCCTTGGCACCTACGGCTCTACGATTTGGCCGGCCACGCGCTAGTCGAACGCTCGCAAACTGTCACTGCGGGTGTTCAGGATTTCGCTTGGGATGGCCGCGACCGAACAGGGCAACTGGTGCCGCCCGGCCTCTACGTGCTCGAACTCCACCTCGACGGGGATGCTCACCAGCAGCGTGTGCGGCGCGTGGTTTCAGTGGTGTATTGAAGGTCTTTGGGGTCTGGTAACTGATGTTACGCAGCTCTACGTAGGGGCTGCCGCTTGCGGCTCGTCGTCATTTTTAGTTGGGCAATTTGCTCCACAATTGCAGGATAATCACTACAATGCCCAATACCGCGATCCCGCCTTGTAGTCGATTTAAGCTCTTTTTGACGTCCTGTATCTGATTAGTAAAACCTTTACTTAAACGGGCTTCGAGGTTGGCCATATCAACTTTGAGATCGGCGATATCGGTTTTGGTGGCTAGGTGCTCATAGACGCCTTCGAGTCGCGCTAGCCGTTCTTCAGTAGTTGGGGGAGTAGTGGTCATAGCATTCTTCTCCGTGATCAGAAGTGGCAGTTATACTGCTCTCAAAGTACTGGACAGTATAGGAGGGTGTCAACAAGCAGGGCTGAAAAAACGCACTCGTTGGAGTGCTGTTCGCCGCCGCGTCGGCTGCGGAGGCGCAAACCGTCACCGGCGTCCCCATCAACTCTACCAACAGCGCGTCCGGCGCGTGGTTTCAGTGGTGTATTGAAAGTTTTTCAAAGTTTTTTCGATTTTTTTTAAAAGTTTGCTCGTTTTCAGGCGTTTACTGCTAGAGGCTTGCGATTACTTCGTGGATTGCAATCTTTACAAGCCCCTTAACCATTAAACCCCAAAAGGAGTCCAAGCATGAGTGAGATGAAGAACGAACTCAACAGGTATTACGAGGAAGTTGGTATTGCGTCTGTGAAGAAAGAGACAAGGAATGACTGCTACGATTACGACAAGATGTTTCGCTCTTTCCGTTGTCCTAACAAGGATAGCTGTCGAAATGCCTGTAAGGAAGCCCAAAGAAAAGACCCGGAGTTTCGCTTTTCTCCCCGGACGGAGGGCGTTGAAGTTAGCCGATGCTACGAGAAAGGGGAATACAAAGACCGCCGCATACCGCGTATTGTGGTTATCTCCCTATCCGTTCCACAGCCAGAGATAAAGGCAGAACAAGAGAGCAAACCTTTCTCACTGCCCCCCCACTCACACTGGCGAGGGACGACAACTACCGTCCGGAGTCTCCTTGATCCCTTTATCGAACTAAAACCAGCAAAGGATGAAGAGAGTACAAAAATGATAGAGCAACTCTTCGTTCATGTGCGAACGGCGAAGTGTTTCTCCAACGTCGGTGGATCAAATGAAGAGCCCGCCCAATTGTATAAGAATTGTGGGGTTTATCTCAGCAAGGAAGTGAGTATTCTTAAGCCCGACGTGATCGTTACCCAAGGTGGTTACGCTCACAAGATGTCGGAACAGTATGTTTTTGATGTAATTGCCAATAGACCAGTAAAAGGTATCGCTAATTCTGATTCCATCGCATGTGCCGTGCATCTAAAGAAAGACAAAAGGAGGGTCTATTGGCTAAAGTCGCGCTTTCCGGGAGGGCGTTGGTGTTATAAGGGTCGTTACCCTTTCTATTCTCTAAACCACGCTGGGCCAAGAATTGACTCAGAGAGCCATATAGAAGGCGCAAAGCTGAAGAATCTCGTACTCTACGGCCAAGATAGGCGTTGTTGCATGAATCCTATCGTAGGTATGGTTTTGGCCTGTTGTTCGTTAGT
>VXOR01000037.1 GCA_009840005.1 Gemmatimonadota bacterium
GTTAGAGTGTAGCGAAAAGGATACAGGAAGGGAGTGGGTGGGGACAAAAGCCGCGTAATATCAGTCATACAACCGAGTTTGCTAACAACTCGCCGATGGGGTGGGCCGCCTTCAAGCCGTGACCCGAAAGCACGGCCACAATCCGCTGGCCCGGCTCCACCAGACCGGCAGCCTGGGCTTGGCGCAGGCCGTCCCAGATCACAGCCGAAGTGGGTTCCACGCAAAAACCGGCCCGACCCAACTGGCGCAGCCCTTGGACTATGGCCTCTTCGGAGACGGCAACTACGGTACCTGCTGACTGGCGCAAGGCGTTGATGACTTCGCGGTCTCTAACCGGGCGGGGTAGGGCAATGCCCTCGGCCCGGGTCGGGCGTGGAGAAGCGGCGGGAGGGACTATGTCTAAGCCAGCGTGGAAGGCTTGGTACAGCGGCGAGACGTGTTCGGCTTGGACGGCAATAAGGCGCGGTAGGCGGTTGACTAGCTTGGCCCGCTGCAAATCGACAAAGCCGCGGTACAGGCCCAGCAAGATGCTGCCGGCCCCGACTGGACATATCACTGCGTCGGGGGCGGTCCAATCGAGTTGCTCGGCCAGTTCAAAGGCGAGGGTTTTGAGGCCCTCTATAAAGAGGGGATGCCACAGGTGTGAGGCGTACACGGCCCCGGTGCGGTTGATGTACTCAAGTAGCGCCTCGGTGGCCTGGGGCCGCGGCCCTTCCACCGGGACTAGTTCGGCACCGTACAGGCGGATCTGCACCAGTTTGCCTGCCGAGGCCGAAGCCGGACAGAAGACTTTGAGGCGCACCTTGGCGCGGGCTGCGTACGCGGCTAGGGCGGCCCCGGCGTTGCCCGAGGAGTCCTCTACTGCTTCCTCTATGCCCAAGGCGTGTAGATAGCTCATGAGCAGGGCGGCTCCGCGATCCTTGTACGAGCCGGTGGGCAGGGTGTGGTCGCATTTGGCCAGGACCGTCATTCCCTCCAGGTCGAAGGGGATTAGGGGGGTGCGGGCCTCTCCCAGAGAGACGGGGGTGCCCACCGGGGGTAGGGCTTCGCAAAAGCGCCACATATCCGCGGGTCGGGCGGCAATCTGGTCGAGGGGGAAGGTCGGGGTGGGAGACCGGCATTCGAGGGGTGCGTCGCAGGCGAGGCAGCGATAGGGGCCCGGGGCTTGGGAATAGGGGGCTTGGCAGGCGGAGCAGTGGAAGATGAGGGTCATGGGTGTATTCGCTAGACGCGATAGGCAAACAGTTTGGCACCGAGCATGCGCACCCGGATGCCGACGGCCTCGCCGGCCGCGGAGATGTTGGAGCGGCCTTGCCAAGTTACCACTCGGTCTTCGCAATCGCCCGTTAGACGGTCGCATTCATCAAAGGTAAACCCCGGCAGCGGGTCGGCGTCGGGGAGCATCAGCGACGGCAGCTTTTCTAGTAATTCAATCTGAATCCAGCCGCCCGGCTCGCAGCGATAGTTGAGGCGCAGTTCGTCGTGGACGCGGAAGAGGGAGGGCAGGGAGAAGCAGCCCTCGGCGCTAGCGTGCACTCCGCAGAACCGGTGTGGACGCCAGCGCGCCCAGCGAATCTGCTGCGGCTGCCGCAAGGGAAAAAGCTCGGGCACCTTGTCGGCTGGGCAATCGTGAATGACCGAGAAGGCCGCGTATGGGCAGGCCCAGTAGCCATCGGGCAGTTCGACGAGGCCGCTGCGCCAGAAGTGGGCCATGCACTCGTCGCCGTCTCCCTCGGCACCCAGCGGCAGGATGGGCCGGCGCTCGGGACGGGACCAGTAGAGGCCATCGCGGCTGAAGGCGATCTGTCCGTCGATGGTGCTGGCGATCTGGTGGTATATGGGGATGAACATGCCGTGTAGGTCGTCGCGGCCTGGATACGGGAAGTAGTTGGCACCGTAAAAGCTGATGTCGGGCGGGTCTTCGGTATCGGGATGATGGACCAGCTTGGGAGCGGGCCAGTTGGCAAAGTCGGAGGTGCGCGAAAAGCCGATTGTGCGGATCTGCATGCCCTGTTCGAGCCTGTTGACGCCAATGCCTTCGAGCAGTTCGGCGGGGTAGCCCATTAGCTGGATGTAGGCGAAGTAGTTGCCGCGGTGTTCGTCGTAACGAGCCGATATGCCGCCGTTGACTGGTCGGTACGCCAGCGGCTCTGGGAAGGGCGTCCAGTGGAGGCTGTCGGGTGATGTCCAGGCGAGCATGTGACCCGTGATTTCGGCCCGGGGACCAGTGTAGTTTTCTTGCTCCTGCTCGGCCTTGATGCGCCGGGACGGCTCCTCTCCAGACAGTTCCTCGCCGGTGTCTGGATCCCACCAGTACATGCGGCCGCCCATTGCCTTGAAGCGCTCTTCGGGCGGTGCGTTGGGGTCTTTGAAGATGCCGGTGGCCCCTTTGCATGAGTTGGCGAGCAGGTTGTTGTTGGACGAGCCGTTGAATTCGACCTCGTTTAGGACGGGTCGCGTCCAGTTATACGCATCGTCGCTGACCGCGTAGCACTGGCCGCCCTCGCTGTCGTAGAGCAAGTGATAGCGCCCGTCCTGCTGCCAGATGTAGAGCGGCGAGACGTGGGTGCCTTCCCACTCCATTGTCGCCTGCAGGACCGGATTGGATTTGACGGCCTCTTCAATCTCAAAGCGGATGCCAAGTGGGGCGTCGTAGAGCTCCAGCTCTTCGTGCCGACTGGAGCCGCGGTGGCCTGGAAAGACGTCGATCATGTCAACTAAGGGACTCCAAGCGCCCGTGTTTAGGCGAATGCGGGGCGGGCGGCGTCTGGGAGTATTGCTTTCGTTGCTGCGGTCAGTCATTGTGGTCGTCTCTTGGTAGCGGTGGCAGTGTGGTAGCCTCTGAAGACTGGAGTACTGGTTAAGGTGAAATTATCTTACTCCCAGCAGGTTGCCAACGGCGACCAATTCTTAATTTCTAGATGTTATGATGCATCTGGGCCGAACCGATAGGTGTAGGGGCGTCCCTTGTGGGCGCCCATGTGACACCGCGTATTCAACCAGTGGAATCCGACGGGGGCAACCACGAGGGTTGCCCCTACAATGCGTAACATCAATTACCAATAAAGGCCGGATCCACTTTCATGTCTGCTAAAGATATAGCGATCCATTTGCCTTTCAACCACCCTACCCACCTCCTCTCTGCTGAAAGGAAAATCCCATGAAAGTCACCAATGTCGAACGCATTATCGTCGATGTCCCGTTCACGCCTAGGCAGCAGGAGATAACCCGCCAGTCGGTTTATAACTGGTCTATCCTCGAGCTGTGCAAGGTCACTACCGACACGGGCCACGTGGGCTGGGGAGAGACCGTCATTCACTACACCTACGGCCGGGTGACCGACGATGCGGTTGCGCGTACAATCGGTCAAAGTCCGGCCGAACTGATGAACGAGGACAGCCTAGGCGCTGGTTTGCAGATGGCGCTATTCGACGTGGTCGGCAAGATATTCGAAGTCCCAGTGCACCGACTGCTGGGCACCAAGGTGCGCGACTGGACGCCGATCTCTTGGTGGTGCAGTCACTCCTCGCCGGAAAACTGGGCGGCCGAAGCGGCCGAGGCCGTGTCGCAAGGGTACACGAATCTCAAGAACAAACCGAGGCCCTGGAACGATATCGTCGCGCAGGTCGATGCCATCTGCAAGGTGGTGCCTCCCCATTTCCATCTCGACTTAGATCCCAACGGCTCTTGGGAGAACGCGGCCAACGCCATTCCGATCATAAAGAAGCTCGAGCGCTACGAAAACGTGGCCATATTTGAAACGCCCATCCCGCAGGAGGATATTCTCGGCAATCGCCAGATTCGTCAGGCTGTGAACAGGCCGGTGGCCATGCACTTTGGTTCGCCGCGGTTTATCACGGCGGTGCGCGAGGAAGTCTGCGACGGCTTTGTGATTGGGGGCGGGAAATCCATGACCATGCACCAAGGGCAATGCGCCGCGGAAGTTTCCATGCCGTTCTGGTTGCAAATCGTCGGCAATGGGTTGACGACCACGTGGGACGCCCATCTCGGCTCGGTGCTAACGCACGCCCGGTGGCCGGCCATCAGTTGTATCAATATGTATAGCCATCATCTGTTGACCGAGCCTGTTCGGGTGATTAACGGGCACCAGCGGGTTCCCGATGGGCCTGGCCTCGGCGTCGAGGTTGATGAGGCGGCGGTTGAGCAATACCGCGTTCCGCAGGAGCAGCTCGACGAACATGCCCGTCAGGGGCAACTCTACATCCACCCGAAACCGCGGCTGATCAACACTATTGTCTATCCCGACGGCACCTGCATACACATGGAAAACCTCAGTGCGCCGGGAACCTACGTGGAGGGCGTACGCACCGAAATTTTGGCGGACGATGGCTCGCAGGAATGGCAGAACTTGTACGAGCGCGTGCAAAAGGAGAAGCAGGTGGTTAGTCGGTGGGAGGGGGCGTAGGACGGTCTCTTGGTAGCTCCAGCAAAGAATCAGCGTTTCCCTAACAACGTTACGCACAGCAGGCTTCTTGGGTAGGAGATGCTTCGTTTCGCTCAGCATGACTAGGGCTAGCGCGTCCTTTTTTGTCATGCTGAGCGTAGCGAAGCGTAGTCAAAGCATCTCCTACCGGGGAGTCCGTGCGTAACATCAATTAGCTAGTCACCGCTCCTTGAGCGGCCGACGATACCGAGCGGGCGTATTTGGCCATCACGCCGGAGGTGTAGCGCGGCGGCGGGGCCTCCCAAGCGGCTAGACGGGCCTGCAACTCGGCTTCGTCCAATGCCACGTCCAACCGGCCGGTCGTGGTGTCGATGGTGATGATATCGCCGTCGTGCAGGACGGCTAAGGGGCCGCCCACTGCGGCTTCGGGCGCGGCGTGGCCGATCATCAGGCCGCGGGTGGCGCCCGAGAAGCGGCCATCGGTGACTAGGGCCACGGAGTCGCCTAGGCCCGCCCCCACAATGGCACCGGTGACGGCTAGCATCTCGCGCATACCCGGCCCGCCCTTAGGGCCTTCGTAGCGAATGACGACTACGTCACCGGGCTGGATGCGGCCTTGTTCAATGGCCGGCATGACTTCGTCCTCGCTGTTGAAGACGCGGGCCGGGCCTTGGTGCTGGGCGCGTTCGTGGCCGGCCAATTTCACCACCGCGCCTTCGGGGGCGAGATTGCCCTTGAGTATGACTAGACCACCCGATTTTTTCAGCGGTTTATCGACCGGGACCACGACCTGTTGGCCGGGGGTTTCCACGGCGTGGTCGGCCTCTTGGCCAATGGTGCGGCCCGATACCGTGAGGGCGTCCTCGTGCAGCAGGCCGGCTTCTTTGAGGCGGCGGGCCACCAAGGCGATGCCGCCGGCTTTGTCCAAGTCGGGGGCGACAAAGCGGCCGCCGGGCTTGAGATCGACCATGAGTGGGGTGGAACTGCTCAAGGTCTGGAAGTCCTCAATGTCCAGTTCCAATCCGGCCTCCCTAGCGATAGCTAAAAAATGCAGCACGCCGTTGGTCGAGCCGCCAGTGGTGGCAATGGAGCGGATGGCGTTGTCGAGGGCAGGGCGAGTGATGATCTGCGAGGGGGTGCGATTTTGGCGCACTAACTCGACGGCTAGGGACCCGACTTGGGTGCCGACGGCTTCCTTACGCGGGTCGGTGGCCGGCACCGAGCCCGAGCCCATGAGGGCCACGCCCAAGATCTCGGCCGCGGTGGCCATGGTATTGGCGGTGAATTGACCGCCGCAGGAGCCAGCTCCGGGGCAGGCGTTTTCCTCGATGAGGCGCAATTGGTCGTCGTCGATGCGGCCGGTGGCGTGTGCGCCGATGGCTTCGTACACGTCTTGGATGGTGATGTCAGCTTGGTCGTGGCGGCCGGGCATAATCGAGCCGCCGTAGAGCAGCACCGAGGGGATGTCCAAGCGGCACATGGCCATAATGGCCCCTGGGGTGGTCTTGTCGCAGCCGGTGAGGGCGACAAAGCCGTCGAGCATGTGGCCGCGCACCACCAGTTCCATGGAGTCGGCAATGACTTCGCGCGAAATGAGCGAGGTCTTCATGCCTTCGGTGCCCATGGTGATGCCGTCGGAGATCACCACCGTATTGAATTCGAGGGGGGTGCCGCCGGCTTGGCGGATGCCGGTCTTGACGTGCTCGGCTAGGCCGCGCAGGCCAAAATTGCAGGGGCCGAGTTCGGTCCAGGTGTTGGCTATGCCGATGAGGGGTTTGCGCAGGGCCTCGGCATCGAAGCCGGCGGCCCGATACATGGCGCGGGCCCCGGCTCGGGACGGGCCTTGGGTGATGTTTTTGCTGATAGGGGTGGATTCGGTCATGGTGTGTGCTTTCTGATATGGGATGTGGAACGAAAGACGGATAGTAGCGTCTGAGTTTTACCCCGTCAACTGAAAGCGGACTCTGTTCTACTTTGCTGCGGATGCTGTCCCGGAGTACTCTTATCACTGTTCGCCGTCTTGTCCTTTGACCTGTAAAGGAGGTCGTCATGCACCAGCTTCTGTCATCCATCGCGTTCCTTTGCCTGCTCGCCCTGCCGCTCGCCGCCCAAGAAGAGGCACTCCACGGCACTTGGGAGGGGACCTATGTCGATGAGGAGATCAGTGAGATTACCACGCGCCTGACCTTTGAGGCGGATGGAACCTTTGCGCTCGACCAAGACATCGAGGGGGGAGAAGGCGAGGTCGAATCTCCCATAGAGACGCTCTCTGTCCAGTTCACCGGGACCTACCGAGTTGCAGGCGATAGCCTCTGGGTTGATATAGTCGAATTGTACTATATCATCGACGATGAGAAAATGACCCCCGTCGAGTTCGGCGAGTTCATGAAGGAATTCTTCATTGGCTTCGCCCGTGGCTTCGCCCGTTTAGCCGCGGACCTGGAGGGAATATCCGACGAGGACTACCCGGCATTTGAACAGGCGTTCGTCGATGAGTTCCTCGCCGAACTCGATGAGGATGAGTTCCTCGCGGATCTCGGATTCGGTGGATCTGAGGAGATAAATAGTACCTATGCCATTGAAGGTGACACCCTGTCCATCACTACTACGGAGGAGGGCGAGGTCGAAACCTTGGAATTCCAGCGCATCGATGTCGCCAGCGCGGTTGCCCAAACTAGCTGGGGTGCCCTGAAAGCGGCTTGGCGTCGGTGAGCTTCTTCCTCAGTCGATCATTACTTTTTCGCGGCGTTGGGCGCTGTCGTACAAGGCGTCGAGGATTTGCATGAAGTGATAGGCGTCTTGGGCATCGACGTCGGCTTTGACTTGGCCGGCTACGGCGCGGGCGAAGTGCTCGATTTCGTGGTAGAAAGACAATCCCTCCGCGGGCGGTTGGGTGTGGGGCATGTCCGATTCTGCGGCTGATTCCTGCTCGGCGAATTGCCCGTCTTCCCAGTGCCATATAACCCCCTGAGATAGAGCACCCTCGCTGCCGTACAATTCCACGGTTGTGGGGGTGTCGCAGTGCAGCCAGCGCGAGCAGTCTATCTGGATGGTCTTGTCGCCTTCTAGGCCGACTAGACCGGAAAAATAATCCTCGGCCGCGCCTTCGGGACCGTGGTACAGCGGCTCGAGGGTATGCTTGACGGCAAAGGCCCATTGCGGCTTGGGACAGCCCATCCACCACCAGGCTAGGTCGAGCTCGTGCGAGGCGTGTTGGCCTAGGGCACCGCCTTTGTGCCCATACACATTAGTCCAGCTTTCAAAGCTGTCGGCCGGCGGGCGCGAATTGAATTTGAGGAAAATGCGGGCGTGATACGGCTCGCCGATGCAGCCCTCTTGTACTGCGACGCGCAATTTGCGGTTGTGGGGAAAGTGGCGCATGAAGTAGCAGAATTGCAGCGTGGTGCCGGTGCGCTCGGCCGCCGCTGCGAATTCCAAGATGTGCGCAGCTCGCACCGCGTGCGGCTTTTGCACCAAGACGTGTTTGCCAGCGGCAAAAGCATCCAGGACCATGGGGTAGCGGACGGGTGGATTGACGGCTAGGAGCACAGCCTGCACTTGGTCGTCGGCCAGCAGGTCTTGGTAGGGGCCGTATTGGTGCGGTACGCCTTCTTCGCTGGCGACGCGGCTGCGGCGCGGTTCGTCCAGATCGGCTAAAGCCACGACATCGACTAGGGAGCTGGCCTGAGCTGCTTTGATGGCCTGTTGGCCGGCCCAACCGCAGCCGACGATGCCGAGTTTGAGCAGTTCCATTATTCCTCCAGCCATTGATGATAGTGCGCCAGGGCCTCTGCCTGCAGATCGTCCCACTCGGTCAATAGCACCAAGCGAATGGTGAACGTCAGGTGTTGGTCAGCTTGGACGTCGTTGCCGCCCAAGTGGAAGTACTGGGCGTTGTGGTAGCTGTTGTAACCCGACAGGCCCAGGCAGTCGGCGGGTCGGGCCATGAGCAGAATGGCGTGGCCGTAGCGGTGCTCTTGCAGCGTCAGGGCATGGGCGTAGTACGGCCCCCGACGCCAGTTGAGAGGATAGCCGTCGAGCCAACGGCCGTCGCGGAACACGGCTTCAGCGTCTTCATCGCGCGCCCACGATTCGGCCTCGTTGTGGCCGTACCACTGCTTTTGGTACCAAGTGACGCCTTCGGGATGGGTGCGGTCGTCCTGCACGGGGAAGTACGGCGTGTAGTGGGGAGTAAAATAATTGGCGATAAAGAGTTCAAAGCGTTGGTAATCGGCTGCTAGGCGGGCGCTGAAGGTGGCGTCGAGGCTATCGGGCCCCGCGATGCGATAGTGCGCCTGTAGCTCGGCTTGCACCGCAGGGCAGGCCGCCCAGCGCACCGCGACGCCATCGCCTTCCTGGACCACTTGGTCTGGGGTGCGCTCGCGCGTGATTTCGAGTTGGCGACCGTCGGCCAGGGTGCGGTAGATATTGAGCCAAGCAAAGTCGGGCCCCTCGTCGAGGTGAAAGCTGGTCAGGCCGGTCAGACGCAAGCCCTGGGGGCCGAGGACGGTGGCGGTGCCTCGACCTAGAGGGGCTTGGAAAAGAGCGGGATGGGAGACGCGGGCGAAGGCCATACAATCCTCACTTTTACAGGTAAAAGTTGCCGTTCGGAGAACTCGTTCCAGCCGTAGCCATCATGCGGTCCGCTTGTGCATATCGGCCGGAAGCAATTGCGTTTGTAGGGTAAGTTTATATTGATTACTCAATTGAGCAAGAAAGCCGTTTGGATTCTCAGCAACGTTCAGTGCAACAAATGAGGGAGGAAATAACCCGATGAAATTCATCTACTTTACCGACATTCACCTCGACTCCGGGATAGACACTTGCCGGGGATTTGAGTTGTGTGTGGAATCCATGCTGGAGCATCAGCCTGAAGTCCTGATCAACGGCGGCGACGTGGGCCTCACGTCCGAGGCGCTAGCCCAATACGCCCAGACCATGGAGAGGGTATCTGTGCCGGTGCTGATGAGCCACGGCAACCACGAGATGTGCAGCGGCTATCTGCCCCGGGAACAAGGGGGGACGGCGCACGCCAGCGCCGATATGGGCGGCGTGCATTTTGTGCTGCTGGACGTGGTGCGCTACTTCGAGCCGACCGAGGATCATCCGTCCAACTGGCACGTCTTGGCCGACGAGGGGCTGTTGGAGTGGCTGGCTGCGGATTTGGCGGGGCTGGACCGGGCCGCGCCACTGGTGGTGGCCAGTCATGTGCCGGTATCGACGACCTTTCCCCGGCGCTCGGGTCAGGCGCCGGACATGGCCTTTCCCACCAATGAGATTGCCGGGGCGCGGCGCTTGCTGACGCTATTGCAGCCCTTTGAACGGGTGATCACCTTGCACGGCCACCACCATGAAAACGATCGCCACTTTGTCGGCGCTATGGAGGTTATGACCACCGCGGCGGTGTCGGGCAATTGGTGGAAGACGGGGCTGGAAAGCCGCGGCCCGCAAGGACGCGAACCGCAGGGGTATCGGGTGGTCGAGGTCGATGCGGAGGGGGGATTCAGGAACCAGTACCACGCTTTCCAGCCGCACCAAGACGAGGCAGTGGAATTGTGCCGGCATCAGGCTTCGGGTCGCCGCTTTGTCAATGTGTTCGATGGTTCGCCGCGCACGCAGGTCGAGGTGGGGGACTTGGGGTCATTAGCGCGGATCGATCCGCTGGCCGAATCGTCGCGCGATCTGGCGACGCACCTGTGGGAGTTGCCCGCCGACTTTGACCGGCAGCAGGTGGAGGTGCGGGTGGTCTTTGAGGATGGGCGGGAGTGCGAAGGGGTGCTGGAGGAGCGGGTGTGGGAGTGAAATTTTGTCCCATAACTTTTCTCTCAAAGCCTTGAGACCATGTCTCAGTCATCAGTAAACCCCGACCAACATACCTTCCGCTCGCCGAAATTCAAAAGTGTAGTCAAGGAAGCCGTCGAATTTCTCACCAAAACCCCGGTTCATCCCTTACCACCTGCTACCGACTTTGCCGGGGTCGGCGTTTACGTCCTCTATTATCTCGGCTCCTTTGAGCATTACAGCCATATCGCTTACCAAAACCAGCAGGATTGCCGCCAGCCCATCTACATAGGTAAGGCCGTGCCTGCCGGCTGGCGGACAGCCCGAACCGCTCACACGGACCAAGACAAGGCGCTCTATCAACGCCTACAGGAACACGCTCGCTCTATCGCTAGCGTTGAGAATCTGGAGGTACATGATTTCTGTTGCCGCTTCATGATCCTCAATGGCGTTGAGATGGATCTGATTTCAGCGGTGGAGTCCGAATTGATACGCACTTACACCCCGCTGTGGAATACCGTCGTGGATGGATTCGGCAACCACGACCCAGGCAAAGGCCGCTATAACCAAGCCCGCTCCGAATGGGATGTAGTGCATCGGGGTAGGAGTTGGGCCGACCGCCTCACTGGCCCAGAGCCTCAATTGGAGAGCATCGTCGCCAAAATTCAGCGACTAAGGCTTTCGTAGTTCCACCACAGCCTCATAGAGTTGGTGGGCGTCTTTGGCCTTGGCGACTCGTACATCGGACTTAATGATGCTGTTGCCCACGCGAGTGGCTCTGGGTATGTGGATGTCTACTAGTTCTAGACCGGCGGCCTCAGCGATCGTACCCAGAAAGAGATCTGTAGGTACCATTATCCCTTGCAGGATGCTGTTGCCGATTACCACCAAGGCTGTCCCTCCTGACTTGAGCGAGTAATGGGCTGATTCGGAGAAGCGGTAGCAATCGTTGAAGTACGAGGCGGCGTAATTAGCCCAGCCGTTGCCGCCGTACACGCCTTTTTCCGGATGTTTCTTTCGTAGCGTCTCCAAGCATCCTTGGATTTCTGGATCATCTAGTTCAAAGCTGAGACCTACGCACTCCTGATCCCGGACCGTTTGCCAGAATTTGCCAAAATTCTGCTCTTCTAGCGGCTTGAGGTCACGGGGAGCCTCTGCAAAGCCCAACCAGTAGAGGTGAGGCCGGGTATTGCGGTTGTAGTGATAGTTGTTCAGATAGGGGGGCGAGGTGATGAGCACATCTACGGAATCGGCGGCAAGGTGGTCCTTGCAGGTAAAAAAAGATTCGGGAAATACCTCGTTGGCAGGATACTTTCCATCCAACTGTCCTCTCATCCACTCGATATCTTGGGCCATATCCGTGAGCTTCTGTGCAATCGTCTCGCCCACGGGAAAATCTTCAATATCGGCTTTGCCAGCCGTAGACCTGCGGCCCAAACTCGGCTCGTAGGAGTAGTTTGAGTAAGTGATCATGGTGGCCCCAAAGGCAACCCGAAAGAGGTCTTGCAACAGGCCCTCTTCTAGGTTCGCTATGAAGTCCTGCACACCGAGTACTTTGTGCAGCACCTTGGGGCTGTAGAATGAGCCTCGGGTTTTAAAACCTGGTGGTGGGGTACTATCTGGTGTGTAGGAGTCCTTGGACGCCAATTCGTAAAACGTCCAGAACCTCGTGAGCATTGCTCGCACGGTCTGCGGATCGAGGGTGCAGGCATTCAGCTTGGTACGGCAGGCTAGCGCCGCATAGGGATTGATCTCAAATCCTAGGGCATGGTGACCTGAGAGGATGGCTTCGACCAAGGTCGTCCCTACTCCGGCGAAAGGGTCGAGCACTGTCCCCTGAGTTGGCAGATAGCGTTTGAGGGCGTCTTGGACAAACTGCTGAGAGTATCCAGCGATCCACGGCACCCACCGATGAATCGGAAGACGCTTGTTGCCGGAAAAGGCTGGGTTGCTGAAGACTGATCCCTTATCCGCCGCGTCCTTCTCATTGAACAACGACGCCTGCGCTACCCTGTGCTCCATTCTGCCCCTTTCTTAGGCTTTATCAACATTGTCAGAATCCCATGAAACCTAGTCAACCCTTGCAAGTCATTTATTCTCGTTTCACGTGCTGAAAATGAGGAAGGGGAGCGCGTGCCAAAAGGTGTGCGACATCCGTTTCAATTACCAGTCTCGGCGGCCGACGTACAGGCTCCGATTGGTCATTGGGAGTGCGACGCGCTGCCCGCCCAACCGGTGTGATTCGATCATGCCCATCAACATCTCTTGGCTCCGGCGAGCGAGGTGAACCGGCCCCTTGGTCTCGCGGTCCGTATCAATCGCCTCTGCGATGTCCGCGATGCCCATCACTGTTCCGGTGGTGCGGGGTACTTCTGGGAACGGCACCTCTTCAAAGAAGGTGTGGCTTTTTTTGCGGAATTGGCATTCTCGGCTGTTGTTGAGGATGCGGATTTTTCCTTCGCTACCGCAGACCTCGAATTCGGGACCGGTGCCCGCGGTGTTGTAGCCGTGGACGCCATTGGCAAAGCGGACGTAGCCACTGGTAATCGCCGGATCGACGTCCAGCCGATTGCCATCCCAATCCGCATCGCTACAGACGATGGTTCCCTGGACGAAATCGACTTCTGGGTCGCTGGCGAGGAAGAGCAGCATATCGGCGGCGTGCGTCAAGCCCCAGAGTGCTGAACTCGCGCCGTATTGGGCGATCGTGCACTGGATATTGCCGATTTCGCCGGCATCCACCAATTCGCGCACCTTGCGATAGACCGGCATATAGCGGCGTTGCGTACCGTAGTTGAATTTGACCCCGTACTTTTGGACGACATCGACCATGGCATCCGCTTCCTCCATCGAACAGCAGAGCGGCTTTTCGCAGTAGATGCCCTTGACGTTGTTTTCAGCGGCGAAGGCGGTGATGTCCGCGTGCGGCCCGGGTCGGGTGGCGATGCAGACGATGTCCGGCTGCTCCTTTTCAATCATCTGGCGATAATCGGTGTAGGCGTGCTCGGCACCGTAGCGTTGCCGGATGGATTCCGCTTTCTCAGCGACCACGTCTGAAACCGCGACGAGGTCGGTTCTGTCGCAGGCGACAGCGGCTGCGGCGTGCGAGAACGGTTGCCACAGATGGCGATCTGGACGGCTTTCGACTTCGTCGTCAATGGTCGCGCCCATCCGTCCACATCCGATCAGACAGGCTCTGTAGGTGCGCGGCATCATAATGTTCTCCTTTGTCAACTGCCAGTGTAGAGTTTGGAAAAGTAGGGCCTAAAACCGGCTGGGCCGGGATACCCGTTCCAGTATTGGGCATTAGCGGGCAGTTCGCCTGCGCCGCCGTTGCGGAGCCAAGCGATTAATCCGGGGTCTGTGCCGCGGCGTTCGAGTTCATCAATTGCCGCGGCGTGCATTTGAGTGACGACCTCTGGATGCGCTTTCTCAACGTAGTCCAACGAACCAAGGTGCGCCAAGCGCGAGTGTTCCGGCTGCGCGGCGACTTCGAGGCTATAGGTTTTGTCAAAGGCGGTAAAGAGGACGAAGTTCGGATTTTGCCTGGCTTGATTCCAGCGTTCGAGGCTCCCACCTGCCAATGCGAGCTGTCGTTGGCCGGCTTCACCGCGCCGGGCGGGGGTTAAAATATCACAGCCCTCAATGCCTGCTGGTTCCGTTTCGCCGAGGATTGCGAGGATGGTGGAGAAGAAGTCTTGCGGTTGCACGATAACATCGCTCCGTCCGGTATCGCCATCCGGCATTCGGATGAAAAGCGGGACATGCGCTTCGGCCTCGCGCACCGGTTGCCCTTTGCCAAAAGTGCCGCGCTCACCCACGTTGGTGCCGTGGTCGCCGGTTAAGATGACGGCCGTGTTCCGGTCGAGCCCGGTGGATTCGAGCGCGTCTAAGAATTGCCCAAAACAGTGGTCCATCCAGGTCAATTTCGCCGGGTATTGCGCTTTGATGTGTTCCTTGGCCTCGTCGGGGAGGTCTTTGTTGTTCCGCCCGCCGAAGAAGCTGCGCGGGTCAACGCGCCCATCGCAGTCCGGCCGCGCGTCGTACTTTTTCATAAACTCGGGTGGTGCATCCCACGGCTCGTGGGGGTCGAAACAATCCACCCAGAGGAAGAAATTCTCGCGCCTCGCATTGTCTTTGAGGAATTGGGCCGCGCTCTTGAACAACTTTGCACAGTTCCAATCCTCCAGCTTTTTGCGGTTGCGGTTCGCCCGGGCGTAGGTCTGGAGGAGCCCCTTTCGCGCGGCGTTTTCGCCGAGGCAGGCAAACATCGGTTGGTGGCACCAGTTGTCCGGCCAGGCTGCGGAATCGTCGATCCAGTCGCGATCAACTTCAGCCCCACGGATGAACGTCCACGCGTGAAACGGCCAATCGAAGTTGTGTCCGCCGTTGACTAGGTGTGGGGTATCGTGGATCAGTTGCGTGGCATAGCCGCGTTCGGCAAGGGTCGAGGGAAGGGTCTGTCGTTCGTGTCGCAGCGGCTGCCACGGATGGAAGGGGCCTCCGTACTGACCGGTTATGACATCAGTTCGGTACGGGATCGTTGGGAAGCTAGCGCAGAAGGCGCGGTCAAATGCCCATGCTTGCGCTGCAAAACGGTCGATATTCGGCGTTTCGATCCAAGTATTGCCGTTTGCGCCGATGTAATCGTAGCGGAGGGTGTCAATCACGATGAGCGCGATATTCATTTTTTTAGCTCCGTTTCTGGGTCGAGTGAGGGCTACCACGGAGTGGCGATGGAAAATTCCTCTGCCACTTCCTCAAGCCCCTCGACTGCTTGCGCTGAAATCGGCACGCCATCCCGGCGGTACTCGGTTTCTCGCTCTAGCTCCTTGCCGCCGGGCAGGAAGGACTCGTCGAAACTGGGTAGTGGTTTCATGCGACTGGCCTCGTCCATCAGGTGGTCCATGTCGGCCTTGAAGGCGTCGAGATCGGAAAAACAGTTCACATCTAAGGCGAGGAAGAAGCCCGATTGATCGGCACCTGTGAACTCGATGTTGCCCCGCGAAAATTCTTTCAGCATCTGCCCTCCCAACGTACCCGACAGGATATTGCCCACATGCGAAATGCCGATGGCCTTGATGAAAACTGGCGGGTACTTCAGGAAGGTTTCGTCGTCGATTGCGTAGTGGCTGGCGAAATCGAGCAGGAAGGTTGGTTTGCCTTCGCCGGACGGCATGCCGAAGGCTAAAGGCGGACTACCTTGGATGGAGCCCCGGATCGTCGAATCGCGATTGTAGTGGTTGGAGGCATTGCGACCGGAAGTGGAGATGCCGATCAGGTCTGCGCACATGGCCATGCGAGCGTAGTTGCCGGTACTGCCAAGATGGGCGTGGTAGGTGGAGGTGGCTGCGCCGATCCCAAATTCTTGGGCCTTGGCGATGGCCATTTCCATGCTCTTGGTGGCGACGAGGTAGCCCAGGCCGCCGTCGCCGGAGAGCGCGGCCGTGGTCGGGCCTTCCTTGAGTACGCGGATTTGCGGGTTCGGGTTGACGGTGCCGTCTTGGAATGAGCGGACGTAGCGATTGACTTGGAGGGTGCCGTGGCTGACGACGCCGCGCAGGTCGCATTCGACCAGTTTGCTGGCGATGAGCTGAGCGTGATCTGCCGGTATTGGCACTGCCTTGAAAATATTGACGACTAATTCCTCAAGGTCGTTGACGGCGACGCGGATGCCGTCGGTAGGGGGGACGTTCATACAGTATGCTCCTTTGGCATCTGGTCAATTTGATGTCCGGAATATCGCGGCTCAGGAAGCGGTACTGGTTTTCTCTTCCATCAAGGCGATGAGTTGACGCACGACGGGGGCCAGTTCGAGAGGCACCTGCATCACAGTATAGCCCTGTTCAAAGGCGGCCTCATCTTCAGCGATGGCGTCTTCTTCGCTCTGGTTTTCGTAGTGTTCAATGACCCTCTGGACGCGCTCTTGATTCCATCCTTCGGGGTATTTATTCCTATCTATTTTATCCATAGAGCTTTCTCCAAGGGACTTACCCTCTCCTGCGTTGGCGGCGGCGAAGACTCCTCAATTCGTTACCGCGTATATCAAAAGCGGTAATAACGTTACGCATCGTCCTGCCTGTGCATTAGGCACTATCTTGCGTCCTTGGCATCCCTAAGTACATTGGGAAACTCTTCAACCCATCCCAATCGCCTCTGCGGAAGGTTCCTTATGAAACGCATTCTTTTGGCCAAATTCAACCACGAAGTCGGCAGCTTTAACCCCCAGCTTACTTATTACGACGACTTCACGATCTACCGGGGGTCAGATCTGCTAGAAGCTACCCGCTCGTCCAATTCCACGCTGGCGGGCAATATCGACGTTCTCGAGGCCCGTCCCGACATCGAACTGGTCCCCACGTACGGGGCTTGGTGCAATACCACCGGCGGCTTGGTCGCTGGTCCCGATATGGAGCGTCTCATCGGCGAATTGTTGGCCGCTGTCGAGGCCCACGCCCCAGTTGATGCGGTCTGTCTTTCCTTGCACGGAGCCATGGCCGGCGAAACCGAAATCGATCCCGAGGGCCGCGTCGCGTCCGGCATCCGGGAGATCGTCGGGGACGTGCCTATTGTCGCAGCCATGGACCTGCACGCAGTTATTTCACAACGGCTGGTCGATGCAGCCGACGCCTTGGTCTTTCTCCACACCTATCCGCACACGGATATGCGCGATACTGGCCAGCGCGCGGCTCGTCTGTTGTTGCGCCAATTGGACGGGGACGTCAAGCCCACTACCGCCCGAGTATCTATCCCGCTATTGGCTCGTGGCGATGAACTCATCACCGCCAGCGGTCGCTTTGGCGAAGCCATTCGCCGCTGTCAAGAAATTGAGGCGTCTCTAGGCGGTTTGGCCGCAGGCGTCATCATTGGCAACCCCTTTACCGACGTGCCCGATTTGCAGTCCAATGCAATAGTCACCACCGACGACGATCCAGCCCAAGCCGAGGAATTAGCGCTGGAATTGGCCTGCTTCATGTGGAAAAATCGCCCCCACTGGATCCCCAAACTCACCCCGCTCGAACAAGCCGTGCGTCTGGCCGAAGAGACTGAGGGGCTCACGGTGTTCTCCGACGCCGCGGATTCCACGGCCTCGGGTGCCAGCGGCGATAGCAACGCCATTCTCAAGGGCCTGCTCCAATACAATTACAGCAAGCGTGCCCTCATTCCCATAGTGGATGCTCCTGCGGTGGAAGCTGCTTATCGGACTGGAGTAGGGGGGCGGTTCACTTGGCCTTTGGGCGGCACCCTCGATTCAGAGCGCTTTGCGCCGGTGGAATTGCCTTTGTACGTCAAAAGCCTGTCCGACGGAGCCTTCACCACTGAATTCGGGTATGTAGTGCCGCCTAGCCGCACGGCCATTTTGACCAGCGGCAATCTCACGCTGCTGGTGACCCAAGAAGCCGCCCCCATCGTTGGGCGCAAGGTGTACCAAAGCCAGGGGCACGATCCGGCCGACTACGACTTAGTCGTGTGCAAATCTCCCAACGGCTTCCGCACCCACTACCAGCCCATCGCCGCCCGCATTGTCGCGGTTGACGTTCCCGGGTCCACTAGCGCCAATCTCAAAACCTTGCCCTACCAGCACTGTGTGCGCCCTATTTTTCCGCTGGATGAGGGGGTAGTGCCACCTTTTGCTGAGGCCGATTAAATGCAGATCGAGGATCTTTTCACGCCAGCGCAACAAGCCCTTGTCGTCGGCCTGCACAGACGCGATCAGCAGGAACGTCAAGCTGGCTCTACGGACCCGCTGCGTCTCAGGGCCGTCAGCTCCCAAGTGGCCCATTACCTCTGTCTGACCGCGATCCAGCAACAGGCCCGAACATTGGTCGAATTCGGCACTTCGCACGGCTATTCCACTCTGCATTTAGCTGCTGCGGCTCAGCGCACCGGGGCGCGCGTTTTCAGCTTGGATCGGGTGCCGGAGAAAACGGCGGCGGCGCAAGCCAATTTGCGCCAAGCTGGCTTGGACCACTTGGTGGAATGCTACACTGGGGAGGGGGAAGCCTTTATCGCGGCTCTCCCCGAGCGCGTGGACTTTGTCTTTGTGGATTTTGGCCTGCCCGCATTTGCGCCCATGTTCACCATGCTGGAAAGCCGTCTGGTGGCAGGGGCATTCCTCTTTGTCGATGGCTGGTCCAAAATCGAACAGTGGGACCAGAATCCGGATTGGGCCGCCTTTAGAAGCCGCTTAGACGAGACTGCCGATTGGCTGACCTACATCCTGTCGCTGGAAAAGTCGCACCTCATTGCCGTTAAGCTGTGACCTAAAATTCCCCCTCGTATATCTCGTCGAACAGGACTTTGAGCTTTTCGACGAGCCCCGGCTCCGGCGCTGGATGGGGCGGTCCTAAGCGGTGGTTGGGGTAGAGGCCCTTCAATTGGATGGCCGCTTTTATGGAAGCCAGCCAGTTGTGTTTGATCGCCCACTGCAACCACGGCTCTTCATAGCGATACACCAAATCCCAAGCCCCGGCCGCATCGCCGTTGACCAGCGCATGGTAGAAGGCATTGGCAATGTCGGGTCGGAAGGGGGCGACTGTGCATAAATAGGCGGGAGAGCCGAGCGGATAGCCAAAGGCGAAATTGCGCATCTGCCCGCCGCTGATCACGCCAAAACCAAAATCTCGCGTCTGGCGGATCAGGTCGTAATACGTGTAGAATTGGTCGCCGTCGTTCTTCATGCCAATGATGTGGGGGCGCTGGGCTAGTTCCACGGCTGCTTCCAAGGGGAAAAGGGGCTGGCCACCGGCCCACAGAAGCAGGGGAATATCAGCGGCTCCTTCCAAGGCGTCGAAGTAATTAATTAGGACCGGCGTGGTATTGCCCAGATAGGGATGGACTTGGACTTTGACCGCGTCCATCCCTACAGCTTGGGCATGGGCTAGATAATCCCGCGTCTTCGCCGCCTTCCAAAAACCCGTACCGCCGATGCAGAAAGCCCGGCCAGCACAGGCTTGTCCCACCGTCTCGGTCACGGCCCAAATATCCTCGTCATCTAGGCAGGCGAATTCGCTGCTGCCGTAGGTCAACATCAGAATGGGCGCACCCTGTGCGCTGAGCCAATCCACGTATGTAGCTACTGCTTGGTGGTCTAATGCGCCGTTTTCGTCAAAGCACAAATTGAGCGGGACCACTGGCCCCTTCATGTGCGCTAAAGCTGCTGCCGCCTTGTCCATTTACATCTCCTGTGAGCGCACTGGGTCTATCACGGTGAGAAAAGCTGATTGCCGGTGGCACTTACCATATTACATCGATTGAATACTCTTGGAGGGGGCTGTCTCTGCTAACCACAGGTATGTTCTCTACCATAGCTTGGGCAATGAGCAGACGGTCGAATGGGTCGCGGTGATGAAATGGAAGTTCGGTATATGTTGCAAGATGAGGCAATGAGATATGTAGTACCTCCATCTTATTTACCAAAAGTTGCTCTGAAATGAACTCGCCGAAGGCACACGACAGACTCAATTTTCCGATACCATACTTAAGGAACCTCTGATCAAGTTTTGTTTTTACGAATTTTGACCTTCTGTCTGTTT
>VXOR01000076.1 GCA_009840005.1 Gemmatimonadota bacterium
CGACTCCGCTTCGCGGAGTTTATCTTGAGCGAAGCCGAAAGGCTCAGCATGACACGGTGAAGCAAAGCACCCACTTGTCATGCTGAGCGAAGCGAAGCATCCCATACCGCTCTGGTGTCGTGTACTAAGGTTTGTCGGTAATACTAGCTCGGTCTATACTTTTTGTATGTCTTGGTACAAATCCTCTCTGTTCCTGTTGGCGATTGTCGGCTGGGCGGAAGCAACCGAATCAGCGCACGAAGCACAGGGCGACCGCTCGATGAGCGCTGGCCGCTACGGGGAAGCCGCTACCCACTATCAGCGCGCCGTTGATCAGAACGCAAAATCGGCGGTGCTCTACCGCAAGTTGGCCGAGGCCCAAGCGAAAAACGAGGCTTTGCCCGCGGCCGTCCGTGCGTACGAGCAGGCCATTGTCCTAGCGCCGAGCCACGCCAAGACGCGGACCGAGTTGGCGATTTTGTTTACGCGCCTCGACCGCTACGACGATGCCTTGGCCCTGCTCGAACAGACGGTGCGGGAGCATCCCGACCGCGCCCGTGCGCACATGGTGTTGGGTTTGCTGCACGCCCGCGAGGGGCGCTACCCAGCCGCGATTGCCGCCTATCAGCGCGCCATTGCCGCCGTGCCCAGGTACGGGGAGGCGTGGTTCAACCTCGGCGCAGCCTATCTCAAGCAAAACGACTATGCGGCCGCCGAGCAAGCCTTTAGTAGCGCCGTAGCCGCGGACACGACCTCGGCCCAATTCCGCAATGGCTTGGGGCGCAGCTATTATCTCCGGCGCGATTACGCCGCGGCTGCGACCGAATTTAGCCGCGCCGTGCGGCTGGATTCGCTGTTTGCCCAAGCCCGCTTCAACCTCGGCAACGCCTTGCTGCGCTCTGGTCAGAAGGAAGAGGGGCGACGCCAGCTCGCGCTGTACAAGCGGCTCGACGAAGAGGAAGAGCGGATCGCCATGCTAAAAAATACCTTGGCGACGCATCCAGACGACGCCGGCACATACCACGACTTGGCCGTTGTGTACGGGCAGCGCGGCCAATACCGAGAAGCGCGCATCCGCTACCTCCAGGCACTCGACCGCGACCCTGCTTTTGCACCCGCGCACCACAACCTCGGCAACATCCACTTCCGCCGGGGGGAAATGGCTGCGGCCGAGCAGCGGTTTCACCGTGCATTGCAGGCCGATTCCACGTACGCCCTCGCGCATTTGGGATTGGGCAATGTCCAGATGTTGCGCAAGCAGTACGAACGCGCCATTGCCTCCTTCGGCCGCGGCCTACGCTACCAGCCCGACCACCCCAAGCTCCGCCGCAACCTTGCAGCCGCTGAGCAAATTGCCGCGCAGGCTTCGACGACTCGACTGAGCTCGCCGAAGTCCCGAGCTCAGCCGAGGGTGGGCCGATGATGCTGCGCACCTTGCTACTGTGGGCTAGCGTTGTATTCGCTGCGCTCGCGCTCGCTGAGCCAGCCCCGCAATTTGTGGAAATCACCGAGGAAGCGGGCCTGGAGTTTCGCTATGTCAATGGGGCTAGCGGCCACAAGTACATGGTGGAAGCCGTCGGCTCGGGCGCGGCCTTTTTCGACGGCGACGGCGACGGGTGGCTCGACCTGTACATTGTCAATGGCGCACCCATGCCCGGTTATCGCGGCCCGAGCAGTCCCAACGCGCACTATCGCAACCAACGAGACGGAACCTTTGCCGACGTCACGGCCTCGGCCGGCACGGGCGACACTAACTTTGGCATGGGCGCGGCCGTCGGCGACTACGACAACGACGGCGATGCGGATTTGTATGTGACCAACTACGGGCCGAATGTGTTGTACCGGAACGAAGGTGGCGGCGTTTTCGCCGACGTCACGGCTGCGACTGCGGTTGGGGATTTAGGGTGGGGCACGCACGCGGCTTTTGTCGATTACGACCGCGATGGCGACTTGGATTTGTACGCGGCCAATTATATGGAGTTCGACCCGGACCAAAACGAGGAGTGCTTCGCCGGCACGGTGCGAATTTACTGCGGTCCCAATACGTACCCCGGGCAGGCTGGCGTGTTGTACCGCAACGACTCGACTGAGCTCGCCGAAGACGACGGGGGTAGCCGCTTTGCCGATGTGACTGCAGAAGTCGGTCTCGCCGACGATTCCGGGCGGCAACTCGCCGCGGTGTTCGGCGATTTTGACAATGACGGGGACGCCGATTTGTTCGTCGCCAACGACAAGCGACCCAACTTTCTCTTCCTCAACAACGGCGATGGAACGTTTAGCGAAAATGGCGCTGAGGTCGGGGTGGCGTACAACGAGGAAGGGTTGGCCGAGTCGGCTATGGGAGCCGATTGGGGCGACTACGACAACGACGGGTTCCTCGACATTATGGTGGCGACCTTCCAGTGGCTGCCCAACACGCTCTACCACAACGACGGCGATGGGTTCTTCACGGATGTCACGTTTGCGGCCAGCTTAGGCGTGCCGAGTGTGCCGTATTTAGGCATGACGTCCGCCTTTTTCGACTACGACAACGACGGGTTCCTCGACGTGTTCGTCAGCAATGGGCACCTCGACGAGAACGTGGAAGAATACGACCCAGCCACCACGTATCCGCAGCGCAACCAACTCTTCCGCAACCGGGGCGACGGTTCGTTCGCCGAGGTGACTGAGCAAAGCGGGCCGGGGATGTTGGTCGAGCGCGTCAGCCACGGCGCAGTCTTCGGCGACTGCGACAACGACGGGGACGTGGATATATTCGTCTCGGACTCGGCCGCTCCGCACTGCACTCTGTTGCGCAATGATGGCGGCAATGCAAATCACTATCTGACGGTCGAGGCCGTTGGAACTGCGAGCAATCGGGATGGTTTGGGCGCACGCGTCCGCGCCGTGGCCGGCGACTTGGTGCAGACGCGGGAGATCCGCCGCAGCTACGGCTATATGGGTTCTAACGACGTGCGTTTGATACTCGGTTTGGGCAACTACGCGCAGGTAGATACGCTGCAAGTTTATTGGCCTAGCGGCGCGGTGCAGACGCTGGTGGGCGTGGAGGCCGATCAACACATTGTGATTCGGGAGGATCGTTGAGGAGGTTGGGGCGTTTTGACGATGTGGGGTTGTTGGGCGATAGTCTGGACCTGAGAAATGGATTAGTTTCAAATGACCGGTGCGGAATTCATCCGTCGCGTGCGAGCGGTTGGGCGAACTCGCGGGGTGGAGGTTTATTTTCTTTCGCGACAGGGCAAAGGTAGCCATGGTCGCCTCTATTACGGCAAGCGGTTCACGACGGTGAAAGATCGAAAGAAAGAGATCAGTCGGAGCTTACTTGCTACTATGCTCCGACAACTCGGATTGTCCGCAAAGGACATATAGATACTGGAAACTATGGACGGAGGTGTTTCATGGCGCAATTGAGACGGCTAGCCTATCCGGTGAACCTACAGTTGATGCCCGATACCGTGCTTGTGTCGTTTCCCGACATTCCAGAAGCATTGACCGAGGGCAATACCGAACACGAGGCGCTGGCGGAAGCAGCAGACTGCCTTATCGCAGCACTTGGTGGGTACGTAAACGACGGACGGCGCATTCCAAAATCGTCGGCAGGTGCTGGCCCCGTTGTTGAACTGCCGGCACTCATCGCCGCCAAGCTCGCGCTCTACGAGGCGATGTGCGAGCAGGACATCGACGTTGGCGAATTAGCGGAGCGGCTTGGCGCAGTTGCAACGACGGTCCGACGCCTCCTCGACCTAGACCATCGCTCACACATCGATCAGGTCGAGACCGCGCTAGAAGCACTGGGTAAACGCCTAGTATTGGAAGTATATGCCGCTTAACGCGAAAGCGTGTCCAAGGTAATTACTCGATTATTTGGTAGTCATTAGTTAGGCCATCGTGAAATACCCAATAGTTACCACTTTCGTGCTCCTCGTCTTGGGCAGCGCGGCTTGGTGTGCAGAAGAGACGGTTCTGTGCATCGGCGACCAGAGCATATCAGTAGAGGAATTCGAGAAAACAGCGCAGAAGCTGCGGGAGACCGGCTATAGCCATGTCGAGGAGCTGGATCGGCAGGGCAAGCAAGAGTTGCTCGACGGCGTCATCGCGCGGGAATTGCTCGTTGCCGAGGCCCTGCGGCGCGGGTACGACCGCGATTTGGCTATTGCCGAGGCCGTGGCCAAGAGCGAGCGCAGGGCGCTGATGAACAAGCTCTACGAGCAGGAGGCCGTGCAGGCGTCGTATGCGTTTTCGGACGCGGACCTGCGGGCGTTTTTTGCCCAACAGCAGTACGACGTGGAAGTACTCAGCCAACACATCGTCTGCGCGACCGAAGAAGAAGCCCGTCTCGTCCTCGAACTGCTTGAGGAAGGGGTGCCTTTTGAGTCGCTGATCAGACCCTATTCTCTGCCGAACATCCAGCAGCGCTTTGGCCCCGGTGGTTGGGTCGGCTGGTTTAAGATCGGCGAGGTGTACGAGGGGCTGAAGGTGCCGCTCGCTACCATGCCCATCGGCAGTGTGTATCCCGATCCCGTGCAGACCGTGAGCGGCTACCACGTCTTTAGGCTTGGGGAACGACGCCCCGTCGATTTTGCTGCGGCCCGCGAGTGGGTGGAGAAACAGGCCCTCGTGCAGAGCCGGGCCGACGATATGGAACGCTACGTCGGCACTCTGCGCGAGCGGTATCAGTTGGTGCTGGACGCGGAGGTTTTTGCCGCGTTACTCGCCCTTCCGCGGCAATCGACGCAGTGGGATGGCGGGAACGCGCCGCTGCTTACTTGGCGCGGCGGTCAGTTCATAGCGCAGGAGTACCTCGCCTTAGTCGAGCCGGGCCGTGCGCCGCATCCGGCCGAACTCGACAGTGCGCGTCTATACAAAGCCGTGGACAACCTCGCTGGCAAGCAGATCATGGTGGCAGAAGCACGCAAACTGGGGATCGCCGACGATGCGGATATCCGCGCCAACGTCGAAAAAGAACGAGACGCCCTGTTGGTCAAGCGGCTCTACCAAGCCGAGGCCGAACGGGTCGGGGAAATCGGCGACTCAGCCGTGCGGGCCTTTTACGACCAGCACCTCGATCAGTTTACTCGCACCGATGGCCGGGTGGTGGATTTTGCTTTTGTGCGCGAGAGCATTCGCGCGGCCCTGCGACAACGGGCTGAAACCGAGGCTATGGATGCGCTATTGGCCGAGTTGCGCGAGGCGTATGCAGACCAAATACAGGTGTTCCCAGCGGCGTTGGAAAAGGCGTTTGAGTAGGTACTTGCTGAGAATTCCTCGCCTAGGATTAGTGATAATGAATCCCAACAAACACTACTGCCTGCCTCGCTGGGTGACCGCTTTGTTTGTCGTCGCGCTGCATCTTGGGGGAGCGGCTGCGGTGGTGGCACGGGATTCACCTACTGCTGGCCAGCTAATTCATCGCTCCATCCCGCGAAAGGGCGACACCACGCATGTGGTTGTCCCCGGTGAGCGATTCAAAGCAGGCCGTTTGCAGCAGTGGATTTACGGCCGCAACTATCGCCCGCTGTGGACGACGCCGATTGAGGTGCCGGTGCTCGACCTCAATGTGGTCGGCGGTGGACTATCGCCCATGCGCACGGGCGGCTTTGGCCAGTCCATTTCGCTGCATTTTAAGGGCCAAGATGGCCGCCGTTACACCGTGCGCTCCTTAGACAAAGACCCGACCAAGCGGCTTTTAGCCGAACTCAAGCAGACTGTCGTTGAGGATGCGATCCAAGACCTCATAAGTGCCCTGCTGCCAGCCGGGGCGCTGGTGGTGGATGCGCTGATGGAGGCGACCGGAATCCTGCATGCACCGCATCGGCTGGTGGTGATTCCCGACGATCCGCGGTTGGGCGCGTATCGCCAAGAATTCGCCGGGCTGATCGGCACCTTGCAGGAACATCCGTCCGAAGCGGCGGGCGACGAGCCGGGATTTGCTGGCTCCCGCAAGGTCAGCGGCACGGAAAAGGTGTACCAGCGCCTCGAAAAGACACCTTGCGAGCGCGTGGATGCCCGCGCCTATCTCAAGGCGCGGCTCGTCGATTTTCTCGTCGGCGACAAAGACCGGCACTCGGGCCAGTGGCGCTGGGCGCGATTTCCGGCTGGAGACTGCTATACGTGGTTGCCCATCCCCGAAGACCGGGATCAGGCCTTTATTGATTTCGATGGCCTACTCATGACGCAGGTGCGTCAGGTCGAGCCTAAGTTCGTCCGCTTTCAAGAGCACTACCCAGACCACCGTGGGCTCCCGCGCAATGGTTGGGAGGTGGACCGCGAGTTGCTGGCCGAACTGGAGTGGAGCGCGTGGGACTCGGTGATCACCACGGTACAGGACGAACTACCGGACTTGGTGATTGACGCCGCCGTCCGCCGCTTGCCGGCTCCGTACTACGAGCAGGTGGGAGCGTTCCTCACCCGAGCGCTGAAGGCGCGCCGCGACCAGCTCGACGAGTTTGCGGCGCGGTACTACCGGCTGATCAGCCGCGAGGTTGAGATCAAGGCGACGGACGAGGACGAATACCTCGAATTGGCACACCGGGAGGACGGCGCGTTGGATGTCCGCATCCGCTTGGCCGGGACGCAGCATGCCCCGTACTTTCGCCGCACCCTGTATCCCCGCGAAACCAAGGAAGTCCGCATCTATTTGCACGGCGGGGACGATCAAGTCGCCGTCCTTGGGGAGCGGGCTACAATTCGCGTCCGCGTCGATGGCGGCGGTGGCGACGACACGTACGCGAACCAATCGCGGGCTGGACGGCGCATGACGCGCTTCTACGATGCGCGCGGCAAAAACCGCTTTGAGAGGGGCGCGGCCCTGATTGACGAGCGACCCTACAAGCGGCCGGCTCCCACGGGTGCGACCACCGACCGGTACGTTGTTGACTGGGGTCAGGAGACGATTGCGCTGCCGGTGGTCAGCTACAGCCCGGACCTTGGCGTGTACGTCGGGCTGTTCCGCGCCCGGATATACCACGGTTACCGCAAAAACCCCTACGCGTCGAAACACGCGCTCGGCCTTGGCGTCGCCCCCAGCGCGGGAGTCAAGCCCCTAGTTACCTATTCCGGGGCGTTTCGGCATCTGCTGCGGGGCCTAGACGGGCGGCTACAGATGGAATACTCCGGCATCAACGTCATTCGCTTCAACGGCTTTGGCAACGGCGTTGAGATTCCGCACCCGGAGTCGTTTTACGAAGTGGAGCAGACCCAGTTTAGCTTGGCGCCCGCGCTCTCTTGGTCGCAGGCGGCGTGGACGCTGACCGGCGGACCGCTCGTCCAGTTTACCACGACCCATTTGGCGGACAACAAGGGGAAGTTCATCGCCCGCTATGAGACGCCGCTGTACGGAACGGAGACTTTCGGGCAGATCGGCGTGGGTGGGGAATTGGCCTACGACACCCGCGACAATCCCGGCCATGCCCGGCGGGGCGTGCAGTTGGGGTTGAGCGGCGCACTCTACCCCAAGCTGTGGGATGTCAAATCGGCCTTTGGCCGCGTGGGCGGCGACGCGGCGGCATATCTCTCGGCTGATCTTCCGACCCTCCCCACCCTCGCCCTGCGCGTGGGCGGCGAAATCGTTCGCGGCGCGTTTCCGTTCCACGAAGCGGCCACGGTTGGCGGTCCCGACGATCTAAGAGGCTTCTACGAGGATCGCTTTGCCGGTGAAGCTGCTCTCTACGGAAACGGCGAGCTGCGGATGCGGCTTATTCGACTCTGGTTCCCGCTGCCGGGGGAACTGGGGGCATTCGCCGCGGTCGATGCTGGACGGGTGTTCTACAACGCCGATCCGGCGGAGGCCGATGGCTGGCACATCGGCACGGGTGGCGGGCTTTGGGTCTCGTTTCTCAAGCGGCAGGCGACGTTGAGCGCGGCACTGCTGGAAGGCGAGGATCGGATCGGCGCGTACCTACGCACCGGGATGATGTTCTAGATGTAGGGGCGGTTTCCAAACCGCCCCCCAGAGATTCCAGTTCGGATCAGGGAAGGCGCATCTGGAAAACCGGGGCTTCCTGCCCGGTTTGCACGATGCGCACGATCGGGGTGTCCACGCCGTTTTGGCTGGTGAAATCGAGCACGGCGAAGCCGGGGACCGCGTGGGCGAAAATCGTCCCTTCTACCGCGGTCACGGACGACACTTTGCCAGCCGAACCCGCGCCGCTGACGATGTGCATCCGCGCAACTTCGTCAGCCGCGAAAAGCTGTAAACTGTGATCGTGTCCGGCCGCATAGACGAGGGGACGATGCTTGGCGAGCGCGTCTTTCACCTGCTCGGCGCGGGCCCTGTATTGCGGATGGTCTAGATCGAGAGGCAGGCGCGGGCGCAGCAGGTGATAGAAGTCGATGATGCGGTCGATGATGAAGCCGCGGCTAAAGCCAGCGTGAGTACCGCCCGAGCGCAGTGGAAAGTGGCTCACCACAATCGCGAAATGCTGCTTTAGGCCCGCAAAGGCCGCGTCAATCCGCGCCGCGAAATCCCCGTCCGGGCACTCGCTGGTGTCGGCGACCGGTGAAAGCCACGGCATCCAGTCAATAGCGACGATCGCGACCCCTCGCGTTAGGCCGTCTTTAGGCGGGAGCAACTCGCGCACGGCTGGGCCGGCACATCCGTTGCGCGGCAGGAAATCCACCGCACCCTCCGGCCACGCCAAGACAAACTGCTGCTGTGCGACCACGCGCGCTCCGGTCCAGTCTTGTGCGGCCGAGCCCCAGTCATGGTTGCCCGGCACGAAAATCCGCAGTGCCGAGGTGGCCGCAAGCTGCTGGCGCAAAATGGCTTCGCCGCGAGCGCGGTCAGCGGCCGTAAGCCCCGACGGGTAGAGGTTGTCCCCTAACAACACGACCGCGGTCCGCTCGGGCGGAACGGCCCACTGCTCGATTGCGGCTAAGGTGGGATCACCCGGCACCGGCTCCCCGGTGTCGCCGACCAAGATGACTCGATACGCGACTGGCCCGCTGACTGCTGCTGTTGGGAGGTCCGGCCGGATGTACGGCTCTTGGTCGGCCCCGTAGTTTGCCCCCCGCAGCCGTCCGGCCTGGCAACCAGCGACGACCACGGCGAGAGCTAGAAAAAAAATTAAACGGCGCTGGCACCTTGCTTTTTTGGGTCGATTCATCTCAACGTAACGTCCTAGGGGCCGCAAAGTTCCGGCTGCGGTGTGCTACCGGGCTTTTGCAACTGGGTAAAAAATCAGGGTGGCGCGTTTGCCCGCTCCTTCGTCGGATATAACCAGCGCATGATCGGCCGTAAACGCGATGCCCTCGGCTTGTGGATGGCGCTTGGCCGCCAACTTGGCGACGGCGCGGACCTGCCCTTGGGGGGTAATCTCGGCAACGGCACACTGGCGCGCAGCGACGACAAAGTAGTTTCCCGAGCGCGGGTGCCGCTCAATGCCCGAGGGTTGGAATTGCTTGCGGTCGATGCGGGCAGCGAGCATGGCGACCGGGATCAGCAGCGGCCCAGCGGCGACGAGCTGTTTGGTGTCGAGGGACCAGCGATATATCGCTATGTGATCGGCTAGCTGGGGATTCCTAGCGTTTTTGCTGATGAGCAACAGCACCCGTTGGTCCGGGTCGTAGGCGAGGCCCTCGATTTCGCAATCTCGGCCAATGCCGGTTGTATATAGATTGTAGAGCACGGTCTCCCCGTCGGCCCCCTCGCCAAATTCGTATAACCGCCCGGCACTTGAGACGAGATACAGGCGGCCTTCCGCCGCGGCAATGCCTTCAAAATCGTCGGCGACCGGCGCACGCTGATCGCTGAGGGCGAATGCCTTGACAATCGCCCCAGTGCGCGGATCGATCTCACATACCACGCCTCTTTCGTCATCGTGGGCGAGGAGGCGGTTGGCGTCGAGCCGGGCCAAGCCGGAGATCTCGCGCAACCGCTTGGGCAGCTTGAAATGCTGTGCTGGTTTTTCGAGGTCGTACTGCGCGAGGGTGAGGCTGTCGCCGCGCACAAGTACGGATGGAGAGGCCGAACTATCCGCAGCATGGGTCGTAGCGGAATTGATCGCCGAGTCCTCCTTCGCATGTGCGACACCGGACGTGCCATGATGCTGCACGTCCGCGACAGAATCGACTGCCGCGTCCTCCCGCACGAGCAAGGCCACGGCAAAAAGCAGAACGCCGCCGCCCAAAAATCCGAGCAGCAGCTTATTGCTCGCGGTGCTCACAATTCTTTTAGCTCCACGGTGCTGATATGGCTTGCTGCGCTTTCTTCAAGCTGCTTGATAAAGGCGGTCGGATCTGTGGATTTCTTCAGCCGCACGTCAAACTCGATGATCGCCGGGCCGTCTTCCGGCTGGACAATCCCCACCTGCTGCCACTGCTTGGCATAGGTTGCCAAGAACGCAGCAATAGCCTGCTGGGCCGCCTCGACTTGCGCTGTGTGGACGCGGAGCCGGGCCATAGCCTTACTCGCCTTTGCTGGCGCGGGCAGCGACCGCTCTTTGGCCGGACGCACCAGCCGAAACCCGGACAGGGTAGCCGGCTGGGCACCGTAGTTCATGCGCCAGATGCCCAGCGCAACGGCATTAAAAGCCACCGATGCCAGAATGGCCACCGAACCAAGCTGGACCCCGGCCGACAACCCAATGCCAATGACGATAAACATGTAGGTAGCATCCATGGGGTCGTTCAATGATGTGCGGAAGCGGACCGCGGCGACAATGCCCGCCAGACTGAAGGCGAGCGCGAGACTGCCCTTGACTAAGAACACCACGAGGGCAATCGCAATGGGCACGACGAGGAGGGTGTGGGCAAAGGCTTGGTCGTATTTCTTGCGCGGCCGCGTCCAGCGGTACACCCAAGTAACAGGCAGGGCAAAGAGAAACGAAAACAGCAGGGATATCGAAACCGGCACAAACGTCTTGGGATGGAAAACACTGCTCTCTTCAAGGGTCAGTACCGGATCCATCTCAAGTTGCTGGGACGACAACGTAGTTGCGCGGGAACGCGCCTGTTCTTCGGCTACGTAAGTGTGTATATCTGGAAACAACTCCCAAAGGCCGAGAAAAAAAAGGAATGTAGCGACGTAGTGAATCACGAGACGGACGATTACGTTTTCGAGCATATTAGTTCCTTTTGTAAATTACATTGATGTGGAGAGTTGCTTGAAGCTAGCGATCGGTGCCCAAGCCCGCGTACACGGTGATGAAGGAAAGCAATTCGGACGAAGCGGGCGACCCGTCGAAGCTGTTGCGGATCCAGCGCACGCCGACGTTGGTAGTAAGGGCATAGCCTAAGTACGCGGAGTCGTTGGCGACTTGGGCGGCGAGCACCCACGTGGTGCCGTCGAGCAGGTAGCCCGAGGGCAGGGGGTCTGGGGCGGGACGGAGATTGTCGAACAGCTCGCACTCGGCTCCGGCGATGAAGCTCATGTTGCGGTTGATGCTGCGCACGGCTTGCAGCGAGAAAATTTCCGTTAGCTCGCGAATTTTGAGCGCACTGGGCTGGGCTGGCACTCGGCTGTTGTAAAGTTGTTTCCACTTGGGCACCAAAGTCCAGCTACGGATGTGGGTGGAGTACTCGCCTTTGACCACGATGCCCAAGAAGCGCTGATCGCGCAACTCGTTTTCCCGATCGCCCAATTGCTGGTAGAATTCGTGTTTGACCTTGGCCGTCAAAGGCAGGTAGCGGTCGTAGTGTACTTCGAGGTACGTGGTGTTGATGAAGGCATTGCGCGCCGGCAGGAGGTCGCGGGTAAAGACCGAGCGGCCGCGCGTGCCGGGCAGGTCGCGCCACAGTAGCACGTCGTCGGGAATGTCGTCTTTAACCCGGCGCGGATTGGCGATCAGCCACGCGCTGAAGTCCTGTACGGGAAACTCCTTTTTAGCGGTCAGCAGCAGGTAAGCGGCTTGGTTGTCCCGGGCCGTTTCCAGCAGGCTCTGGTCGAGATAGCCGACCATGAGGGTTGTGCGGGGCAGGATTTCGATGGCGGCATAGGTATTGAATCCTCGGCGGCCCAGCTTGTAGGGATAATCGGCTTCCCCGTCGTCCTCAAAGCGGTCAATGACGCCGTTGCTGTTCATGTCCATGCCAAACAAAAACTCCGGCGGATCCACCTCAAAGCGCAAAAACGGCTCCTCGTAATCGGGCTGGGTGTTGAAGTTGCGGTTGAAATCCGAGATGTCGTCGTTGTCCTCGTCAATGCCCGGGAAAACCGCGGCGTCGGTCAGCAACTGCTGCCCCTGTCGCGTGTTGACGCGGCTGCCGAATGTGCGCCGCGTCCAGTCCGGCAGCTCGTCCTGATCGTCGTTGTCATCGACGAATTCGTACAGGTGCCGTTGCTCGTTATCGTAAAATACCTGCCCCTCGGCGTTGGGGATGAAGGCGCGGGTGGAGTAATCCGCGTCGATGCTGAAAACCTCGGCGAAAAACGTATAGGGATAGCTGCGCTTCTGCGCGGTCGCGTACAGGGCTTGGGCTTCGTTGGTCGCTAGCGTTTGGTTTGTGGCTACGTTCTCGTTGGGAAAGCGGCGGTACTGAAAGTTGCGGACGAACTCGCCGCGGAAGTCAAAGCCTTGCAGGTCGGCAACGGCGAGATCAAAGCCCAACATGCGGGTCCCGGTCGGCAGGCCGTAGCTGAACCGGTGGAATGCCTGATTCGAGCCGTCCTTGACGTTACCGGCCGCGCGCAATACCGGCAGGAATACGGGTGTGCCGAGGTTGTTGGTCTGCTTGTTGGAGGTTACTTCGACCTTGTAGTCGTTGGCTAGCACGAGGCCGATTTCAATGCGCTCGATCTCGCGAAAATCGTCGATGGCGTCTTCGGTGCTCGGGGAGAAGTCTTCGATGTTGTAGGTCAGCGTGATGACATCCGTACCGCTGGCCACAATCGCGCCGCCGCGGCGAATGCCGCCTTCGACCACGGGGACGATGTCTCCGGTGTGCTCGACGCCATCGATGAAGATACGCCAGCGCGACAGCAGCGCGCCGCCCTCGCCGTCTTCGGGCGAATCGTCGGAGATGCGCACGACGATGGAGCGGACAAAGTCCGCGTTCATCGGGCCGCTGAGCAAGCCGCTGAGCGAGTTGTCGCCAAACGGCAGGTTGGAGTTGCGATGCGCCGCATTGACAAAGGTTGCGCCGAGGGCGGCAAAATCCCCGACCTGCACTCGTCCCCTCGCGGCCATCAGGGTGGTAAAGGTATTGGCCTGGACGCCACCGCCGACTTCACTGGAGGAAATTTCCCCGGTGTTGCTGACCCGCGACGACAGCATGGTCAGGGCGTACTTGTCGGTTGTCAGGTCCCACTGAATGCCGTCGAAGCGCGGCTTGGAAAACGTCAGGGGGGTCAGGGTGGTGCGGATGCCGTCACCCACCATCAGGGCCGAGTAGAACTGCCCGGAATGGCTCGACGATACGAGCAGGTTGTTGAACCACGAACGAAAGCGCGGATTTTTGGTGATGATGCTGCCGTTGTCGTCTGGGTAGTCCTCGGTCCAGTCGTACACCAACCAGCCCTGGGTGATGTAATCGCCGTACACATCGTAGAACGGCGAGCCTTCCAAGAAGACCTCGGTGTAGCGCTCGTAGTGGTCGCGGGCGTAGTTGGAGTATTGCTCTTGCCGCCAGTCGTACAGCGAGTACAGGCGTTGCGGCAGGTACCACTTGCGCACCGAGGGCACGAGGGTCGCCGGAGAAACTTCAGTGCCCGTGGTGTAATAGGGGTTGTCGTATGCGGTGGCGCGTTGGGCATCCGCTTGTCGCGGCGGCGTCCATGCGAATAGACAAATTAATAGTGTGAAGATTCGACGTCTCACAGTGTACTCCCTTTGGTCTTAATAAGTGATGTTACACAGGGGTGGGATGCTTCGACTCCGCTTCGCTACGCTCAGCATGACAGGGGAAAGCAGCAAACTAACACTTGTCATGCTGAGCGTAGCGAAGCATCCCATACCTAGGGGCCTGTGTCTAACATCCATTAATAAGCAACATGCACGAGCTGGTAAACGCGGTCGGCGCGGGCGTCTGCTTCTATGGCAATGCGCAGGACGTAGATGCCGGGCGGCACGGCGCGGTCGGCGCTCCGTCCGTCCCAGACGTAGCGGACGCGCCGCCCTGGCGAGCCTTGGCTGGTCAGTTCGACCAAGGGCCGGCCATCTAGGGTAAAGACTTGTACCTGCGGTGCTTGCTCGGTCTTGACGACGGTGAATTCCAGTTGACATAGATCGTTGGCTCCATCGCCGTTGGGGGTTATCGAGCGGGTGTACTCGACGTTGCGGATCAGCGAGCCGCCAGCGACCGCTTCGGGCACAAATACTATATCGGCACCGAACTCGGCGGGGACGACGCCTTGGAGGTTCCCTGCTGCGGTCGAGTTGGAGACGAACGCGTTAAATACCGTAGGGCTGTGGGACAGGCGTGCGGAAAAGGCAATGGCGACCGAATCCCGCCGGACCAGCGGCGGCGGCAGTTCCACCAAGAGCGAATCCCCCCGCAACAAGCCGGTAGCCTCAACCTCGTCTCCCCCCACGGACGCGCTGATGAATGCGGCGTCGCGGCCACCGCCGGGCGGGAGCAAGATGAGCGCGCGGTCGAATCCAGCGTCGCGGCTGTTGAAGGCCACCGGCGCGATGGTGTAGCGGAACATCTGCAAGGTGTCCATGACAGCTTCGCGGGGGAAGACGCGGCCCGTCAGCCCAGCGGTGATGACCGGCGCGTTGGCCACAAACGCGAGCGAGCGCAGGGTGGGAAATACCGCTGGATCGTCGCTGATCAGCCGCACCCGCGCCCGCAGCCACTGCCGCGGCGACGGCGAGAGGAATGCCTGCCCGGAGAACCGATGGGGTTGGCTATACGCGCTCCAGGTGTCGTCGCGCACCCGTTCCTCGACGATGTCGCCGCGGTTGCGGGACTTGGCGGACTCGTAGGCTTGTTTGGTCACTTCTTTGCCGTTGGCGAGGAAGTAGCGCTTGAGGGTCTGGAAGCCATTGCCGGTTTGGGTTTCCACTTCGATGCGCGTTCCGGGCGGCAAGTCGGCGTCCCATTCGACGAAGCGCATGCTGCGGGCACCGCCGAGGGAAATATCCTCAGACTCCAGTTCGACTTGCGCGGGATAGCCCTCGCTGTGGAAGACGAAGAGTTGGGCGGCGCGGTGGAATTGCTGGGGCCGCGTCACGCGCCACAGTAGCAGCCGCAGCGCACGCGGCTCGAACTGGAAGTCGAACAAATAGCGGCCGGAGTTGGCCACGGACGATAGCAAGTCGTAGTGGAAAGGGCCTTCGACAACCGGGTCGGCGCTGTTGCTGGGGGTGCCGTCGGAGGCGAAGAAATCGAAACTGGGCCAACTGCCCTGCTTGTCGCGCTGGAAGCCGTAGAGGAACGGGCCGCGACCGGAGACGATCGGCAGCCAAATGATGCGATCGACGCGAAAGACGTTGCCGAAATCGACGACGGACCAGACGCCTGAATCGCGCCAGTTGCCCTTGTCGGAGCCCTCGATATTCCACCCGCGAAATCCCACGTCTTGGTCGATGAGGGCCTCGGCTCCGCTGCCCTTGCCGCAGCCTGGGCAGTCGCGGTGCTTGGATGTCCACGTCCGGCCTCCCCAGTGCTCGGTTCGGTCCTCGATCTGCACCATGGAGGCGAGGTTGAAGCCAATACCTTCTACCTCTATTTCGGCGAGCGCGGCATCGGGCGTGGCACCGGCTGCTTCAAAGCGCACGAAGCGTATGATGTCGAAGTCGAGGACCTCGTCCGCGCTCAGGTACTCGCCCGTGGCCGAGGCGAGGCCGGTTGTGGTGAGGTCGAACTCGACTAGCGACTCGGTGTTGTTGTTGATCGGCCTCCCCAGCCGGCGATAGACGATGCGCTTGGCCCGACCGCCGAAGACTGGAATGCCCGGGCTGACGTACACTGAGAAAAAGTTGAAGGGCCTAGCCCCTTCGCGGTTGGGAAAGCGAACGCGCACCTTGTCGGCGACCACAGAGCGCCCCAAGTCCAACTCCAGCCACCACGACTGCACTGGGGTGTCTGGGTCGGGTTTCCACCAAGTGTTTGGGTCTTGGTCGCCGGCTAGGTCGGCCTGCTGCTGGTTGGACGGCGTACGCGCAAAGCGCCGCCCGTATTCGCCGATGGACTGGCCGGAAAACTCGCGGGCGTTGGCCACCGCGTTGAACCGCTGCTCAAAGCGCTTCACTTTAATGCCCTGCGGCAGGACTTCCACTAGCCCCTGCGGATGGGCCCAAGAAGCAAAGTCGGACCCAGTAAAGCGCAGATTTTGGCCGCTCGCCGCAGCCGCGAGCAAGAGGGAAGCAACTGCTAGTTGTAGCGTTTTCATAGTGCCTCCACTAAGTACACGAAAGTAATCCACTGGACGTTAGGCATGGGAGCGCTGAGATGCTTCGACTCCGCTTTGCTCCGCTCAGCATGACAGATGATGACACCCCTGTTGTCATGCTGAGCGAAGCGAAGCATCTCATACCGCTCTACTGTCGTGTACTTAGGTGTCTCCATCAGTACGCGACCCCGACCGCTGCCATGCGGGCGAACGTGCCGCGATCGACCTCGACCGCGACGCGGATTAGGTACAGCCCCGGGGGCACGAGTTTCCCCCGCTCGTCCCGCGCATCCCATCGTAGCGCGTACGGCCCGGCAGCAGCCGGCGCGTCCAAAATCGTGGCGCAACGGCGACTGCTCAAGTCGCGCACCTCCACCCGCAGCACACCCCCGGCAACGCCGAACAAATCAAAGCCAATGGCGACTTGCTCGTTGGTTCCATCGCCGTTGGGCGTGACCACGGGCGCAGACAGCCCAATCGCCCCGAGAATGCCCAAGGCTTCATCGCTGGATACGACTTGGATGCTGTTGCTGGCCACGTCGGCGTGGGCGTCTCCGGCTTCGATGGACTGCGGTAAGCTAGTGGCTGAGGTGTTAAAAAGGCGGCTGGCCAAAAAGACCGATGGCTGAAAGACCGCGCCTTGGAAGCGCACGCGAAACGCCTTGTCCTCTTGGAACGCCGCGGGAAAGGTGAAGCGCAACTGCTCGTCGCTGGCGGCGAGGGAAAAATCCTCGCCCTCAGCCGCTGGCTGGTCGTCGATGGTCAGGTCGAGGAAGTGGGAGGCCGGAGGGACTTCTAACTCGATGCCGTCGAATCCTGCGCGGTCGGTTGTGCCGGCCTCCGTGCGAATGTGATAGGCAAAGCGCTGGGCGACTCCGAGGGGTACCTCGACGGCCCCGTCCGCACCGGTGCGCGGCTCGACGACTCGACTGAGCTCGCCGAAGTCTGAGCTCGCCGAAGTCCCGTCGAGGGCAATTTCCGCCAGCGCGCGGTCGGCCAGCAGCGGCGAGACCTCAAAAGCCAAGCTGTCGAGCACGCCAAAGGTTAGCGGGTCTTCGGTGGTGATGGTAAAGCGAAACTGGAGGAACTCGGCTCCGTCGGAGGAGCGGATCTCGTCGCCCGACGCTTGGTAATTGACCGACCAATTGTTCCAGTTTTCGATGTCGTCGTCGCGCTTGGCGCGGAAGCCGGCGATGCCCTCGGAAAATCGCTCTACTATGCGCGGCGAGTCGAAATAGGTGTCCTCATCTACTTCGAGCAGGCGGCCGAGATCGTCGAAGATGAAGTACGTCTTGGGATTGTCGTCGAAGCCGGCGCGGGTCTGCAAGTTTAGCTGCACCGGTGCGCTGGGATCGGCGGTGATTGCGCCGGAAGGCAATAGGCGATAGCGGGTGAATTTCCATGCGACGCGGCCTAAACTCACGGCTTGGCCGAAGGAATGGGGCGCGGAGATGTAGCGGGCTTCTTGGGGATAGCCGCGGCCAAAGACCTCGATTTCGGCCAACAAGGTAGTGGTAGAGACCTCCCCGAACTTGAAGCGGAGAAAGCGAGTAAAGCGCAAGTCGGTTGCGAGGGAGACGACGCTAATGTTGTTGGCAAAGGTGCTGGCGAGAATCTCGTCGAGGGGGTGGTATCCCGACGATCCGGTCGATGAGGTTTCATCTTCAAAGATCAGCCATTCGACTGGCACGTTGGTCCGGCTGACTTCATAGGCGCGAGCGAACAACTCGCGCTGCCGCTGGTTATCACTGGTCAGCCCGGTCTGCGGCGGAAAGAACACGATGCTGTCAACGGGCACGGGCACGCCCAAGTCGAGCGTGATGAACTGCACGCTGTTGGGGCGGCCATCGGCCCGCGCCCGGTGGGCAAAGGCCGCGGTTAGTTCGTCGCCATCGACGAGCCCGCGCATGACCTCCGGGGCGAGGGCGTTGGTCCCGCCCCCCAGCCACAGGCGCGGGTGCCACCCAACCTCCAAGGTGTCGGCCTCGATTTGGCGCGGCCCCTTGTGCAAGCTCCAGCGATAGCCAAAGAGGTTGCGCTGGGTCGTGGCAATGCCGGTGCGCACGAGTTGGCGAGTAACTGTGTGGCCTAGGGGAATCGCCCGCGGCTGAATTGCCCCGATGCGCACAGAGTCGTCGAGGGCGATCCAGCGCTCCGCAGCGGCAGCCCACGGCTCGCCGCTCGTGCCACCCACGACCCAAGCCGAGGGCGTCTGCGCCGCTACCGGGCTGCTGATGAAGAGCAGCACCAACCATCGCATGTTGCTCAGCGCGGTCAATAGACCACCCCTATCGGCTCTACGGCGGCAAACACGTCGAAGTCGGCCTCCACGCCGACGCGGCAGAGGTACAGTCCTGGGGCTACCAGTGCGCCGTGGTCGTCGCGACCGTCCCAAGTTTCCGAGTAAAAACCGGCTGGCCGCGGCTGGGAGACTAGCTGCCGCACTCGGCGTCCGCTGAGGTCGAAAATCTCGACGGCCACGGCTGTATCTGCGGCAAACTGGGATAGCACGAGGTCAATGGCGATGGCATCGTTGCGGCCGTCCCCGTTGGGCGAGATGATGGCCGTTGAAAGTGCTACTTGTAACTCGGGTTGCGCCTGAGTGGCAAAGGCGTTGGTCGCGTTGGTGCCCACTAATTCGCTGGCATTACCTGGGGCGATGGGATGCGGCGGAACGCTCCCTGCGCCGAGGAGATAGGCGTTGATCGGGGTGTTGTGCACCAGCGGCCGCAGGCGGAAGGTGATCCGCAGGGGCTGGTTGTTGTCGGCGGCGACGGGCGCGAAGAAAAGGTCGAAGCCGCTCTCGGTCGCCGCCCATTCAAAGTCTTCCACCGCTACGAGGGGATCGCCCATTTGTAGGCTCTCGAATACCGGCGGTGGAAATGCCTCGATGCGGACGCCGCGATACCCGGCTACGTCGGCTGAGAACTCGGTGCGGATGTCGTAGGTAAAGGTCGTGTCGATGCCCCCTGCGACTTCGAGCAGGCCGCTGGCGGGAAAGGGATCGGTGGCGAGAGCTGCCTCGCCGATGGCCTCGCTGACTAGCCCGGGCGAAAATTCGACCTGAAAGGTGTCGATGCGCACGGCGTTTTCTGCGTCGCCGTCGAAGAAGATGCGAAACTGCATGAATTCCCGTGGGCTAGGCAGCCCTATGGGCACTTCGATTGTGCCGGTGCCGGTGATGTGCGTGCTCGGCGACCACGCGCTCCAGTTGTTGACGTCGTCGCGGATGTCGCCTTTGACGAAATCGCGCACCGGTCCTTGCTCTTCGATCGGCAGAGTGAGGTATTCGGCCCGGTCCAGTTCCTCTAACAGCTCGCCAGTGTCTGGGTCTTGGCGGTACAGGGCGCGTCGCGGCAGGTTAGTGTTGTATTCGGCTGCGGGTACTTCTTCTTGGCGACCGGTGTCGCGATTGCGGCGAAAGTACGCTAAGGGGTTGTCGTCGGCCCCGGTCCGCATCTGGATGGCCGCGGTCGCATCCCCGGTGGTTCCAAGTTGCGTCGTGTGTACGCGCAAGCGGCCGTAGTTGACCGGGCCGCCAAAGGAGTGCAGCCCCGACACGTAGCTGGCGACCGGCACAAAGCCCTGCCCGTAGATTTCAAACTCCGCGATGTTGAACGCCGTCTTCGACAGCACGAGTAGCTGGAGGAAGCGGCCCTGCAAGGGGGCAAATTCGATATCGACAGTGGATTCGCGGTTGACTTCTACTCGCCGCAAAACCTCGTATTGCGGCCGGTTGATGTCGTTGAAGTTTTCGCCGTCGTTGACCCGCAGTTCAAAGGCTTTGACAAAGGCGTCGTCGTCGGGCGCGGGAAAGAAGCGAATGCGGTTGACCGGGAAGGGCGCGCCCAAATCCCAGAAGAACGTCGCCCCGGCTTGGCTCTGGGCGGTCTTGAACACGCCCGACGAGGAGGTCGCCGGATCGCCGTCGAGCAGGTCGAGGGGGCCGGAGATTTGGTTGAAGAAGCCGTCGTTGGACCACGCTCGGGGCTGGCCGCCGAGCGTGAAGTCGCGGGGTTGGCCGTTGAGAAAGCGTTGGCCCGAAGCGCGGAGCAGTTCGATGAGGTTTTCGCCGGCCTGTAGCTTTAGGGGCTGTAGGGCACCATCGACGTCCAGAGCGCCGATCTGCGTCTCGGCCTGCGAGACCCACGTAAGCCCCCCCTTGCCGATGTGCCACACCTCGACTTGCGCATCGCTTGGCGCTAGCCCCCCAAGCACCGCTAGGACGATGCCGGCGAGGGATCTGGGCGCGAAAGCAATCATCAGTTGATCCGCATCGCGGTCGAGGGGTCATACCCTTGCAGGGTGTCGCGCTGGAAGGAGAAGCTCAGGTCAATCGCCTCTAGGGGATCGTCGGCGTAGTCGAAGCGCAAGACGATGTTCTCGATGTGCACTTGGATCGCGCGGACATCGTCGTCGAGGACGGGAAAGACCAAATACCCCTGTTCTTCGCTGCCGCTGAAGACCATGGCCCCGCTGTACAGCGTCCGCTTGAGCGCGTCGGTGCGGGCTTGAAAGGTCTTGCGCCCTTGGCCGGTGCGGCCCAGCCAAAACGAGCGAAAATACTGGTATAATTCGGCGTAGCTCAGCACCGCGTACTGCCGGGTATTGGCCGCGGTAATACGCGCGTTGAGCGGGTCGATTTTGACCTTGGGATATTGATAGTTGTTGACCTTGAGCCGAAAGACAGTAAAGCGCGGCGGCGTCCACTCGTCGCCCGGAGCGGTCCACTCGCCAAAGGTATAGGGGTTGTTGGACAGGTCTGGTCCGGGGGCGAGGCGGTTTAATTCCGCGTCTGTCATGGGCCTGAGGTTGATAGAAAAGCGGTCGAGGGCGTAGGTGATGGAGCCGTCGTCGTTGACGGTCATGCCCTCAGCTTGGCGGCTGGCGGGCTGGAGCGGCGTGTGAAAGTAGCGGCCGCAAGCCCCCACCAGCAGGATCAGCAGTAAAGACCAAGCCCATAGCCGTTTATGCACGGTGTAACCCCCTTTAAGACAGTGGCCAGTGATTAGTGGTTAGTGGTCAGCCCCCGCAACACCCCCTATGGGGAGGGACTGACCAACCACTGACCACCGGCCACTGATCACTTAAGTACTGAGATGCTTGTTGTCTAAAACGAGTCCTTGATCTTACCCCAAGTCGATGACTCGACTGCGGTGGGGCTAGAGTACTCGCCGACTCTCAGCAGCTTGGCAATGGAGTAGTACTGCCGCGACGAGGCTTCGGGACCGCGGGTGGTCCAGTCGTTGCGACCGCCCGGAGTGCCGTCGTCGTTGGGCGAGAAGCTCGAATCCGGGCCTTCGCCGTCTTCGTACCACATGGCAAAAGGCAGGCCCGCGCCGTCTTCACCGGCCACTGCGTCTAGCTGCCACACCTCGCTCGCCGACGGACCGGCGTCCTCTTGGAAGGCGAGGACCTTGACGCTCCACTCGTAGTACGTGGTGCCACCTTCGGCCCACAGGTCGGCGGCCCAGGCTTCGGGTGGATCGACGCGCACGGCCATTTCGATCCACGGCGATTCGCCGTACTCGGCCCACGCTTCTTGCTCGGTGTAGCGGAAAGCGACGTTGGTCGGCGGGCTGAGGTCGCCCGGTGCCATCAGCCACTCCATGGTGTAGCCGGAGGCCGGGCTGCGCTCGCGGCCGTGATCCTGCGGATCGAGGCCGACTTGCAGCATGTCGCCGTCCCAGCGGGCGACGTTCGTGCCGGCGTGCGCCAGCACGTCGTCAACCGCTTCCAAGAAGCAGTACCAGCGGTTGTCGTCGCCGCCTTTCCAGCCCATGAAGGTGGTGATGAACAGGTCGTCGCGGTCGGGGGCCGGGCGGTCGCCTTCGTCGCGCCACTCATCCATGGTCAAGGTGTACTCCGGGTCGAACCAACCCCAGTCGTCGCCATGGGCGTCAATGGTGATAGCACCGGGATCGGGAACTTCGAGCATGTAAAACCAAAACCCCTGACTGCCATTGCGATCCGCCAGATCGGGCGGATCGAAAAACTGAGCACTCGCCGTACCCACGAGGGCAAGGCTGAGAACGCTTGCGATTGTAAATCGCCGCATACTTGATACTCCTTATGTTTGAAGTGAACGCCTAGGTAAAAATCCTCGGCGCGTTGGGCGATGTCTATAATTATAAGTAAACAAAGCTGATAAAATCAACACGTCTGTCTTAGAGCGCTAGGAGGGCGAATAGACTGTGGATTGATTGTACGGAATAATTATCGGCTCGACCCCGGCGAGCGCAGCCGCCCACTCTTGGGGGTCGTAGTTGCGGGCGACAAAGCAAGCGTAATGGGCCGGCACCGCGGCTTTGAGGCCGAGCGCCGCGGCCATTTTGGCTGAGCCGGCAAAGAAGGGGAATTCTCCTTCGCTTGGGTGATTGGTCAGCAGCCCGATGTCGGGTTCGAGGTCGCGGATGGGTGCGAGCAATGCTTCGTGCTCGGCAAATGTGTTGACCGGGTCGCCGGAGATGTACACGCGCACGCCGCTGGCCTCCACCACGTAGCCGAGGTGAGTCACATCGGGCGGGGCGATGTCGTCGCTGGGCAGGCCCTCCGGGGGCTTGGCGTACACTGCGTGGGCGGTCATGGTACCCAGTTTGGCTGCGTCACCGGCGGCAACCGTCGTTGCTGCGGCCGTAATGCCCGCGTTGCGGACGCGCTGGATGCTCTCGGCTGGGCCGACGATCTGCACGGCTGGATAGGCCGCGACAATGCGCGCAATGGACTCTGTGCAAGTGTGGTCGCCGTGGTCGTGGGTCAGGAGTACGAAGTCCGTGTGCAGCGATGCTTCGTGGAGTGGGGGACGGGCGTGGATGAAGCGGTCGGCCGGCCGTTCGTGGGGGTAGTAGGGATCGACTTGGACGATGGTTCCCTGCGCGTCCTTGAGGCTAAACGTGCTCTGGCCAAACCAGTGGATGCCGACTGCGCCTTCGCGTACTACCAGCGATTCAAATGGGTGCATGGTTTCTCCCTGCAAGCGTGACGCCGGGTTGCAACCCGGCGTGCGTTCTGTAAGTTTCGTTAGAAGTTACGAGGAGGCAGAATGGGGAGCAACAATGAACAATTCCACGCTTTTTGACACTTCTTATCAGCGCCGCAAGTGGGCGCTGCTAGAGCGGCTGCTAGAGCGGCTGGTGCCAATCTACACTACAGAGGAGGTCGCCGCGCTGCGCATCGACGCGGTTGATCGGGACATTCTCTCACAGCGCTCTGGGCGCGGGTTTGTCAATCGCGATTTGCTGGAGACGGTGTTGGGCAACTTGCTCGAATGCGTCGCCCCTGGCTCGCACAATGCCCTCGGGCCGGGGCACCAAAACCCGTCGCTCGACGAGGCCATCGGCGAGATCGCCGACCAGCTCTACGCGATGATCGCGCAGTCGCTGTTGGCGGCCGGTGAGAGCGAAGGCGTTGAAGAAAAGGCCCTGATGAACACCATCTGCTTGCTGTGGGAATTGCCCGACTACAAGGTGCGCGCTCACTGGAACCGCTTTGCCGCGCTTAGGGATCCGGCCGTTTGGGACGCCTATTTGCTCGACAATTGTGGGTTGGCTCAGGAGCAGCTACTCAAGATCGACTTCCGGGTTGCCTTGGAAGAGACCATTCGCCGCCGCGACTTCGACCACTATCGCCGCTTCCTCAGCAAGCTGGAGTGCGATTTCATTTTCGACTACCAGATGCAGCTCGTGATGAGCACCTATCCGGGCTGGCGGGTACTGTTCTACCACGACATTGCCCACGCCCTAACGCGCTCTGGCTCGGTAGCAGGCGAATCCGAGTTGACGCGGCGGCCGGTGCCCTTGCTGCCACGGGCCATTTCCGAGTTGGGGGGACGCTACTATCAGGCGGATATCCATCCCGAAACGCAAATGGGCGATGCCAACTTTCTCGACCATCCCCATCGCGGCATAACTACCGGACAGACGGGTATTATCGGCAGCGGGTGCCACATTTATCCGTGTACTTTGGGCGGCCTCAGCGGCAAGGTGCAGCAGCGCCATCCCATCATTGGCGATTACGTGTTTATTGGCACGGACGCCGGGATTTTCGGCTCCGTGCAAGTAGGCGACCGCACGGCTATTGGAGCCAACACTGAAATCAACGGCATCGTCGCGATTGGCGCGGATTGCCGGATTGGCGTGTCGGTATCTATCGGTACGATCATAGCGAGGGCTGTGCGGCCTGGCGCGATTAAATTGGGGGCCGGGGTGCGTGTGGGGGCTGGCACCGTCATTGAGAATGATTCGCCGCTCGAATTAGTCATTCCCGACCAAGCGGCGATTCCAGTGCGCAGCCACGTGGTCAACGATGGCGGCGGCGGGCCGAAATTCGTGTAGGGGTAGTGAAGCCAATGGAGACTTATGTGATTGACAGCCCATAAGTTAAGTAAGTATAATAGGTTGGAGTTGTGAGAATAAAGGTTCTTCCAGCTTATTAGACTAAATGATACAAGGTGTCAAGATTTAATAGGTTTCGCCGAATGCAAATACCTACTGCATACCAGCCCGGCTACGAAAAGGCCCGCGCCTCCAACCCTGAGCTTGCCGATAAATACATCGAGTACACGCTCATCGGCGATCCCGAAGCCGATGCCTTGGTCAATGCAATAGCTACCGCCGACCAAGAGCAGCAGGCCGAGTTCATCCGGGCTGGGATGGATGAGGATGCGGCGGCCTTGCGCTCGGTGCCGCCGGCAGTGAGGGAATTTTTTGATCGGATTGGGACGCCGCCGGAGTGGTTCGATCCACAGGTAGTGTATGCTGGATGCCGCAAATTCCACGCTTACTCAGACCTGTTTCTCACCGCGTTTGTCACGGATATCATCGTCCGGGGTTTCACGACGCTAATCAGCCAATCGTTCTTCATTACGGGGAGGCTGACTGATCGGGGTGTGCGGCGGTTGCGGCAGAATATCCGGCATCTTTTGGAGATTATGTTGCCAGGCGGCCTAGAGCGGCATGGCGAGGGTTGGAAACTGTCCGTCCGCCTCCGGCTGGTACACGCACGGGTCAGGCAACAGTTGCTCGCTTCTGAAGACTGGGACCAAGAAGCGCACGGAATGCCGCTTAGTGCTGCTCACATTGCGCTCGCGTCCTGTAACTTCTCTGGAATGATGCTGCGGTCAGCCGAGAGGATTGGAGCGCGTCTGAACGATGAAGAGCGCGATAGCTTTATGCAAATCTGGCGCTACGCCGCTTGGCTGATGGGGGTGCCCGACGCGCTCATATTCCGCAATGAGGACGAAGCCTGCGAAACATTTCGCGTGGGCTACATGTGTGAGCCGCCCCTCGGTGTGGAGGCCATTGCTATGGCAAATTCGGTGATTAACTCGGCTCCCTTAGTGATCGGCATTGAAGACAAAGACGAGCGCAAGGCCCTGCTTAGCTATGGATACCGCCTTTCGCGCGCACTGTTAGGAGACGAGCTCGCCGACCAACTCATGTTCCCAAAAAGTCGGACGACTGGGGCGTTGGTGTATTTGCGGCTGCGGCGCAGAATCCAAGAGGTTATTGATGCCCTTAGGGGACCCGGGCAGCGTGCCAAAGATCTGCGCACGCAAAATTTTATGACCATGCTCGATATATCTGTGCTCGATGAAGAGGGGATAAGTTACCGACTGCCCGACGAGCTACACGGAGACGCGTCGCGTTGGTGAGACCGGGTTCTATAGCAGTCCTACATCATGTACAAGGTGATCCGCAGATGGACGCAGATAGACGCAGAATAGGATGCACAAGACGGTCCACCGCTATCATTCCGGTTTGCTATATGATCCGCAACATGTCCCATCCGATGCGCTAGAAAATACCTATGCAATTGGAACGCTATATCGCTGCCATTCTGCGCCGTCGGTGGCTGGTCGTCGTGTTCGCAACGCTGGTCATGCTCGCCATCACGACAGGTGTTCGCTTTATCACCGTTACCAACGATTATCGCGTTCTGTTCAGCGAAGACAATCCGCAGCTCGCCGCGTTCGACGCCTTGGAGAATACGTATTCCGTCTCTAATGCTGCACTGATTGCCATTGCACCCCGAGATGGCTCGGTGTTTACCCGCGAGGCGCTTGGCGCGATTGAGGAACTGACCGAAGCTGCGTGGCGCGTGCCTTATTCCAGTCGCGTCAACTCCCTTACCAACTATACCCACAGCGAAGCACTCGAGGACGATTTGGTCGTCGCGCCGCTCGTTGAGGACGCATCTGCACGGAGCGATACCGATGTGAGGCGAATCGAAAAGATCGCGCTGGATGCTACCGAAATCGCCGGACGTTTGGTCGCCCACGACGGACGCACGGCCGGGGTGGCTATCAATTTTATCCTGCCTGAAAACCCAGATCAGGCCGTGATCGAAATTACCGACTACCTCCATTCGGTCCTAGCCGAGGCCCGCGCGAACCACCCAGACATTGATTATTACATGACCGGTGATGTCGTCATGCACCGGGCGTTCTCCGATGTTACGAAGAGCGACATGGAGACCCTGACACCGATTGTGTTTCTCATCATCGTAGGTGCCTCCATTATTCTCCTGCGTTCGACTCTCAGCACGTTGGCCATTGTCGCCGTGCTCGTGTTTGTCATCAATACCACCATGGGGTTTGCTGGCTGGAATGGCGTGGTGTTCAGCCCCACCAACGCCGGTGTGCCGATCATTGTTATGGTGATCGCCATCGCGGATTCGATCCACGTCGTTACGAGTGTTTTACTGGGCATGAGGCGAGGTCTGGACCGAAACGTAGCGATTGTCGAATCTATCCGCATTAATGCCTATCCGGTATTTATCACCTCGGTAACAACGGCAATTGGATTCCTCAGCCTGAACGCCTCGGATTCGCCGCCGTTTCACGTCTTGGGCAACTACGTGGCGTTTGGCGTATTGTGCGCTCTCATATACACCATGACGCTCTTGCCGGCGTTGCTGTCGATTCTGCCGTTGCGCGCACGCCGCGTCCAGTCCGAGGGAACGGCGTTCTTCGACCGCTTCGCCGACTTTGTCATTGCGCGGAGAACATTCCTGCTTGGCTCCGTCTCCTTGGTGATCGTCGTGCTGATAATCGGCATTCCCCGCATTGAGCTAAGCGACAACATGGCGCAGTACTTTGATGATCGCTACGAGTTTCGGCGCGACACGGATTATGTCATTGATAACCTGACCGGGTTAGACAAGCTGGAATATTCGCTGAGTGCAGGGCGCGAAGGCGGCATTACCGATCCCGACTATCTGCGCAAGGTCGATGCGTTCGCCGAATGGTACCGACAGCAACCCGAAGTGACCCATGTCCAAGCGTTTTCGGACATTATGAAGCGTCTCAACAAGAACATGCACGGCGATGATCCAGCCTTCTATCGCTTGCCCGATGACCCAGACCTCGCGGCGCAGTACCTGTTGCTCTACGAGCTTTCGCTGCCGTTTGGCAGCGATCTCAACAACCGCATCGACGTCGCCAAATCCGCTACGCGTCTGGTCGTGACGACCAAAAATGCGTGGTCGCGCGATATACGCGAACTCGACGAGCGCGCCCAGGTCTGGCTGAGCGCCAATGCACCCGCTTTTGTCCAAGAAGCATCGGGCCTGAGCGTCGTTTTTGCCCACCTGTCGCTGCGCAATATAAACAGCATGTTGCGGGGTACGATCACGGCTATGGTGCTCATTTCGTTCATTCTGATTTGGATTTTCAAGAGCGTGCGGATCGGGCTTCTCAGTCTGCTGCCCAACTTTATTCCCGCCATTATGAGCTTTGGCTTGTGGGGCTATCTCGTCGGCCACGTGGGCATTGCGTCCTCGGTGGTCATCGCCGTTGTCTTCGGGATTGTCGTAGATGATACCGTTCATTTTTTGAGCAAGTATCTGAAGGCCCGGAGGGAGGGCCTCCCAGCCCCCGAGGCCGTGCGCTCTACCTTCCATATGGTGGGGCACGCGTTATGGACGACGACTGCGGTTTTGTCGGTAGGCTTTCTGGTGTTTGCCACCTCGGGCTTTGAGGTGAGTTGGGCGCTCGGACTTTTGGTTACGATCACGATTGTCTTCGCGCTTGTCGCCGATTTTTTACTCCTGCCAACGCTGCTGATTGCCATCGACCGGAGAAATTCATGATTTCCACGCGATCCATGCTGCCGTTTTTTGCGCTTTGTCTGCTCACTTTGACTTGTCTCGGCGCGACAACATCCGCTCATTCCGAGAGTCCCACTCCCGAGGAGACTGGACTGAAAATCGCCCAGGATTCCCGCGCTCGCGAGACAGGTTTTGGCAACTTTACGGCCCAACAAACCATGGTGCTGCGCAACAAGCACGGGCAAGAGAGCCGACGCCAGCTCCGGGTAAAGGTTCTCGAAGTCCCCGACGATGGCGACAAGAGCTTGTTTGTGTTCAATGAGCCGCGCGATGTTGAGGGAACGGCGTTGCTGATTCACGCGCATCGGGAAAGCGCGGACGACCAATGGCTCTATTTACCCGCGCTGAAACGAGTCAAGCGCATTAGTTCGTCGAACCGCTCCGGCTCCTTCATGGGCAGCGAATTTGCCTATGAAGACCTGACCGCCGAAGCCGTGGAGAAATTTACCTATCGCTACCTGCGCGACGAGGCTTGCGGCGATTTGACCTGCACGGTCACCGAACGCGTTCCCGTCGATAAGAAATCCGGCTATAGCCGTCAGGTGGTCTGGCGCGACAAGGACGAGCTGCGCGTGTGGAAAGTGGAGTACTACGACCGCAAGGATGCCCATTTGAAGACGCTCACGCTGGGGAACTACCAGCAGTACCTGGAGCGTTACTGGCGCGCTGGCGAGATGGCGATGGAAAATCATCTGACTGGGAAAAGCACCGTTTTGACCTGGACGGATTTTCAATTCCAAACAGATCTCGACGACCGCGATTTTACGCGCACCGGGCTGAAACGGGCGCGTTGATGCTACTTCGCGCTGTCTGGATTTTGGCCTTGGTCTTTGCCGTCGAGGCGCGGGCCGGAATCGAGATTGACCACGAGTTTTCCGGGCATTTGAACGGCGAAAGCCGCTGGTTCCCTGAAGCCGGCGCTCATCCCGGCCAACGCTCCCATGCGAGCGGCTTTGTTGCAGTGCCCCAACTCTACCTTGAAGACGCCGAGGGTAGAAGCCTCACGCTCGCTCCGTTCTTCCGCTACGACAACACCGACTCACGCCGCACCCATGCCGACTTGCGCGAAGCCTATCTGCTGCTATTTGGCGGAATCGGCGATGGCGAATGGGAGCTGCGCCTGGGCGTCGATCAGGTGTTCTGGGGCGTCACCGAGTCGCAGCACTTGGTCGATATCGTCAACCAAGTCGATTTCGTCGAACATCCGGCCGGAGAGGCCAAGTTAGGGCAACCCATGGTCCATTTCACCTGGTCCAGTGATTGGGGTGTGATGGAAATACTGGGCCTACCCTATCACCGCGCCCGCACCTTTCCGGGCCGAGCGGGCCGCCTGCGCCTGCCGCTCGTGGTAGAAGACGAGCATATCGAGTACGAGCGCGCGGCCAAGGAGCGGCACGTGGATTTCGCCGCCCGCTACAGTCACAGTTTTGGACTTCTCGATATGGGTGTGAGCGCATTCGAGGGCACTAGCCGAGAGCCTGCTTTGAAGCTGCTATTGGACCGTAGCGGCACGCCGGTCTTAGGTCAGTACTACGCGCAGATTCGTCAGTTTGGGCTGGACGCTCAGCTAACGGTCGGCTCTTGGTTGTTCAAGCTGGAGGCTATCCAGCGCGCCGGTGCTCGCAACCTGTCCGGCCGGGAAGAGGATTACGTTGCGTCCGTTGTTGGCGGCGAGTACACGTTCTATTCCGTCTTTGGCTCGGCTGCCGATCTCAGTCTGCTCGGCGAGTGGAATTACGACGGCCGGGGCCGCAATGCGACCCCAAGCCGCTCGCCCAACACGCTCGAAAACGATCTCTTCTGCGCCGCTCGCCTTGCGCTCAACGATGTTCAGAGCAGTGAAATTGTCGCTAGTATGCTGGGGGATGTGGACCGTTCTACCCGCGCATTGGCGGTCGCGTTGGAGCGACGCATTGCTGACCAGTGGTCGGCGAACTTAGAAGCGATCTATCTCCTCAATATCGACCGAGCGGATATCCACTACGAGACCCGACGCGACAGCTTCATCGATCTGAGCTTGGCGTATAATTTCTAGCCTGTCCGATTCGCGTCCGACCCACCAAAGAACAACTATCCGGGATTTATCCCAACGGTTCCTTTTTGCGGATACCTTTGTCGCCTAGGAAGCAACTATAAGGGTGATCATGGAACGGTATGGAGAAAATTGCGTGCAGAAGGCTGCTGCTGGCGACTCGGCGGCATTTGGTCTGCTCGTCGAAGAACACACGCCGTGGTTGCTGGTGCGGCTCGCCCGCAGGCTGGGCGCGCAAGAGGCGGCAGAGGACGTCCTGCAGGAGGCGTTCATTGCTGCGTACCAGCAGCTAGCAGAGCTGCGCGCTCCCGAGCGGTTCGGCGCTTGGCTGTGCTCGATCGCGGACAACAAAGCGCGCATGTGGCAGCGTCGTCGTATCACGCAACTCAATCTGCTGGATCAGCTCGACTTAGCGGCACCGCCCGAGCAGGAGAAGGAGGAGATCAGGGCATTGGTGCGGAAGGCGATTGGACGGTTGAGTGACTCCCACCGAGACGTGATCGTCCACCACTACCTCAAGGGCTATTCGTATCAGCAGACAGCAATTTTGCTGGACCTCCAAACCGGAGTGGTAAAGAGCCGTCTGCAAAAGGCCCGGAAACGCCTGCAAAAGGAGATCATAGCGATGGCGGAATCTAGCACGGCACAGACATTCGAACTCGGCCCGGACGATCTGGCCGGACTGCGTCACGTAGCTCGCTTCACAAGCGACGATCCCCAGCGGCTCATTATGCACTGCGTCTGTCTCGACGCTGGCGGCAGAGTTGTCGCAACGGACGGCTCGCGGCTGCTCAACTGGTCGAGTAAGGGGCTCGCGTCGTTGCCAGCTCCGGTAATCCTCGATTCGCTGAAAGCTGAAATGATCCCGGAGACCGACTCGGCAACGCTGATTCTCGAGGAGGAATCGGCTACGTTGCAGACCGCGGACGGCCGCAGAGTGACGTTCCCTGCAATTTCTGGACCGTACCTCAAGTACCAAGAGGCCGTCGGCACTCCCGGTCCGATCATGGCGGTCGTGCGCAGCGAGCGCCTGATGGCCTGCTTGGAGGAGATTGAGCCGTTCGTCAGAGAGCGCCACGAACTGGGGAAAAGTGGCTGGAAGTACGTGCCCCGCGTAGAGATGCGGATGTCGAGCACAGAGGGGAGACTGGCGTTGCGGACGACGCGGGATCAGGGGTTCAGTCGGACTGGAGAAAATGCGGACGACCTGCACGATGACAACCTCCCGGACTGGGAGCATTCCGTGAGTTGCCCTGCTGATGTGACGAGTATCGATGATGAAGGATCATTTCGCGTTGACCTCAATCACGATTTTCTCAAAACGATTGTGGAGGCCCTGAAAGACGCGGCAGAGGAGATACGGATATATTTTGAGCATCGTGAGGCACCTCTTCACTTTGAGGTGGGAGAGGACCACCACGCTGCTGTACTCATGCCGATGAAGCCGTAACGTGTCGTATGGATGTATTTTGGGGACGATTGGTTAGGAGATGAGTCGGTCATACTCAGAATGTGGGCCGATCCAAAACCAAGTGATCGTATCCCCCTCTTTGAGTCCTAATGCTCTCCACTGCCGTCCGATACGCACTGAATAGACAAAGGGCTTTCCTTTTACTGGTTTAAAGGAAAGCCCTGGTTGATCCGGATTTTTGCGCCATCTCTTATAGACGACTGCCGCCCTAGTTTGAACGGTCTTGGGGAGCTGATAATAGGCATCCCAGAAACCAGGGTGAGTCTTTGATCTCATGGACTTGATGGGTTCGAGTCGCTGGGATCAAAATCATAGACCTTTCCTTCTTTCACATCTTGCCGAACTTGCTTTACCATTTTGTCCAACCAAGCATGAGATTTCTTTGATCCCACTAGGGCATCCCATTCGGCTTCGTCCTTATCGTCCTCTAGACCCCAAGTATCATCTACTACCGCTAGGAGGGCTTCCGCGATAGCGTCCTGCTCTTTTTCGCTCAGAGTTGAGATTTTGTCGAAAGCATTTTTGAGTTTGTTGGTCATATCAGCCCTCGTTAAGAATTATTCTATAAAAGCATACCTGAATAGCTTTTCTTCGTCAATCAGCCTCATCTTCCCTTCCATTGTGGTTTGCGTTTTTCGGCGAATGCCTGCGGTCCCTCAGCGTAGTCCTCGGACAGCCGCAGGCGGCGCACGGCCGTCAGGTCCTCCAGTTGGCACTGCGCTTGGGAGATGGGGGACTCGATGGTGTGGAGTGCTACCTGCTTGGCGGCTTGGACGGCGAGGGGACCGCACGCTAGGATCTCGGCGGCCCAGCGTTCGGCCGTGGCCATCACGGGTTCGTCGTCGGCTACTTCATTGACCAAGCCCATGGCTAGGGCTTCTTGCGCCGAGAATAGCTTGCCGGTCAGGAGCATGCCCATAGCCAAGTGGTAGGGGATGCGGCGCGGTAGTTTGAGCACGCCGCCGGCATCGGCTAGCAGACCGCGCCGGGCCTCGGGAAAACCAAAGCGGGCGCTGGCGGCCGCCACGATTAGGTCGCAGTGCAGCGCTAGTTCCAGACCGCCGCCGATGGCATAACCGTTGACTGCGGCGATGATCGGCTTGTAGCAGCGGTCGAGGATGTGGACCGGGGAGTGGATCGGGTTGCGGAGCTGATCGTCGTCTGTGTGTTCGACGCGGTATTTCAGATCCGTGCCAGCCGAGAAAGCGCGCTCGCCGGCACCGGTGAGAATGGCGACCCAGACTTGGTCGTCGGCGATGAAGTCGTCCCAAGCCCTAGTCAGCTCGGCGTGGGCCGGGGGATGCAGGGCGTTCATCACTTGCGGGCGATTCACCGTCACATAGGCGATGCGGCCCTTTTTCTCGTAGAGAATGTGTTCGAATGGCGGAGTCATATGGTCTCCTTATTGGATGTTCTCTTTCACCTCCTTCCAGACTAGCGCTAAGCACTTCGCGGCGCAAGTGGGAGACGATCTACAGATCGATAAGTGATTGTAAATAGGAGTTGTGGTTGGGGATTTCTTGGTTAAAGTTAGAGTGGAGGTACAAAACATGACGAGTAAATACGGCTATTCGGAAGAGGGTTTGAAGCACTATACCAGCTACCGGGCAAAGGGACCGATTGTGGTGGATGGATATCTCGATGAGGAATCGTGGCAACTGGTGCCCAAATCGCCGCGTTTCGAGGATTTGGAGGAACCGGGACGACCGGCTCTTTTCGACACTCGGGCTGCGGTGTTGTGGGACGACGAGTACCTCTACGTGGGCTTCTGGCTGGAGGAACCGGATGTGCGAGCGACCTATACCGAGCGCGATTCCATGATCTGTGAGGAAAACGATGTGGAGGTTTTCATAGCTGGCGAGGACACCTATTACGAATTCGAGTTGAATGCCTTGGGCACCATCATGGAGCGGTTTTACGTGTGGCAGGATGCCTATATCGAAGCTGGGTACGCCGAGCTGCCTGAATTCGATCTGCTGGGCACTCGGCTGGTGGATACCCTCGGAGGACCGCAGTCGGGACACCGGCATCCGCGCGGGCGGCGCTGGGCCTTCCGCGAATGGGACATGCCGGGTTTGCAATGGGCGGTGCAGGTAGATGGCACCATCAATGATTCTAGGGATACCGACCGGGGCTGGACCGCGGAAATCGCCTTCCCTTGGCAGGGGTTGAAGCACTTGGCGGACGGGCGCTCGCTGCCAGCCCGGGAAGGGGATATATGGCGGATGGATTTTTCGCGTTTCCAGTGGATTGAGGAGGGCGGTACGCGGGTGTGTCCGGGGTGGGCTTGGACCAGTCATGGGACCTATGATTCGCACATCCCGGATCGCTTCAGTGTGATACACTTTTCCGCAAAGGTGGTGGGTGAGGATGAATAAGACCGTGCGCTACATCTGCCATAGGACCGAAGACGCGATTGATGTGGACGGCCATCTGCGAGAGGAAGCATGGTCTCGGGTGCCGCGTTCTCCGCGCTTTGGGGATCACAGCGGACGGCGATCGCTTTTCGATACCCGGGCGGCCATGCTGTGGGACGAGCAGAATTTTTACGTGGGCTTCTGGCTGGAAGATCGCGATGTGTGTGGTACGGAGGGGGAGGATCCGCTGTCAGTCCGGCAGGACAGCAACGCCGGGGTGCTCCTCGTCGGTCGAGGAGTGTATTACGAACTGGCGGTCAATCCGCTGGGTGCGACCTCGGAGATGTTCCACATCTGGAAGGATGCCTATCAGCGCGGCGGTCGCTACGACGTGCCGGAGTTCGATCTGGCGGTGCATCGGCCCGAAGTCCGGGGCGGGGGATCGAATTCCGATTATCGCGCCATGCGCTGGGCTTTTTCGCACTGGCGCTTTCCCGGATTACAGGTCGGGGGGTGCAGGTCGAGGGCACTCTGAACAAACGGGATGATATCGACGGGGGCTGGAGCGTGGAACTGGCGTTCCCTTGGGAGGGGTTGAAAAGGCTGGCGGACGCGCAAAGCCTGCTCCCGGCCGCTGGCGATGTATGGCGGGTTGGACTGGTGCGGCGTCAGATCGTCGATCAGCGCGCCAGTCGGCGGCAGGTTTTATGGACTTGGCAGCCCCTTGTCGAAAGCAATATGCACGTGCCTGAGACTCATCTCGAGGTGGAATTTTCCCGCGTGCCGCCGGGCGCGTCTTCCGCGAATTCGGCATAGCTGTTCAGCGATCTCGTGAATTGTCCTTCAAGAGAAAACACAGATCGGCCAGTTCTTCTTGCGAGCTAGACGCGCTAACCGGATGTCTGGATTGACCACGACGGGACGAGCGACCTCCGCTAGCAAGAAGCGATCGTCGAAGGCGTTTCCGTAGGCCGTGGATTCGCGCAGGTCGAATTCGCATACACGCGCTACTTGGTCCGCTTGGCGGATCTTTTCACGCCCGGATACGCGCGGGCTGTCCAAGTCGCCCGTCAAGCGTCCCTGCTTGCAGGCTAGCGTGGTTCCAACGACGAAATCCAGATCGAGAAGATCTTTCAGGGGTGCGATCAGGATCTCCGGCGCTCCCGACACGATGCCGAGACAATCTCCAGCGGTGCGATGGGCGGCAATCAGACGCTGGGCCTGATCTGGGATATGACGAGTTAGTTGCTGTTGACAGAAGGTTTCTGTCGTTTCCGCGAGTAGATCCATCTCGACGCCGCTGAAGTAGGTCTTGTTGGATTGGATGCCGCGGGTAGGGATACGGACGACCCAAGACAGGAACGTGCGAATCGCCGCTGGGGCGGTCTGCTTGCCGGTCTGTAGCGCGAAGCGGATGAATTCCCTTTCGGCGCTGGTACCGGGCAGCAGCGTCCCGTCTAGATCGAATATCGCGGCTTTCACGGTGCTGGCTAATCGCGCAACAAGCCGGGAAACATTTTGCGGAACAGAACGTCTTGGCTGTCCCATATTACCGGGACGCCCCGCACGATGCACATCACCACCGTCAACCAGACGATGGCTTCTCCGACCAACATCAGCAACTTCGTAGATACGCCGATTGACCAGCCATACTCGGCTTGGCCGGACTGAATCAGCAGCACAGCGCCCAGATAGACAAACACGACCGCCTTGGTGAAGCCGTAGAGCGCCCGACTGAAGCGGGAGCTCACGAGTGCCTTTGCCCAGCGGCTGCGCATCATCGTCTTATTGCCGAAGGCGGTTTGGCCCGCATCTATAAAGGCGAGCGTCCGCAGCCAGTCGATGAGAAAACTGCGGGCGACGACGATGGCCGCAGCCCAGAAGCTGGCCATGCCGATCGAGGCAAAATAGACCCAGAACACGTTCTCGACGATGCGATCCCCGGCGATGTCGAACATTGCGCCTAGATCGGATTCGATGCCGAGGCGGCGGGCGATGATACCGTCGAGAGCGTCCATGTAGAGGGTGGCGATGGTCAGCAAAACCGCTATACCGCAGGCGACGGTGTTGACTTTGTACAACCCAATTACTAGGAACACTAGGAATATTCGGATTAACGTCACGAGATTCGCTTGCATGTTTACCTCCCGCGAAATGCAAGAATATCGGCTGGCGATAGGATATCATTAATATCATTATAAGTTACGTTACGCACAGGCTCCTAGGTATGGGATGCTTCGACTCCGCTTCGCTCCGCTCAGCATGACAAGGAGGAACGCCGCCGCTGTCATGCTGAGCGAAGCGAAGCATCCCATACCGCTCTACTGGCGTATACTTAAATATGGAACGTGATGTGTGACTTTTTTTCGTCGATGGCGATCCCTCGCCTATCTTATTTGTGCACTCAAACAGATAGGGCTTATCTCGGAGGGATCACCATCATGTATAAGATAGAAGAATTTGTCATTGCCATCTATTGCCTGATTGAGGACGAGTTGTATCCGGCGTTCTTAAAGCAACATGGGCTACCGCGTCGGGCGGGGTTTCCTCCGACGTTAAGCGACCGCGAATGCCTGACGGTCGAGTCGGTCGGTCAGTATTTGGGCTATACCAGCCAAAAACAACTCTACGCGCAGATGCACGACCGCTTTGGGGCTTGGTTTCCAGCCCTGCGCGACCGGAGTGCCTTCCCCCGCCAGTGTGCCAACCTCTGGCAGGTCAAATCCTTTATGCATCACCACCTCGTCGAGCGGTTGGGCGGCTTGCAGGCGGACTGCCAAATCATAGATACGCTGCCGCTGCCCATCTGCCATCGGGCGCGTCGGTTCCAACGGCGCATTTTCCGGACGGAGTCCGTCGGCGGGTTTCCAGCCCCAACGTTGGGCTATTGTGCGGCCAAAGACGAATACTACTTTGGCTTTAAAGGCGGCCTACGCATCACCGACTATGGCCTGATTGTCCACGCGCCCCTGCTGGCCGCCCAAGGCCATGACAGCCCCTGTCGGGACGCCCTGTTAGCCGGTCTCCAGGCCCCTACACAGGTCATCGGCGATGCGGCCTTTTTAGCCTTGGAGCGACAACAGGAACTCCAACAGCACCACATCCACCTGCTACCCCCCCCTCAAACGCAATATGCAGCCTACCGACCCGCGAAAACCCTTTGTCGCGCCCCAATGGGCATCCCGAATCCGACGCCGCATCGAAACCATCTATGCGCAATTAGTCCAACGCTTCCACGTGCAAACCATGAAAGTGCGCGACGCATGGCATTTGCAGAGCCTATGGACGACCAAGATACTCACCCATACCATCTGCGTAGGACTCAATATACGACTCAAACGACAACCGCTGGACTTCGACGGACTCGTACAGATGTAAAAAGTCACACATCACTTGTACCCGGTGTTGATCGACTCGGCTAGCGCAGTCTCACAGGCGTACAAAACCCCCGGGGTGCCTACGGTGTATCAGATCAATGCCGAGGGGAATGTGGTGGACTTGGTGGTGGGGTGGCCGCCGGCTTGGGAGTTTGTGCGGGATTTTGGTCGAGCCCAGCCGAGCGAAGGCTCTTGAGGTAGTTAGCTCAATGACCCCTATGGCCCAGAAAGGAGGTGCTATCACGTGTTCGCAGGTTTTTCATTCCAAGTCAGCAGCCCTAACGGTTTGCTGATCCCTTTCCGACCCTTTCGAGGAGGAATGACGTATGCAGTCCTTAACGTTTGTTTTCGAGGCGACGCTGCTGGCCCCCCTAGTGGAGTTCGCCACGTCGACCAGCGGCCACGTGGAGCCGCGTCAGGGCTTGGCCTTGGGGTGGCTGGGTAGCGTGGTGGCGGGATTGGCGGTGGTGTTTGGTACCGCCGACCGGGCGCAGGCCATGCCCTGCTACGGAATTCCCGAAGGAGGCGATAGATGGGAGACCGATTGTGACAGCCCATGCGCTTACGACGGACACGGGCAGGCTAGGAAGTGGTACGATGTAAAGACCTCGCACACTGCCTTTGGTTGCACCGAAACAGCTTGGGTGTGCGGGTCTAACTGCTGAGACATATCGCCACTGTGGCACTTTAGGGTCGGGTGCCACAGTGGCTGGTTGTCTTATGTTTCACTGCGTTTGTCGGATCCTCAGAAATGGGGTTTTGATCTGGCTGAAATACACGGTCACAAATTCTGGAGGTGCATTATGCGCTGCTTGCTCATTACAATTGGCATATTGGCAACTCCACTTGGAGCCTTGGCTTTAACGTGGGATTTCGGCGAGGGCACCACGTGGGGCTGGACCGCCCAAGAGAGCTTCTTAGGCAATAACAGTGACGTTACTCCCACCACGGTGTACAGTGAAGTCGAAGACGGCGTCTGGCGCATTACACCCGTGCCGGGCGCACAATACCCGGCCATTAACTTGCTCTCGCCGCTGATTGGAGAAGACTCGGCCTTGTTCGACCGGATCACCCTCCGACTGCGCATCATCCACGATCGCCCCACTGGGGGGGACCTCCTGATGGACTGGTCCAATGTCGAGTCCCGACGCCGCAAGAACGCAGCGGGTTACAGAGAAATAGGTGGCAGATTGGGGTTTAGTACGGGCCGTTATCAACTCTATCCCACCGAATGGGAAAACATCACGATAGATATACGCGCCTTGGAAGCCGCGGCGGCAGCGAATCTAAACAAGGGGTTTGGGGAGATAACGGAGATCGTCTGGCAGGACACTCTCTTCCACTTCCTACTACACCTAAACTTAAATTCCTACGCGCAGAGCCCGGCCGACCATCCTGAGTTTTTAGAGGTGGACTGGATTCAACTGACAGGAGCCGAAGAGCTGCTGTTAGGGGAATTGCCGCCCCGGAAGACCGCCGGGGAGGCTGGACCGCCCGGGGCGTTATTTGCTGAACCGCGTTTTTCTGTGCTGGGCCCAGGTATCGGTGGCGCAGAATCGCAAGGTACTTTGGGCGATGTAGATGGCGATGGCGATGCCGATCTGGTAGTAGTCTGGACATACTATACGTTCGTCTGGGTGACCGAAAATACGGTTGAGACGACGACCCATGCGGGCTGGACGATCGCGGCCAGCGACGGTTTGGGCGGCTTGGTTCCCACCCGAGAAGTGCGCCGCCCAAGACAAGACGACTTCGCGCCCATCTTAGGGATTGCGGGGGGGGACTTCGACGGAGATGGGCTGCTTGATCTGGCCTTTAGGGAAGGATTGAACCTTGAATTGTGGCACAACCGGGGCGAGCATGGCTTTGAAACCATCCTCCAGCTATCCGACGTCAATTTCCGTGGCTTAGCCGATGGTGACGGTGATGGTGATGTGGACCTGTTGATCATGGAGTACGACAACCTACGGGGAGACTACGTATGGTCCGAAGTGATTATGTGGCTCAATGACGGCGTGGGAGGGTTTAGGCATAGCGATCAGTTCGTCCTCGACACCGAAGAGGAACTCGCGCCTTTCCTACTGGTAGGGCAACCGTTGGGCGAGGCTGTGCGCCTGTTGTGGAACCGACCCTGCTACAAGCCGGTGGGGCCTTGGCGACTGACCCAGCCGTGGGCAGCCAGCGATCAGTCTCCGCTGTTTTTTGACGCCGAGGTCAATCCCTGTGACCTGCATCTACTCGCCGACCTAAATGGGGATGGGGCGGTGGAGTTGGTCGGGATACCCGAGCGGAATCTATACTTCGACTTTTATGCTGGCTCTACCTACCACGGTTTGTCACTGTGGCGGGTGGACGCCTTGGGTGGGGTGAAACGCCATGACCTGCTCGGCCCAGAGGTGCTCGTGCCAGCTCCGTATGAGGCTAGGACCATTGCCAGCGACCTGACCGGCGATGGCCTGCTGGACTTGGCTGTGGTTGATGTCAACCCGGCGACCGGGTCGGCGCTGGTGGTTCTGGTCGGCCAGCGCGATGGGGTGCCGGTGGTTGAAGGGCGCTACCCGCTGCCGGGCGTGGGCGACGAGGTGCTTGCGGGTGATGTCAATGGCGATGGGGCGACCGATCTGGTGGTGCTGGGGCGGAGTATGGAAGGGGGCGACGGCGGGGCCTTCGTCTTTCTCAACCAGGGTGTTCCAGCAGCTACCGCTATCGCGGCCGAGACGACGAGCACACCTACGGCCTTTGCCCTTGGTGCCAACTATCCCAATCCATTCAATCCGGCTACGACCATTCTCGTATCGGTGGCGGCGGATGCTGGCGACGTGGATTTGATCATCTACAACGTCTTGGGGCAGCCGGTGCGTCAGGTATGGAATGGTCCGTTGGCGGCGGGCGAGCACCGACTAACTTGGGATGGCCGGGATGGGCAGGGGCAATCCGTCGCTGCTGGGGTCTATTTGTATCGGTTGCAGGCGGGCGATCAGACGCGCCTCAGAAAGATGGTCAAACTTGAATAGACGCACGAACGGAGAGCAGACATGCTGGAGACATTGCGCCAACGCATAGCGGCTGGCTTGCAGCATTTGAGCATCCGTCTGCAACGGGCTGGCGCGGTTGAGAGCCTGCCGCGCTACGAGTGCCCCGTGCTAATCTTTTTTCACGGCTACAGCTTGGCCCACACCATCCGGCCGCTGGTCGTAGGGCGTGCGCTGCGGACACGCGGCTACCCCGTCGAATTCGCCGGGATGGGGCCTCACGCCGCCCGGGTCGCCGCCGAAGGCTTTCAGGTCTATGACGTAGAAACCATGCCACAAAGCCGTATGGACGAGTACGTGTCCCGCAGCGACTACGGCTATTACAATGCCGAGTGGATAGACCGCTGTGTGCGATCCGAACGCGCCCTTATTCGGCGGCTCCGTCCCGCTCTCGCGCTGGCAGACCTGCGGCCCACCTTACCGCTTACCGCCGCCCTTGAAGGGGTGGATATAGCCCTGATAGAGGCGGCCTACAACCAACCGGGCTTCCTTTTCCTATTCGCCTGCCGACCACCTTTTCTTTGGGCACCGAACCCTTTAATGAAGATGGTCTGTTGGACGCGGTGTTTGTCGATCGCGATTTCCGCCAACCGGCCCTCGTCGTCAACATGGGAAGCAAGAACGGCGTGCCACGGCGGGAAGGGCACTACCCGCTGCAAGGATTGGGTGGGACAGTCCTGCACGGCGATGTGGATGGAGACGGTGACCTAGACTTGGCCGTGCTGGAGCAGGCTGTGCGCGGTGGGGGCAGTGGCCTATACATCCTGTTTAACCAGACAAAAACGGATGATTGAATGGATAGTCTTGCCGAAAAGCGAGAGGCATAAGCCGATGAAACGGCCGTGGAAAGTCCCGTTCCGCAGAAATAGCAAGCTACAAAGCTGCTTGGCGTTGTCGCTGGCGTTGCATCTGCTGGTGCTTTTCGGCCTCACGCAGCGCGAGCGGGTTACTCGATTCCCCGTCCAACCGCCGATCACAGTCAAGCCGCCACCGCAGCGGAGCCTCACCCGTCGCCAGCGGCCCCAACAGCGTCCGTTGGTGCGGCGTCCGGCCCTGCAAGCGGCTCCGGTGGTCGCGCAGCGGCCGGCTCCTACGGCGTCGCGTCCCCTGCCGATGATGAAAGCCGCGTCGCTGCGGATACCGACGGCAGCACTACCGGATCGGCTGGTGTTGCCGGTGCCAGATTTCCCAGCGCAGCACATTGGGCCGCAGATGCGGGCTGGTGCGTTGGAGGGGACGCGGCAGGGGGCCGATGAGATCGACTTGTCCTTGGAGTTGCTAGATGTGCAGGCGATGGACACCGGACGGCACCGGGCGATGGTGGTCGTCGATCCACAAGATCGGCGCAAGATCAAAGGCTTTCTCTACCTATCGGGCATCCACAGCAAAGCACTCGAACGCGCCGACGCCAGCGCGGCTTCGGAGCGCAGTGGAGGGTGGTCGCGCAGCATCTCCGAGCGGCGCATGTTGCAGAACCTAGCCGACAAAATGAGTGAGCGCACCGGGGTGCATACCGAAGTACTCGATGGCGTCGCCTTAGACGACCCGCGGCTGATGCAGGTGCCGTTTCTGCTGCTGACGGTGCGAGGCGAAGTCTCCTTCACCCAAGCCGAAGCTAATAATCTGGGCCGCTATCTCACGTCGGGCGGGTTCCTCTATGCGGATATTATCTCCGCCCCTCTCGCGTTGGCTGGCGGCTATCAGCACGACCTGCCGGCGTTGCGCGATTTCATTGGCCAAGCCTTTGAACAAATCGACTACGCCGAACACAAAGATTGGTCTTTTGTGCAGTTGCCGCCTGAACACCCGCTCTACCATTCCTTTTACGACATAGATTCCCTGCCACGCGGCTTCTGGGACATCATGCACTGGTATTCGGACATTGAGTTGCGCTTTGAATTGTCGCCCAATTTTTTGGAGGGCATTCAGGTAGATGGGCGCATCGTGGGGGTGTACTCGCAGAAGTGCTACGCGGAGTTTTGGGCTGGCGAGGCCGAGCGGATCCGCGAGGCGAACCGGGCTGGCAACACTGAAGGTCGTTTTGTCACGGGGGCGGATGAGTTGCCGGTCTATGATCTCGGCGTCAATCTCATGGTGTATGCCCTGACGCGGGAAGGCTCATTGGCGCGGCAATTAGTCGATGCGGATTGAAGATCGGAGAATATCAGCATGATACACCCCTTGCATCGCTAAGGCAAGAGTTTGACTATCGCACGGGGTATATCAATACCTGACGTTACGCAGTGTTGAGGCGTTGGTGCTTCCTTCGGCTTCGATTAGGACATGACCGAATATGAGATGCTGAGCGGAGCAAAGTGGAGTCGGAGGATCTTGAGTCTAATTGTCGATATGATAAAATAGGGCTATTATAACTTGACCGTGGTCGTGGGACGCTCTTTAGCTGAGAGGTGGGGATACCTTCGGCCTAGCAACTACCAAGACCACGGTCAATTTTACTAGCATCATTGGTTGTGTACTAAACGCAGGAGAAATAAGTGATTTACGAAGACCTCATCGGCCGCGCTGGCCTCGCAGATATCCACGACAAAGTGCTGGCTGGACAGCGCTTGAGCTTGGACGATGGTTTGCGTCTGTACGCCTGCGATGAACTGCCTGTCTTGGGCTATCTGGCCAATATCGTCCGCGAGCGCAAAAGCGGCGACACCGCCTACTACGTGCGCAACCAGCACATCAACTACACCAACATCTGCAACAAGCTCTGTAAGTTCTGCTCCTTTTACGTCAAGCCCAAAGACGGGCGCGGCTACGTGTTGTCGCCCGAGCAAGTCGCCGCGCGAGTCGCCGAATACGACCAAGCCCCAATTACCGAGATCCACATGGTCGGCGGCGTCAATCCCAAACTGCCCTACCAGTACTACCTCGACGTCTTGCGGGCGATGAAGCAAGCCCGCCCCGCCGCGCATCTGAAGGCCTTCACCATGATCGAGATCGCCCAGATTCAGCGCATCGCCAAAAAGCCGCTGGAGGAGATCTTTGCCGACATGAAGGCGGCTGGGCTGGAGTCGCTGCCCGGCGGTGGGGCCGAGGTTTTCAGCGATCGGGTTCAGGGCGATCTCTTCTGGACTAAGGCGGACTCCGAGGAGTGGCTGGAGATCGCGCAGACGGCGCATCGAGCTGGCCTGCCTTCCAATGCTACTATGCTCTACGGCCACATTGAAAACACCGAGGAGAAGGTCTATCACCTCGTGCGGCTGCGCGAAGTGCAGGACGAGACTGGCGGTTTTCTCTGCTATATCCCGCTTTCTTTTCACCCTGAGCGCACCGAGTTGGAGGACTTGCCTGGGCCGACGGGTTGCCTAGATCTCAAGGAGATCGCCGTAGGGCGGCTGATGCTCGACAACTTTCCCCACGTTAAGACCTTCTGGATTATGAACACCATTGAGATTTCGCAGACCGCGCTCTGGTACGGGGCCGACGACATCGACGGCACGGTCATGGACTACGAGATCACCCGCAAGAGTTTCACCGAGACGCAGCAGCGGCTGACGCAGACCGAACTCTTGCAGCGCATCGTCGAGGCTGGCCGCCAGCCCTTGGAGCGCGACTCCCTCTACAATATCGTCGCCGATACTTCGACTCTGTTGGCGGCGGCTGGATAGCACCCATGATTGCCGATATTGCCGAAAAGATCTATGCCGGGGAGCGCCTCGCGCTCGATGATGCCCGCCGTCTGTACGCGCACCACAACCTCGCCGAGTTGGGGATGCTGGCGCATTGGGTGCGCCTGCAGAAACACCCCGAGCCGGTGGTCACCTACAACGTCGGGCGCAACATCAACTACACCAATGTCTGCTGGGTCAAGTGCGACTTTTGCGCCTTCTACCGGCCGCCGGGTTCCAGCGAGGGCTACGTCCTGCCCAATGAGCAGATTTTTGCCAAAATCGACGAGTTGGTGGCCTTTGGCGGCGACGAGCCTAAGTCCTGCGAAATTCTGATGCAGGGCGGCCTCAACCCCAAGCTGCGCCTCGATTACTACGAACAGTTGCTCTCGGCGATCAGGGACCGCTATCCGCAGGTGCAGTTACACTGTCTTTCGGCTACGGAAATCATCTACATCGCGCACCTATCGCGGCTGCCGTTGGACGAGACCATTCGCCGCCTGCGCGACGCGGGGTTGGATTCGATACCGGGTGCCGGAGCTGAGATCCTCAACGATGAGGTGCGCGATATTATCGGCTTTCGCAAGGACCGCACCGAGGAATGGCTGGAAGTGCATCGCGTGGCGCACGCGCTGGGGATGCCGACTACGGCGACGATGATGTACGGCCATGTAGAGACGGTTGAACATCGTCTAGAGCACTTGGATCGTCTGCGGCAGCTACAGGACGAACGCGGGGGTTTCACTGCCTTCATTACTTGGAACTTCCAGCCCGATCACACGGACTTGGGCGCGGACGAGTCTCGTTGGAATGGCGCGAAAGCGACTGGGTACGACCACTTGCGCACGGTGGCCGTGGCGCGGCTCTTCCTCGACAACATTCCCAGCTTGCAGGCCTCGTGGGTGACCCAAGGGCCTAAGATCGCCCAAGTCAGCTTGCGCTACGGCATCAACGATTTCGGCAGCACCATGCTCGAAGAAAACGTCGTCAGCGCCGCCGGCACTAGCCACACCAATGAGATGGGCTTGGATGCCATGGAGCGGCTAATCCTCGACGCAGGCTTTGCGCCGCGACGGCGCAACACTCGCTATGAACTGGTGGACTCATCCTGTCGGATCGACGCTTTGCAAGAGGCCGTCAATTCATGAAGCCGCGCTTGGGCGCGGTCCCGCCGTACCTCAACACGCAGCCCCTTGTCGTTGCCCTCGAACGCGATCCCGCAACTTTCGCCCTGAGTTATTTGGTGCCCTCGCGCTGCGCGAGGGAGTTGGCAGATGGCACTATCGACGTGGGGATCATTCCCGCGATCGAATACGCCCGCAGCGCTCGCCCCTACTGGATTGTCCCCGATATCGCCATTGGTTCACAGGGGCCGGTGATGACGGTGCGCCTCTTCTGTCGCCGGCCGTTGCCGCAGGTCGAGCGCATAGCTTTGGATACTAGTTCCCGCACCTCAGTGGCTTTGTTGTCCATTCTCCTGCGCGAAAAATTCGCTCTTGATCCGCAATTGATCGAAGCTCCGCCCGATTTGGAGGCCATGTTGGAGTGCGCCGACGCGGCCCTGCTCATCGGCGATCAGGTTTTCCCGCACTTGGACGGGAAATTGAAGAGCTTAGACTTGGGTCGGGAATGGACTGCTATGACCGGTTTGCCTTTTGTCTTTGCCTTTTGGGCTGGCCATCAGCAGGCGCTCACACCTGCCCATGTCCAACAATTGCAGCGGGCCAAAGATCAGGGGCTATGTCAAGTGCCGTCTATTGCCGCAGCGTACAGCCGAGAATGCGGCGGCTCGCCCGAGTTCTACGAGCGATATCTGACCCACCACATCCGCTTTGATTTGGACGAGGCCGCTCAGGCTGGTTTGCGGCTGTTCTACCAACTGGCTCACCGCTACGGCCTAATTGACGCGGTCCCTTCGCTGCGCTTTTATCCAGCGGTCTAAAGGAAGGTCGAGATGGCTCCTTTGCAGGCCATTGCGGTGTACGGCCGCATGATCAAATTCTCCCACAGCGTCTTTGCTTTGCCTTTTGCTTTTAGCGGTGCCTTGCTGGCCGCGATGCACGCTGGCATCACCCCCGCTCAGATCGGCTGGATTGCGCTGGCGATGGTGGGGGCGCGCAGTGCGGCAATGGGTTTTAATCGCCTCGTTGACCGCCACCTCGACGCGGCCAATCCCCGCACCCAAAACCGCGAATTGCCGCGAGGCGTGGTCTCGCCGCAAGCCGTGGGGTTGTTCGTGGTTCTGTCGGCCTTGGCTTTGGTCTTGGCGGCTTATCAGCTCAATCCTTTGTGCTTTTATCTGTCGCCGCTGGTTTTGGCCGTGCTTTTGTTCTATTCGCTAACCAAGCGTTTCACTTGGGCCTCTCACTTGGTTTTGGGGCTGAGTTTGGGTGGGGCTCCGCTGGGCGCTTGGATTGCGGTCACTGGTGGTTTTGACCTCATACCGCTGCTGCTCTGCTTAGGGGTGCTGGTTTGGGTGGCTGGCTTTGACATTATCTACGCCTGTCAGGATCATGCCTTTGACGTGCGGGCCGGACTCCATTCTATCCCGGTCCGCTTTGGCATCGCCCGCGCTCTGCACATTGCCCGCGTTTTGCACTTATTGTTCGTGGTGTTGCTGATTATTGTGGGCCACATGGCTGGCTTGAGTTTTTTGTACTGGTTGGGTGTAGTAGTGGTAGCTGGATTGTTGGTGTACGAGCATCGGCTGGTGCGGGCCGACGACCTGTCTCGTATGAGCACGGCCTTTATGACGGTCAACAGCACGGTCAGCCTGATCTACTTTGCCGCGATCTTGGCCGATCTGCTCGTCTTTGGCGAGGGGGAATTGCTGCGCTTTTGACGGGGAAAGCTGGCTGCGGGTTGCTTAGGTGCTAGACAATCACTAAGTAATTGAAAGCCTGTTCGCCTCAGCGGAGCAATCTAATGCCAGATTTTACAGAAAAAGAACTGCTGAAAATCATCGCAGCTGGCGAAACCGACCGCGTTGAGTTCAAGGAGTCTTTGTCTGGCGGCAACGCCATTAGAATCAGGGAAACTATCTGCGCTTTTGCCAATGATTTGGCTGGACACGAAGAACCCGGTCTCGTCTTCGTCGGAGTGAAGGACAATGGAGTGATAGGCACTCTATCGGTTACAGATCAGTTGCTTCGTCAGTTGGCCGATATGAAAACCGATGGCAATATTGTACCTCCGCCCTCGCTGACGGTGGAGAAGCATAGGCTGCAAGGCAAGGAAGTTGCGGTGATCACAGTGCAACCTTCTAACTCGCCACCGGTTCGCTTTAAGGGTGCTATCCATGTCCGTACCGGCCCTCGCCGTGGCATCGCCACAGCTCAGGACGAAAGGACTCTCAACGAAAAGCGGCGGTATGGTGACCGTCCTTTCGACCTTCAGCCGATTCCGACCGCCAGCTTGTCCGACCTCAATCTGACCCAGTTTGAGAACGAGTACTTAACCTCAGCATTTTCGGATGAGGTACTAGCAGCAAACGACCGCAGCCTGAATGAGCAACTAGCAGCGACAAAGATGATCGTCTCCGCCGACCAGCCCACCGCGACCGTACTGGGCATACTCGCGATCGGCAAAAATCCGCAGGACTTTCTGCCAGGTGCTTATGTGCAATTCCTCAGAATCGATGGCAACGAATACGCTGATGAGATAATCGACGCCCAAGAGATACGCGGTGCCATCCCGGAACTTCTACGCCAGCTCAAAGAAAAACTGACGGCCCACAATCGCATCGCTGTGGATATTACAACCAGCTACATCGAACAACGAACAGAGTTGTACCCCATTGAAGCATTGCACCAGATTACTCGCAACGCAGTGATGCACAGGACTTACGAGGCAACCAACGCGCCCGTTCATGTCTATTGGTTCAATGACCGCATTGAGATTTTGAGTCCCGGCGGTGCATTTGGGGCAGTGACAATCTCTAGTTTTGGAGAGCCGGGGTTGGTTGATTATCGCAATCCAAATCTTGCGGACGCGATGAGAACACTCGGATTTGTTCAGCGTTTTGGCGTAGGAATACCGATAGCCAAGAATCTATTGGCGGAGGCGGGACATCCGGAACCTGAATTTGATATTTCCAATGATTTTGTGCGGGTAACAGTAAAAGCTAGGGGGGCATAACATAGCAATGACCGTTCCCGTTTTGACTTTCTTCAACAATAAGGGGGGTGTCGGCAAGACCTCACTTGTCTATCACCTGGCGTGGATGCTGTCCGACAGTGGTTATCGGGTGCTGGCCTGCGATCTCGATCCACAGGCGAATCTTACCGCTGCATTTCTGGATGAAGATCAGTTGGAAAAGATATGGGATGAAGACAACGAAGCATCCGCGAAGACTATCCTGCAATGCGTCCGACCTCTGACGAGAGTTGGCGACATCAAAAACCCGACGCTCGTCGATATCACATCTACGCTTATATCTAGACTGTGCCTGATTCCGGGAGACTTGGCGCTGGCCGGATTCGAAGATACTCTGTCGTCAGAATGGCCTAACGCATTGGGTTCTAGTGAGTTGTACCGTCCCTTTCGCATTTTGACTTCCTTCTCGACCGTCATGCAGTCTGGGGCTACACAGATGGACGCCTCAATCATCTTGGCCGACGTCGGCCCCAATCTTGGTGCGATCAATCGTTCCGCGCTGATTGCCAGTGATTACATCATCGTTCCGCTGGGTGCTGACCTGTTTTCGCTCCAAGGTCTGCGCAATCTCGGCCCGACGCTGAATCGGTGGCGACAAGATTGGCAACGGAGAAGGGATCACTGGGCGCAACCCGACTTTCCACTGCCGAATGGGGACATGCAGCCCGTCGGCTATGTAGTGCAACAGCACAGCGTCCGTCTGAATCGCCCCGTTATCGCGTATGACAAATGGGTCAATCGCATGCCGGAAGAATACGCTCGCAACCTACGCGACGATAACGAAGGACCGTACCCCGAGACACCGGCACAGGATAAAAAACACGCCCTCGCTACCGTCAAGCACTACCGGAGCTTGGTGCCGATGGCTCAGGAAGCACGCAAGCCCATTTTTCACCTCACCACGGCCGATGGTGCCATTGGTAGCCATGCTGCCGCGGCAAAAGACGCACACCAGGATTTTAGAGACTTGGCGAAGAAAATCATACAAAGAATCAATCTCGGGGACCCGTGATCTGCCCCGAACGATGATACGGGGGGATTGAGGCTATCCGGGAGTATCTAGACGACCTCGAAGACTCGCATCTTGCCGAACAACGCCTGAAGGATATTCACGAGAGGAAATCTCAGACCGTGCCTCTTGAGAAGGTCATAAAAGAGCATGGCTTGGCAGATTGAGTTTGCCAAGGACGCCGAGCGCGAATTGAGAAGAATAGATCGACAAGCGGCAACGAAAAGGAGATGGACTCGTGATCAAGTCAACTCTAACCGATAAATGGCAAACCACCATCCCGGCCGAAGTCCGCAAGGCACTCCACCTCAAGCCTCGGCAGCAGCTCATCTATGAGTTGACTGACGGTGCCGTTTTGGTGAAGCCCCAGCCCGAAACGCTCAAGGAGCTATTCACACGTCAGTCGCCACAAGCCCTCAAAGCACTCCGCGACACGGCGGTCATTCAGAGCGCTGAATCCTCCAACCGCATTGAGGGGGTGACGGTCGCCCAAGCCCGCCTCGCTAGTGCTCGGCCAAGCGAAACCCCGTGACCGCTCCGAACAGGAGGTGCAAGACTATCGCCGCGTCTTGAACGAGATTCACTCCGACTACGCCGCTTTTTCTATCACGCCGGATACCTTGCAACTCCTACATGCCCTTTGCCAATCCGCTAGCGGCGACGCAGGCCAATTCAAACGAGTCGATAACGACATCGTGGAATTTCTACCCGGACAGGCCCCGGTTGTTCGATTCCGCTGCGTGAAGGCCGCGGAGACCCCGGCGGCTGTAGAAGAACTCTGCCAGCATTACCAGCACGCCCTCGATCAGGAGAATATCCCGCCGCTCATCGCCATCGCCGCCCTCATCTTGGATTTCCTTTGCATCCACCCTTTCCGGGACGGCAACGGCCGCGTGTCTCGGCTGCTCACCCTGTTGGCGCTCTACCAGCACGGCTACGAGGTTGGTCGCTACATCAGCTTGGAACGCCTCATTGAGGAATCCCGGGAGTCTTACTACGAATGCCTCCAACTCAGTTCACAGCGCTGGCACGACGGCAAACACGAACTGACGCCTTGGTTTAACTTCCTCTTTGCGATCATCCGCCGTGCTTACGTCGAGTTCGAGGAACGCGCTGGTCAGATCAAAGCCCCACGGGGTGCCAAATCCGAGCGGGTACTCGCCGCCATCCGCGCTCAGCCGGGCGAATTCCGCCTGAGCGACCTAGAACGCGACTGCCCCGGCGTCGGCCGCGAATGGATTCGCACCCTCTTGGCGGAGCTAAAGAAATCCGGCGATGTAGTTTGTAGCGGCCGCGGCCCGGGTGCGCGCTGGCGTTTTCTCGGGAATAAGGGTAGTAACGCTTGAGTAAGGGTAGTAATAAGGGTATTAACTGAAATCCCGGCTGCGAGTTGCCCAAATGTTAAACAATGATTAAATAACGGACCACGTACCCAATCCCTAACCAAGAGCATCCATGACCACCCTGTTCGTCACCGGCGGTGCCGGCTTCATCGGCTCCAATTTCATTCGCTACTGGCTATCAACCTACCCCGACGACCGCATCGTCAACTACGACCTGCTCACCTACGCCGGCAACTTAGCCAGCCTGCAGGACGTGGAAGAAAATTACGGCGACCGCTACACCTTTGTCCGCGGCGATATTCAGAATGCCGATCTGACCCACCATCTTTTCAAAGTCCACCAACCAGACTACGTGGTCAACTTTGCCGCGGAATCGCACAACAGCTTGGCCATTGTCAATCCTTCGGCCTTTTTCCAGACCAATGTCGTGGGTACGCAAAAGCTGTTGCAGGCCGCAGCCGATGCCCAAGTGCCGCGCTTCCATCACATTTCTACCTGCGAAGTGTACGGCGATCTGGCCCTTGACTCGGACGAGTCCTTCAGTGAGGAATCGCCTTACCGGCCGCGCACCCCGTACAATGCGGCCAAGGCTGCCGCCGATCTGGCTGTGCGCGCTTATGGCCACACCTTTGGCCTGCCCGTGACGCTGTCGAACTGCGCCAACAATTTCGGCCCCTATCAATTCCCGGAGAAAGTCATCCCCTTCTTTGTCGTCCGCCTGCTCACCGGCCAGAAGATGCCGCTGTACAAATCCAGCCAGAATCGCCGCGAGTGGCTCCACGTCGACGACCACTGCCGGGCCATCGACTTAGTGCTGAAAAAGGGCGAGATCGGCGAGACGTACAACGTTGGCAGCGGCATTGAAAAAGACGTTGAAACCATCGCCGACCTGATCCTCGACGCCTTGGGGATGGACGCCGCGCACAAAACCTACGTCGATGATCGGCCTGGCCACGACCGCCGCTATTTACTTGATTCGACCAAAATCCGCACCCAGCTAGGTTGGGAACCGCAAGTCCATTTTGCCCAGAGCTTCCGCGATACGGTCCACTGGTACCGCGACAACGAAGCTTGGTGGCGTCCTCTGCTGAAGAGAATCCAAGTCCGTGAAGACGGCTGGTAGGGGCTTTCTCTGAATTACTGACGCTACGCACGAGCACCTAGGTATGGGATGCTTCGCTCCGCTCAGCATGACAGGGGCTAGCATACAGGCAGGACGATACGTAACATCAGTGAATTAGTGAACCATAAACGAGGCAGTATGAATACTGATTCCTTTGCAGAAATCGTCGGCGAGACCGATGATGAAATCTATCAAGTCCGCACCCGTGCGCCCGGCCCCAGCGGCAAGCTGCCGCTGACCATAGAGCAGGTCGTAGAAGCGCCGAGCGGCCACATCTTTGGCTACAGCCAGAACGCGGGAATGGGCTGGAACCCCGACGAACTGGGCCGGGGAGAGTTCCTCATCGTCAGCACGCAGGGCGGCATCCGCGCCCCGGACGGACGGCCAATCGCGCTGGGTTACCACACCGGCCATTGGGAAATCGGCCTGCTGATGGAGGCCGCGGCCGAGGAGATCCACCGCCGGGGCGGCATTCCCTTTGCCGCCTATTGCTCAGACCCGTGCGATGGCCGCACGCAGGGTACGACGGGCATGTTCGATAGCTTGCCGTACCGCAACGACGCGGCCATGATCCTGCGTCGCTTGATTCGCTCGTTGCCGACGCGGCGCGGCGTAATGGGTGTGGGCACCTGCGACAAGGGATTGCCGGCAGTCCTCATTGCCCTAGCGGGTACGCCAGACCTGCCGGTCATTGTCGTGCCCGGTGGAGTGACCCTGCCGCCGGAAGAAGGCGAGGATGCGGGCAAGATCCAGTCGGCGGGTTCGCGGCTGGCGCAGGGCGAGATGGATATCGACGACTTTCAGGTGCTCGGCTGCCGCGCCTGTGCCACGCCGGGGGGTGGGTGCCAGTTTTTGGGGACTGCGGCCACGACCCAAGTGGTGGGTGAGGCGATGGGGCTGTCGCTGCCGCATTCGGCGCTGGCTCCTTCGGGAGAAGCAGTCTGGCACGATATGGCCGTGCGCTCGGCGCGGGCACTGATGGCGCTGGAGGCCGCAGGCATTCGCTCGCAGGAGTTGGTCACCGATCAGGCGCTGCACAACGCCATGGTCGCCCACGCGGCTTTTGGCGGTTCGACGAACTTGATCCTGCACGTGCCGGCTATTGCCCATGCGGCTGGGCGGAAGCGGCCAGAGGTTGAGGATTGGGACCGGATCAACCGCGAGGTGCCGCGCTTGGTGGATGTGCTGCCCAACGGCCCTGAGTTCCACGTTACCGTGCGCGCCTTTTTAGCCGGTGGGGTGCCGGAGGTCATGTTGCACCTGCGCCGCTTGGGGTTGTTGGAGGAGGGGGTGATGACGGTTACGGGCCGCACGCTGGGCGAAAATCTCGACTGGTGGGAGGATGCACCGCGCCGTCACCGCTTCCGCGAGGAACTGCGAAAGCTAGACGGGGTGGATCCAGACGATGTGATTATGGACGCTGATCGCGCCCGCTCTAAGGGGCTGACTAGCACCATTTGTTTCCCGGTCGGCAATATTTCACCCGAGGGCGCGGTCGTCAAAAGCACGGCCATTGACGCTTCGCTGCTCGACGCGCAAGGGATCTATCGGCACACGGGGCCGGCGAAGATTTTTACCACCGAACGCGACACCATTGCCGCGATCAAGGCTGGCGAGATCGAGCCGGGCGATGTGTTGGTGATGATTAGCTGCGGGCCGATGGGCACGGGAATGGAGGAAGTGGCACAAGTTACGATCGCGCTCAAGTACACGGATATTGGCAAGCGCGTGGCCCTGCTTACGGATGCGCGGTTTTCGGGGTTTTCCTCCGGCCCTTGCATTGGGCACATCGGCCCAGAGGCCTTGGCTGGCGGGCCAATCGGCAAGCTGCGGGACGGCGACTTGATCGCCATTGAAATCGACTGCCACAACCTGCGCGGACGCATCGATTTGGTCGGCTGCGCAGGCGAGGAGTTTGGCGCAGAGGAAGGCCAGCGGGTGCTGGCCGAGCGCACCTTGCGCCCCGACCTTGCGCCCGAAGCAGAACTGCCCGACGACACTAAGTTGTGGGCGGCGCTACAAAACGTCGGCGGCGGCACTTGGGGCGGTTGCGTCTATGACGTGGATGCGATTGTCGCCACGCTCGAAGCCGGCCGCGAGGCACTAAAGGAGACGTCGTGAGCGGCAAGCAGATCGTCGTCGGCATCACCGGGGCCAGTGGTGCGCTCTACGCGGGCCGCCTGCTGTGCGCCTTGCTGATCGGCGGGCACCAAGTGCATCTGGTGCTGTCCAAATACGGGCGCTACCTGCTCGTCGAAGAGTTGGGTTTCCGTCCCGACAAGGAGAGCTTGCGCGCGTTTATAACGCGGTGCTACGGGGAAGAGACCCAAGCTGGTGAACTGCACGAGTACAATGCCAGCGACCTAGCGGCTTCCATCGCCAGTGGTTCGGTGGCCATCGACGGCATGGTGGTGGTGCCTTGTTCGGTTAAGACGCTGTCGGGCATTGCTCGCGGGGCGTCTGCGAGCCTGATTGAGCGAGCGGCCGATGTCAGTCTCAAGGAACGGCGGCCGCTGGTGCTGGTGGTGCGCGAGACCCCGCTCAACCTGATTCAGTTGCGCAACATGACGGCAGCGGCCGAGGCCGGGGCAGTCATTCTGCCGGCCATGCCAGCCTTTTATCAAAAGCCGCAGACTTTTGACGATTTGGGCGATTTTATTGCCGGCCGCATCTGCAACGTGCTGCGGATTGAACATCAACTCTTCCCGCCTTGGCAGGGGCCGGAAGGGAAAAAGTAACCCTATATCAGCGACGCTAGCTGGGCGCGGAACAACGCGCGCGGCAGCATGCCTTCGATTAGGCGGCCTTCCTCTCTAGCGATGGCTCGACAGATGGTCCACGGCCCAAAGCGGCAGAAAATTTCGCCTTTGAGGCCCGTGGACGAGTCGCAGTAGATCGGACGTCCCTCAAACAAGTCCTGTAGTTGCGACCAGTTCAATTCGACGCTGGGCCCCTGCATGAGATGCCCCCACAGGGCGACGGTTTGCTGGGACAGGTAGTGGTATCCTTTGTGGGGGCGGGCCACCTTCATGCCGCCGCGGACGAAGTAGGGCAGATGCTCTTGGATGGCTGGACCGAGCGCCGGTTGTCGGCACAAGTGGCGATTGCTGAGAGTAAATATTTGGTCCGAGGGACAGGGCAGGGTTCCGCTCCATCGGTCTTCGATGGCGCGTCGGGACTCGGCAGCGGCGGGCTCGGTCGTCGATGCAGCCCAATCAGGGGCGTCTTCGAGGCTTGGCGTTGGCGCGCGTTTGGCAAGGCGTGCGACGAAAGCGCCTTCGGTGTCGTGGTGGTGGGGCCAGATGCGGACGCAGCGGGCGAACTCGGCTGGGAATTGGGCGGCCAGCGCATCCGGCAGCGGCGGTCCTGCGAACTCTGCGATGGGGAGGATCGCGACGTCTTCCTTATAGCGGCGCAACAGCCCGAGCAGCACTTCTTCGTTTTCCTCCAGCGAGAGCGAGCACGTCGAATACACCAAGGTGCCGCCGGGGCGCAGCATCTGGTAGGCGGCGCGCAAGAGGCCCTTTTGTTGCTGCGCGAGGCGCTGGGCGTCTTGCGGCGACCAGTAGGCGAGCATGTTCTGGTCTTTGCGCACGATGCCATCGCCCGAGCACGGTGCATCGACGAGGATGCGGTCGAAAAAGTTGGGGAAGTAGCGCGTCAGCATGGTCCCTATGGCTTGGGTCAAGACGCAATTGGCCACTCCGCAGCGCTCCAAGTTGCCCACGAGGGCGGGCATACGCTTGCGCTGGGGTTCATTGGCTAGCAGTAAGCCGCTGTTTTGCATGCGCGCGGCAATCTGGGTGGACTTGCCGCCTGGGGCGGCGCACAGGTCGAGGACGCGCTCGCCGGGCTGAGGGGCCAAGACTTCGATGGCCAGCATGGGGGCCTTGGCTTGGACGTAATACGCGCCCATGGCGTGTTCAATGGTCTGGCCGAGGCTGGTGTCGCTTTCCGGCAGGGTGAAGCCCTCGCTGCACCAAGGCACGCTTTGGCCGTGCTGGTCTAGGTAGGGCCGGACGTGTTGCGCTTGCGCTTGTAGCGCGTTCAAGCGCAGCGAAGCTGGGGGAGGCGTGCGCGAGCACTGATAAAAGGCCGTGCGCTCTTGGTCGTTGGGTAGCAGGCGGCCGAGGTACTGGAGCAGGGCCTGTAATTTATCCGGGTCGTACGCTTTGCGTGCAGGTGAGGTTGTCTGTTTATTCATCGGGCAGCTTTCAGAAATTAGGAATTAAAAATTAGGAATTAAAAATTGGGGACGGGAATTCCTAATTCCTAATTCCTAATTCCTAATTCCTAATTCCTAAAGAATATAAACCCATACAGCAAAGGGCATGGGCGTCACACGCTGCTTTGTCGTCAGCGATCTGCATCTCGGATCGGCTTACTTTTATCATCGCCATTTTTTGTTTTGGCTGGATACCTTGCCTCAAGGGGTGCCGCTCGTGCTCAACGGCGACGTCATAGATAGGCCGGGCCAAGCCCTGCCCGCTGCCCATCAGGCCGTGCTGGAGCGCCTCGTGCGCGAGTCGCAATCCCGGCCCGTAATTTGGGTGTACGGCAATCGCGACGCCGAGTTAAAGCTGGCTGATTCGGGGCAAATTCGCTTTGTCGATAGCTGGCGGCTCGACCGGCGGCTGCTCGTAATTCACGGCCATCGGCTCGATCGGCTAATGCCCCGGCACGCGGCGTTCAAGTGGGCCTTCCGCCGCTTGCACCGCTGCCGCATCTGGCTCGGTGGGCGCGATGCCCATGTGGCCGAATACGCCAAGAAGTGGCCTTTGCTCTACCGGGTGCTCAACGAACACGTGGCGCACAACGCCTTGCGCGTGGCGCAGCAGGAGGGGGTTGAAGCGGTGGTCTGCGGGCACACGCACGCGGCCATGGCAATTGAGCGGCAGGGCCAGTGCTACTTCAACACCGGTGCTTGGACCGAAAAACCCCTCCACTTTCTCGAAGTGGCCCCGGACCGCATGGCCCTGCATACATACGAGGACGACTGCGACTGCGACTGTGATTAATATGATTAATGTGATTAAATGGATGGTCTTATTGGTGGCGGCCCTGCCGGCCAGCGCGGAAGAAGGGGGCCTCGTCTGGCCACTGCGCCTTGCACCGGCCCTGACTTCCACCTTCGGCGAATCGCGTTCCCGCGCCTTCCACGCCGGTATAGATCTCAAGACTTGGGGCGAGACCGGCCACCCCGTCCAGGCCCTAGCCGATGGCTATATCTGGCGCGTGCGCACCTCGCCTTGGGGCTATGGCCGGGCTCTGTACCAGAAATTGGCCGATGGCCGCACGGTAGTATATGCCCATCTAGAGGACTTTGCCGCGCCGATGGACGAACTCGTGCAGCAAGCACAGCAGCAGCGCGGACGCTATAGCGTGGATTTGTATTTTAAGGAGGGGGAAATTCCAGTGCTCGGCGGTTCGGTTATCGCTTGGAGCGGCGAGAGCGGGGCTGGTCCTCCCCATTTGCACCTAGAACTGCGCGACGCAAATAATGTGGCGATCAATCCCCTCTTGCACGGGTTCGCCATCGCCGATACGATCGCGCCGACCTTGCAGCGCGTGGCTATCACGCCGCATGGCCGCAATGCCCAAGTCGAGGGAGGGCGCGACCCCTATGTGCTGAATTTGCGCTGGCAGCCGAGCCGGGGGGAGTTCATTGGAGTGCGGCCCGTGCAGGTGCTCGGCCCGGTGAGCATTAGCGCGTTGATGTACGATCGCGCCGACGCGGCCCCCAACAAGCTCGCTCCTTATCGCGCATCTTTGCACATCGACGGCGAGCCGGTTTTTGCCGCGAGCTACGAGCAGGTCAGATACGGCGATATGCACCAGATGTATTTGGACCGGCCACTAACTGCTTTTAAGGGCGGGGTGGGCCGCTTTTACAACTTGTGCCGTTTGCCGGGCAATCGCCTCGAATTCTACGAGGGACCTAGCGATGGCATCCTAAACTTGGCCAGGGGGCGGCATGAAGCAGTCCTCGTCGTTGCGGATATCAACGGCAACGAGAGTCGGGTGCGCTTTGGGTTGGTGGTTGCTGAACCGCCGGCCATTGCCGGGGCGCGGATCGTGGCGAAAGCGGGCGGGACCTTTATTGAGGCGCGGATGACTGATGCAGACAACCGGCTCGTGGAAGTAGAATTGGCCAGTTCTCGCGATGGCGAAAACTGGCGGCGCGTAGATCGGCGGCAGAGCCGTCCCGGCCCGCTCAAGTGGCAGATCCACCGCAACGCTTCCTATTGGCGGATCCAGGCGCGGGATCCGGCGGGTGCCGCAGCCTTTGCCGTTTGTCGCCTGCCCGACGACGGGGCCGTTGCGCCGACCTTTGCCCTAGAGCGCCGTCCTCACGCGGATTTCGTCGAACTCGTGATGCGCTATGAACAAGTGCCTAGCGCTGCGCCTTTGGTCCGCGTTGATACCGTTAATGTCAGCCCTCGCCAGACCGGCTTGCGCGAGTTCCGAGTCGTAGTGCCGCTCGATGCGAACGACCCGGCAACAGGGTCGGTTTTGCTGCGGACGTCAAAGGGAGCCGTGCAAAAGGTCGTCCTCGATCGGCAATTCTTGAAGCCGGGTGCCCCCGCCAAGCTGACTTATGCCAACGGCGCGGTCGAATTGGGCTTTGCCGCGGCGAGCGCGTACGCGCCGTTTTTCCCGCAAGTCGTGGCTTTTGAGCCGCGCGTATCCGCTGCGCTAGTGGCGGCTGGTCCGGCTTTTGCCTTGGGACCTGATGTTAGCTTTGACCGCAAAGTCGAGTTGCGGTTGCGCTACGACCGGGAAACGATGCCGCCGGAGAAGCTAGGCATCTACCGAGAGGTCGCTGCTGAAAAGTGGTCGCTGGTGAGCAATGAATGGGACGCTGCGGCTCGGCAGGTGGTGGCGCGGGTGCGCCGCTTTGGCCGCTATGCGCTGCTGGCCGATTTGGAACCCCCTGAGATCAGCAGTTTGCAGCCCGCTGAAGGAGCCGTCGTTGGCTCGCGCCCGGAAATTCGCGGCGCGGTGCGCGACCAAGGCGCGGGCATTGGGCGGGAAACAGACATTGAATTCGCACTCGACGGACGCCCGCTAATCGCCGAATACGACCCAGAAGCCGGGCGCGTGTATGGGCATTTGCTGGAAGACTTGTCGCCGGGTGCGCACCGCCTAGTGCTGAGGGTGCGGGATATGAGCGGCAACCAAGCTGAGATGTACTCGGAATTTACCGTGCGCTAGCGCAGCGGCACGGGGGCACCGGCTTGGCGTAGCGACGCTTGTGCAGCCTCCAATACGCGCACGACGCGCAGGCCGTCGTGGCCATCGCTGCGGGGTGTTTGGCCGGTGCGCACGCACTCGACGAAGTGCTGGCACTCCAGCTTGAGCGGCTCGGCCATTTGTAGCCGCGGAATGACGACATCGCCAAAGCGCAGCGCAATGGAGTCGCCATACGAGTCGTATTGCGGTCGCTCGGCCGATTTGTCGTAGATGCGCACCTTTTCCGCGCTTTCCACATCGTCAAACACCGCCATCTTGCGGCTGCCGACCACGGTCAGACGGCGAATGCGGTGCGGGTCGAGCCAAGAGAGTTGCATCTGCGCCATCTTGCCATCGGCAAAGTGCAAATTGGCAAAGACCACGTCTTCGATGTCGGGTTGTAAATAGCACTCACCGCGGGCACTGACCGCGTCCGGCTCTTGGCCGAGCAGGTACAGGATGACCGAAATGTCGTGTGGTGCCAAGCTCCACAGGGCGTTTTCGTCGCTGCGGACAATGCCCAAATTGACGCGCTGGGAGTACAAGTAATACAAGTCGCCCAGCGCGCCTTCCAGTACCAAATCATGCAGCATGTGCACAGCCGGGTGGTACTTCAGCAGGTGCCCGACCATCAGCACCCGATCCCGCTCTGCGGCCAATTCGACTAGGTGGGCCGACGTAGCGGCGTCGAGGGTCATGGGCTTTTCGACGTACACGTGCTTGCCTCGCTCTAGGGCGCGGCGGGCCAATTCGTAGTGCTCGGCGGCTGGGACGGCCAATACTATGGCGTCGAGCGCGTCGTCGCCTAGCACTTCGTTGTAGTTGGCGGTGATAGGGACTTCTGGGTACTGGCGCTGGATGGCGCTGCGGATTTCTGTGCTGGCGTCGCAGACTTGGCGCAGATGTACGTCGGGTAGGTCGTGGAAGACGCGCACTAGGTTTTTGCCCCAATACCCAGCGCCGACGCAGGCGATTTGGATGCGGCTCATGCGCGCTGGAAATAAGCGCCGATGTCGGCGGCTAGGTGCGCGAGGGCTTGGCTGCCCCCGGCATGGGGGTGCGCTCTTACGACCGGCTCTCCTGCGTCGGCTTGGCTGCGGACGAGCGGGTCGAGCGGAATTTCGCCCAGATAGGGAATGTCCAAGCGGCTGGCCGTAGCGCGGCCTCCTCCAGTTCCGAAAATGGGGTCGGTATGGTCGCAGTTGTCGCAGTGGAAATAGCTCATGTTCTCAACCAAGCCGACGATGGGGACCTCGGTCTGGCGGAACATCTCGACGCCGCGACGCACATCTTCGAGGGCGATGGCCGAGGGCGTGGTGATGATCAAGGCCGCAGTCAAGGGCGCTACTTGGGTCAACGTGATTTGTACGTCTCCGGTCCCTGGGGGCAAGTCTATGAGCAGCAAATCGAGCTCGCCCCAAGTGACGTTGAAGAGGAATTGGTGCATCATCTTGGCCAGCATGGGGCCGCGCCACACGACCGGGGTGCCCGGGTCGATAAGCAGCCCCATGGAAATGGCTTTGAGGCCGTGCACAGTCAAGGGTTGGATGCGGCCGTCGTCTGCGGTCGGTCGCCCCTCTAAGCCCAGCAGGCCCGGAATGTTGGGGCCGTAGATGTCGGCGTCGAGCAAGCCGATCTGTAGCCCTTGGTCGGCCAAACTCACAGCCAAGTTGGCGCAGAGCGTGGACTTGCCGACGCCGCCCTTGCCGCTAGATATGGCAAGCGTATCTTTAATACCGGGAATGGGTTGGCGGTTGTGGGTTTGTGGGGCGTTCACTGAAGTTCCTGCTGCGTAGTGGAAAATTTGAAGTATAGAGGAAAGACCTCCTCGCGGCAAGGGGATAGACAAAGGAGCTAGCCATGTATAGGATCGCACTTTTGGCGGTCGTTTTGGCCCCCTTGGGTTGCACGAATGTCAACCAGATGCACAAGCTCTATCAGGAGGGCGACCACGCGCAGTTAGATCGCATTATGGAGATCGTCTCCCGCCAGGATTACCCCTATGCCACGCGGCGCAAGGCCGCGCGCATCTTAGGTGAGATCGGCGATCCGCGCGCCGTGCCGGTGCTGAAAATGGCGCTCCAAGACTACGACCAGCGCACTACGCTCAAGCAGGACGCACTCCGCGCCTTGGGCATCATCGGCGATCAGAGCGCGGCCTTGGATATAGGGAGGCTACTCAACTACTCGCTCAATACGGCCGACTCCGAACTGCGGATGGCCGCCATAGAAGCGCTCGGGCAGATGGGGGGGACTAAGGCGGCTGAAATTTTGGTCAATGCCCTCGATTACTACGACATGCTTACCCTGCGCTCTGAGCAGCGAACCCCCCGGGGGGTGTTCACCGGCGAGGAGATATCTCCCTATCCCTACGCACGGATGCATCCCGACTCCACGGACGGCCCGCGACGCTATCCGAATGTGGGATTGGACCCCTTTGGGGAGGGGGGCCAGCCTCGGGTGAGTATGTTCGGCACGCCTATCGAGCCTACGCAGATGGAATACGACCCCACGCCCGAGGAGCGCACCCTAACCCATCAGGCGCTTACAACGGTGGGGGCGGACGCCATTCCAGTGATTGAAAATCACCTAGACAGCCTGCGCGTAAGTCGCCCGACCTTGCACAAGGAGTTACTAGCCATAATAAGCGAAATCACCGGGGTGCCGCCGGTGGTAGAAGCCGATTCCACAGTCTCCGATCTGTAAGTTGACAAGGGTACGTCGAGCGCATATAATAGGACGATTCTATCCGAAAAATCACCGAAATGCGCGTTAGGCCCGCCTCAACGAGGCGGGATACGCGGACGCTTGGTTCGCCTGTTTACCCCCGGCCGAAAGGCCAAGTGTAATTCGAGGTTATCACCCATTATGGAACGCGATATCGGCCCGATCCTCGGCGATTGGAAATACGCCCCAGGCGAGTTGAGCGTGCGTAAGATACGAGGCGGCAATGGCAGCGCCAAGCTCCAAATCCGCATGGATATGGGCTTGATGCAGCTAGAGTGGCGGGGCCGTCCCGACGCGCTCCGTCCGCACGGCTATGTGTCGCTGTTGGATTACTACTGCCAAAAGCGACGCGAGTGGGAAAAAGCACACGGCCCGGGCACCTTTCGCCTCTCGCACGAGGATTGTTCCGAGTTGGCCCAAGAGGCCATGAAATACTACTGGCGGCGGATTGGTTTTTTCGAACTGAAGGAATACGTGCGAGCCGAAGAAGACGCCGAGCACAACCTCGCCATCCTCGATTTGTGCTACGAATACGCCGAAGAGGACGAGGACCGTCAGTTAGCCGAACAATACCGCGTCTTTGTCACAGCGCATCGAGTGCAGGCGCGGGCGCTGGCCTGTCTAGAGGCCGAAAACTACGCCGAGGCTCTAACTGAAATCCGCCGAGGCATCGTCGAAATTGAGGAGTTTCTCGCCAAAATTGGTCAATTGGACCAGCTCGACGAATGCCCTGAACTGCTCTTTTTGCGCGAGTGGGAGAGCGAGGTGGAAAGCACTCGACCGCGCACGTTGCGCGAGCGACTGACGGCTGATCTACAGGCCGCAGTCGAAGCGGAGCGATTTGAGCTGGCCGCTTCGCTCAGGGATCGCTTGCGTTCGCTCGAGACCGAGCAAGTCGGCAGGTTGCCTTGAAGGGGCGCTTGCTGCCGAGGGGTGGGCCGAGGGGCGCTGTCTCTCGGCCCTTTTACTTTGCCTTGTTGGCATTGTTAAGTGCTTGCGGGCAAATGACTCCCAAGACGACGCCCGATGGGCCGACGGTCCAGATCATCCAAGAACAACAACCTATAGTAGGCGACAACCTGCTCGACTTGCAGTTGTTCAGGCCGGGTACTGGTTCGCGCCTCCTGTTAGCGCTGCTGGAGTGGGAAACCCCTTCGGGCGAGCAGCACAAGGTCGAGCACCGGTTGCAGGTACTGCAGGGGCGTCTAGTGCGTTATGCACTGCCATATCGGCTGGCAGAGGCCGGCATACACCGCGCAGCCCTGCGGCTGTACGATCCGCAACGCGACACGACTATCCACGTGGTCGAAGAGTTGCGCCTGTTTGCCCGGCCCGCTTGGGAGCTTTCAGGCGATCGCTCGTATTATACCGTAGAGGATGAGATTCGCTTCCGGCTGCGGCGCAATCGCCGCGCTGATACGACCGTCCCCGTAGCGGTCGAGTTGCAGCGCGGCGGCGAGGTCTTGGATCGCTTGGAGGCGAACATGGTTGGGCAGGAGGTCGCTGGGGCCTTTGCCGCAGACGCCTTGCCCACAGGGCGTTATGAGTTGGTGGCGCGGTGGCTGGACCCGGTCGGCGGGGCGGATTCGCTGGCCGTGGCCTGCGAGAAGTTCGCACCAGCCATACGAGAGGTGAAAATCGACCTATTCAGCCAGTCCTTGCTCGTCGATGGCGAGCCGTTTTTTCCCATTGGGCTGTACTGGCTGCGGGCAGATATCCTCGCTCCAATGCGCCAGCTACATTTTAATTCTGGGGATTACTACTACAAGCTGCGTGGCGAAGAGGTCGCCGCGCTGATGGATGCGGCCGCCGTAGAGGGGATCCAGATACTCCTAGAGCTGACCGAGTACGCCCGGCGCGAGCCCGAGCCGGATTATCGGGCCATTGCCGCCCTCGTCAAACGCTATCGCCAGCATCCGGCACTCTTGGCGTGGTATCTGGTTGACGAGCCAGCCGAGACCAAAATGGCTCCGGCGTCGGCCTTGGCGATATACGAGCTAATCCGGGAACTCGATCCCTATCATCCGATCTATTTGGTCAACAACCGGCCGCACACATACGCCGCATATTCGGACGCCAGCGATATCTTGGCTATAGATGTCTATCCGATTCCGAACTACTCCATCAGTCAGGTGAGAGGCTATATGGAGCAGGCGCGCTGGACCTCGCTGGAGCGAAAGCCGGTCTGGTTGATCGCCCAGGCCTTTGGCGGCGTGGAGCATTGGGCGCGCTCGCCGACGGCGAGCGAGTTGCGGAACATGATCTATCAAGGTTTGGTTGGAGGGGCCAAGGGCGTGTTGTTTTACCGCTATTGCCAAGAGAACGAACGCCACATCCAGCCCCTCGCCTTGTGGCGAGAAGTGCAGCACCTTGCGGCCGAGCTTGCCGAATTAGGCCCGGTGCTCTTGCAGGAGGAGCACAGCTTGGAGTCACCACCGACCAGTGGTGAGGTCGCAGTGGCGATCAAAGAGTACAAAGGCGACTTTTACGTATTCGCCGTCAATGTCGCCGAAGATTCGCGGCAGCTCGATTTGCGTCTGGAGGGCTTGCCGCCTCTGGGGCGGGCTGAAGTGTTCCGAGGGCAGGCGGTGCCGACGCTGGCCAACGGGCGGCTCGCCGCGGAGTTAGGGCCGCTGGGCACGGCGGTTTTTCGCTTGCAGACAGCGGGTATTTAACCAGGTAATCCACTGGCGTTAGAGCCGGTTAAAGGGGAGAAGACTATGGCCAAAAAGGTGGCCCTCAACAAGCGAGATCGAGAGCGAATGAAGAAGAGGCTCCTCGTGCGCCGCGCTGAATTGCTCAGCGATCTGGACGGAACCGAGCACGAGATCGACGAGCTGCAAGACCCCAAGGCTGACGATCTCGACCGAGCAGTCGAGGCCGGAGCCATGGAGCTTTTGGTGACGCTGGGGGATACTGAGCGCCGCGAGTTAGAGGAGGTCACGCTGGCGCTCGAAAAGCTAGAAAGCACGACGTATGGCAAGTGCGAAGCCTGTCTTGAGAAGCCCTTAAACCTGTGTGCGACCTGTCCGTTTATTCCGAAACCGCGCTTGGAGGCTCTGCCCACGGCGCGGCTGTGCGTGTCCTGTCAGGAGGCCGAGGAGCAAAACCAGATTCCGTCCTATACTCGGCTGCGCCCACGGCGGATGTTTGGCGAGGACATAGAAGAATTCACGCATCCGCTGATGGACTCAGATGACGACAAATAGGCACTTGGTCCGCGCGTTATTTAAGTAAGGGCGACCGGCTGGTCGCCCTTACTTTTGTATGAGGATTGGGAGGCTAAGGAGCCAGTTCTTTTAACTCGGCCATAGTGGCGAGCCGCACATCTTTGAGCTGGCGCTGGTAGCCTATGACTGCGGCTAAGGCGTTGATCTGGGCTTGGGTTAGGTTGCCTTGGGCTTGGAGCAATTGCTGGCTGTCGGCTAAGCCGAGTTCAAAGCGGCTCTGCTCGACATCATAGGTGCGCTGGGCAAATTCGAGGGCGGCCTGGCGCAGGTCGATCTGGCGCTCGGCCTCGTGGACGCGGCGCGTGGCGTCGCGGATCTGCTGGATGATTTGGCGGCGTTGCTGCTCGCGACTGAGGCGGCTTTGCTCCAAGGCGATGCGCGCTTGGCTGATGTTGGCTTGCCGCTGGCCGCTGTCGATCAGCGGCAGGGTTATTTGCAGGTCAACTCCCCATTGATTGCGCTCGAAATTATCGCTAACGTCGCCGATCTCACTGCCGTGCCCCCGCATGCTGACATTGGCTCCGAAAGTCGCGTTAATGCCGGTGCGGCGGCGGGTGTCTTCTAATTCCAACGCACGGATTTCCTCGAAAATCTCGGCTCGTTTCATGTCGGTGCGATGCGCCAAGCCGATTTCAAGGGCGCGTTGAGCGTCGATGGGGTGAATCTCGTACTGGACATCAGTGTCGATTTCGAGCGGTGCCCACACATCGAGTCCGAGGGTTTCGCGGAGAATGTCGCGGCGCGATTCGATATTGGTTTGGGCTTGGTCGTACGTGGCCTCGGCTTGCAGCATCTCTACCTGCAAGCGCAGAGCTTCTACTTCGGCGATGAGGCCGACCTCAAATTTTCGTTGGGCTAGTTCCAAATTGGCGCGCGACTGCGCTAGGCGCTGTTCCTCAATTTCGAGTTCGCGGACGCTTTGCACTAGACCGTAGTAATCGTCGATGACTTGGCCCTCTAGCTGGAGCCGCTGGCGGTCGAAGTTGAGACGTGCGCTTTGCAGGCCGTGCTCGGCGCGCTTGAGCGCGACTTCCTCGCTGGGCCGGCCAAGCAGATCGCGCTCGTAAAAAAGGCGCGTCGAACCCGAATAGTCGAGGAAGTCGGCTCGGCGATTGGACGAGAAATCGCGGCGTAGGGCCGTAGTGTTCAGCGTGAATTGGCCGAGGTGGCGCAGGCGCTGGGTCATGCGCAGGCTGCCCCTGTAAAAGACATCGGAACTCTCTTCACGAACTCGGGTTTCAAGGGCGATATTTTCTTGGGTATCGCTCAGCCCGGTAAAGCTAGGGGAGATGACGTCGGCGTTCATGCCGAAGGCAAAGGGCGCACGTGCCATCGTTAGTTGGGCGCGGCTGTTGGCTAGGGTCTGTTGATCCATTTGGTGTTGCAGGTTGTTTTGCATGGCCAAGTCGATGCACTCCTGCAGCGAGAGTACCTCGGCTGTCGAGCAGGTGGAGGCGATTAGCAAACCGACTAGTGCCCATTGGTATTTCATCGCGGAAGCCCCTTCTTATGGATGGCGAGCGAAATGCAGTGGTTGTCTGTAATTATACAATACGGGTTTTACCACGCCAACCGAGCCGCGCGTGGGCTGCGGCAATTTTCCGGCAGCGAGCTTTATATTTAATTTAGATAGACTTAAGCCTAGCGCGAATCTAAAGGAGCAATGCTATGACCACCCTCACTTCGCAAGTGCTGGCGTACGAAAAAACTGCCGCCGACCTTGCAGTTAAAATTTTCGCCGACGGAGCCGACCGCGAGAGCATGCTGGCGAGCTATGCCAATCCGCTGGTCTCCGGGTTTACGACCAATCCCACCTTAATGCGCCAAGCCGGCGTCACCGACTACCGGACCTTTGCCCACGACATTGTCGCGGCCATTCCCGATCGCCACATTTCTTTTGAGGTCTTTTCAGACGAATTCGACGACATGGAGCGCCAAGCCCACGAGATCGCCACTTGGGGCGAAAACGTGTACGCCAAGATCCCCGTCAGCAACACCAAGGGCGAGGTCAGCTACGACTTGGTCCATCGGCTGTCTCACGCCGGGGTCAAGATCAACGTCACGGCGATCTTTCTGCTCGACCAAGTGCGAGAAGTGGCGGCCGCGGTCGAGGGCGGGGCACCGTGCTGCGTGTCGGTTTTTGCCGGCCGCATCGCCGACGCCGGGTTAGACTACATGCCGGTCATGGCCGAGTCGGTCGAGCTGCTCGCGTCCAACCCCCAAGCCGAACTCATCTGGGCCAGTCCCCGCGAGGTGTACAATGTCGTCCAAGCCGACAGCATCGGCTGCCACATCATCACCTGCACCAGCGACATCATCAAAAAGCTGCCGACCTTGGGCAAGGAAATGGGACAGTTTTCGCTAGAGACCGTCCAGATTTTTTACGCGGATGCCACGGCTGCCGGCTACAGCCTGTAAGCGCGGCGGATGAGTTACACTCAACAGTATTTGGCGGCGGCAGCTCAAGTCATCGAGCAGCTAGATCGCAATGCGATTGAAGCGATGGTCCAGCTCGTCGTCGAGACTCGTCAGCGCGGTGGGCGGCTTTTTATCCTCGGCGTGGGAGGCAGCGCGGGCAATGCGAGCCACGCGGTCAACGACTTTCGCAAGATCGCTGGTATTGAGTCCTACGCACCCACGGACAACGTCTCGGAACTGACGGCGCGCATCAACGATGAGGGCTGGGATACGGCTTTTGCCAAGTGGCTGGAGGGTAGCCGTTTAAACAAAAAGGATCTGATCCTGATCTTGTCCGTCGGCGGTGGCCATCGCCCGCTGAATACCAGTGTCAACTTGGTTGTAGCACTGGAGTACGCCAAAGAGGTCGGAGCCAAAATTTGCGGCATCGTGGGGCGGGATGGCGGCTTTACGGCCCAAGTCGCTGATGCCTGCGCGATTGTGCCGACGGTCGCGCCGGATACAGTCACGCCGCTGACGGAATCCTGCCAAGCCGTTATATGGCATTTAATTGTCTCGCATCCCGAGGTACAAGTGGAGCGCACTAGGTGGTAGATGCGGTCGCGCCATTCACAACGAAAGGTTGAACATGTCTGCGGTCCCCCGAGACCTGCGCCAGTTTTTGCACCGCTACATTCCAGACCTAGAAGAGGAGATGTTCTCGTTCCTCGCGGTGCGCGAACCCGAGGAGTTTCTATATCGGCTGATGCGCGACTACCCGGAGCGCGGCGGTAAGCGATTCCGCCCAGTGTTGGTGCTGTTGGCGTGCCAAGCCTGCGGCGGCGACGCAAAGAAAGCCATGCGGACTGCGGTGGCCTTTGAGATGTTCCAGTCGTTTGCCGTGGTCCACGACGATATTGAAGACGATTCGGAGATGCGGCGCGGCAAGCCCTGTTTGCACAAGTTGCACGGGATCCCATTGACCATCAACGTCGGCGATGCCCTGTACGCCAAGGTCTTTGAGATCCTCAACGCGAACCGCGAGGTGTTGGGGGCGGATGTCGCGCTTGATTTGATCGACGAGATGATCCGCGGCTCGTGCGAGACGTTTGAGGGACAGGCATACGACGTGGGCTGGATTCGCCAGCGCTACATTCCCAGCGAGGACGAGTTTATGACCATGTTGCGCAAGAAGACTGGGTGGTACACGGGCCGGGGGCCGTGTACGGCTGGGGCGATTATCGCGGGGGCCGAGATGGAATTGCGAACTCGTATCGGCGACTTCGGCGAGTCCATGGCCATCGCGTTCCAGCTTCGCGACGACCTGCTGAACTTGAGCTCTTCCGAACAGGATGCTGGCTCTGCGCCCGGGGTTACTTCCGGGGCCTACGGCAAGGAGCGGGGTGGGGATATTGCGGAAGGGAAGCGGACCTTGATTATCATCGACCTCTTAGGTAAATGCAACGCGGCGGAGCGCGAGGAAGTGCTGGCGATCCTGCACCAAGATCGGCATCTCAACACAGCCACCGAAATCGAGCGGGTCATCGCCTTGGTCGAGCACTACGAATGCGACCGCTACGTCGAGGGCGTGTGCCAGCAGAAGGTCGCAGAGAGCTTGGTGCACCTCGAGAAACTTCCGGCCAACCCCTCGCGCGATATGCTAAAAGAAATGCTGGATTTTTTGGTCCGGCGAGCGTTTTAGTCCACCACTGGATTTTCCAAATAAGCCAAAAGCAACCGCGCCGTGTTGACGATGCCGTCCCACGCGCAGATTTCGTACCCGTGCGTGTTGTCGCCGGGGTAGCCAATAAGCGCAGCGCGCGCAATGGCACCGGACGTTTTGGCAATCGACGAGTCGCTAGAGTACGAAGTGAGGACGGCCGTTTGGATGTTGAATCCGCAGGCGGCGGCTAGGGCGTCAAAGCGGTCGATGATGCGCGCGTCGTACAGACCGCGAGTGTCGCGGACGCCGATGATGGGATCGCCGCTGTTGGCCGTGCCGTATTCGGCCGCCGCGGGCGCAATGTCAACGGCAACGGCCGCATCAACCGGCAGCCGCCCGAGCGCGTAGATTGCGCCGTGACCGCCGATTTCCTCGCTGGAACTGGCCACGAGATACACGTCTTGAGCCGGTCGGGTCTCCCGCAAGTGCAGGCCTACTTCGAGCATGGCCGCCAAGCCAGCGCGGCAATCGAGGTTGTAGCCGCAGACGCAATCGCCCAAATGCCAGAGCGTCTTGTGTTTGCCGGCGATGACGACGCGAGTGCCAGCGCGGATTCCGCGCTGGGCTAGCTCCTCGGCTGTGAGCCTCGTTTCAATCCACATCTGTTCCCACTTGAGTGGTTGGCCGTCTTTGAGCCGTCCCGCTGGACTTTCTGTGGAGACGTGCTTGGCTCCGGTGGAGAGCACGCCCGGGCAGAGGCCGTCCCGCGTCATGATTTCCACTGGACTTTCGCCTAGTGCCCAGGGGTGCAAACCGCCCAAGGGCTGCACCCTGATTTTGCCGTCGGACTCGATGCGCTTGACTATGAGGGCGATCTCGTCCTTGTGGGCGACGGCGGCCACGGGCTGGTCGTGGCTTTGGCCCTTGATGTGGATGATGATATTGTCGGCCGCGTCCTGCCAGACGGCGTCGCCGATGGGGGCGGCGAGCTCGTTGACGAGGGCGTCCATAGCGGATTCCGCGCCCGAGGGTGCGTGCGCGGCGAGCAGTTGCTCGACAAAGCCGTAGAGGCGTTGGGCATCAATGGTCATGGCTTGCTCCTAATTGCAGGTGAGCGAAGATAATTAGGAGCAAGCCGCGGGGCAATGACAACGCCGCTACGGGAAGCTGGCAGAGAGGTTAAACTGGAGCGGCGAGCGATCCAATCACTTCTTCGGCCAGCCCGCGCAAGGTCTTTTGCAGCCGCAGGCGGCCCCGGTTGACGCGGGACTTGACCGTACCTACGGGGCAGTTGATGATCTTGGCAATTTCCTCGTACGAGAGTCCTTTCAAATCGCGGAGGAGCACGGCGGCGCGAAATTCTGTGGGCAGGTCCTCAATGGCATCGACGACGAGGGACTTGACGCGGTTGCCATCGGTCTGTTCGCCGGGGAGTGGGTCCTTGGCGGTCGGCTCGTAGAAGGCGGCGGTCTGTTCGTCATCACTGGGACTGATGGGAATCCAATTCCAGCGCTTGCGACGGCGCAATTCGGTTTTGGCCAGGTTGCCGGCAATGGTGTAGAGCCAAGTGGAAACCTGTTCGATAGCTGGGTACTGGTGGCTGTGGCGCAGGCAGCGGAGAAAAGTCTCTTGGACGATATCCTCGGCCGTTTCCTTGTCGCCGACAAAGCGATAGACAAAGTTGTACAGGGGGGTGCGATAGCGTTTGACCAGCACGCCGAGATGACCTTGGTCTTCGGCGGCCCGCAGCAAAATTTCCCGATCCGTGAGTTCATTCATCGCTACCATGATTGTGCTCCTTTCTGGTATAATTCAAGCGATTATCGTCATGTCTGTACACAAGCAATAATCGTGCCATTCTTCAATAAGGGGAAAATGCGCCTCTTATTGCCCGTTTTTAGGGGCAATTGGCACCAAAAAGCCTCAGATATTTGAGCATCCTCAGATTTCTGAGGCGCTTCTTTTGACAGGTACAGGGGCAAGCGGTAGATTTCGCACCGGTAAATTCATCCGCTTAATTCCTAAAAATGGAGTGTTTTCGTGCAAGAGTTGGCCACGCGCTTGGAGACCTTGTGCCAAGCCAAGGGGGCAGAAAAATTCTCGACTGAAGAAATAGTCGAGTTGTTGACAGATGGCGAAGAGGTAGATTGGATCGTCGATCAAGTGCTGCCAGCGGCGGCTGAGGCCGACCGCAGCGAAATGAGCCAGATACTGGGCCAAATCGCCGCTGTGGTGGCACCTGCTGCTCCCCCAGATACAGACGACGAAGAACCGGCCGCGCTGGCGGAGTTGGACTTGGCCCAACTCCAGCAGGCCCTGCCGCCCGGAGTTGACGTGCAGCAAGTCGAGGAAATGCTGCGCTCGCCCCAGGGAGCCTTGCTGGCCGATTTTAGTGCCTTTTGCCAAGAGCGCGGGTTCGACGGCGAGCCGGATGAAGCGGAGATGAGGGAATTGCACGAGGAGTGGTTGCAGACGCCGCGGCCCGCGCTAGAAGGGGAAAAGCCGGCCGACGCGCTGGACGGAGGTCGGCTCTTTCCCGGCAAGGTGGAGACCTTTCGCCGCGAAACCCCCAAGGTCGGTCGCAACGACCCGTGCCCCTGCGGCAGCGGCAAGAAGTTCAAAAGATGCTGCGGCAAGGCCGCTTGAGATGGCCCAGATCTGCCCCTCTACGGTTATTGAAGGCGTCTATATAGCTGAGCTACAGTCGCACGGCGACGAGCGGGGTCGCTTTACCGAGGTGTACCGCAAGGAGTGGTTTCCCCAGCGCGGCTGGGACGCCTTGCAGTGGAGCCGCTCGGAGTCGCAACAGGGGGTGCTGCGCGGCTTGCACTATCACCATCGCCAAGTTGACTACTGGCACTGTGGCATGGGTGTGCTGCGCGTCGGGCTGCTCGATCTGCGCCGTAGCTCGCCGACTCGCGGGCAGGGGCAGGTTATCGAATTAGATCAAGAGGTGTTGCGGGGTGTCTTTATCCCAGCGGGGGTAGCGCATGGCTTTTACGCCGTCACCGACGCGATGCTTTTCTACTTGGTCGATTCTTACTACGACGGCACGGACGAGTGGGGCGTGGCTTGGGACGATCCCGATGCGGGGTTGGACTGGGGCATTGAGGGGGGGCCGATTCTCTCGCCGCGAGACCGAAATAATCCGCGGCTGCGGGATATTCCAGAGGAGGAGCTGCCCAACTGATTTCAAAACTAAAACTTCTTTTGAAATAGGTTTGTTCTATGACCCGACTTGAACTTGCTCACTGCATCTATCAGACCGCTCACCTGCGAGGACAATTTACTTTGCGCTCAGGCGCGACGGCCACAGAGTATTTCGACAAATATCAGTTTGAAACCCATCCCGAGCTCCTCCGCGCACTCGCCATCCACCTCCAGCCCTTAATCCCCGACGACATAGACATTCTCGCAGGTCTCGAACTCGGCGGGGTGCCCATCGCCACCATGCTCGCTCAGCTTTCGGGATTGCCTGCCTGCTTCGTGCGCAAACAGGCCAAAGAATACGGCACCTGCAAACTCGCCGAAGGCCCCGACATCGCCGGCAAAAATCTGCTGATTGTCGAAGATGTCGTCACGTCCGGCGGACAGATTGCTCTTTCCGCCCAAGATCTGCGCAACCTTGGCGCAGAGGTTTCACAGGCCATCTGCGTAATTGACCGCGAATCCGGTGGCATCGAGAGTCTAGCCCAAGAAGGCATTGAACTCCACGCTTTATTTCGGATGAGCGAACTGAAGTGACATCGTACATGGCACGAAAAAGGGGGCCTCGCCTGAGGTCCCCTTTTTTGTTGGTGCGCTTCCGCCTTGGCTATCCCGCTGCTGCTTCCAATTCCTCGCCCTCGACCCGCACTGAAACAAGCTGAGAAACCCCTTCCTCGGGCATGGTGACGCCGTGCAAGGCATCGGCTGCCGCCATGGTGATCTTGTTGTGCGTCACGACGACGAATTGCGTCTCGCGGGCAAATTCCTTGAGTACGCGCACGAAGCGGTTGATGTTGGCGTCATCGAGCGGGGCATCGACCTCGTCGAGAATGCAGAACGGGCTGGGCTTGACTTGATAGATGGCAAAGAGCAGGGCGATGGCCGTCAGCGCCCGCTCGCCGCCCGACAGCAGGGCAATGTTTTGCAGGCGCTTGCCGCGCGGGCGGGCGATGATGTCGATTTGGGCCTCTAGGGCATCGATGTTTTCCTCGAGGCGGAGGTCGGCTTCGCCGCCGGGGAAGAAGCGGACAAAGGTCTCTTTGAACGTCTCGCGAATCTGCTCGAAAGATTGGAGGAACATCCGCCGCGCCGTGCGGTCGATTAGGCTGAGGGTCTTCTTCAGGTCCTCGGCGGCGATGACTAGATCGTCGCGCTGCTGGCGGAGAAAGTCGTAGCGCTCCTTTTGTTCTTGGTGTTCTTCCAAGACGCCTAAGTGTACCGAGCCCAAGCGATGTAGGGACTGCCGCAACTGGTCAATGCGCTGTTGCGTGGTCTCTTCGTCGAGGGCCTCGTCGAGGGGCCCCATGGCCGCGACATCGCACTGATACTCCTCCTGCACGCGCTCGCGAATGTGCTGGGTCTGTAGCTGCATCTCGGAGATGCGCACTTCGAGGCTCGTGCGGCGCTCGCGCTGCTCGTTGAGCTGCCGCTGCAAGTGGCTGATGTTTTCTTGCAACTCGCGGTTTTGGGTGTTGGCCGCGGCCCAGTGTTGGCGGCGCTGGTCTTGCTCGGCCGCCAAGGTCTCGCGGCCTTGATGCAGCCCCTTGAGTTCTTCCGCCAAGGCCGTGCTGCGCGCGCTGCACTCGGCCTGTTGACGCTCAGCTTCAACCCCTTCAGCCGCTAGCCGCTCGATGTTATTTTGCAGGTTCTCGTCGATATTTTTTAGGCGGGTGGCGTCGCGCTCTAATCCTTGGACTATTTCGGCAGTGCGGGCGTGTTCTACCTGAAGGGTACCCAGTGCTTCACGCCGTTCGCGCCGGCGGGTTTCGCTCTGTTTGAGGTCCTCTTCCAAGGCGCTGCTTTCCTCGCTGAGGCGGGTGCTCTCGGCCTCGTTGTGGTGCAGGTGCTCGGCTTGTTCGGCGATGCTTTGGTCGAGAACTTGGCAGCGCTTGGCCAAGCTGGTGCTTTCGCCGTGGAGTTGCGCTAGGCGCGCTGCGAGCCGCTCGGCATCAGCGCAGGCGCGCTGGTGCTGGTGGATCTGCTCGCGTTCCTTGGTGCGCCAAGTTTCGTTCTCGGTGGCTAGGTCCTCTAGGCGTTGAGTGAGTACGCCGAGTTGGTCTGCGAGTACAGCGAGCCGAGGGCCGATGGCAGCGTAGCGGGCTTTTTGGTGGGCGACGAGCGAGCGCAGGGTGCGGATTTCCCGTCCGCGGCCGAGGACGCCCGAGTCTTCGGCCTGACTCTGGCCGCCCGACGCGAGGCCAAAGAGATCGACGGCGTCGCCATCGGGCGTGACGCAGCGCACGTAGGCATCTGGGTAGCGGCGCGTCAGGGCTAATGCGGTTTGCAGGTCTTCGACCAGAAAGGTGTTGTGCAAGAGGCCGGTGATTAGGGGGGTGATAGAGGCTTCGGGCCGCACGTAGTCTAGCAGCGGGCCGCGCAGTCCGGGCATGGGATCTGGGTCTAAAACCGGGCCAAGGGTGCGCGGGGGAGCCTCTAGCGAGAGAATGCCGACGCGCCCGGAACGCGCCCGGAGATGGGCAATGCCTTTGAGCAGGCCGCTGTCCGAGTCGGCGATCAATGCTTGCAGCGCCTCGCCGAGGGCGACCTCGACCGCGCGGGCGTATGCTGTTTCGACTTCGATTAGATCACCTAAGACGCCGCGAAAGAGAGCGGCGTGGGGCGATTCGAGCATCAAGGTGCGGACTCCGCTTTGATAGCCTTGGTAGCCGGCGCGGACTTTTTCGAGGACTTGGAGCCGCGCTTGGTTGGCCTCAGCGGCGCGCTGGGCCGCATCGCGTTGTGTGCTGAGTTCGCGGAGGTCCTTCTCGGTTTGGTCGCGCTCGGCGAGGGCCGTGGCGCGTTGTTGCTGGCAGGTGGATAGCTGCTGGCGGGTTTCGGCGAGAGCGGATTCGGCCTCGCCAGCCGCTTGCAGGGCTTGATCGCGCTCGGTAGTGGCTGTGTCCTCTTCGCCGCGCATGGCAACCGTGCGTTCGTCGAGTGCGTCGCGTTCGGCCTGTTGGCGCTCGAGCGCGCGGCTTATTTCGCTTCCTTGGCGCAGGTGCTCCATGCGCCCGCGCTGGCGTTGGTCCAGCTCGGCTCGGTGGCTGTTGTATTCCTCTTCGGCTTGGGCAGCGCGCTGCTGGTGGGCTTGCAATTCGCGCTCTATTTGCACAAAAGTCGTGCGCGCTTCGTCGAGCTGCGCACTATTGTCGCGGCGCTGCTGCTGCACGGCTTCGAGTTGGGTGCTGTAATCGGTGCGCTCGCGGGCCGTGCGTGCGCGGATTTGTTCAGCGGCCTCGCGCCGCTCGCGCACAGCTACGAGGAGTTGTTCGCGCTCGTGGATGGCTTCGATGCGGCGATTGAGTTCAAGGCCCGCTTCCTGCATGGCCTTCTCGGCTTCGGTCAGCACGAGGCGCGCCTTTTCGAGCTCGGCCTCGCGGCTGGTGAAGCGGGTATAGCCTTCTTCGGCCGCCTTGCTGAGTGCGGCGAATTCGTCTTGCAATGGGGAGATTTGGGCGCTGAGTGCGAAGAAGCGCTGGCGTCCCAAGCGCACGTCGAGTTGGTCCAATTCTCCTTTGAGTTCGCGGTAGCGGCGCGCGCGGCCTACTTGGCGGCCGAGCGAGTCAACTTGGCGCTTGACCTCGGCGATGATGTCTTCAATCCGCTGTAGATCAGCTTGAGCTGCCTCTATGCGATTCCGCGTGGAGCGCCGCTGAACTTTGTACTTAGTGATGCCGGCGGCCTCTTCGAGGATGCGGCGGCGGTTCTCGGTTTTGTCGCTGATGATTTCATCGACCATGCCCTGCTCCATCACCGCATAAGCGCCTTGGCCGAGGCCGGTATCCATGAGCAGGTTGGTGATGTCTAGGAGGCGGCAGGGGATCTTGTTGAGCAGGTAATCGCTTTCGCCGGAGCGGAAAAGACGCCGGGTTAGCACGACCTCGGCGAATTCGACGGGCAGCGCGTTATCGCGGTTTTCAATCGCCAGCGCGACTTCGGCCATGCCGAGGGCCTTGCGCTGGCGAGTGCCGGCAAAGATCACGTCCTCCATGCGCTGGCTGCGGAAAGAGCCGGCGCGCTGTTCGCCCAAGACCCAGCGGATGGCCTCCACCACATTGGATTTGCCGCAGCCGTTGGGGCCGACGATGGCGGTAATACCCGGGTCAAAGGGAATGACGATCTTTTGGGCGAAGGACTTAAAACCGAAAATCTCAAGTTGATTGAGGCGCACGGTCTAGCTCCTGCCGGGCGCTGGGGAGGGGCGCTCCGCTGGGGGAGAGGGTGAGGTGCGGGCGATGCTAGGGGAGCGGGTAATGGCTCAGGGGAAAGCCATTCATTTTAAGTACTTAAAAACGAGAAACGCTGTCAAGGCAATTGCCGCGCTCAGAAGTCTAGGGCCGAATCATCGACTGTGGCTGGATCGTCTTCCTTGCCCATGGCAATGATGTGCTCGGCAGTGATCTCTTGGCGACCGGCGTACCCGGCGTTCAGTTCGTGCCAGTAGGCGACTTGGGGTTCGCCGCGCTGCCAGCACAACAGCACCCAGCGGCCTTGGTAGGTGGTGGGGAAGTCGAGAAGGCCGCGTTCGAGGCCGCCGACCGGGAAGCGGATGCCTTCGGCGATAATTTCTTCGGCGACGATGCGCTTGATGTCGATGATTAGGTCGTTGATGCGGCGACGGTGCTGGTCGAAGGCGTCGCGGTCGGGGTTGGTGCTGCGGGTGATCGCTTGGCCCCAGAGCGCGTCGAGAATTTGCAACTGCTGGTCGTGATAGCGGACAGCCCCCTTCTTGACCTCTATGCGCTGGAGCGCGTCTTCTAGCTGAGGCAGCTTGGCGTTGGCCTCTTCAATGGTAAATGCCTTGCGCGTCATGGGACTTTGCGGGGTGAGCGTTGTTTGCTTGTCATGCGGCAAAGTATAGGCATTGAAATGCCCCGCTACAAGCCCTTGCGCTGCTTTTGGCGATGCGTGATATTTAACACTGTTTTGCGACGTGGAAGGGGTCGGTGCAGCCAGCCCCGTCTTTTTTATTTTAAGTTCAAAGTTCACCTATGGCGGTTACTATAGAAGAGGTCCACGGGGTCGCCGAGTTAGCGCGGTTGCGCTTTTCGCCCGCAGAGGAAGAAAGGCTGGTCGGAGAACTCAACCGCATCTTGCACTACATGGACACGCTCAACGAGCTAGACACCACGGGCGTAGAGCCAACGTCTCATGTGCTACCTCTCGCCAACGCGTTTCGCCGCGACGAGGCCGCGTCCTTTCCCGCCGCCGCCGAAATCGTCGCCGCGGCCCCGCAGCGACAAGAGGACTACTTCAAAGTTCCGAGAATCATCGATTGACTATTGAGAAGCGGAGGCAGGGCACTGTCGCCGCTTCTTTGTTTGGGCAGTTCGAAGGAGCGCACAACGTGGCCGAGGAATATAAAGGCCCTAAATACGTCGTCGTGACCGGCGGCGTGATAAGCGGCGTGGGCAAGGGCTTGACCACCGCTTCCATCGGCAAGATTCTGCAGCAATACGGGTACAGCACCACCGCCGTCAAGATCGATCCGTACATCAACTACGACGCTGGCACCATGCGGCCCACCGAGCACGGCGAGGTGTGGGTGACGGACGACGGCGGCGAAATCGATCAGGATTTGGGCAACTACGAGCGCTTCTTGGGATTGGACCTGCCGCGTTCCAACAACCTGACCACCGGGCAAATTTACCACACGGTCATCGAGCGCGAGCGCCGCGGCGAGTACCTCGGCGAGACCGTGCAGCCGATTCCCCACATTACGGACGAGATCACCCGCCGCTTGCAAGAGGCGGGCGCGGGCTACGACATCGTGTTGGTCGAGATCGGCGGCATTGTCGGCGACTACGAAAACGAACCGTTCCTCTTTGCCGTAAAGACCTTGGAGCGGGACTTGGGTGAGGAGCACTTTGCGCACCTGCTAATCACCTATCTGCCCATACCTCCACACGTCGGCGAAATGAAGACCAAGCCCACGCAGCAGGCCATTCGCATGCTCAGCGAGCACGGTATTTTTCCCGACTTCATCGTCTGTCGCGCCGAGACCGCCACCGACGAGGTGCGCAAGAAAAAAATCCAGATCGGTGCCAATGTGCCCTACGACCACATCATTTCGGCCCCGGACTCGGAGACGATCTACAATATCCCGCTGGTTTTGGAAAAAGAGAGGCTTGGCGAGAAGATCCTCAGCCGGGTCGGCTGCGCGCCCAAAAAGACTCCAGACTGGCGGCCTTGGTTGGAATTGGTCAAGCGCAGTCGGCGTCCGCGCCAGTGTGTCCGCGTGGCCATGGTGGGCAAATACGTGGTCACGGGCGACTTTCAGCTCACGGACTCGTACATCTCGGTCAACCAATCGCTGATCCACGCTGGCGTGGCGTCGGATGCGCGGGTCGAGATCACTTGGATTGACGGCCACCAGTTTGAGCGCGGCGAAATGGAGCTAGCAGCGCTCGACGCATTCGACGGCATTATCGTCCCCGGGGCCTTTGGCGCTGGAGGGGCCGAAGGCGTGATTGCGGCCATTGGCTACGCCCGCGAGCACAACATTCCCTATTTGGGCTTGTGCTACGGCTTACAGCTCGCCGTGGTTGAATACGCCCGCAATGTCGCCGGGATTGCCGAGGCTACTTCCGAGGAGTTCGACGCGGATTCCGAGTGGCAGGTCATCTGCGTCCAAGACGCCGAGCAAAAGAGCGCATTACAAGAAAATCGCTACGGTGGCAGCATGCGCTTGGGTGCATACGCCGCGGTGTTCAAAAGCGACAGCCGCGTCCTCCAGGTTTACGAAGCGTCGGGCCGCCTCGACGAAGACGCCCGTCGCATCGCACAACTGCTGGCCAATCCCGACCAAGCGTTCCGCGTTGGTTTGGTCATGCTGGAGCGCGATAAAGTCGCCCTAGAGCGCCACCGCCACCGCTACGAGGTCTCGCCCCGCTTCGTCGAACTGCTCGAAGAGGAGGGGCTAGTCTTTTCGGGGTATCACCGCCGAGTAGATGGCACTCGCTTGATGGAATTCATCGAGTTGCCGGACCACCGCTTCTTCATCGCCACCCAAGCCCATCCCGAATTTAAGTCGCGGATGGACAATCCTTCACCTCTGTTTGCCGGGTTTGTCGAGGCCGCGCTGGCCTACCAACAGGAAGTAGCAAGCCATGAGGAGGGGCAGGCGGCGGCCTCCTAGTTCGGTGGGTAGTACAATCATCTCAATGAGCCGCGCTTTCCCGGGGGGAGCGCGGCTTTTTCGCGCCGGGTGCTGTGGGGCTGTGCTTTGGGCCTGTGGCGCGGGAGAAGTGCCCGAAGAGCCGTTGCAAATTCCCGAGGTCGATGGGGAAGCATGGGACGCACACATCGAGCTGGGCCGCCCCGGCTACCGCATCGAGATCCGCGCTGCTTATTTGCGCGAATTTTCCAAGTCAGAGCAGGTAGTAGCCACTGGCGGCGTAGAGGTCGCGTTCCGCGGGGATGAGGCCGTTTCGACGCTGAGGGCCGAGCGCTTGGTGCTAGAGCACAAGCGGGATCGCTTTGGCGTAGCTGGCGGCGTGGTTTTGCAGGCTGGGGACAGCCTAGAGGTGCAGTCCGACACCCTGTTGTGGGAAAGTGTGCACGAGCAGTTGCGCATTCCGGGTGCGCTGCGAGTGGAGGTTAGTCAAGGACGGGAGTGGGGCCGCAATCTCACGAGCAATTTTGCCGTGGATGCGTGGTCCTTGGAAGCCGTCGAGGGGCTTTGGCGCGGTCGGGATGGGGCGATGGTGGAGGTGCGCGCCCGGCGCGAGGAAAGCCGCCGCGTCAAAGGGGTGCAAGAGATCGCCTACGACAGCGTCGAGGTGCGCTACGACGGCGTGAAATTGAGCGGACCGCGCGCCACTTTTCTCCCCGAGGCCCGCCGCTTTGACCTCAGTGGCGGGGTCGAGGGAGCCGACTCACTGGCGCAGTTTGCGGCCGACGAAGTTGCAGTGGATGCGGAAAAGCAGCGGCTAGTGGCACGAGGCGAGGTGCGCTATCAAGAAGAAGAGGCCGAGCTGCGGGCCGCAGAAGTAGAGGAAGATCGCAGCGCAGCGCTATTGCAGGCCCGCGGGGAGCCAGCGACCTTTGTACAGGGCGAGCGGCAGATCGAGGCCCGCCAGTTGGCGTATTTGCGTTCCGAGCAGAAACTGACGGCGCAGGGCGGGGTGGTCTTGTGCGCCGGAGCGCGGGAACTGACGGCCCAAACCCTCCGCTATACATGCGATGGCCAAGTCCACGCCGAGGGCGCAATCGCGCTAAAGGCCCCCGAGTTGGACGGCTCGCTCGCCGGCGATTCGCTCTTTTTCGACTTGGAGCAAGAGGCTGGGTGGATGCGGGGCGCGCCTTCGCTGCGCCAGCGCGAACTCGTGCTCACCGCCCCTGTGCTGCAATTCGATCTCGTGCGGGGCCGGTTGGCCGGGACCGGTGGTTTTGCCCTGCGCGCCGAAGGGCTGGAGGTCGCGGCCGCGCGCGGTGCATACGAAGCGGATTCGACGCGGGTGCTGGTCGCCGAGGGCGTAGTGCTGGAAGAACGGGACGACGAGCGCGATTACCACAGCCGCCTGATGGCCGATTCCATGGTCGTCGCCTTAGCAGACAGCCGAGTCGAATGGATCGCCATACCCGGCCAAGTGAGCGGCCAAATTGAGGTAGGGGACCGCCGTAGCTGGATCGAGGGGCGAGGCGGGCAAGTCTTTATGGCCGACGGCGACTTGGAGCGGGTAGAAGTGAGTGCCGCAGCCGACGTGACGCATCGTCGGGCCGATAACGAAGAGATCAATCGCTTTCGCGGGCAGCAGATGACCTTGTACTTTGACGCGGCAGGGTTGCACCGTGCCTTGGTAAAGGGCGCAGCCGAGTTGGTCACGCGGCTGCAAGAGGACGAAGAGGTTTCCGTCAATGAGGTCAGCGGCGAAGAGTTGGATATCCGCTTTGCTGAAGGGTCGCTGGCTGAGGTGCGGGTCGGGCCAGAGATCGAGGGTCGTTACTATCCGCCCGCAGAGGAGCCATAAGGTGGCACTGGAAACGCGCGCATTGAGCAAGCGCTACGGAGGCCGGGCGGTAGTTGACGAGGTCAGCATCTGCGTCGAGCCAGGGGAAGTCGTCGGCCTGTTAGGGCCCAATGGCGCGGGCAAGACTACGACTTTTCACAGCATCGTCGGCTTTGCCGCGCCGGACGGGGGCCGCATCTTGCTCAACGATGCGGATATTACTGGGCTGCCGATGTATCGCCGCGCGCAGATGGGCATTGGCTACCTGCCGCAGGAGACCTCCATTTTTCGCAAGCTGAGCGTGGCCGACAACATTCGCGCCGTCTTGGAGGCTCAAGGGCTCAACAAGGCGCGCATCTCCGCGCGCCAACGGCAGCTACTCACCGAGTTGGACTTGCTAGAGCGCGCCGACCAACGCGCCGACACGCTTTCGGGCGGCGAGACGCGCCGGGTCGAGATCGCGCGGGCCTTGGCTTGCGAGCCGCACTACATGCTCCTCGACGAGCCTTTTGCCGGTATTGATCCGCGCACGGTCGAAGACATCCAAAACATCATCGCCGAACTAAGGAACCGGGGCTTAGGCGTACTGATTACCGATCACAACGTGCGCGAGACCTTGGAGATCGCCGCGCGCGCCTATATCCTAGTGGATGGTAAAATTTTAACTGCGGGCACAGCCGAAGAGTTAATTGCCAACGAGCAGGTGCGGCGCATCTACCTCGGCGAGCGCTTTAGTTAGCGAGTCGATAGATAGGCGCGTTTGCACCTTGACTTTTCTTGCTGCACGGGCTTGTTTTTACAGCTAATAGCAAGATAGGTAATTTTTATTAAGTAATTAATTTACAATAATTTACAATGCTTCGTCCCGAGCAAAATACCGGCTTGCGCCTCCAGCAAAGGATGGCACCGCAGCTCATCCAATCGCTGCGGCTGTTGCAGATGTCCAACTTGGATTTGACGCTGGAAGTCAAGCAGCAACTCGAACTCAACCCCTTACTCGAAGAGGTCGTCGAACTGCGCGAGGAGGGGGAAGAGGAGGAACTGCGCGAGCAGGAGGAGGGGCTCAAGGCAGAAGAGGATCTGCCCGAGGACATGGAGGAGGTCGATTGGGACGCGCTGTTGGACGACCAGTTCGACGTGGGTGCGTACAATAGCGAGCGCACGGAATACGATCCCAACTGGGAGACCGACCGCGAGCCGCAGGAAAACCGCATCACCGCCATGCCACCCCTCTTAGAGTACCTGTACCGTCAGCTAGGCGAGATTGGCGATTTGGGACCGGAAGAGCGCGCCATCGCCGAGTACATCATCGGCAATATCGACGAGCGCGGTTATGTCGGTTGCTCGCTCGCCGAAATCGCCGCTGATCTACAAGTGGAAGTGGCTGCGGTCGAAAAGGTACTGCGCGTCATTCAGTCTTTTGACCCGCCTGGAGTCGGCGCGTGCGACTTGCGCGAGTGCCTGATGATCCAGTTGAGCCAGCGCGACGATCCACTCAGCGCCCTGGCCTTGCAGGTAGTGCGCGACTATTTAGAGGACCTGACGCGGCGGCGTTTTCAGCACATCACCCGTGCCTTGGCCATCTCCAACGAGAAGCTCAAAGAGGTTTTACAGGTCATTGAGCGCCTACAGCCGCATCCGGGTCTGTTGGCCAGCAGCGACTACGACAATCTCTTGACGCTGGATAGCGAAGTCGCGTACATCACGCCGGACTTGGTCGTCGAAAAAATTGGCGAGGAGTGGCAGGTGTGGCTGGCCGACGGGTCCATGCCGTCCTTAAAGATCAATGCTGAATACCAGCATCTGCTCAACGATTCCCGTGGCGACACCGAGGATGCGGTCAAGGACTACGTGGCCAAGAATCTCAACGACGCCCGCTGGTTCATCAACGCCATCCACCAGCGCCGCACGACCATGCTCAAGGTGGCCAATTACCTGTTGCAGGCGCAGTTGCCCTTTTTCGAGGAGGGGCCGACGCGGCTGCGGCCCATGGTCTTGCAGGACGTGGCCGACGCCGTGGGAATGAGCGTATCGACGATTAGCCGCGTCAGCAACGGCAAGTACGTGCAGACGCCGCACGGGGTCTTTGAACTAAAGTACTTCTTCGGCAACAAGCTCATTACGGACGAAGGCGAAGACGTATCCGTGCGCTCGGTGAAGGAGAAAATTTCGCAGCTCGTCGCCGATGAGGACAAGGCCCGGCCGCTTTCGGACCAACAGATCGTCGAGGAGCTGGGCAAGAGCGGCTTGAAAATTGCGCGGCGGACCATAGCCAAATACCGCGATCAGCTAAAAATTCCGGCGCAGCGGTACCGGAGGGGGCTGTAGGTGCGTCATGTCATCTGAATACCTTGCTCGATTGTTCCAGCAGCGCAGTCAGGCCCGCATCATCCGCTTCGACGAGCAAATCGTTTCTCTCGCCGGACTAGACGACTTGCAGTTAGACCTTTGGGAGCGATTCCTGACTCCTCGATCCCGAGACGAGCGAGATGACTTCTTGGCCAAGCTCCACATGGTACGCACAGACGATGAGGGGACGCTAAGGCCGACGGTTGCTGGCGTATTGATGGCCTCCCAAGATCCCCGACAATGGCTACCTAATGCTTATATACAGGCGATTTTCTATCGAGACGTCGATATTCTAACCGACCAATCCACCGCTCCCTATCAACTCGACGCCGCCGATATTACTGGCCCGCTCGACGTGCAGGTGGTGGAAGCCTGTCGGTTCGTGGCCAAGAACATGAAGGTGGCGGCCTTTAAGTATATGGGACGTCTGGACAGACCACAGTTTGACATGGCGGCCGTCTTTGAAGCAATGGTCAACGCGGTCGCCCACCGGGACTATTCCATTCACGGCTCAAAGATTCGCTTGCGGCTGTTTAGCGATCGTTTAGAACTGTATTCTCCGGGCTCACTCCCCAATACGATCTCAGTTGAGGAACTGGCTTACCTGCAATCGGCGCGAAATGAAATCATTACCAGCCTACTAGCTAAATGTCCGGTTCCGCCAGACGAGGAATGGCTGACGACGGATCGCCGAACCATGATGTACAAACGCGGTGAAGGTGTGTACATCATCATGAACAACAGCGAGCGGCTGTCCGGTAGGTTGCCTGAGTATCGCCTGATCGGCGAGTCCGAGCTCATGCTGACGATTTGGGCCGCGAATGTATCGTGATACCATCGCCGTGCTATCGCAAGAAGCTGTGGAGGACGGGATTCTCATTGACAGCTTGAGAAGCTGCTAATCAGGAAAGGTAATAAAAATGAAGAAGAGGATGATAAAAATTGTTGAAATTTTGAATAACGGAATCCACGAAAGAGAAGAGACAATTTCAGTTTCGTTTTTAGCTGCTTTATCAGGTCAAAATATATTCTTATTTGGTCCGCCCGGAACAGCAAAGAGCCTGATTGCTCGCCGTTTGTCCCATGCTTTTGAAACAAGTAGTTATTTTGAATATTTAATGCACCGTTTCAGTACTCCAGAGAAAGTGTTTGGGCCTGTCTCGATTACTGAACTCAAAAAAGATAATTTCGTCCGAAAGACCGAGGGATTTCTGCCCCGGTCTGACTTCGCGTTCTTAGACGAAATTTGGAAATCAAGTCCTTCTATTCTGAACACTCTTCTAACAATTATAAACGAAAAGTCATTTCGCAATGGTGCAGAAATAGAAGCTGCTCCGTTGAAGGCACTGATTGCGGCATCAAACGAAACACCGCCTCCAGGACAAGGCTTGGAAGCATTATATGATCGCTTTCTCGTTCGGTTGGATGTCTCGCCGATGGAAGAAAAGGCGAATTTTGAATCTTTGCTAAAATCCCAGCCGACTAGTGCAGCCTTAGAAATTCCTATTGACTTGAAAATAAGCCACGAAGAATGGGAGAGGTGGAGCAAGGAGGTTCATGAAGTTAAACTTTCAGAAGAAACCTTAAACGTTATACATGATATTCGGTTATCCTTTGCAGAAAAAGGAGAAGAACTTGATGTATATGTTTCAGATCGTCGCTGGCAAAAGGCAGCGATTTTGCTGAAAGCCGCAGCACTTTTCTCTGGACGAAAAGAAACGAATTTAGTTGATACTTTGTTGCTGCGTCATTGTTTGTGGACAACGAAAGATAACTACGAAGAGGTTATAAAAATAGTCGAGGATGCTGTGAGAAGCTGCGGTTTTGAAACGGGCGTCAGCCTTCATAGAATTGATTACAAAAAAGACGAATTAGAAAAGGAAATTAAAAAGGAACTTTACCATAGTGAAGATGTTTATGAGAATGAAATTCTTAAAGATGGAAAGAAGTACTTCAAGTGTACTAGACATTATAGTTCTTTGAAAAGTAAAACCTTTTATATTTTAAAAAACAAAATGAACAGTAGGAATGCTTTTCATCCAATAGATGAACAAGGACATGAATTGAATTGGATTGAGTGTAGCTTTGATTCTCAGGGAACGTGTTTAATAAAAATACACAAACATGGTGAAGATGTGGCAGAGTATTATCTCCAGATGGGTAATTATTGGCAGGAAGTAGCAGATTTCTCTCCTAAAATACTATTTTATAAAGAAGAAAAAAAATTAGACATCAACCAAAGGCTCATTGAATCATTAAAAGAGGCAGTATCGAAATTAATTATGGAAATTGAGAATATTATAGAAATAATAGAAAATGGATCGACCCGACTTAAGAAAGAACTAGAGACACCATTTATTCCTGAAAATATACGTAACATTGCTTTGAAAAGCATAGAGGATCAATTACAGGGTGCAAAATTAAGGCGTCAGGACTGTAAACGCTTAGAAAATTTAATAGGTTGATTATGAATCAAAAATCAACTAAGAACGAAATACAAGAGATATTGAGTAATCTTTATAAAGAATTTCCTGTGGCAAAAGAGACAAGTGTCGAAGAACAGTTGTCATCAGAGATTGAAAGAGAACATATTAATATTGAGAAGTGGTTAATGCGAAATAATCTATTTAAAGAGAGTCAAACAGTCTTGCAGAATTCAGAAGATGAATTAGAGACAAAAAACATCGCGACAATAGATAACTTAGAGAGAGACTTCCAACATTTTCAAGCATTGGCGAAGCAAACAAGCTCGACAACTGGTGAAGATTACTGGTTATCAGAGATCCAAAAGCTCAAGGAAGCTCAAGAATATCAAGTCAAAGTTCAAGCTCGTGTTAAAGAGGATGATTCAAAATTTCAAGAAGGTAAAGAATACGACTTAAAAAAATTACACGAAGAGCAAATTATTTTTCGGAAACTCTTATTGCAACAGTGGAGAAAATTACTAGATGAGCAATTTGCTAAATGGGAAATAGAGATAATCCAGAAATTTAGGCAAAAGTTATTGAATAGATTAAAAGAGTGGTTAAGAAATCTTCAATTACTTGCAGACACATTGGCCGATTTATCTATAGAACCGGGCCTATTATTCGATTTATCAAAAGGTAATCTATCGTTATCAAATATTGAGCAATTAAAAAAATGGACTGAATATATTTCAAAAGATAAAGGAGTGAAGGAATTATGTGATATGCTGGGTCGCCTTCGCCGCGCCGAAAAGACAAGACGCCAAGAGCTCGTTAAAAATACATTGACCGTTACAGAATACGTTCCAGATATAAACTCAAAGGAAGAAATAGTAGGGGTTTACTTGGGCAAAGATATCGAACACGCAATCCCTCAAGAAATCGCTTTACTATCTGACGACGAGACTGCCATATTATTTGACATGAAATTTGTGGAAAATCGCCTGATGTGTTTTGAAATGGAAGGACTAAAGGCAAATTCCCATGAAGTTGAAGAAGAACGCTTGATTGAGGTCGAAGAAGAAGAAAAGTTGGGGCCGATGATAATTTGTGGAACCTCTGATCAAGTTTTGTTTTTACGAATTTTGACCTTCTGTCTGTTTTTTT
>VXOR01000029.1 GCA_009840005.1 Gemmatimonadota bacterium
CAGCCGCGCCACGATCGGACTCTGGCTGCGTATCCCCATAGTTGGTTGCTCGTTTGGATCATCGGTGGCCTCCTCCACCTGTGAACGGAACCCCTCCGAATGGCTGACACCGATCTTCAATGAGAACCTCTATGTTTAGATAAGAGATGGGATAGGGTCTCTCGGTTCTATGCACATTTCATGCCACCTATCCGACCGCGCACAAAAAATCCTTTAGGAAGGCCCTAAAGGATTGAAAAATATGAGACTTAAAATATAGGAGGGGATTGCTACGCGGTGCGCCGCTTCGCCCTTGTTGCTCGTTTTTTGCGTACCTTTTTGCTCATTTGGGCAACTTTTTCCTTACTTGAGTACTTTTTTCCTCAATCCGTTTTCTCTTTTTATGCTCTTATATATCCTCACATCTTTACTGTTGGTGGGCTGCCGTCCCGATCCCCCCAAAGCCCTCGACTTGGCGGGCAATCCGGTCGATCCCTTTGTCAACCGCGCCCCCGCTGCGGTTTTGCTCTTTGTTCAGACCGATTGCCCCATCTCCAACCGCTACGCCCCGACCATAGCGCGTCTCCATGCCCGCTTCCAGCCGCAAGGCGTTGCGTTCTACTTGGTGTATCCCGACCGCCGCGAGGATGCGGACGCCATCCGCCGCCACGGTCGGGAATACGACTTGCCGGGCCAAGCTCTGCGAGACGTGCAGCACGCCCTCGTCAAAAGAGTCGGCGCGACCGTGACCCCAGAAGCCGTGGTGTTAGGTGAGCGCGGCAACATCGTCTATCGAGGGCGCATTGACGACCGCTACATGGCCTTGGACCAGATGCGCCCACAGCCGACCCGGAACGACCTTGCAAACGCCCTAGAGGCCGCCCTCGCTGGCCGCCCCGCAGACCCGAGCGCCACCGAGGCGATTGGCTGTTTTATCGCCGACCTGCAATGACGCGCTATTGCGTATTCCTAGTCGCGGCCTGCTTTGGGTGCAGTGGAGGAGAAGCGCCGACTTTCAACCGCGACATTGCGCCGATCGTCTTTCACAACTGCGCCCCCTGCCACCGGCCCGCCGGCCCAGCCCCCTTTGACTTGCTCAGCTATGAGAATGTAAGCGCACGCGCCGAGCAAATCGCCTTTGTCACGGAGACCCGCTACATGCCGCCGTGGAAGCCCAAGCGCAGCTATGGTAGCTTTGCCGGTGAGCGCGGATTGAGCGCCGAGCAGATCGCCACTATCCGCCGTTGGGTTGAGCGCGGTAAGCAAGAGGGCCAGTCCGCCGATTTGCCGCCGCTGCCCCGGTGGGAGAGTGAATGGGAGCTAGGTCAGCCCGATTTAATCGCCTCTATGACATCGGCCTACACCCTGCGGGCCGATGGCCCAGACGTCTTCCGCAACTTCGCCATCCCGCTGCCCGTTGACTCGACGCGCTACGTCAAGGCGCTAGAGTTCAGGCCGGGCAACGCGCGCATCGTCCATCACGCCACCATGATGATCGACCGCAGCGGCGCGGCGCGGCGGCGCGACGGACGCGACGGTGCCCCGGGCTTTGACGGCATGAGTTTTGGCGAGGCCGAGGACGCCGACGGGCATTTTCTCGGCTGGACCCAAGGCAAGACCCCATATCCCGGCAGCGACAGCTTGGCTTGGCGGCTCGATCCAAGCACGGACTTGCTGCTACAGTTGCACATGTTGCCGACCGGCAAAGAGGAATCCATTGAGGCCCGCGTCGGCCTGTTCTTTGCCGATGCGCCGCCCAAGCGCCGCCCGGCCATGCTGCGCTTGGGCCGCAAAGACATAGATATACCAGCCGGTGCAAGCGACCATTGGATCCGCGATACGTACCGGCTGCCCGTGGACGTCGAGGTCTTGACCATCTACCCGCACGCGCATTACCTCGGCCGGGAAATTCGGGCGTACGCCGAGTTGCCCGACGGAGAGCGGGAATGGCTTATATGGATTGAGGACTGGGACTTTAGCTGGCAAGACGACTACCGATTTTCCGCGCCCGTTTTCCTGCCGGCTGGTGCGACGCTGGTCATGGAATACGCGTACGACAACTCCGCGCAAAATCCCCGCCAGCCCCACGACCCACCCGTGCGGGTGCGCTATGGACTGCACTCGACCGACGAGATGGGCGACCTGACGCTGCAGATTTTGCCGCGCCGCCCCGAGGACCGAGAGCGGCTCCGCCGCGACTTCTACCGCAAGTGGCTGGGGCAGGAAATCGACGGCTACAAGAAGCTGCTCGAAGCCGACCCTCAAGACTGGGACACCCACCACACCTTGGCCATGTTCTACATGCGCTCCGGCCAGCGTCCGTTGGCGCTGGAGCATTTCGAGTTGGCGCTGGAATACAACCCGGATTACCCGGAGGCTCATGTGAACTTTGGGATTGCGTTGGCTCAAGGCCGCGAATGGGAACAGGCCATCGCCCACCTTGAACGAGCCTTGCAACGCAATCCCGATTTTGCCGAGGCCCATTTCAATTTGGGACTGGTATTGGAGATGCTAGGCCGCTCGGCCGAGGCCAAGCCCCACTTCGACGCCGTCATTCGCCAGCGACCCGACATGGCTGAGGCCATCCAACAGCGCTTGGCCAAGTTGCGCCGCTGACCTTCGTCTTTTCCTTAAGTACACGACAGTAATCCAATGGACGTTAGGCATGGGGTGCTGAGATGCTTCGACTCCGCTTCGCTCCGCTCAGCATCTCATACCGCACTACTGTCGTGTACTTAGGGCTTTTCCCAACGTCGTCGCTACCCCCAAGACGAGCTGGCGCCCGGCTGGAAAATTGCGCCCGTTGAGCGAGAAGCGCACCGCCGCCTCGATAGTCGTGCGCTGGCCGATGGCGTAGAGCAGGGCTGGCGTCAGGTAGGTGATGCGCTTTATCTCGGCCTCAATACTGCCGAAGACGACCGCCGGATCGCTTCGTAGCACTTCGCATTTGCCTAGCAGCATGAGTTGACGCACGAGTTGGTAGCCTAGCTCGGCGTTGAGAAACCACTCGTCGCCGGGGTCGCGGTCGATCTGCTCGTTGCGGGTGCGGACGCGATAGCCGAGGTCGAGGTTGCCGTACAAGGGCAGCGGCCAAAAGGAGCGCCCCACCTGCCCAACGAAGTCGAAATCCCACTGCCCCTCGCCTACTGGAATCAGCCCGTCTTCGTTTTTAAACTCTCCGGTCGGCATCTTGACGCCGGCTTTGAGCGCGAGGACTAAGGGCTTGGTCAAGAGGCGAAATTTGGCCAAGGCGCGGATGTCGCTCAGGCCGGTATCCGTGCGGGGTTCGGCGAATGCGATGTTGGCAAAGGATTGGTCGAAGTAGGGAACCTGCAAGCCTATATCTAGGCGGTCGGTGACGCCGTGCATGCTCTCGAAAAAGACGGCTCGCGATTCGTATTGCCCGTCGAAGTCGTAGCGGGCGCGGGTGCCGGGCACCCCAAAGCGCCCCTTGCCGACATACCACTCTTCTGTGTGCTGCTGGAAATACGTGAGCTTGCCCCAGACCTGACCGCTCTGCAACGTCCAAGCCCCGGCACCCACATCGGCTGCCGCACCTAGGAGTGTCAAACCGACTAGCAGGTATTTGATCATGGTCGCATTCCTTTTGAATTAGGAATTAGGAATTAAAGAATTGGGGGTGGTAATTCGCAATTCGCAATTCGCAATTCGTAATTTTTAAATAAATAAGTACTTTTAAGGCTGTGCATATACTGACTTTAGGAATTAATCACCACACCGCGCCGGTGGAAATCCGCGAGCGGCTGGCCTTCCCCGAAAGCGACCAGCCTTCGGCCCTAGCCCGGCTCGTCGGCGACTACGGGCTGCACGAGGCGGCCATTCTCTCCACCTGCAATCGGTCCGAGCTGTACTTGGCTGCCGATGGCGACAGCGGGTTGGCCCAAGTGCGCCGCTTTCTCGCCGAATGCCAAGGCGTAGATGTCGCGGCGCTCGAATCCCATTTCTACCAACTCAACGACTCAGACGCGGCCGTGCACCTTTTTCGCGTCGCCAGCGGCATTGACTCCCTCGTTGTCGGCGAGTCCGAGATACTCGGGCAAGTGCGCCGTGCGCTGGAAATGGCCCAGCAAAACGGTTCGGCGCGCCTGTTGCTCAACGAGCTTTTTCAGCGCTCCCTGCGCGTAGGCAAACGCGCACGCGCTGAAACGGAAATTGGCCGCGGTCGGCTGTCGATTGGCACGGCCGCGGTCGAGCTAGCCGGCCAGGTCTTTGAGAACCTGACGAGCTGTTGCGTGCTCTTGGTCGGCGCTGGCAAGATGGGTGCGCTCACGGCCCAGTACTTGGTTGACTCTGGCGTCGAGCGGCTGTTGGTAAGTAGCCGCACTTTTGCCCGCTCCCAGTCGCTGGCCAGCCAGTTGGGCGGCGAGGCCGTGCCTTTTGAGGAACTAGCCGCTCAGCTCGCTGTCGTTGACATCGTCATCTCGGCTACTGCGGCCATGGACTACGTCATTCGGCCCGCTGACTTGCGCCGGGCCATGGAGCAACGCCGAGGTCGCCCGCTGTTTCTCATCGACATTGCCGTGCCACGCGACATTGACCCAGCCGCGCGCGACATCGACAACGTCTTCCTGTTCGACATGGACAGTCTCGAACAAGTCGTTGCTGCCAACCGCCAAGAGCGCGAAGGGGAGATACGCTGCGTGCAAGCCATTATCGACCACGAGCTAAAGGAGTTTTTGTACTGGTTCAATGCCTTGGGCACGGGCCCGCTAATCCGCGCCTTGCGCCAGCGCGCTGCTCACCTCCAGGAGCAAGAACTCGCACGCTGGGCTTCCCACCTCGGCCCGCTCTCCACTGACGAGCGCCAACTCGTCGAGCGCATCTTGCGCGGTTACGCCAACAAGCTCCTACACGACCCGCTCGTGCAGATTCGCGAATTCGCCAACGACGACGAGGGCTATGTCCGGCTCGATACGGTGCGCCGCCTCTTCCGGCTCGACGACTCGACGACTCGACTGAGCTCGCCGAAGTCTGAGCTCGCCGAAGCCGACGAGGCCGAGGAGAAAAAATCGTGACGACGTTCTGCATTGTCTCTCTCGTCATCGCCTTGGCGTTCTACTTGGCTGCCGCGCTGCTGTTTCAAGGGCACTTCCTCTGGCACAAGAGCGGCTGGGACGCGCTGGGACGCAAGAGCTTGAAGTTGGGGCTGGCCGTACACGCGATCAGCATCGTGCTGCACTTCGCGCTTTCCGGCCAAGCCCTCTTCGCCAATATGTTGGTAATCATCGCTTCGCTGGTCATGGCCTTGGTAGTTGCGGGCTTGCTCGGCGAGCGCTATGCGCGCATTCGCCACCTCGGCCTGCTGACTGCGCCCCTCGCCTTTCTCGGCCTGCTCTACTCGCTGCTGATGCCCCTCCGCTTTGAGGAGGCCGAGTCGATCCTCGTGGAATATCCCTTCCTCGGCATCCACGTAGTTTTAACGCTGCTCGGGCACGTGGGTTTCGCACTGGCGTTTTGCTCGGCGGTCGGCTATCTCGTCCAACACCAAGCCCTGAAAAAGGGCCAGCTCAACAGCTACCTACCCGCGCTCGACACGGCTGCGGCGGCGACCTTTCGCTTTGCCGGCGGGGGCTTTTCGCTCTTTACCTTGGGCTTGGGCATGGGCGCGATTTGGTTCTTTGGCGCGCCGGGCGCATACCTCGCGGGTGGGGATACCAAAATCTGGCTGGCCCTGCCGACGTGGTTCGTCTTTGGCATCTATCTCTATCTGCGCGGCATTGGCCGTCGGCACGGTCGCCGCCTCAAGTGGCTGGTAATCGCGGGGTTCGTGTTGGGGCTGATCAACCTGCTGTGGGTGCGCCACGATTTCGTAGGTTTTGTGTAGAGTCGCCCTTCCGCATCAGTCCCGTCTTACCGATCTATGTAGCGCAATCGCAACACGGCTGTTTCTCCCATACTACACTGCGTCGCCTAGCAAAGAGCCATCTTTCAGAGTGCAACGATGATTTGAGCGCTTGGCCTGCATTTTGCATAAGCCATGTAGCCGATTATCTTTGACCCGACACTAAAGGATGCTCACCATGTCCACTCCACAACCCTCTCCCGAGCTCACCACTCGCGATGTTTTGCAACAAATTGACCATCGCCTTAGTCTCATCGAGACGGATGTGCGCGAAAACCATACCAAGATCGACAGTCTCAGGGCCGAATTGACAGACAAGATTGACGGTCTCGAGGCTAAGACGGAGACCAAGATCGACGGTCTTGAGGCTAAGACGGAGGCCAAGATCGACGGTCTTGAGGCCAAGACCGAGACCAAAATCAATGAATTACGCCGCGAGTTCAACGGCAAATTCAACTTGGTTATCGGCTTGGTGATCACCTCTTGGCTGTCGATGATGGGTACGCTGCTTTTTAAATTGTAGATACGGTTACACATCTTCCACAAGCGCAAAATCCGCGCCGACTCGTACGACAAATGCACGTATAAGGACCCGCCCGACGCTGCCGCTCTAGCCGCATTTGCTGGTTGAACGCCATGCTGAACCCGCCGCGCCGCTGCGAGAGATTTGTATCGCCATCGTTCTGCTGTATTTTCTGTCGCCTACACAAATAAGGAGTCAGGATTCTCGATATGCCCCGCGACCCGATGCTCACCCCGGAAGAAGCCCGCGCCATCGTCCTCAACCACGTACAAGTCCTCGGCCCCGAACGCGTCTCTCTGCTCGAAGCTATCGGCCGCGTACTCGCCCAAGACGTGTTGGCGCGCCGCGACAATCCGCCCTGCGACAACTCGGCCATGGACGGCTATGCCGTGCGCCATGCAGATGTAGCCGCCGCGAGGGACGATGCGCCCGTAGCCTTAGAGGTCATTGAAGACATCCCAGCCGGCAAGGTGCCGCAAAAAACGGTCGGCCCCGGTCAAGCCAGCCGCATTATGACGGGCGCGGCCGTACCCGCCGGAGCCGACACCATCGCCCCGGTAGAGGACACCCGCCCCGCTGAGCAAGAGGTCGAGATCCTCGCCATTGAGGAGTGCGGCGCGCACATTCGCCGACGCGGCGAGGACATGCGCTGCGGCGAGCCGATCATCAAGGCCGGTACCGAATGCGGTCCTGGGGAGCTGGCCGTGCTCGCCGCCGTGCAGCAGAGCTTCGTCTCGGTGTATCGCCGCCCACGCGTGGCAATCCTCTCCACCGGCGACGAGTTGATCGAGATTGAGGAGACGCCCGGAGAAGGCCAAATCGTCAACAGCAATACGTGCGCCCTAGCCGCCTTTTGCCATGCCCACGGAGCCGAGCCAGTGATGTTGCCCACAGTAGCGGACGACGAGGCTGCCATCCGCGCCACCATTGAGGCCGCGCTCCGCGCTGACTTTGCCGTCTCCTCGGGCGGCGTCTCGGTCGGCGAGTACGATTTCGTCAAAAAGGTTCTCGACGACTTGGGAGCCGAGACGATTTTCTGGCGCGTGGCCATGAAACCAGGCAAGCCGCTGGTCTTTTGCACAGTCGGCGGCGTACCCTATTTCGGCCTACCCGGCAACCCGGTGTCGAGCATGATGTCCTTTCTCCAGTTCGTGCGCCCGGCCATCCGCAAGGCCGCAGGCTATCCGCAAGCGGCGTGGTCTTTGCCCAAGGCGCACGCCCGGGTGGAGAGCCCCTGCGACAACGACGGCGATCGCCGCCAGTACATGCGCGCTACCTTGCGCTATCAAGATGGTCAGTTCTGGGTGCGCCCCGCCCGCAGCCAAGGCTCGCACATCATCAGCTCCATGCTCAACGCCAACAGCTTCGTCGTCTTAGAACCTCGCCAGCGCGCTGAGATCGGCGACGAAGTACTGGTGCAAGTCGTTGGGGAATTAGTGATGAGATAGCGGCAAAAAATCGCGACCGTTAGTACCAACTAGCCGCTTCACTCTTAGGATTCGTTATGGCTTCTAAAATACTCGACAATCGCACTCTAAAGCGGCTGCAACCGGCGACCGCGCTGTGGAAACAGTACGATCCGGCGGCAGCGCCCCGCGCCCATTGCTGGTGGAAGCTGGCACCCACGATCCCATCTTCCCCGTTGCCGCGGTGCGCTCTAGCCTGACCAAAACACGCCGGGTGTACGGCGTTTTCTCAGCTCGCCGACGGGTGGAAGCCGACATTTTTTCAGGGCGTCACCAGATCAGCGGTGCCCGCGCCTACGACTTTCTCCGCGAGGCTCTCGTCTGAAAATTACAACTCCAAGGAATTCTATGTACAAGGTGATCCGCAGATGGACGCAGATAGACGCAGAATAGGATGTACAAGACGATCCTCCGCTAGAATCATTCAAATCATTTAGGACTGCTATATGAACCGCCCTCCCGCAGAATTCAAACGCGTACCCGTCGCCCTGCTGCGCTCCTTTACCGCCGACTGCCTCAAGGCCGCTGGGATGCGCGCCGACCACGCCGACCAGCTAGCCGAGCTGTTGTCCAACTCCGACCAGCGCGGCGTGCGCTCGCACGGCACTCGCGCCATGGTTGGCTATTGCGGCGGCCTCCGCGACGGCACCGTCAATCCCAACCCCGATTTGCGCGTGCTCCAAGATACCGAGACCACGGTCCTCATCGACGGCGACGGCGGCTTGGGCTATGCGCCGATGATGCTGGCCACCGAAAAGGCCATTGAGAAGGCCAAGCAATACAAGGTCGCCCTCGGCGCGGCCTGCCACCTCGGGCACTACGGCTCGGCCGGGCACTACGTGCGCCGCGCCATGCAGGAGGGTTGCTGCGCCTTTTCGGTTCAGGGGAGCCATCCCAATTACTTCGGCGAAGGGGGCGGCAACAAAGGCCAGCAGTCCGCCTACTGGGGCAACCCGCCGCTGTCCTTCGGCTTTCCGTCGGAAGAAGAGCCGCCGCTGGTCCTCGACGCGGCGACCTGCATCTTGGCCGACTATCATCGCGGCCCGGAATACGACGCTTTACAGGAGTTGATTCCGCCGGCTTTCTTCAAGTCGATGGGCTACACCGGCTCGGCACTGACGCTGGGCGGAGCTTTCGTTGGTCAGAACAGCGACCGCGCCCGAGCCATTGCTCAGCAGTGGCCCAGCGCGGGCAGTGGCGGCCTGATCATCGTCATGGACATTGGCGCGTTTGCCCCGCCCGACGCCTTCCGCGCTGGCGTTGACAATCTCGTGCGCGGCGTCCGCGAGACCATGGAACCCGTGCGCGGGTACGACGAGGCGACCGTGCCGGGCACTATTGAGCACCGCAAGAGCGAGGAATACGCCCGCGAAGGGGTGCCGATAGACTTGGACGATTTGGAAAGGCTAGCGGCGTGCGGACGCGAGTTGGGGATTGAGGCGGAGTGGGATTAAATAGGGGCTAGGTGACGCCAGAGATGGAAACGAGGACAGATATTTCGGCTGACATCGACGATCTAAAGAAAATTCTGAGCGACCTTCGTGACACAGGTGATGATGGGTTTGAGGCGTACTTAGCAAATGAAATAACCCAATCGAGCTGACTCTAGCGCTGCTGTGGTTTGCTCATCTGAATGATGGCGTCGAGGTCCAAGTGCGATTCTAGATGATCGGCGAGCGCGTCGAGAGTGGAATCGATCTGCCACTCATAGGCGAGCCCAGACGCGGCCCTGCCGCCCAGACGCTTTAGGAAGGCGGCCCTGAACGAATCGCTTGAGAACAGCCCGTGCAGATAGCAACCCATGACCTTGCCATCGGAAGAGACGGCACCGTCGGCCCGTCCGTTCAGGTCCAGCATGGGCGAGGAGAGCGCAGGGCCGGTCGTCTCACCCATGTGCATCTCGTATCCCCGTACCGGTTGCCCTGTCAGGCGCTCAGTGCCGCTCACTTCCGCAAGCTGCTTGGCACCGATCAACTCGGTATCCAGATTGAGTAAGCCAAGAGCCGGTTCCTCGCCCGGCTTGCCTTCGATTCCGTCCGGATCCCGAATCATTCGACCGAGCATCTGATAGCCACCACATAGCCCAAGCAGCCAGCCGCCACGGCGCAGGTGTGCGCGGAGGTCCACATCCCACCCCTGCGACCGCAGGAAGCGCATATCGCCGATCGTCGCCTTCGAGCCCGGTAAAACCACGAGATCCGCGTCCCCGGGCAGCGCACGCCCCGGCTCCACGAATTGCACCTCGACGCCGTGCTCAGCCACCAATGGATCTAGATCGTCGAAGTTGGCGATCCTCGCCAGCACCGGAACCACAATTTTGATCTCGGCGCTAGGTCGAGCTTCGGTGTTGCGGCCCACCGACACCGAGTCTTCCGCCGGCAGTTGTTTCGCCGGCTCGAACCAAGGGATGATGCCGAGACACGGCAATCCGGTCTTGCCGCCGATAACCTCAATTCCCGAGTCGAACAACCGGACATCGCCGCGAAATCGATTGATTATGTAGCCGACGACCCGAGCTTGTTCAGAGTTGGATAGCAAGGCCATGGTGCCGACGAGGCTGGCGATGACGCCGCCCCTGTCGATGTCGCCCACCAGCGCGACCGCCACATCGGCGGCTTCAGCGAAGCCCATGTTGGCGATGTCCCCGGCGCGCAAATTCACTTCCGCCGCGCTCCCCGCGCCTTCCACCAAGATCAAATCGGCGTCCCGCCCCAGCCGCTCGTACGATTTCAGGACCCGCGGAAGCAACTCAGCTTTGAGGTGGTAGTACTCCACGGCGCGGATATTGTCCCAGATCGCACCCTGTACCACGACCTGCGAGCCAGCGTCGGTCTGCGGCTTGAGCAGGACCGGATTCATGTCCCGCGAAGCCGGCACGCCGCAGGCGCGGGCCTGCAATGCTTGCGCACGTCCGATCTCCCCGCCGTCCACGGTCACCGCCGCGTTGTTCGACATGTTCTGCGGTTTGAAGGGACGCACGCGCATGCCGCGGCGGGTATATGCACGACACAACCCAGCCACCAGCAAAGACTTGCCGACGTCTGAGCCGGTGCCCTGCAGCATGAAACTAGAGGGGCGGCCCATGTCTATCCTGCTCCCGACAGCAAATGCGGAATCGCCATGTGGCGCAGCCGCCCGTCCGTGCTGGGGATGCTCGACGTATCGTTTGAGACAACCAGTCCTAACAGCAGCGGCTTGTCCAGCAAGTCCTCTAAACCGCGCAGGTGGCGAAAATCGGCGGCGCTGACCCTCGCTGTCTGTTTGACTTCCACTGCGATAAACCCATCCTCGCGCTCAATCAATAAGTCGACTTCGCGCCGATCCGCCGTGCGCAGATGGTATAGTTCAACCGGCAGTTGGGAGTTGCGGCACTGTTTGTAGATTTCCGCTACCACCGCGCTTTCCAGTTCTGCGCCGTCGACCTCCCCGCGTTTCCGCAAAATACTCCGCCGGATTCCTGGATCGACAAAGTGCAGCTTGCTTTGTTTGCTCAGGCGTTTTTCCGCATTGCGATACCAAGCTGGCAACAGAATAATCTGATAGCTCAGTTCCAAGTAGCGCATAAACTGCCGCGCTGTCGCTGGAGACACATCGCTCAGCCGCGCCAAGTCCGAGAAATTGATCACCTGCCCCGAACGCAAAGCCGCCGCTTGCTGGGCGCGAACAAAAGGCTCCAGCCGCCGCAGTTGCGCCAAATCGCCCAAGTCGCGCTGGAGGTACATCGCTTGATAGTCCTGCAACCACGCGAAGCGGTCCTCGTCGTCCCACTCCCTAAGCCGTGGCATCCCGCCCCAGTGGAGGAAGCACTCCCAGCGCATCTTGGCCTGCGCGTAGGCTGCGGTGATGTGGTAGGTTGCCGAGCATAGTTGGTCGAGGGCGCGGAGCGGATCGTCGGCAGCGAGTACCTCGACCAACCGGCTCGCGTCGGTCGTCGCCAGTAATTCCGGTAGTGTAAACGGGAAAAGCGCCCGCAGTGCAGCGCGTCCAGCGAGCGATTCGCGCACTTTTTCAATCAGCAGAATCTGGCTCGACCCTAGCAGGATATAACGCACCTCCGCATTGCGGTCATAACACGCTTTTAGGGTCTCGATGACTGTCGGCAGCTTCTGCGCCTCATCGACGATGGCGCGTGGGTAACGGGCAATCCATTCTTCCGGCCCTAGCTGCTCGTAGGCCGTCCGTTCCACAGGTGAATCCAGATTAATCACTGGATAGTCGGGAAACGCCATGCTGGCAAGGGTGGATTTCCCCACTTGGCGTGCTCCCGTAAGCACGAGGAGGCGTCCGCGCTCACGTCGGTGAACATCCTGTATGTCTTGTTGGATTTGGCGTATAATTTGAAGCATTAATTCAAAATTTACGCCATTTTTAGGAAAAAACAACGATGAGCTGACCTCATCGCCCGCCTACTCAATACGCACTTCCCGCTCCTGTTCTGCCGATTCGTACAGCCCGTCCATCATTTTCTGCACCATCAGCCCGTGCTCTCCGGGCGACATGGTTTCCGCGCCGTAGAGCACGTGATCGACGAAGTTGCGCATCTTCTGGCCGAAGCCGTCGGCTGCTAGGCCGGTGGGCAGCCAGTCGGGCCGGGTGTTGACCATGTAAGAGTTGGCGTCATGGAAAAAACCCGGCGGATCCCAGGTAGCACCGCCCTTCTCGCCCATCAGCGTGAAGTTTCCCTCACCCTTCTCGATATGGGCGGCGAAGCTGGTCTCAATGCTGAGCATCGCGCCGTTGGCAAAGCGGATATGCCCCACTGCTAAGTCCTCGACCGTATAGGTTTTGTAGTCCCAGTTGGGCCAGATCGAGGCCACATTTGACGGCTTGTCGCCGATGTAGGTATAGGTGCTGCCACTGGCCGCCACCGGTTTGGGCGCGCCCATTGCATAGTGCGCGGTCTCCAGCATGTGGACGCCGATGTCGATCAGCGGGCCGCCGCCTTGTAGGTCCTTGCGGCCGAAGACGCCCCAGTTGGGGATGCCGCGTCGTCGCAGGGACTGCACTCGGGCGTACAGGACGGCTCCCAGTTCGCCGTCGTCAACGAGCTTCTTAATGAACTGCGTCTTTGGATCATAGCGGTTCTGGAAGCCAATGATCAGCTTTTTGTTGTTTTTCTCCGCGGCGTCGAGCATCTGCTGCCCCTCGCGCGCATTCATGGCCAAAGGTTTTTCGACGAGGACGTGGGCACCCGCGTCGAGCGCGGCGATGGAGCAGGGAGCGTGCAGGCCGTTGGGCGTACAGACGCTCACCGCGTCGGGTGCGACCTGCCGGAGCATCTCCTCGTAGTCGGCGTAGGCTGCGGGGATTTCGTATTCCTCGCAGGATTTTTGCGCTCGTTCGAGGACCACATCCGCCGCGGCCACCATCTCCACGTCGTCCATGTCTTGGTAATAGCGCATGTGCGCCCCAGCGATGCCGCCAGCGCCGATCAGGGCGACGCGCAGTTTGTCTTGCTTGTTCTTGGTCATTGCTCTCCGTCTGTTTGAGATTGTGGCGAGGCACAAAAAAACCGGCCCGCAGACCGGTTTTTCCTCCTACGGATACGATGCTATCCTGCCTGGAACTGATCAATTAGCTGGCGCACGTCTGGGTGCCCGTCCACGCTGCGGCCGGGGTGGATGATTAGCCGGTAGCGGAAGACGGCTTGGTCGCCGCCGGGGATGGTCAAGCTCTCGTCGATGTTCTCGTCGCCTTTAAAATCGTGCACCCCAAAGGCGTTGGCGGTAAACAGCCCGTAGCCGCGCACGTGCCAGTAGGTCGGATGGCGGGGATTGTCGCGGTGATCGACGACGGTGTGCCCCCACTCCTCGCCATCGGCTAGCGGCCCGGAATAATCCACCCAAGCCGCTTGCTGGCCCCAAGTAACCTCCTCGCCTTGGCCGTTTTCAAAGACTTGACCGGCGGAATTTTCAATCCGCCCCGCTTCCTTGGCATCCATGGAGGTCGGCACCCGGATCGAAAACAGCCCGCCTTCTTTGGTGTCGCCGAAGGTCACGTCGCCGTAGCGGGCGCGGAATTCGCTGCGCTGGTCCAAGATGCGCAATGCACCTTCGGCGCGGATGGCGATGGTGCGCCGCTCCTCCAGCAGCTTCTCCCCCTCCGGCCCGAACCAATCGACGATCCCGTCGATCTGCGCTGCGCCGTCGGCTGAGCCTACGACCGGCTCACCCCGTTGCAGCATGGCTCCGTGGCCGGTGCCCTCGTCCCAGAGGTTGTGGCCGTTGACGAGGCCGTGGGCCGTGTACATGCCGCGATGGTGATAGTGGTCCTGATTCTCGCCTTCGACGCCTTCCATCGGATAGGCGCGGGTGAGGCCAGCGCCGCTGGGCGTCAGCACTGGATAGAAGTACGGGCGGCACACGTAGTGGCCGTAGCGGTATTCGGTAAAAAGCTGGCCGTCGATGGTGACGACGGCCTTGCAGTCTGCGGGAATTAGCTCGATATCGATCATTGTTTCCTTTCGGTTAGGCGGCTCGGCCACAGCAGCGCTTGTACTTCTTGCCGCTGCCGCAGGAGCACGGGTCGTTGCGGCCCGGGGCCTTTTGGTGCAGGGCGGCCTTGACCGCGTCTCGTTTGCGGCTCCATTCCATCACGCCGACAGCCGGTCGGCCGTGCCGCAACTCGTTGGCCATAAAGCGCATGTAGGGATCGACGTGCCCGAAGTACATTTTGTACCCCTTGCACAAATAGTTGAGGCCGTCTTCGCCGTGCGGGGTTTTGGTAAAGCGGTGCTTGGGGCAGCCGCCGTTGCAGGCGAAGCGGTAGTCGCATTCAATGCAGTACTGGGGCAGGGTGTCCTTTTTGTCCTGCCCGAACTTGGTCTGCTGCGGGCTGGCGACCATGTCGCGGATGCTCTCCTCGTGGACGTTGCCCAGTCGATAGTCTGAATAGACGAAGTGGTCGCAGGAGTACAGGTCGCCGTTGTGCTCGATGATCAGCGCCTTGCCGCAGGTCTCGGCAAAGATGCACAGGCTCGCATCTTGGCCCAGCCACGAGCCGAGCGTCACGTCAAAGAGCTGCACAAAGACTTGGCCGACGTCGTTGCGCACCCATTCGTCAAAGATCGCGCAGAGGAACTTGCCGTACTGCCCCGACCCGACTGACCATTTGGAGACCGGCGCTCGGCCCTCGTATTCGGGATCGACTAACTCCAGCCCGTCCTCGTCCGGCTCGTGCGCGATGCGCTCGATGATGGGAATAAACTGCATAAACCCCGAGCCTTCTTCGCGCAGGAAGCGGTAGATTTCGAGCGGCTGATCGGCGTTGTGGTTTTGCAGCACGGTCAGGGTATTGAATTCCACCCCGTGCTTTTTGAGCATTTGCAGACCGGCGTACACTCGGTCGTAGGTCGGCTTCTGGCCCTTGTCAACTCGGTAGTGGTCGTGGTAGGTGCGCGGCCCGTCGATCGACAGTCCGATTAGGAATTTGTTTTCCGCGAGGAACTCGCCCCACTCGTCGTCGAGGAGGATGCCGTTGGTCTGGAAGGCGTTGGTGACCAGCTTGCCGTTGGCGTATTGCTGCTGTAGCTCGACGGCGCGGCGGAAGAAGTCCACGCCCATCAAGGTCGGCTCGCCGCCCTGCCAGGCAAAGTCCACCTGCGGCACGTCTTGGGCCTCGATGTACTGCTTGACGTATAGTTCAAGCGTCTCGTCGGACATGCGCCAATTTTTGCGCGCGTCTGGGTAGAGCTTCTCCTTTTCGAGATAGAAGCAGTACTTGCAGTCAATGTTGCAGACCGAGCCCGAGGGCTTGGCCATTATGTGGGAAGACGCCGGAGCAGGGTTGAGTGTGGTCGCAGTTTCCATCAGGGGCTATCTTTTAAAAGTGGTGAGTATGATAGCGTTTGCCCTTCCGCAATGCAAATATAAGGAAATCAGATGCGTACCATTTTTGTCGGCGACGTCCACGGCTGCGCCGCCGAGTTTGAAGCCTTCCTTGCAAAAGTAGACTACGACTTCGCCCAAGATCGCCTGTTGCTGGCCGGCGATGCCTTTGCCCGCGGCCCCGATCCGCTGGCGGTGTGGCAGTTGATTTGCGAGACCGAGGCCGAGATGGTCTTGGGCAACCACGACGCCCGCCTCTTGAAGCAGCTAACTGCCTTAAAGAAGGGCCGCAAGCCCAAAGTGAAGTTCCCCGACCAGCGCTATACCCTCGCCCAACTTCAGTCCGCCCACGGCGAAATCCTCACTTGGCTCCGGCAGTGCCCGCTCTACATCGCGGAAGACGCCTTCCTCCTAGTCCACGCTGGCATCAATCCGAAAAAGGGCTTACAAGGCACCCGCCGCAAAGAATTCCTGAAGATCCGCACTTGGCCGCCCTCCGACGATCTCGCCAGCCCGCGCTGGCACGATTTTTATAAGCCAGAGTATCCCTTGCTCGTCTTTGGCCACGACGCGCCCGGCGGCTTGGTGGTTAAAAAGCGCGCTGGCCGTCCCTATCTTCTCGGCCTTGACTCGGGCTGTATCTATGGCGGCCAGCTCAGTGGTTATGTGCTTGAAGAAACGCGGCTCGTGCAGGTGGAGAGCCAGCAAGTAGTGGATGTGTGGAAGCGGCTGGCTTAGGCGAGGTTGCCGTTCCAGAGCATTTGGACGAAGGTGGCTGCGGGCAGGATGTCGATACCGTCGTCCGTGCGCCGAGCGCGGGGTTCGAGGCACGCGACCACTCGTCGGCCGACGCTCGGATGATCCTCTACTAGGCTACGCAGCCCTTTCAAGTGGTTGCTGACGATGTGACTGCTTGCCTTGGCCTCGACCGCTAGCTGCATGTCGCCCAAGATAAAATCAACCTCGGTACCGCCGGCTAGACGCCAATAGGTCAGTTCGCCATCGAACGCTTGATAGTCGGCAAACGCGGTCAATTCGTGGAACACCCAGTTTTCAAATGCCTTGCCGTATAGCTCTGAGCCGGGCAGCAGTTGGCCCCGGCGGGCGAGTCGGTTTACGACTCCGACATCTGCAAAGTAGAACTTCGGCGCGGCAACCACTCTTCGTTTGGGACGCTTGCGGAAGGCGGGCAACCGCCGCCCGAGCAGCGCGTCTTCGAGAATCTCGTAGTAGCCTCTCGCCGTGTGACTGGAGACGCCGCACTCCCGCGCGATATTGGAGAAGTTGACCATTTCGGTATCGCCTAGCGCAGCTGAATCCAAAAATCCAGCAAATGCGGGCAGATTGCGGACTAGCCCTTCGGCCGCGACTTCCTCCTTGAGATAGTCGGCGACATAAGCGTCGAGTAGCCGCACGGGACGGGCGTTGGCGTACATTCGGGGCAGGTAGCCGTGGTTGAGGAAGCGGGTGAGGTCAAAGTCGGCACCGAGTTCCTGCGCCGTCAGCCCGTGCAGTTGGTAGCGCACGGCCCGTCCGCCGAGCAGGTTGGCCCCTCCGCGCCGCACCTTGCGGGCACTGGACCCGCAGAGGGCGAAACTCAACCCTCGGTTTTCGATCAGCCAATGCACCTCGTCGAGCAGCGCAGGCACCTTCTGAATCTCATCAATGACGATCTGGCGATTGGGATCAAACCCTGTCGCCTCGATTTCTTGACGCAGAAACTCTGGGTTGGCGACGTACCGCCTGAACTCGTCTGCCTTTAGGAGATCAAGCCACAGGCCGTCGGCGTACTGGTGTTTTAGCAGGGTGCTTTTGCCTGCCTGCCGCGGCCCCCAGAGGAAAAACGTCTCGGTGCCGGACGCGGGTAGATCCAGATTTCGCCTGTACATAGACTTAAAATTAACGTGTAAATTTGAAATAGCTATTCAAAATTACATGATAATTTGAAGTAGTGGTTCAAAATTACAGTAAAGATAGAAACACTCGAGGCGAACTAAACATTGCTCTTGACCTGTTTATGGTCTATATTTGGTCCGAAAAGGAGGTGCCCATGAAACTGTCCAGCCAGATTAAGCCGATCAGTTATCTCAAAGCCCACGCCGCTGAGATCGTTCGCACACTTGGAGACCAACCAGCCCCCTTGATCATCACCCAGAATGGCGAAGCCAAGGCGATCATGCAGGATATTGACAGCTACGAGCAGATGCAGGAAACGGTTGCGTTGCTCAAGATTCTCGCGTTGGGTAGCCGTCAGATCGAAGCAGGTCAGGTACAACCCGCCGCCGATGTCGTCGCACGGCTTCGGGAGCGGCGACGGGATCGCTGATGGCTTTCTTGGTTCAGTTGACCGATGATGCAGCACGCGACTTGGAGGAAATTTACGATTACATCGATCAGCATGATGAGGCGGGTCGGGCGGATTATGTGCTGGAGCAGATTGAGAAGGCTTTCAGCAGCCTCTCCAAGTATCCCGAGCGCGGGAACTACCCGGCGGAACTGCTGGACATTGGGATTCGGGAATACCGCGAGATTTTCTCTAGGCCCTACCGCATCATCTATCGGGTGATAAAAAATAACGTCTATGTGTTCTTGATCGCCGATGGGCGGCGCGACATGCAGACGTTGCTACAGCGGCGTTTGCTGTGGGCATAAGACTCATGCTCTCCTCAAATGGGTTGTGGCCCGACTTCAATCTCGTCCTCGCACGTTTGCGCTTGGGTTTAGACTACTCAGGCACAAGAGGTTCATAAGTCGCGCTCTCGACGTTCCATTTTAAGGTGACCGAGCAAGGTGGGCCGTTGCGCTGCTTGTCGATGATGATCTCGGCAAAGCCTTCGAGGCTCTCGCCATCCGACGACGTGAGCCTATACAGGTCTGGGCGATAGATGAACATCACCACGTCGGCAGCTTGCTCGATCCCCTCCGGCAAATCCGATAGATGCGGTCTCGGATCCATAAAGTTTTCCTCTATGCACGATAGCTGCACCAGTACCAGCACCGGCAGCTCCAACTCCTTGGCTAGGTCCTTTAGCCTGCGCGCAATGTACGGGATTTCCCGCTCGCGGCTCTTCGTCCTAACATGCCCGCTCATAAGTTGGAGATAGTCAATCACGACCATGCCGATCCCGTACTCGCGCTGCAAGCGCCGCGCCTTAGACCGCGCTTCAAACACCGAGATGCCTGGTGCGTCGTCTATGTAGATCGGCGCTTGGGCTAGGCGGTCGGTATAGTGCGTCAGGCGCGTCCAGTCTTCATCGCGTAACCGCCCAGTGCGGAGCTTGTGCAAATCGACCTTGGTCTCGATGCTGAGCAGGCGCTGGACTACCTGTATCTTGGACATTTTCGGGCTAAAAATTAACACTCCGGCTCCGGCAGCCACGGCTGCGTTACGCGCCAAGGTCAGCGCTAGCGCCGTCTTACCAACGCTTGGGTACGCTGCCAGCACGATCAGATCGCCCTTCTGAAGGCCAGAGATACAATCGTTGAGATCGATAAACCCAGTATCGAGCCCGGAGACTGTGGCGACCTTGTTATGGGCGCACTTGCTTTGTTCGATCACGTCGCCCATGACTGTTTCCAGTGGCAAAATCCCGCCTTCTATCCAGTTTTCGCCGATAGCAAAAAGGTGTTGCTCGGCGCGGGCGATTAGCTCCAATACGTCCCCGCTGACTTTGTAGGCTCGTTCAATGATGTCGCTGGCGGTCTCGATGAGTCGGCGGCTGAGTGCCTTTTCCAAGACGATCCGAGCGTGGACGTCGATATTGGCAGTGGTGTCAACCTTGGCGGCTAGCTCGTCCAGATAGACGGCTCCGCCGACGTCATCGAGTTGGTCGCGGCGTTTGAGCTCTTCGGCCAAGGTGAACTGATCAACGGCCACGCCGCGCTCGAAGAGGTCCCTTATGGCCTCGAAGATGTCGCTATGAGACGTGTTGTAAAAGCAGCTTGAGTCGAGGATTTCGATGGCATGGACGATGGCGTGCTGTTCGAGCATCATCGCCCCCAATACGGCCTGCTCGATCTCGATGGCCTGCGGCGGCATCCTTTCTAGGTGCTGGTTATCAATAGGTCCTTGGGTCATGGGTTCTTTTTTAGAGCGCCCCCCACACGCTACCGATTGTAACCTGAAAGTTTGAGGCATCGAATTCGCCGTGCTTATCGATCCAGTGGTAGCGCGTGCGGATCACGATGTCCTCCTGTGGGTTTAGATGAGTTGTCTTACTCAACATTCGCCCACAGGTGCGACAGATCGAGTCGCAGGTGGAAATTTTTTGTGGGTAGCAATTTTTTTAGGATAGCCCGGCCAACCGCGCTTGCGGCGTGACCGAGAGGCTACTGGACGAGAAAGAGGCCGTGCTCGTCTATGGCGTTAGGGGTTCTTGTAACAGTAGGACCGCTGAACGAGACGACAGAATTCCAGTGTTGTCATAGCACCGGAGTGCTGCCTCGGTCCGCTGATCGTGGGACCAAGTCTCTCCGTCGATATCGGAGATGACCTGACTGACAGAAACATCCTCGTAGCCCAAGTCCTTCAATGCCAAGGCCAATGGGCACTCAGATGGCGAACCTTGAACGCCTTGTGCGAAATGACGGTCTGATATCGCCACGCGCATCGTCTTCGTTTTCATTTTATCTCTCTTTTCTCCAAACGATCCCGTTGCTTTTCTCGAAACTTGTTCACCTTCTGTCGCCATCCCGAGAACCGATGGATAAATTTACCCAGAAGGTGCGACAGGTCGCGTCGCAGGCAGGATATTTTTTACGGGGGAATGTCTCCTCCTTTTTGCATTTTGCGGCAGGAGACAATCAGGTCGAATGCTAGCGCGAACTAACTGACGATCCCCTGTTCAGTTAGGCGCGTCGCAACTTTTTGCAGCAACTCCTCCAAGCGACGTAGGCGCTCGATAGTGGCGTCCATATCCAAGACGCCGTTGCGGTCAACGGCAAACCAAGGTCCTTGTTCATCAAACGTGACGTTTGCAACCGCTGCAGCACCGCCGCCTCTGAAAGTGCCCGCCTTTTCGATACGGATGTCGTCAGAATCCTCCTCGTTCAAAGCATCAAGAACTTGGTACATGAACGGGGCACGAACTTTGTCCACGGCAGTACCGCTTCCAAGCCGGACGGTCAAACGCTTTGCGTCGTGGATCTGCATATAGAGTGTAGCGTACCCATTCTCGGTTTCGATATCCTCTAAGCCCAACCAACAGGCGAGGAATCCTCCAGCCGGATTTGCAATATAATCCCAAGCACAATAACCGTCCCACCTGTGTTCTAGATCGGCATAGAAGCCCTCCCATTGTGTCCACTCCCACTTGTCGTAGCTCGCAGATTTCCACCTGTTTGTCTCGTCCTCCCAACCTTGGAGATGGATACGAAAATCGTCCACGATGACATTTCCCGTATCTTGAAATCTGTTCAGAATATCGAGAAGGTCGCGACGCATAAAGCGGCCGCATTTGTCCTTGTCTGGAAGGCTAGCTTTCGACTCGTTTCCCGTCTTGAGATATACCGCAACTAAACGATCACGATCATATTGGCCGCTGTACTTCTCCCTTGCGGTCTCTATATAGCCTTCAATCTGGTTCGGGCCCTCTTGGGCACTCACCTTGTCTTCGATGATCAAGAGGATGCCACGCTCACCAGCGTTGATCAGCACGACAATGTCAATTCGGTAGACTTGGGTCCCGATGCAAAGTGTTTCGATCTGTGGAAGATCCACTTCTTGCGTCTGAAGGAGTGAACGCAATAATTCGCTGCCGAGGGTGTGGAGACGTGGATGTGATTCGCGGTATGCAGGGTCAGCCCATGCCAAGAGGTATGCAATGGTAGCGTCCTGTGCGAGTTCCTTTGTTGCGAATCCGTACAGATTAGGGGTGATCGTCATGCGAATCTCCTTTTCTGTGAGATGAATAAAAGAAAACGACACCAATAAGTTGATACTTATCAAAGGTAAACACTTAGATCAAAAGCCCATCTTGCGCGAATAGTTCGGCTTGACCTCGCACTCGGCGCGCAGCAATTCGGCGAGAGCCTTCGCGTCTTGCAGGTGGTCAAGGATTTCGGCTTTGCGGCGGACTACGGCAAAATCGCCGGGGGTCAGGGTGGTGAGGTCGCCGATTTCGGGCGGTGCTTCGAGGGCGAAATAGGTGTGGAACGCCGCTTGTGACTGGTCGGAGGTGAGATAATCGAGCGCGATTTTGAAGGTGAAGCGGCGCAAGGTGGCCGGGTCGAGGTTTTCGCCGAAGTTGGTCGTACATGCGAACGGCAGGGGGTGGCTCTCCATCCAAGTCAGCATTTCGTTGACTTGGATGACCTCCCAAGAGCGCACGGCACCCCGGCGGTCAGCGAGCAGGGAGTCGGCTTCATCGAAGACGAGGATGGAGCCTTCGGCGCGTGCTTCGGCGAAGGCGGCGGCGATCTGCTTTTCGGTTTGGCCGACCCACATGGACATTAGGTCGGAGGCCCGCTTTTGGGTGACCGGAAGGCCGAGGCGGTCGGCTAGGTAGCGGACGAATGCGCTCTTGCCGGTGCCGGGCGGACCTTGCAGACAGAGGGAAAAATGCTTGCTGCCGCTTTTTACGAGGCGATCTGCGAATCCGACCGGGTCGATGTCGGCTCGGACTAGGGCGAGGTCGAATCGCTCGGGAGGCCCCTGATTTGCGGGGGGCTTCTCGCCCGAAATCACCCGGGATAAGCTGCGCACGCCGAGGCGCACCGTGGTGAGGTCGCCACCGCAGAAGCGAGCGCCCGCAATGGCGCTGGACGCCACGCCCGGCGTTACGTCGAACTCTTGGGCGAGGGCCTTGGCGTTTTCGGCGGTCGCGTCGATGTGGTGCCGCGCTAACTCCCGCTCCCAGATGTGCGCCCGCACTTTGGGCGGTGGTTGGCGCAGCTCTAGGGCAAAGGTCATGCGGCGCAGGAGGGCGTGGCAGGTGTCGTGGGCGGAGTTTGAGGTCCACAGCGTTGGTACTGGCGTGCGTTCGAGCAGCCGGTTTAGGAACACCTTGGAGCCGCCGGACCGGAGAGGGGAATAGCGGGGAAAAGAAAAGAGCGGCCAGCTTGGGTCGGAGAGCACATCCTCCATCTCGTCAAAGAGCAGAATGGACGCCCGGCCCGGCGCGACTAGGTACTGGGCGAGTCGCAGTGCTTGGAGCCGCTCGGGGCGTTCGGTTTCGTGGCCTCGCTCGTCCTCTTCACCGACGCTGTAGAGATTCATCCCCAGCCGGGCGGCCAGCGTCTTGCAAAACTCGGTCTTGCCGGTGCCCGGCGGGCCATACACCAAGATGTTCACGCCCGGTGCGCCGGATTGCAGGGCACCCTTGACCAACTTTTCGATGTGGTCGCGCTCCTCTGCTACGTGGTCGAAATCTGCCCACTCCAGCTCGCCCGGGGTGGCTGCGTCGAGCAGCAGGCTGCATACGTCGAGAGCGCTGTCGTCTGGGGCAGAGGCCAGCCGAAGCAGTCGCTTGACGATCTCGATATCGCCGTCGTTATCGACGCACGCAAGCCCGGATTTCACGAGCGGCGCATCGGCCGCGAAGCGGGCGCGGAATGCACTATCCACTAAGCCGAGCAGGCAGGGTAGGAGGGGGTGCATGATGTTAAAGAAGCGCTGTCTGAGGTAGCGACGGCCAGACTCTAAAGAATCGCTCAGATCGGCAAAGACCGGGTGTGTTTCGCAGCGAAACCAAAGCTCTATGAGCGCGAGGTCCGCCGGCGCGAGGTCCATTTCCCGCCCAAGCCGCTGGAGCCGTTGCGCTATGCGGTCTTTCCGCGCTCTTTTGCGGGCGGCTGCGTATTCTTTTTCGATGATTTCCCGCAGGCTCTTCCACTCCCGGACGGATAGTTTCCTTTCGCGGCGTCTGATCTCTCGCTGTTTGCTCAGTGCTTCGTTCTCGTCATCGAGCGCGAGGATGTCGCTGTTTTCGGCGACCCACTCGGCTAGTGCCTCCTGTTGGGAGGTGTGGTGGAAGCGCGAGGCGGCGTTGGAGAGATAAGAGAAAATAAGCTGTCGTTCGTAGGTGTTGAGCATAGTTTCCTCCTCAATATGAAGTGGAACGTCAAAATCTCTAGCGCACTGTTCACAATGCAAAATGTGTGAATACTGCGTATGGCAGGAGCAGACTGAAATTGTATATAGGAAACTTACCTAGAGGGTGCGACAGATCGCGTCGCAGGTAGGTCGCAGGTAGGAATTTTTTATAAAAGGATCAATTGAAGATCAATTGAGAAACCCATGAAGCGGACGAACATTCCACAAACCGATTCGATTCAAGAGCTTGCTCATTCTAGCGAATGATTTAGGATTGCTATATGGATGCGTTATATTTTTACAATATGAAATGAATGCACTTTTTTCGCAGGAGGTTTGATATGACCCAGCTTACGGTTCGAGGAATTGACCCACACCTGCACGACGCGCTCAAGCGGGAAGCGCAGAGGCAGGGCCAGAGCGTGAACAGATACGTGCTCGATTTGCTTCGCGAAGCACTGGAACTGAACGCCTCCCCGGCCAATCGCGAATACGACGACCTCGACCATCTCGCAGGCACCTGGACAGAAGAAGAAGCCGCGGCGTTCAATGCACACCTTCGGCGCCAGCGCCAGATCGACGAGGCACTCTGGTCGTGAAATTGATGCTCGACACCTCAGCCTATTCCGCGTTCAAACGCAGTCATCTTGGAGTGATAGTCGCTATTCGTCAAGCAGATGAAATCCTACTGCCATCGACCGTACACGGCGAACTGCTCGCAGGCTTTGAAACGGGGTCTCGCACGGAAGAGAACCGGGGGTCTCTGAATGAATTTTTGCAAAGCCCGCGCGTCAAACTCGTGCCCGCAGGCACGGAAACGGCAGAGCACTATGCGCGCATCTATGCTTACCTGCGGTCTCAAGGCCTTCCGATCCCGACCAACGATCTCTGGATTGCGGCTTCAGCCATGGAGCACAGCGCCGAATTGGTGACCTTTGACGAACATTTCACACACGTAGAGCAAATCATCGTACGCTTCATCGAATGATCGCTTCAACCCCATAGCATGGCACGACGTCATTAGAGCGTCCGAGATGCAGCCAAGAGACCGAATTGCCACCAAACGAATGAAAGGTGGAGGCCACACCGGTATTCGCATCCTTCATCTCGGAATTGAGCGCACGCTGCTGGATGGCCTCTCTATGCCACAGTACTGCGGCGACTTCGCCAAGGTGCTCCACGCCTTCGAGATTGGAATGGCTCAACTGGATATTGAACGGATCACCGAGTATGCCCTGCGGCTAGACGCGGCGACTGCCAAGCGCCTAGGGTGGGTTCTCGAATCCAAGGAGGTCAATCCCTCCCAAGTTGACCGCCTGACCGCACTTCCGATCAAGGGCTATCGGAAGCTCGATTCTGCTGGACCGAAAAAGGGCCGTTACAATAGTCGCTGGATGGTCCAGGAGAATCTGCCGGGAAGGATCGGCGCATGACGATCCGTAGCCGACGTTTCACTTTTCGACTCCTTGCAGACTTCTGTGCCAAACCAACACCACTGAACGAGGCGACAGGATTCCAGTGCTGTCATAGTGCTCAAGTGTCGCCTCGGTCCGCTGATTGTGGACCCAAGTCTCTCCGTCGATATCGGAGCCGACCCTACTGACAGAAACATCCTCATAGCCCAAGTCCTTCAATGCCAAGGCCAACGGGCACTCAGACGGCGAATCTTGAACGCCTTGTGCGAAATGACGGTCTGATATCGCTACGCGTATCGTCTTCGTTTTCATTTCACTTTCTCTTTCTCCAAACGATCCCGTTGCTTTTCTCAAAACTTGTTCACCATCTGTCGCCATTCTGGGAACTGATAGATGAATTTACCTAGGAGGTGCGACAGATCGCGTCGCAGGTAGGAACTTTTTATGAGGCGGTTCTAGCCTCAGGCCATTCCTTTGAGAGTGCCCCATGTTTATATTCGGAGAAGCGTTCGCCGGTTTGCCGGAATGGGCTGTCAATACCGTAGTCCGCGAAGTGGAACCAAAGACATTCAAAAAGAAGGTACGAATAAATGACCTGTTCAAATCCGTTTGATCGTGCAAATCTGTTTAATCCATTTGATTCTCGATCTATTAAGCATGAAGATCGCTTAACTTGGGCATTTCTCGTAGTTCTCAAATACGATCCGTTCCTGCAGAACTTCCTGCGTGAACTGGTAGAATCGCTGGCTCCCAAGCTTCGGAAGCATGGCAATACTTGGGAGCCAGCGAATGTCTCAACGCAGACCAAGTGGATTGAATCGTCCACTATCCCCCTTGTTTCCGTTCTTCTTACCGATGTGTCCATTCAGAAAAAAATAAGGGTCCAATGGTCAGATCGTCCTGATCCTAGGTATGATGGCGTAATCGAGTATCCAAACTGCATGACCCTGATCATCGAAAACAAACTCTCGCATGGCGATGTATGGGAAGAACAGTTGTCTCCGAGACGAGATTCGTTCTTGGGTGACATTGACGATGACACGCTGTATGATTCGGCGATATGCCTAGAGTGGTCAGAAATTCTGGAAGGCGTGCTCAAGTATGCCGACTCCGACATCGCGCCGTTCAATAGCCGCAAGATCACCCGCGATTTCCTGTCGTTCGTGGAGGAAGTTCACCCTGCACTGACTCCCTACCGCACGTTTGAACTCTGCGGCGAGAGACGTGAAGCTTTACAGAGGCGGACGAGCCGTCTAGTAGATGATTTGGCAGAGAAGGTGGGCAAGGAAGACGTAGAAAGTCGGGACGGGTACCTATTCCGACCGGGCAAGATTGCTGAGAGAGTTATGATTCATATTGAATCCCGGAAACTCAAGGTGGGACTTGCCCCGGCCGACACTGTCGGGCAAGCTCGTTGTTTCTACAAAGCGGTGGACAAGGCGGCTTTTCTCTCCTTGAAAAAGTGGAAGGTCAAACCCAATCTCCATTTCTCCTTTATGGGCACTCACTTAGTCTGGGCTGAAACAGCTTTGGGAATCCACGAATACTTTGACCATTTCTCAGAAAGATCGTCGTATGGGCAAAGGTCGGCAGATCGGGACACACTGTCGCGCTTGGCTTGTCAATGGGAGCATGAGGGCCTTATCAGTTCGGCTGATCGTAAGAAAATCGAAGACGAGTTCATTAATACAAAGCGGGAGACCATCAATATCGTCCCGGGGTTCTCGGTCACTCGAGAATGGGATCTCAGTGCCGTGATCAAGCTGGAGGAGCAAGGAAAACTTGAAGAATGTATCATTGATGCGCTCGCTGCTCCTCTAGCAACGTGGGAGAAACGCTGTAGAGCATAGGCAATCGGCATCACTTGGAGCGGCTCTGTCGCTACATGATCTGTCTGCCGTTGTCCTAAGTCGGGTTGCACGTACTCGATGCTCTGCGGCCAGATCACGTCGCACCCTCGTCATCCAATCCTAGCGCCGCCCGCATCTCCTCCCGCACCGCCTCCCGCAATTCCTCCGGCTCCAGCACCTCAGCCGCCGCTCCAAAGCTCAAAACCCAACTCTTGATCTCGTAGAATCCCCCGGCCCGCAGCCGCAGAACCACCCGCCCGTCCTCCAGCTCTTCCAACTCTTGGCTTGGATGCCAGGTTCGCTCCCGTATGTAGGGTGCCTGCTCCTCGGTGAACTGAACCGCCACATCCATCGGCTCCTCAAACGAGACGCCGAACGCATTGCTTACTTGCTCGTCAACTGACAGGTGATCCGGCGGCTCAAATTCCTTTTCGGTCACTTCCACCGCCTCAAAGCGGTCCACCGCCTGCGTGATGAGCTGGTCGTAGCAGGGTACCCGCGAGACTACGTAAAGACCTCCCCGGTGCGGCAGGAGACGTAGCGGTTCGATGTTGTACTGCCGGGCTTCCTCCGCCCATGGCGAGCGGTAGCTCACCCAGCACACGCGGCGATTCAGTATGGCGTCGTGCAGGTTTTCGAGTATCTCTCGGGCGTCTTCATACGGCTTGTGCCCGCGCGTCAGCGGCACGTAAGCCTCTGCGGCTCGCTCTAGGAATTGCCGCATCTCTGGGGGCATGGCCTGGGTCAGTCTGCGAATCGCCGACCGCAGGTGCTCACCGAACGGCGTCCCCACTAGCCCCATACCCGCCTGCTCGGCAAAGATCATCGCCGCGATTTCCATGATCGGAAAGTTTAGCGGCAGCCCGGTGTCCTTCTGTAGTTGGTAGTAGATGCGCTGATCGGTGCGCCGTTTTTCGTTCAGTATAAATCCGGCCTCGCGCAGGTCTCCTAGATCGCGCTGTATGGTGCGCCTATCTACGTTGTACTCGTCCGCCAGTTCACGTGCGCTCATCCCGTAACGCCGCGCCTGTAACTCTCGCAGGATGTCCAGTTGCCGCACAATCTGCTTCATTGAATCAGCCTTTTATAGATGTGAATCTAACCCGTGAACTAGATACAGTTCGGGGCACTGATTATGGCTTGACTAGGGCCTTCTAAGGCGGTAACCTTTTTTATTACCTAAAGTTATACGGGATACCCAAACCCGATGACCAGAGGAGATAGAACATGACCAAAATTATTGAAGCGGTAATCGATGAGCAGGGCAATGTTAGCTTGCTGGAGCCGGTCCAATTGCCCAAACCGCAACGCGCATTTGTGACGATTCTCTCCACTGAGTCGGATATGGCTGAAACTGCCTTGCTTAGTGAAGCCGCATTAGCTGAAGATTGGAATCGCCCAGAAGAGGATGCCGCATGGGCACACCTACAGCAAAATCAATCGTCTTAGTACCATTTTCATTTTCCGATCTGTCACAGACGAAATTGAGACCAGCCTTGGTATTGGCCGAAACAGATCGGGGAGATTGTATCCTCTGCCAAATTACGAGCAATCCCTATGGAGACAGCCGAGCTATCGCGTTGACCAACAACCAATTAGCTGCCGGCTCCTTACACAAGATAAGCTATGCTCGCCCTAGTAAACTGTTTACTGCTAATCACAATCTCATGCAGAAAGAGATCGGAAGCCTAACAGCAGACGCCTTTAAACAAGTCATTGAGGGCGTCATCAACATTCTCCGTTCGAGCACGACTCAGTAGATGTACTAATCCCCTAATCCGCTGCTCGCTTCACCAAGTGCTCAAATAGCTTCACCCAAATCGTCTTAGGCATCCGCTCCGGGTGAAACTGCACGCCGATTAAGCGGCCATCCGCACTCTCAACCGCCTCCACGATACCATCGCCGCTGCGCCCGCTGATGTCCAAGCCCGCGCCGGGCCGATCAATGGCCTGCAGGTGATTGGAATTGACCCGCGAAGGGCCAGCAAGGCCGAGCGCAGCCAGCACCGTGCCCGACTCTACTTGGAGATCGTGCTCGATCCAATTGTCCGCAGTCCGCTGTCGCGCATGCGGCTCAACGCCGAGTTGGGTTTCCACGTCCGCCCAGATCGTGCCGCCCAACTCGGCGCTGATAAACTGCATTCCGTAGCAGATGCCCAAAACCGGCAACTGGCGCTCTTGCGCGGCCTCGAAGCTCCAGCGGTCGGCTTGGTCGCGCTTGGCCGCCACTGGCGGTAGATCGCTGGGTAGGGTGCCGATTAGGCCGCGCTCAATGCCCGGGCCGCCGGTGATCAACAGACCATCGATGCGCTCGAGTACCGCTTGCAGCGGAGCGCGGTCTGTGGTCATGGGCAGCACGAGCGGGGTACCGCCCGCCTGCACGACCGCGTCCACGTATTGGTACTCGAGGACTTGATGGCCGTTGGCGTTTAGGCTGCTGGTGATGCCGATGAGCGGGCGGGACATCAGACGCCGGCCTTGAGCCTGGCGAAGGAGACCTTGTCGTCGAGGAGGACTAGGGCTACAAAGCTCTCGATGTCGGTGCGCGAGGCGTCGAGCCGGGAGACGGCATTGAACAAAAAGTCCTGCTGCCGGTCGTTGCGCGGCCCGGCGGTCAGGAGCCGTTGGTTAAACTGCGCCTTGTCTTCCTCGCTTTTGTTGGATAGCCGCTCGCCCAGCCACGCCACTAGCGCCGCGTCGGTACTGTTGGCTGCAATTGCCTCGGCAAAGGCTTCCTGGTCAATGCCGAGGAAGTCCAAGACTGCGCGGTCGAAACCCGAATCCTCGCCGCACCAGTAGTCGCCTAGGCAATTGCCGTGCGCGGCGCGGAATTTGTCGATCATCCGCGCGAGGCAGGCGAGGCCGCCGACGCTCAGGTCAAACGGGCTGCGCGGCGGGTGCCGGCGCAAGTCCGTCAGCCCAAAGCTCAACTCGTCGTCGAGGTCTTGCAGGTCGAAGAAGCTCTGGACATCTGTGCGCTCGGGCGCGATCTCGGCGCGGCGCGAGGCGAGCCGTTCGCGCATCTGGTCGTAGTTACCGGAGGCGTCGAATATATCCGGGTGATATGAATGATAGAGCGGGTGGGCCGGGTGGCGACCGACATTAGCGCGGCAGACGCTGAAAGCGCTCTTGTCCGCGGCCGATTTCTCGCAGCATTCGGCGATCCATTCGGTCAACTCGTCGTCGTTGGGGTTTTCGTACGCCGCTTGGCGAAAGGCGTCCTCTGCAATGCCCAAGAATTCCAAGATGGCCGCGTCTTGGCTGGAGTCGGCACCGAAGCGGTACTCGCCTAACTTGCCGCAGGTGACCGCCCGTGCCTTGTCGGCCATGCGCGCCGTGCCCGCCACGCCGAAGACGCTGCGGAGGTAGGGGCTACGCGGCGGTTGGGAGGTTAGGTCTAGGTCTCTGAATGCGCCCCAGTCGTCCAATTCGATGGAGGCGAAGACCGTCTTGATGTCCGTGCGATCCGGGGCGTACTTGGCGATCCGCTCGACCAGCAGCCGCTCGTGTAGCTCGTCTTGCGGCTCGCGGGTTAGGTGTTCCTTGTTGAAGGCGTCTATCTCCGATTGGCCTTTCTGTGCTCTTTCCAGCGCCATAACGCCCAGAACCTCGTCGTCTAGTTCGGCGACGGCCTCGGCGAATTCAGCGGCGTCCATATTGATGAATTCGAGCACTTCGACATCGAGGCCGGAGTCGTCTCCATATTTGAACTCGCCGATGGTCTCGGCGTTGTGGCCGCGCGCCTTGTCGATCATGCGCGCCAGCCCGACGATACCGGCGACTTGGGCGTTGGAGGGTCGGCGGGGTGGTTGTCTCGTTAGATCCATGAGGAATAGCTCCTAGGTTTTGGGTGAGGGTTTTCAATATATCAACCGTAGAAGAGTCGGCAATGCTAAGTACACGACAGTAGAAGCGGTATGAGATGTTTCGCTTCGCTCAACATGACAAGTGCTAACATTCGCTTCCCAGTGTCATGCTGAGCGGAGCGGAGCGGAGTCGAAGCATCTGATACCGCGATGCTCATGCGTAAGTACTGTCCTGTATTAAGCCGCAATGTTTGACGCTTCTACGGGCGGCTTCTATACTCTGCCCATGCCCGAGCTACCCGAGGTCGAAACCGTCCGCAGCGCGATGGAGTGCCACCTGCTAGGTCGGCCGATTACCCGCGTCCGCGTCAGCACAAAGCGCCTGCGCGAGCCGTTGCCGAGGGCCGCGTTGCACGCCTTGGTCGGGGACTGCTTTGTGGCTGCACGCCGCCGCGCCAAGTTCCTCCTCCTCGACCTGCAATCGGGCCGGACGCTCTTGGTCCATCTTGGCATGAGCGGCAATCTGCTCCTGCGACCTTGGGGTACCAAGCACGACCACGTGGGCTTTGAGTTTGCCGACGGGGGGGCTGTGGCGTTCAACGATCCACGGCGTTTTGGGCTAGTGTTGGTGTTCGACGAGGGCGAGGAGCACACGTGCCGGTACTTGCAAAATCTCGGCCCCGAGCCGCTTTCTCGCGCCTTTAACGCCCGCTATCTGCAAGCCCAATGCCAGCGGCGCAAAAGCCCGATCAAGAACCTCATTATGGACAATCGCACGGTAGTAGGCGTGGGCAATATCTACGCCAGCGAGGCCCTCTTCCGGGCGCGCATCCATCCGGCGACTCCGGCCGCGGCCATTGAGCCGCCGCGCTTGGCCCGGCTAGCCAAGGAGATTAAAAAGGTACTGCGCGTCGCCATTGACCAAGGCGGCACGACCATCAGCGACTATCAGGGGTCGGGCACAGGTGGGCGCTTTCAGCAGCGGCTCCACGTGTACGGCCGCCAAGGCGAGGATTGTCGCGTCTGCGACGCGCCTATCGAAAGCCTCTACTTGGGAGGCCGCAACACCTTTTATTGCCCGAGTTGCCAATGAAAACGCCGGCCCCGTTTGGGACCGGCGCAATGAGCAAGAAACGAAGAGACGGCGCTACTTTTTGGCGTACCCGTTGGGCGAGGGTGCCGTGGTGGTGATTATGTCGTCGAGTAGGCCGTATTCTTTGGCTTCCTCGGCCGACATGAAGAAGTCGCGATCCGTGTCCTTGGAAATCTTTTCGACATCTTGACCGGTGTGCTTGGCGTAGAGCGCGTTTAGCTCTTCGCGCAGGCGGATGGTCTCCTTGGCGCGGATGTCGAGGTCGATCGCCGTGCCGGTGATGGTTTGCATAAGGCTCGGCTGATGGATCATAATCCGGGCGTGCGGCCAGGCGAAGCGACGCCCCGGCTCGCCAGCCGACAGCAGGAACGAGCCCATGCTCATGGCCATTCCCATGCACACCGTGGAAACGGGTGCTTGGATCGCCAGCATGGCGTCGTAGATAGCCATGCCGTCGTGAACTGAGCCGCCGGGGCTGTTGATGTAGAGGACGATTTCCTCGGTTGGATCTTCGGTGTCCAGCGAGAGTAGGCGGGTAACTACGGCCTTGGCCGACTCGTCGTTGACGTCGGACCAAAGGAAAATTTTGCGCGCTTTGTACAGGCTCTCCTCTAGGTTTTTTTCTTGGAGGGTCTTAAGCAAATTTTCTTCTTTTTCAGCCATTAAAATATCTCCATAATTCTGAATTGTTCTACTGTGTTCGGGTTTCACAATATACGCGGCGGCCCCAACAGCGTCAATCTGCTGTGCCTCGTCCTGCTGGGTGCCTATACCCTGCTCAAGCTCAGGCTAGTCGCCGATGTGGAGCTGGGCAAGGACGAGGCCGTTTACTGGTATTGGGGACAGCACCTCGACGCTTCCTACGCGCTCTTGCCGCTGGCCGTCTTCAAGCTGGCCCACGCGCTCTTGCCGCACCAAGAGTGGTTTTTGCGGCTGCCCTCGGCCTTGCTGGGGACACTTTCTACCGTGCTCGTCTATTGGCTTTGCAAGATGCAGGGTCTCGCCAAGCAACTAGCGCTGTGGGCCGCCTCTGCCTTTGCACTCAGCCACTGGACTTGGCACACCAGCTCCTACCTGCATCCCGATGGCTTCTTAGTCCCCTGTTGGCTGCTGACCTTGTGCATGGCGCGTCAGGCCGAAGCAACCAACGCGCTGCGGCCGTATGTATATACGGGTTTAGCGGCAGGCTTGGCCGTCCTGTGCAAGTACTCAGGGGCCTTTCTCATCGGCGGGCTTGGCCTGTGGATCGCGCTCGGTCAACAAGGGAAAGAGCGTTGGCACCGGCTCGCCGCATTCCTACTGCCCGCTGTTGTCGTCGCTGCACCGCTCTCCTACGCCCAGTTAAATACCGACTTCTATCTGCCGCAGACGCTGAGTACTCTGTCGCGCATTGAAGATCTTAGCCATCCCCTTTCGCGTCTGCTCTTCTTTGCGGTCAGTCCGCTCTTTTTTCTGTCGCCGTTTTTGCTGTTTCTGCTCTATGCCGGCTTAGTGCGAGCAGCCAAACAGCGCGACCTCCTCGTCCTGCTCCCCGCGCTGTGCACCATCGGCGCTTTTTTAGTTTTCGCGCTCAGCCGCGGTCAGATCAAGGGCAACTGGCTCCTGCCGGGCTTGCTGAGCCTGTGGCCTGTGGCGTTTGGGGCGCAGCCCAGGCGCTGGCTGCTCGTCGCTGTCGTCGCCACTGGGCTGTTGCAAGCGCTTGCCATCGGCCTAGGGCTGAAATACCCCGGTCTCTACAGCGAGTTCGCCGCACGCAGCAGGCTGGACAAAAGCTATGTTGGCTTGGTGTCGGAGGAAGACCGGGGCCGCGAGCCTTCCTACTCGTGGAGCGAACGGCTCTGCGAGTACGGTGGCTGGCACCACTTTGCCGCCGACGCGGAGGAGGTTTTGCCACCACTGCCGCTGCTGAGCACGCAGTACAGCATACCGTTTGCGCTGGCGTATTACGGGCGGGCCGAGCGGGAGTATTACACGGTCGGTGATCCGAGGTTCCGAGACTTGACGGATTTTTACGGGCAGCGTAAGGAGGCCTATCCAAGAGAAGTGCTCTTCGCTGTGCGAACGGGTGGTACGGTCCCCGAATCGCTGAGCGCTACGTATCCACGGCAGGAATTGATCGCGGAAATAGACCGCCGCCGCGCCGACTGTCCCTCAGTGTCTTATCAAATTTTCCGCTTGGGACGATGACTAGCTGCAATAGCCTGCTCTTCCGCTCGTTCTATTCATACAACCTGTATTTGTTTCTTCGGCGTATGGGCGATGCCTAGCAAACCATCAATAGAAATGTCTTCGTCTAGTAGAGGCCAATGAATGCCGTAACCAGAGGGAGAAATCTCAAAAGTCGTCCTCTCTCGCTCCGAAGCCTCGGCGAGCACAGTCGATAGCTCGCTTACGTTAAATCGCTTTTGCTGGCCGTCTATAATCAGCATCATAAACTTGCCGTCAAAACGCAGATCGCTTACATCGTGATATTTTTTCATTTTATCCCTAGTACTGTCGGCATACTTCCATCACATCGAATCTGATGCTTTTTAGGTCGCCTCTTCCTTGCGCCCAAACGCCGACGTCATAATCCGCTGCATCGCCGTGCGGAAATCGTCGAAAAAGGTGTAAAACAGCGGCACCAACAAAAGCGTCAGCACCATGGAAGCCAGCAGGCCGCCGATCATCGTCCGGCCCAGCGGCGCGTACTCCAAGCCCACCATCTTGGAATTGCCCGCGGCCATTGGGATCAGCCCGAAAGCCGTGGTGAAGGTCGTCATCAGGATTGGCCGGAAGCGATGGCGGCCGGCTTCCACCAGTGCGTCGTAGCGCGACTTGCCCTCGGCCCGGAGCCGGTTGGCTAAGTCGATCAGCACGATGGCGTTGTTGACCACCACGCCGATCAGGATTACCGAGCCGATCATCGACATGATTTCAAAGGGCGTGTCGGTCACATATAGAACCCAGTAAACGCCGAGGAAGGAAAATGGGATCGACACGATCACCGACAGCGGCAGCACGAACGACTCGAAGAGTACCCCCATCAGCAAAAAGACGAAGGTCACGGACATGATCAGGGCGAACTTCTGCGACTGGTCCTGCTCCTCTAGCTCCACAAATCGGGTGCCCTTGTCCCAGCGGTAGCCGCGCGGCATCTCAAAGCCCTGCATCACCTGATCGACTTGGGCGAAAAGATGTTGCGCCCGGTCCTTGGCGGCGCGGGCACTGACATTGAGCATGGTCTGGCGGTTCTCGCGCCGGATGTTGCCTAGGGTGCGCTCGACGTAGATGTCCGCTAGCGCCTCAAGGGACACTTCGAGGCCGTCGTCGGTGGGAAAGTTTTGGGTGCGCAGATCGTCTAGGCTCTGGCTGTCGTAGTTGGCTAGCCGCACGCGGATATCGACCTCGCGGCCGTCGTCGGTGTGGAACTTGTTGATATCTGTGCCGCGTAGTGCGTAGGCGATGGCTCCCGAGACCTGCTGGGGATCCACGCCGAAGCGCTGAATTTGGTCGCGGTCGAGGCGCAACTGTAGCTCAGTGCCGCCGCGGTCCATGTCGGTGTTGACCGATAGCAAGCCGGGGATGCTCTCCAGCCGCCGCTCGACCTCGGCGGCCAGCCCGACCAGCACCTTGGTGTCTTCGCCATACAGGCTGACATTGACTCGGGCATCCTGCTCGGAGTTTTCCCAGTTGACCCGCAAGGTGATGCCTGGCGGCAGATAGAGCCGCTCGCGGATATCCTTTTCGACTTCTTTGTAGGTGAGGTACTCCTGTTCCTTCAAGCCCAGCGCGACATTCAAGTTGTCCCAAGCCACCTCATACCATTCCACGTCCTCTTCTTCGGCAAAAAACAGCGTTACCCGGCCCCAGCCACGGCGGAAGTAGGTGCGGAGCGTCTCGACGTTGTACTCCGCTTGGTGGGCCATCACCGTGTCCTCGACGGCGGTCATGAACTTCTCGGCTTGGTCCAGCGACTGGCCCGAAGGCATCTCAAAGGCCAAGTCCATCCGCACCTCGTTGCGCTCCTGACTGTCGGTGCGATCCATGCTATCCATTGGGATCTTAATACTGGCGAAAAGGACCAAGGCGATGACGAAGGCGTCGAGGCGATTGTTCAGCACCCAGCCCAGCGAGCGCACATAGTGCTTGCGGCACCAAGCGATTACTCGCGGCTCGCTTTTTTCTTTTTTCGTCGCCAACTTGAGCGCGGCGAGGGGGATAAAGATCAGGGCGATGAGCAGCGAGGCCACTAGTCCTGTGATGACCGGCAAGCCGATTCTGAGCATCCAAAACGAAAACATCTCCTCGTCGCTCATCAGAATCAGGGGCAGGAAGACCACTACCGTCGTCAGAGTTGCCATGGTCACCGCCAGCCCCACCTCGCCAGCCCCTTCAATCGAAGCCGTGCGCGGAGCGATACCTTCCTGGCGCTTGCGGTAGATGTTTTCGACGATGACGATGGCGTTGTCAACCACCAGTCCTAGGCTCAGCATCAGGCCCATCATCGTCGCTACATTCAACGACCAGCCTATGAAGTACAGGGCGATAATCGTCGTCAGAAGCGACAGGGGGATCGCCAAGGTGATGATCATCGTGATGCGCACCGCGCGCAAAAAGAAGAAGAGCACTATGGCCGCGAACAGCCCACCCCACAGGCCGGAATTTTTGAGATTGCCAACCGAGTTGATCACTTGGTCGCCTTGGTTCCAGAACAGCTTGAAGTCCAAGCCTTCGAGCTTGGGATGTTCCTTCAGCTTGTCCAACTCCTCCTTCACGCCGTTGGAAACCTCGACGACATTGGCCTCCGACGCCTTGGTGACGCCGAAGCCCAGCGACTCCTTGCGGTTAATGCGGTTGACCCAGTCTTTCTCTGGCCGCTTATAGGAAACCTCAGCGATGTCGTCTAGCCGTAGTTGGTGTGCGGGATCTACCACGGTGTTGGCGACCTCTTCGATGTTTTGGAAGCGTCCCACCGAACGCACGTAGATCTTCTTGCCACCCTCGATCACCCAGCCCCCGGGTACGGTGAGGTTTTGGGCGCGGAGGCTGTTGAGGGCGTCAAAGACATTGATCCCATGGCCGCGCACCTTGCCTTTGTCCAGCTCGACTATGACCTGTTTGCTGGGCGAACCCCAAAGCTCAATGTTGCCGACCCCATCAACGCGGCGCAGCGCCGGCTCCACATAGGTGTCGATAAGATGGCGCGGATCGGCGTGTTGGGTCTCAAAGATGATGGCACCATCCATGATCGGGATGTCGTTTTGATCCCAGCGGCGCACCCACAGTTGCTCGATTTCGTCGGGCAGTTCGGGCATCACCCGGTCGAGCCGGTCTTTCATTTCGGCGAAGGCCAATTGCAGGTCGGTGCCCTTTTGGAACTCGACTCGAACATTGCCGCCGCCACTGTAGGCGCTAGAGCGGATATTCTTGACCCGACTGACTTGGGCGACGGCCTCTTCGAGGTGACGCACCACTTTCTGCTCGACTTCGACCGCTCCAGCGTTGGGATAGCTGGCCCAGGCGAAAAGCCGGGGATAGTCAAAGCCTTCGGGGAAAAGCGTCAGCGGGATACGCGTGTAGGCGATATAGCCCACCACCAGCAGCGCGACCAGCGACATCACCACGGTCACCGGCCGGTTGACCGAAAAACGCGGCAGGGGATACTGGTTTGGCTTTTCCATCGGTTCCTCCTAGGCCCGGCGATCGACCAGTGAATACACGGTCGGGATCACCACGAGGGTGAGGAAGGTGGAAGAGACGAGGCCGGCGATCACAGTCAGGGCCATCGGCGTGCGAATCTCGGCCCCCTCGCCCAGCCCCAAGGCCATCGGCAGTAGCCCCAAGACCGTCGTCGCCGTGGTCATGGCGATCGGGCGCAACCGCACGGCACCGGCTTGGATGATGGCTTCGGTCTTTTCCATGCCGGTGCGGCGCAAGGTATTGATGTAGTCAATGAGCACGATGGCGTTGTTGACGACGATGCCGGCCAGCATAATCAGGCCGATAAAGACCACCACGCTCAAAGCTACCTGCGCCAGATAGAGCGCCACCACCACGCCGATCAGCGCCAGAGGCACCGTGAACATAATGACGAAGGGATGGACCAGCGACTCGAACTGGCTGGCCATCACCACATAGACGAGGAAGATAGCCAGCACCAGAGCAAAGTAGAGACTCTGCAATGAAGTCTCCATCTCTTCGTTCTGGCCGCTGATCATAAAGTCGAAACCCATCGGGAAGTCCATCTTCCCCAGTTCGTCGTGGATCAGGCCCGAAGCCGTGCCCAGATCGACGCCTTGGATATTGGCCGTGACTACTGCGGCGCGCTGCTGGTCAATGCGGCGGATCTCGCTCGGCCCCTCGTTGACCCGGATATCGGCCACCGAGGAAAGCGGAATCGGAATAGGCGCATTGGGATTGATCACCAGCCGCTGTAGCTCATCCAGCCCGAGGCGATCCTCCTCGCGCAGCCGCACCAGCACGTCGATCTGGCGCTCGTCTTGGCGAAAGTCGGTGGCGACCTTGCCCTGCACTTTGTGGCGCACCAGTTCGGCGACGTTGCGCAGCGATAGGCCGTAGGTCGCGAGTTGGTCGCGCTTGTAGCTGATTTGTAGCTCGGGGTTGCCCGCCTGCAGCGAGGATTTGACGTCGACTAGCCCGGGCAAACCGGCCATCCGCGACTCGGCTTCCAAGCTCAACTGGCGCAACTGGCGCAGATTGTAGCCGCGAATCTCGACCTCGATGGGCGTCTTAAAGCTGAATAGGGCCGGGTGCGAGACTTCAACCTCGATTTCGGGAATCTCGTCAACCTCGTCCCGCAGATGTCGGATTAACGCGGCCTCTTGCGCGGCGCTGGATCCCTCCTCCATGCGGACCGTTACTTGGGCGGTGTGCTCGCCTTCTTCGGCCGAGGAACTCGCCGACCGGTCGGTGCCCACGGTCGTCGCTATCCGCACGACTTGGGGCTGTTTGCCAGCTAGTTCTTCGATCTGGCGCACGATCTCGGCGGTTTCTTCCAGCGGCGTCCCCACCGGCAGTCTGAGGTCGAGGTTAAATTCAGCTTGGTGGACTTGGGGGATTAGTTCAGTGCCCAAATCGGGGAGGAGCTTGTACCAGCAGACTAACAGAGCGGCTAGGGCACCACCGATAATCAGCAACCGCTTCCTGAGCGCCCAGCCCAACAGGGCCGGATAGGTCTGCTGCACTAGCCCGAAGCCGCGTTCAAACGCAAAGAGCAGCGGCAAAAAGACCGGCATCAGCAAGATGCCTAGCAGAAACAACATCAGCACCAGCACTAGCCCGACGAGCATCAACGCCACATGCAGGACGATGCCCACCAGCCTGAGTACCGTGCCCAAGACGAAGCGCACGCCTGCCAGATAGACCAGCGCCAGCGGTAGCGACAGGAATTTGAGCGTCTTCCACGCTAAGTGCTCGGACCTGTTCACCCAGTGCCAGTAGCGCTGCCCAGCCTCGCCGAGGATGCGCGGCGACTCAAAGCCGAGGATGCCCGGCCAGACGCGCTCGAAGAAGGTCCACTCGCCGATGCGGCTTTCCGCAGCCCAAGCACCGACCCAGCTCTGAAAGGTCCGCTCGCGCTTGAACCAGAAGAACTCGACGGGTTTGATTAGCCACCACAACAGCTCGGCGACGAGCAGGAAGGAACCTTTGAGCACCGCCGCCACGAGGGTTGCCGCGGCCAGCCCGATCCGCAACAGCACTTCGCCGATTAAGTAGGGCAGCGATAGGGCCACCCGCGCCGCCTTGTGCCACCGGCTTCCCGGTTCGCTAAATACCGCGCGGGCCCGGCTCAGTGCTTGAAGGCGCAAAAAGTCGCTGCGACCGATCTGCTCGGCCAGTCCGCCTTGGCGGTCGATTTGGCGCGAGGCCAGCATGGGAATGAAAAACAGCGCCACCCCCAACGAGGCCAACAGCGAGAACACGACCGTCAGCGCCATATCGCCGAAGATCTGCCCGGCTACACCCTCGACGAAGACGATGGGGAAAAACACCGTGATCGTCGTCAGCGTCGAGGCCAACACCGCGGTACCGACCTCGCGGGTGCCGCGGACGGTCGCTTGGACCAGATCGTCGCCCTCTTCCCGACAGCGAAAGATGCTCTCCAGCACCACGATTGAGTTATCGACCAGCATCCCGATTCCGAGGGCCAAGCCGCCGAGCGACATGATGTTGAGCGACACGTCGAACATGTACATCGGCGCGAAGGTCGCCATGATCGACACCGGGATCGTCAGGCCGACGATTAGCGTGTGGACCACGTTGCGCAAAAACACCAAGAGCACGAGCACGGCCATGGTCCCGCCGATGACCGCATTGATTTGGACCTCGGTGATCGAATTCTCGATAAAACCCGACTGATCGGACAAAAGCTCTAGCTTGGCTCCTGGGGGCAGGCGGTGGCCGATGAAGTCGGTCATCCGCAAATACTCCATCGCCTTGCGGGCTTCCTCCTGCTTCTTCGCCTGTAGTTCCTTTTGTTGCTCTTCCTCGTTCTTTGTCGAATCGGCTCTTGCAGCCTCTTGCTTTTTTCGCGCCTCTTCTTGCTCTTGCTTTTTTTGCTCCTCGCTGCGCTTGGCCATTTCTTGAGCTTCGCGGGTCTTCTGCTCCACGTACGCGCGCTGCTCTGGCAAGCCGAAGAGCGCGTTGCGAACCCTTTCGGCGACGGCGACGATGTTGGCGTCGCCTTCCTTGTAGATCTCGATTTCGACGCTCTCTCGGCCATTGACCCGGGTGATGATCTCGCGGTCCTTATGCGAGCGAAAGACCTCGCCGATGTCGCGCAGATACACATCGGCGTTGCCGTACCGCGCCACGATCAGCCCGGCTATCTCATCGACGGTGGCGAACTCGTTGAGCGTGCGGATTAGGTACTCGACTTGGCCCTCGCGCAAGTTGCCGCCGGGCAAATTGACGTTGTTTTGCGCTAGGCGGTTGTTTATCTGATTGATGTCCAAGCCCATCACCGCGATCTGGCGCTCGTTGAGCGCGACGTGGATTTCCTCTTCCAAGCCGCCCTTGATTTTGACCGCCGCCACCCCGACTAGCGCCTCCAACTCGCGCTTGATGTCGTGCTCGGCGAGGTAGCGCAGTGCGTAGAGGTCTTGCGGGCCGTGTAGGCCGATGCGGATGATTGGGTCTAGCGAGGGGTCGTAGCGCAGCAGGAGGGGTTTCTCGGCGTCTTGCGGCAGCCAGACGCGGTCGGCCTTCTCGCGGATCTCTTGGGACATCGCGTTCATGTCGGTGTCCCATTCAAATTCGAGAATGATGTCCGACTGCCCGGCCTTGGAGATGGAGCTGATGTTGACGAGGTGAGGCACAATGCCCAGTTCCTGCTCCAAGGGGCGGGAGAGCAGGGTCTCGACTTCCTCCGGTGCCGTGCCCGGATATTCGGTGCGCACCGTCAGGGTCGGGTAGGAAATGTCGGGCATTAGGTTCAGCGAGAGCCGCTGATAGGAGACCCAGCCGAAAACGCACACGGCCAGCACCACCATGAGAATGGCGACGGGCCGCCGGGTTGCAATAGCGAAGCGAGACGTGCTAAGGGGCTGCTGCACGGGCCGTTCGGCTGAGCTCATGTCGAAGCCTAGCCTTGGCTCGCGTCTTCGGCGAGCTCAGCCGAGCCGTCGTCGGCTGAGTTGACTATGCGCACCCGCGTGCTGTCCTTGAGGCCGTTTTGTCCGACGACGATGATTGGAGTGCCGGAGTCGATGCCGGCGAGCGACTCGATAAAGTCGGTGTCCTCAAACCCAGGCTGCAACTTGATCCGCGCGGCCGTGGTGTCCACGACGGCGAACACGAACCGGTCGCCGCCGTCGTACACGATCGCCTGCTTGGGTATCAGCACGGCGTCGGTGTGCGTGGCGGTGACAATGCGCACGTTGACGAAGAGGCCGGGCCGCAGGTACTCCCAGCGGTCGCGCAAGCCCACCGTGACCTTGAAGGTGCCGCTCCTCGGATCGACTACGGGACTGATGCGCTTGACCCAGCCGTGGAATTTCTTGTCGGGCAAAAAGTCCGAGGTGATAAGGGCCTGCTGGCCGTTGCCGATGGTGGTGAGGTATTGGCCGGGCGCAAAGACGCGGGCGATCAGGTCGTCGAGTTTGATGAGGTCGTAGAGCTTGCTACTCGGCCCCACCCGAGCGCCGACTTGCACGTAGCGCTCGGTGATCACGCCGGAAAACGGCGCAATGACTTCTGCGTATTCCAGCTCTAGGCGGACGCGCTCTAGCCGGAGACGGGATTGTTCAAAGTTGTATTTGTTGGTCTCGAACTCTTGGTCGCTGATGAGGTTGCGCTCAAACATGGCCTCGGTGCGCTTGAAGCCAGTCTGCTGATAGTGATAGTTGGCTTGAGCTTCCTCAACGGCGATGCGCAACTGCTTGTCTTCGATGCTGAGGAGGGTGTCGCCCACTTCGACGCGGTCGCCTTCTTCGACGTTGAGTTGTTTGACGAGGCCGCTGATTTGGGGATAAATCTCGACGGCCGCCTCGGTCTCGATGGTCGAGTTGAACAGCAGATGGGCGGAAATTTCGCCCGTGTGTGCGAGGGCGACTTCGACGGGTATTGCTTCTATGGGCTTGGAGAGGCTATCGGCGGCTGTGCTGTCGGCTTGGGCCGCTGGGTCTGCGCCGTCCCCTTCGTCTTGTCCGCCCACTTGCACGCTGCAAGCCCCCAAAGTTGCTGCCAACAATAGTACGCCTGCCTTGTGCCATGCGTTCAAAATCGTCTTTCTCCGGGTTTGTGGGCTTGTAAATGGCGAAAGTAGTGCGTTACCTTATTGTATATAATCCAACTCTGCAAAGCGGACATTGTCAAATAGAGATGAGGTATCGTGAACTATCAAAACGTCAGTCCCACTGAGGCGAAGGAATTGCTTGAAGGCGACGCGGGCGCGGTCTATATCGACGTCCGCTCCATCCCCGAATACGAGGGCGGTCATCCGACCGGCGCATTCAACATCCCCATCATGCAACGCCACGCCGCGGGCATGGTTCCCAACCTCGATTTTGTTCAGGTCGTCCAAGCCCATTTTGCTGCGGACGCCAAGTTACTCGTCGGCTGTCAGTCGGGCGTGCGCTCCATGCGGGCTTGTGAGGCGCTCGTCGCTGCTGGCTTTACGGATGTGGCCAATGTCACCGCCGGTTTTGGCGGGTCGCGCACCGAGCGCGGCTGGCAGGCTCTCGGCTTTCCGGTCGAATCTGGTGCCAGCGACGACAAAGGCTACGAGGCCCTAAGCGGCGATTCGGGCGCGTGAGCGAGTTGCCCAATCCCTATTTTCAGGTGGGGCTCGACGTGATGGACCAGCCCTGCTTGGTCATCGGTGGTGGGCGCGAGGCTGAAGACAAGGCCGGTCGCTTGCTAGCCGCGGGTGCGCGGTTGACGGTGATAAGCCCAAGCGCGACGCCCGCGCTCGTCGAATGGGGTGCAGCCGGTCGCCTTACCCACCACCCGCGTTGCTTTGCGGAGTCCGACCTCGATGACGTGTTCTTGGTGCTGAATACCGTGCGCGACAGTGCGCTGACGGCGCGGGTGTACGAACTCGCCACGGCGCGCAAGGCCCTGATCAACTCCTACGACAACCCGGCCTATTCCAATGTTGGCATGGTGGCCTTGGTGCATCCGGGCCACTTGCGGCTGAGCATCTCCACCTCCAACGCCAGTCCTGCGCTATCCAGTCGCTTGCGACAAGATTTCGAAGAGATTTTCGCCGGGGAATTTGCTGCGTATCTCGACTGTTTGGCTGAGGCGCGCCAGCGAGTGCGCGCCAAAGTAGAAGACCGCGAGACGCGCTTTGCCTTGCTGCGCTCTTTGGTCAGCGGCTTCCGCTTGGAAGGGACGCTGCACTATCCAGCCGACTGGAAGCGGCATGTAGATGCGCTGCTGACGTGTGAATTGGAACTTTGCGGCACGGAGAAGCGGTGTGCGGATTGTCCGTTGGGAAGCTGAATTGGGAAGACATCACAACCGGGCTAAAAAATCAGCGCAAATTCTCCACTTCTTCCACCACCTCTCGCACTGATCCTAGCACTTTGTACGCAGGTGAAAAGTCGCCGTGTTGCGACAATTCGTTCGGCACGACCAGCACGCGCAATCCAGCCTTTGCGGCGGCGGCGCATCCCCGCTCAGAATCTTCCACGACGACACAGGTCTCAGGTTTTAACCCATGCAGCCGCATGGCCGTCAAATACGCATCGGGATGGGGTTTTGCTTCTTTGTAATCTTCCCGTGCGACCACAAACTCGAAAAACTGAAGCAGATTTGTCTGGGAGTGAATAATATCAAAGTGATCTCTTCGCGACCCCGTCACCACTCCCATAAGCACGCGCCCGTATAATGTCCCAAGCGTCTCTACCACCCCATCTAAAACCCGCATACGCTCCCGCAACAACGCACTGTAGCGCACATTGCGCTGCAAGCGCAACCTATCAATTAATTCAGCATCTTGATTGGGCAATAGGTCGAATACGCTTTGCCCCTTTTGCAACGACTGCTCAACAAAATACTCCTGCGTCAGTTCGACACCCTGTGTTGCCAAGACCTCCCGCCCCGCCTGAAAGTACAGCCCCTCGGTATCCACCAGCACGCCATCGTTATCCCACAAAATTGCGCGAATCACAAGTTCCTCTTCTTCAACACCAAAAGTATGTTTTTAGCGCACGACCGCGATTTTGTCTCTTGCGAGTAGAGTGCCTTCTGGGGAGTGGATCGCATAAATATAGACGCCGTTGCCGACCGGTATATTGGTGTGGTTGACCCCGTACCACAGCACCTCGTTGGCCACGGTCCCCAAGCGGCGTTGCGCGTCGTCGTCTTCAATCGCTTTCCACACTAGATCGCCGGCTGGGCCAAAGACCTGCACCGAGGATTTGAGGGGCACGCCGCTGAAGCGGAGCACGCTGCCGTTGCCGATGCGGAAGGGGTTGGGAAAGACCGCGATCTTCGACTGCGGCACTAGGCGCAGGCGCTGGAAGACGCGGTTGTCAGTCTCGCTGACCTCGTTGACTTGCCCTTCTGCATCGACTTCGATCAAAAAGACCATTTCGCCAAATCGCTGCCAAGGGATATGCAATTCCGCGCTCGCGCCTGGCGTCAATCCCTCCGGTGCCTGTTCCCGGTGTATGACCTCGCACCGGCTGGAGTCCAGCGCGCATTGCGAAACCTGCACTGAGAAGCTGCTGGCGACCGCGCCCAGCCCGATGTTGCTGACGCGGACGCGGAGATCGTCCGCGCGGTCGCCGAGCAGGTCGCCAGTGAAGACCGCCAAGTTCGGCATGCCTTCCCCCAACCCGTATTGGGCCAAGGTCGCCACGGCTAGTTGGGTGGTGCGGCGCACCAGCTCCCAATTGAGGCTGTCGGGCAAATCGACGACCGTGTGGTACTGCGAGTTGACCCGATAGACCCCCTCGCGCACTCCATAGGTCGTCGGGTCCGCGGGCAGGTGGTTTTCAATACCGACGATCGCGTCGTAGCCCTGCCTCCAAAACGGCGCGTGGTCGCTGATGCGCGAGCCCGGGTCTTCAAACACGTCGATAGCCAGACCGATTCCGTAGCGCTCAGCCGCGGCTACCATCTCGTTGGCCAGCCACTGCGAACCGGGATTCGTCACCAGCTCCAGCCGCTGTTGTAAGTCGTTGAAGCCGATCATGTCGAAGTTGAGGACGCCGAGAATGTTGTCGTCGCGCTCGGCCGCCAAATCCGCGTATGCTTGGCTGCCCAGCAGTCCCAATTCCTCGCCCGACCAAGCGATAAAGCGGATGGACCAAGGGAATTGTTGTCCGGCCAGCAGCCGAGCGCTCTCCAAGACCAAGGCCACGCCGCTGGCGTTGTCGTCGGCACCGGGTGCTGGATCGCGTTGCCAGTCCCAACCCCCGGCTGAGCGCACACCTGTGGCGTCGTAATGAGCGCAGATGATGTAGTACCCGGCTGCTGGATCGGTGCCCGGCAGGGTGCCGATGACGTTGTACGCGGTGGTGTCGGTCGGTACATGTTCTGGGTTGCCTCGCCGCGCGGTGTGGGAGGTGACGCGCCACGAGTCAATGGGAAAGGAATGCAGTTTGACTGCTCTGTCGCCGAGGGCTGCGGCCAATTGCGAGCGGATGTACTCGGTTGATTCAACTATTTCTGGATGCACGGTAAAGCGGCTGCGCATGTTGCCGGGGACGCTGCCCAAGGCCGGGTCTTTTAGGGCGAGGGCTTCGACGTGGGCTTGCAAGCGCTCGGCTGCGACTTCCTCGATGAGGGCGGCTACCGCTGGCGAAGCCGTTTGCACAACCTTGGGCGCACGGCGCGGTACATCTAGCCATCCTTTTAGGCTGTAGTTGTTGGGCAGCGGCCAGAGGAAATGGGGTGTCTTGTGCAAGCGTGCGGTTGGCTCCACCCGCAAGAGCGCCCATTCGCCCCCTCCATCAAAGACCAACTCAACGCCTTGGGGCAGGGGAAAATGGAGATGATCAGCGACAAAATAGCGGTCGCCTGTGCCCGGCCGGTCGAGGCAGAGGATGGCAAGTCCCCGCTTTGTGAACTCCTCGACCGCGCTTTCGCTGGCCTCGACAAAAGCCACGCTCCGCGCCACGTAGCGCACCTGCTCGCTCAGCGCGGCAAGCGTGGTTAGTTCGCTTGATGTCTGCCAAGACACGCCGACCAAGGGCTGATTGGCCAAGGCGGAGCTGATAAAAAAAAGAGAGGCGCACAACGCCCCTTTAACTGAGTTCATGGCTAGCTTACTTGTTGAGAAACAAAACGTTAGGGAACGTACTTTGCACGTCAGAATCTGTCAAGAGACAAATTTGCGTGCGTTGGCCGCTAAATGCCTCTTGGCGGCGACCTTCTTGCTTTGCTTTATATGAACTTTTACTCGTACACAAGCGGAAACTCTTGTCGCATCTCAGTGCTTTTTTCCTCCTATCCCGCCCGCTCAACGGCCTGATCACCGCCCTCTCTGTCGGCATTGGTGCTTTAACCACAGATCAAATTCCCGCTTGGCCCGCTATTTTGCTCGCTGCTCTTTCCGCCGCGTTAATCAACGGTGCTGGAAATGCCTTCAACGATTTGATGGATATCGAAGTTGATCGCATCAACCGCCCGCTGCGCCCTTTGCCTTCCGGTCGTCTCAGCCCAAGCGCGGCCCGCATGCAAAGTCTGCTCCTCGCCCTAGCCGGCTGCGCGCTCGCGTTCTGGCTCAGCCTTTGGCACGGGTTGATCGCCCTAGTCGTCGTCGCCTTACTCGCCGTCTATAGCATCTCCTTAAAAAATAGCCTGCTGTGGGGCAATGTACTCGTCGCCTTTGTCGGGGCTATTGCCTTTCCCTATGGTGCCTTGGCCGCTGGCGATATCGGGCGCTCGTGGATTCCGGCGCTCTTTGCTTTCCTCTTTCACTTGGGGCGGGAGATCGTCAAGGACATCGAGGACGTGGCCGGCGATCAGATCCGCGGCGAGCGCACCTTGCCTCTGTGTTGGGGACGGACCCAAGCTGCGGTGTTGGCAGCTTTCGTGTACTTGCTGTTGGTCGGGTTTACCTGGATGCCGTTTTTCGCGGGCCTCTACGGCGCACTCTACGCACTCGCGTTGCTGCCGGTCCATGCCTTGGTCGGCTACGTCCTCTGGCAATTGTATCGCCGACGCGCGGTGCTGGCCGACGACCGCCTCGGCCGCTTGCTCAAAGTCGGCATGTTCTTGGGGCTTGTGGCCATTGTCGTCGGCGAGGCCGTCTTTGCTTTGGGCTAGGCGCGGCCTGATATTATGGAGCTACTAAAGGAGGGTCTCTATGAAAATCACCGACATCAAAACCTTTCCCATCTGCCACGGATCGCGCAATTACCTCTTCGTCAAGGTCGAGACCGACGCTGGCTTGTACGGCGTCGGCGAATTCGGCATTACTTGGAAGGAGCAGGCTGGCATTGGGGCTATCGAACACATGAAGCGCCACATCATCGGCCTAGATCCGCTTAACACCGAATACATCTGGCAACTACTGTTCCGCGTCGATTTCTTCCCCGGCGGTCGGATCAACGCGGCCGCTATGTCGGCCATTGACATTGCCCTGTGGGACATCAAGGGCAAGGCGCTGGGGCAGCCCGTGTACATGCTCTTGGGCGGTAAGATGCGCGAGCGCGTCTTCTGCTACACGGGCATTGGCGGCCAAACGCCCGCGGACACTGCCCGTGCGGCCCAAGAACGGGTTGCCGAGGGTTGGAAGTACCTGCGGATGTCGGTCTTTGATCGCGACGGAATCCTCGAACCGCGCACGGCTGTCCGCGATTCAATCGCCCACTTTGCTGCTGCGCGCGAGGCCGTTGGGCCGGAAATCGAAATCTGCATTGACGTCCACACCCGTCTCGACCCGCCCGACACCATCCGCCTCGGCCGCCAGCTTGAGGAGTACGATCCCTTCTTCATCGAGGATCCGCTGCGCTGCGAAAACCCTCAGAGCTATCGCCAGGTGCGCCATCACGTCAGTTGTCCGCTGGCCGTTGGCGAGCACTATGCGACCAAGTGGGAGTTTCGGCAGATGATCGAAGAGGAGTTGCTGGACTATGCGCGGATTGATCTGTGCATCGTCGGCGGGCTGACCGAGGCGCGCAAAGTGGCCAACTGGTGCGAGACTCACTACATCAAGATCGTCCCGCACAATCCCCTCGGCCCGGTCTCGGCTGCAGCTTGCGTCCACCTCGACATTGCCTGCGACAATTTCGCCGTGCAGGAAGGCGGTCTCATTGGTCGTTCCGTGATGGAGGATGTCTTTCCGGTGCAATTGCCCTATGAGTCTGGGTGCATCTTACCGCCGGAGCTTCCCGGCTTGGGAATAGAATTCAACGATGAAGCGGCCGAACACTACGAGTTCAAATGGCTCGGCGGCCCGATCCTGCGCCGCGAAGACGGCTCATTCACCAACTGGTAAACCTATGTCCAACAAAAGAGACCTGATCCCGCCGCGGACCCTCAAAGGCTTCCGCGACTTCCCTCCCGCCTTGGCCATGCCGCGCGAGGAACTGATCGACAAGGCCCGCGCGGTTTTCCGCTCCTACGGCTTTGCCCCCATCGACACGCCCGCGCTTGAATACAGCGAGATACTCACGGGTAAAGGCGGCGACGAGAGCGACAAGCAGATGTATCGCTTTGCGGATCACGGGGGGCGAGACGTGGCCTTGCGCTTTGACCTGACTGTGCCCTTTGCCCGTTTTGCCGCCCAGCATATCGGCCAACTCGGCACCCCTTTCAAGCGCTACCACATCGGCCCGGTCTGGCGCGGCGAGAACACCCAGCACGGTCGCTATCGCGAGTTCTACCAGTGCGATTTTGACACCATCGGCACCGACGCCAATGCCGCGGATATTGAAACAGTGCTCGTCATCCACGACTTGCTCGCGGCTTTGGGCTTCGAGCGCTTCGCCATCCACGTCAACAATCGCCTGATCCTCAACGGTCTGCTCGAATCGCTCGGTTTGGCCGAGGCATCGGCAGCTATCCTTCGCGCCCTCGACAAGTTGCAGAAAATTGGCGCGGAAAAGGTCACCGCTGAGATGAGCGAGACGGCTTCGGTTTCCCGCGAACAGGCCGAGGACATCTTGGCGACGGTACAGACTGCGGGCGCGAATGCCGAGATACTCGACCAGATCGAACGTTCCTGTGGCGACAACGACCGCGTCGCCGGGGGGATTGCCAATCTGCGACAGCTCGTGGACGCCTTTGAGGGGGCCGGTTTTCCCCAAGATCGCTTGGTGATTAACCTGTCCATCGCCCGCGGGCTCGATTACTACACTGGCACTGTCTATGAGACCTTGCTCAGCGATCTGCCGAAGATCGGCTCGATCTGTAGCGGCGGGCGCTACGACGATTTGGCCGGCCTCTACACCAAGCAGCACTTGCCTGGCGTTGGGGCTTCTCTGGGGTTAGATCGGCTGATGGCCGCGATGGAGGAGTTGGGGCTTTTGCGGGACGCTGCCACATCCGCGGACGTCTTCATCGTCCAGTTTTCCGCCGAAGCTCTACCGTCCTACATCGCCCTCGCACGCCGCTTGCGCCAAGCTGGCCTCCGCACCGAACTGTATCCAGAGGCCAAGGGCATGGGTCGGCAGCTCAAATACGCCGACCGCAAGGGTTTCCCGATCGCCCTAATTGGCGGCCCGGATGAATTGGAGAAGGGCGTCTGGCAGGTGAAGGACATGCGCGATGGATCGAGCGAGGACGTGTCCGATGGCGACTTGGTGTCCCACTTGCAGGCGAAGCTATAAGCTGCATCCAATTAAAAGAGGAATGCTGTGAATATCGGACTTTGCGCTTGGAGCTTTACTGGCGCGCACAAAGAAGCTGGTTGCGCCATTGACCCCCACACTCCCGAGGGCCTGACGCGCCTAGCCCTCGATAACGGCCTCCACAGCGTCGAATTTGCGTCCCAATGGCTGGGCGACTGCTCGCCTGAGGAACGGGCGGTTTTTGCCGAGACGCGAGCCGATCTCGACCTGTTCTTGGACACGGGCGGTGACAACTACGCCGAAGACATCGCACCGCTGCGCCAAGCTATTGAGACGGCGCACCAAACTGGTGCCCGCGCCGTGCGCACGACCGTCAGTCGCCTCCTCGAAGGCAACCGCACCGAGTATGGGGCCGAGGGGATGCGGGATTACATTGAAGCCTTGGTGCAGCCCTTCAAAGAAGTCATGCCGCTCGCCGAGGAATACGGCATTCCAGTGGGCATTGAAAACCACCAAGACTTGTGTTCGTGGGAATTGCTGTCGCTGTGCGAAAAGGTCGGCAGTCCGCAACTGGGCGTCACTATGGACATGGGCAATGCCTTTGCTGTCGGCGAGCATCCCCTAGCCTTTGCCGAGCGCATCTTGCCGATCATCAAACACGTTCACATCAAGGACTACACGGTCCATCCCACGCCCTCTGGCTATCGCCTCAAGCGCTGCGCCATCGGCGATGGGGTCGTCGATTGGCCGGAGATAATTGCACTATTCGACCGCGAGGTACCGCATATCCAGGGCTGCATTGAACTCGGCGCGAGCGCCGCCCGCCACATTCGCCTGTTGGAAGCGGACTGGTGGGCGACTTTTCCTGAACGACCGCTCCACGAAGCGATACATGCCATCCGCACCCTGCATCAGGCGGCTGACGATCCAGACGATTGGCAGACGCCGCACGAGCGCGGGGAGAGTGCGGACGTTCGGGTTGCTTATGAACTGGAGCAATTTGAACGCTCGGTTGCCTACGTGAAGAAATTTCTGTAAGCCGTTTTTTCCCTTTCACCCGAAAGCTCAAACCATGTCCGACCGCCCCAATATCCTCTTCATAATGTCCGACCAGCTCATCGCCGCTCTGACCGGTGCGTACGGCCATCCCGTCGTCCAGACGCCGCACTTGAATCGCCTCGCTGCCGAAGGAGTCCGCTTTGATTCGGCCTATACTCCGTTCCCCTTGTGCGCCCCGGGCCGCGCCTGCATCACTAGCGGACGCCACGCCTCGGAGATCGGTGCTTGGGACAACGGCGCGCTCTTGGCCGCGGATGTGCCGTCGTATGCTCACTATCTCAGCAATGCTGGTTACGACACTGTGCTTTCGGGCAAGATGCACTTTGTCGGCCCCGATCAGGTACACGGCTTCCACCGCCGGCTAACGACCGACATCTACCCGCCCGACTTCTCTTGGGTCAAAGAAGAATGGATCCGCATCAAGGAGACCAAGGGGGAAGACTACGAAGAGGTCATGGGCAGTCGCCCCACGTACAACGCCGGTGGCTACACCGACCAAGCCGTGCGCGTCAACTTTTGGCACAACGCCCTCAGCTACGACGAAGAAACGCACTTCCGCGCCGTCGAATACCTGCGCGCCCAACGCGGCGACACCCCCTTCTTGCTCTGCGCCTCCTTCCACCACCCACACGAGCCGTTCCACCCGCCACAGGCATATTGGGATCACTACGCCGACGCCGAGATCGCCATCCCCGAATTTCCCGACCATCTCGATGAGACCTACTCGGCGATGGATCGCTGGCTCAATTCCTACCACGGCACCCGCCGCTTCGACTTGCGCGATCCCGAGAGCCTGCGCCGCCTGCGACGCGCGTACTACGGCTTGGTGACGTACCTCGACGACAAGGTCGGCGGCCTGCTGGCGACGCTGGAGGAAACGGGCCTGCTCGACAATACGGTCGTGGTTTTTACCTCCGACCACGGCGACATGCTGTGCGAAAAGGAGATGGTGCAGAAGCGCTGTTTTTACGAGTGGTCGTGCCGCGTGCCCCTCATCGTCCGCTTCCCCGACCAGTGGCAGGCTGGCACCACCGTCGAGACGCCGACATCGCTGATTGACCTGCTGCCGACGTTTTGCGAGTTGGCCGGTGCCGAGGCGAGTTTGCCCCACGATGGCACCAGCCTGCTGCCGATCATTGAAGGTCAGCAAGCCGACCGCCACATCTTCGCCCAGGCCCACGAGGCGGTGGGCGCACCTTGCATCATGGTTCGCGAGGGCCGGTTCAAATACAATTACATCCACGGCCATCCGCCGCAGCTTTTTGACTTGGAGAGCGACCCCGGCGAGTGGAATAACCTCGCTGGCGCAGCCGAGCACGCCGCGACTGAAACGCGCCTGCGCGAGCTGATTTTAGACCGCTTCGACCCCGATAAAATGGCCGCCGACAACCTCGACAGCCTCTACCGCCGCCGCCTAATCCGGGACGTGATGTACAAGCACGACGCCTCGTGGAACCACGCTACGACCTTCGATCCGAGGCGAGGGGCGCTCGACCAGTATCGTCGTTAGGTGAGGATGTTGCGTCTTGGGCAGACGACGCTGACAAGCCGTGGTTGACCTCTTGACCTCTATATTATTATGAATGATCAGAATGAGCTGGGAGAAACCTATTGGCCTTTGAGTCAGTTGACGCACTACAAAGAACCCTAGCGGAGACGGTCTTCCAATATGCCGCGGACCGAAAGAAGGCCGCAGGTCGTGCTTTAGGGACGCTCGTCGAGATCATTACGTTTTATACCCTCCACACGTGGAATCTCCGTGACCATGTCGTCATTGAGCGCTCAGTGCCTGAGTTCGCCAATCCCGAAATATTGCACAACGTCGAGTTTTCGCTTCACCCCATTCAGGCTCGGCACGAAGTCGAAATCTCACCGCTATCCCTTCCCCTAACGGCCGCAAAGATCAAACGTCACTTGCCCTTCCTGCATGAAACGACCGTCAAGTCAACTCAGGCGCTCAGTAGAGACGCCGTGAAGCGCAACGCAACCATTCTTGTAGAGAGTGAAACTGGTCCAGTTATTGCTAATGTTGATACATTGAGTGATTCTAATTGCAGGCTCATCGTATGCGAACTCTCCACTGATCCGTTCGCGATCTTTGAATGCAAGCGCGTGGGCGTAGAGGAAGGGATGCGAAAAGGACCTCAGACGATTGAAAAAGCAAAACAGGGAGCTTACGTTGCACGGTCCGTGTCTTCCCTGCAAAAAGTGCGGCTTCGGAATGGACAGTTTCAAGGTGTCATGGAACAACCCGACGGTAGCTTTCGAACCGGCCTCTACGACGAAGTACTCAGAGAAGTCATCGACTCGTCATCGGCTGTCGAACTCGCTGGATTCATACTCACCGTTGGTGTCGTCAGCAACCATGGCAACTGGTTTACCTCTGATAACCGCAATAAGGAACTTCGCGTACTGGCTCAGTCATACGACTGGCTCTTATTTCTCACCGACGCTGGGTTATCTCAGTTTATTGACAGGCTGCTGCTCAACCCTACACCAGAACTGGAACCTGCTCGTGAGGCGTTCTTGGCAAGCTATCCCCGTAGCTCTGGAACGAATAGATTCACCAAGGTGCGCATGGCCGTTGACGCAGACGAAGCGCTTCGAAGCGTACTTCACGGCGCACGAAGCCGAGGTTGAGACGTGGTTTAACGTCATCTCTCCCCATGACGGTACGATTGAGAATCTACAGAGTGATCTGCGGAAACTCGCTGCAAAAAGCTGGTAGGAGGAAGACTAGGCATGACTGCAGGACGTAACAATGCTGAGGTGCTAAGCCAACATTGGTGCACTCCGCCAAAGTACGTTGACGCGATACGAGAGTTCTTCGCCGAATCGGTCACGCTAGATCCATGCTCCAATCGCCATTCTATCGTGGAGGCGACTGTAGAGTACTCTCTGCCTGAGATTGACGGATTATCAGCATCGTGGAATTATCCCACCATCTTCGTCAATCCTCCATACGGCAGGGACCGTGAGAGAGGCACCACGATTCGAGATTGGCTCCGAAAATGCACCGAGGCTCACGTACAACATGGTGTTGAGGTGCTCGCCCTTGTGCCTGTCGCTACGAATACTCGCCACTGGAAACAATACGTATTTGGTGCTGCTACTGCGGTCTCATTTCTCTACGACACTCGACTGCGCTTTCTCGTAAACGGGAGAGACAGCGGCAAGGGTGCTCCAATGTCCTGCGCGATGGTCTATTGGGGTCCACAGTACGAGCGCTTTGAAAAGATATTCGTCCGCTTTGGGGCGGTCGTTGACGTTCGGCATCTACATGGAAAACTCATTGGCACAGGCGAGCATTTGGATCTGTTCAAAACAGTGGAGAACTAACGCTATCCTCCTAATCCCTGTAGCTGCGCTGGCTCTTCGAGCGGCACCACGGGATTTTCCAAAACCCCGATCCCGCCGGAAAAGGTCAACTGCATCACGTCTCCATCCAAAAGCCCCGACGCCAAATCCGCCTCGGCAAAGACGATGGGCGTCCCCCAGTAAAACGCCATCAGGGTGCGCGGCGCTAGGGGCAGCCGACTAAAAAGATGGCGCTCTAAGTGCAGGAGCCGCCCGGGCATGTTCAGGTTGTTCTGGCCGGTCGGGCCCTTCTTGTAGGCGATGGATTGTCCGTCGCGCAAGATGCGGCACGAGACCTCGACTTCGGAGTCGTCGTACTCGTCGGCTGTAATCAATACCGGCCCTAGGGAAGCGCAGCCACCGGCCCAGTTTTTGGCTTGGGGCAAGTTGAGAGGATTGGCGGCCTCAATGCCGTTGTCGGTGGCGTCATTGCCGCCGGTGTAGCCCAGCCTATCTAAGCGGCCTTGGCGCGTCAGGCCATAGACTGATACTAGCTCGGTCTCCGGCACTAAGCGCTGGGTGTCGCTGGGTCGGGTGATGGGCTGGCCGTGACCGACGACGGCGTCCGGCTCGCCCTTGGCGAACAGCTCGGGACGTCCGCCGCCGGATACTTCGCGGTATTTCTGGTCGTACACGTTGATGGCCTCGCCGGTGGCCTGCTGTGCTTCGATTTCACGCAACTTGGCGCTGACCTCGTGGGTGACGCCAGCCAGCCACACGCGCAGGGCGTGGGGATGGCCGGGCGGACCGCTGACTGGCTTGGTGAGATATGGATCGTTGGTGCTGCGGTTGGCCAACAGCGCGTCTAGCGACAGGCGTCGCGTAGCCTTTTTTTGCAGGTTCCGAGCGGCTGCTACCAACCCAATCTCGTCGCCGCCCCCGTCGTAGTAGAGTTGATGTACGGTGCGCAGTCCCTGTTCTCCGTCCGTCAGATCTAAGACCTCGTCGCCGATGACGAGGCCCAAGCGCATGCCGTCGCCCGGCTCGATAAATTGCACTAGTTTCACGCGTATTGCTCCTTGGTGATCGTTTAAGAGGTAGGGGGCGGTTTGAAACCGCCCCCTACCCGGGTGCGTAACGTCAGTTAAAAAATAAAGAGCGGCGCATCGGACTTGGGCGCGATGCCGGCCCGCTCGGCTCGCTCGATCAGGTCGAATATGGCGGCCTCGCCGTCCGCTCCGTAGTCGAGCGTGTGTTGGTTGACGTACAGGTCGATGTGCGCCTGCATGACGCTGTCGTCCATTTCTTGGGCGTGCTGGCGGATGTAGCCTCGCACCGCGTCCGGGTGGGCATAGGCGTACTCCACGCTCTGCACGAGTGCGCGGTCGAGTTGGCCTATGAGTTCGGGGCCGAGGCTGCGCCGCGCGAGGATGCCGCCGAGGGGGATCGGATGCCCGGTGCTTTCCTCCCACCACTGGCCTAGGTCGATGATCGCTGCTAGCCCGTGTTGGGCATAGGTGAAGCGGCTTTCGTGGATGATGACGCCCGCATCGACTACGCCTTGCGCGGTCGCTCCTACTATCTGGTCGAAAGGCATGATCGCTAGTTGCTCAATGCTAGGATCAAAGAGCCGCAGCAACAGGGCCGCGGTGGTCAGCCGCCCGGGAATGGCGATCCGCTTGTGTTTGAGGTCTTTTAGCGCCAACTCCTCCCGCGCTATCAGTAGCGGCCCGCATCCCCTCCCCAAGGCACCGCCCGAGTGCAGAAGGCAGTACTCGTCCCGCAAGTGCGCCAGCGCGTGGAAGGATATTTTGGTCGCGTCGAGTTGCCCTTGCAGCGCCATCTCATTGAGCGTCTCGATGTCCGCCAGCACTTCCTCGCATACCGGCGCACCAGCGATATGCCCGTGGATTAAGCCGCAAAAGACAAACGTATCGTTGGGGCAGGGCGAATAGCCCAAGGTCACGCGCATAGTCCCTCCTCCAGAAGCTTCTGAGCCGCGGCCTGTGCCCTAGCGGCGGCTCCCGGCAAATCCCATTGCTCCCGCGCGCGCTGCTCGACGATGTTGCTCATGGCGCGCAACTCGGCAAAAGGCACTTCGTACAGGGCGCATAAGTGCGCGGCGGCCGCGCCCTCCATGTTTTCGCACAAGGCCCCAAAGCACCGCCCCCTTTCCACTCCCAATTCGTCGGTGCCTGAGCATTCCTGCACGGTGACGAAGGGGCCGATGTGGGCTTCGGGCAAAGCCGCCGCTGCCCGCTGCACCCACTGCTCGTCGATGGGAAAGCAATTGTAGTAAGAGCGTCCTTTCTCCAGCACCGGAATGCCGATCAACTCCCCACCCTGCCAGCCGTCCGGCGTCCGTACCCCTAGATCTCCGTAGTTTTCCTCGCTGGCCAAAGCCAAGTCCCCGACGCTTGCCCCGCTCTCTGGGTACGCCCCGCCCACGCCGATCTGTACGACTCGCCGCGGCCGTTGCGCCTGCAAGTAGCAGGTGAGCGCGTGCGCTGTGTTCACTGCGCCGATCCCGGTAGCCACCAGAGTCATCGGCTGTGTGCCAATTTTCCCGCTCACCCATTCGCGCCCGGCGACGTTGCGCTGCACGCGCTCGGTCACGGCCTCCCTTAGAGCAAGCTGCTCAAAGGCCGTTGCGCTCAGCACGAGGATATCTTCCGTGGCCGTCATCAGGCATTCCTGTTAAAATGCCGAATAATATACGGTTGACTGCACCGAGGGCCAGCCGTACAATCCGGCCAGTCACCCTTCCCTGGATAGCCTTATGCACATTTGCCACATCCGCATCTACTCGGTCGCCGTCCCCCGCGTGTACCACACTCGCGTAGCCCCCACGGGCGGCCACAGCAAGAATGCCTCGCGCTACTACATCCTAGAACTCGAGACCAATACCGGCCTGCGCGGCCTCGGCGAAATCTCGGATCTAGAGGAGGCGTGGCAAGCGCCGTCGCCCGCAGTCCTGGGTGAGACCCTGACACCCCTGCTGGCCGGTGCCGACCCGCGCAAACGCCTCGTCGCTTGGGAGCGCGTCGCCGAGGCGCTGCCCGCTGGCTACCATCCGGAATTCCGCCGGCTCGTCAGTGCAGCCGTGGAAATGGCTCTGATCGACCTTGCGGGCAAGTATTACAATGCCCCGGCTCACGCGCTTTTAGGCAGCCAGTACCGGGACGCGCTACCCATCTCCTGGGTCGCGTACATCCGCAGTGCGGACGAGCTAGCAGAGGAAATTCAGGAAAAGGTCAATGCGGGCTTTACGGCCTTCAAGCTCAAGGTAGGGGCCGACTTTGACCTCGACTGCGAGCGCGTCCGCGTCTGCCGCCGGATCGTCGGCTCGGATGCGTACCTCAAGGCCGATGCTTCGGGCGCGTGGGAAGAGCAAGAGGCCATCGAGCGGATCCGCGAGTTGGCCGCGCTGGGCGTGGATGCGGTTGAGACGCCGATCCAATGCGTCGCCCGCAAGATAGCCAAGGACCATCCCGAACAAGTCAATGCCGACCCAGACTCCGCCGCCTTGGCCCTAGCGAGGGTGCGCGCAGCCGTGCCCGCAGCCCTCATCGAACACGTCGCCGACTTTGACGACTCATTTGCCCTCGCTCTTTTGCACCACCGGGCCGTGGAAGCCTTCAACGTCGCGCCCGTCCAGGCCGGTAGCCTGCATCGCGCCCAGCGGCTGAGCCAGCTTGCCGCGGCCGCTGGCGTCCCCGTCTTGCTCGGCAGCACGGTCGAGCTCGGCATTGGCACGGCTGCGGCCGTGCACTTAGGAGTGGCCACTAAAGCCGTCTGCGCACCCTCGGATTTGGTCGGTCCGGGCCTGTTGGCGAGCGATGTGGTTGCGCCGCGCTTGACCTACCAGCAGGGTTGCCTGCACGCTCCGTCCGGTCCGGGATTGGGCGTCGAGTTGATCCCCGAACTGACGGAACAGAAAGGAACTTCATGAGCCAACGCCTCTCCTATGCCAGCGCGGGCGTCGATATAGACCAGACCGATGCGGCCAAGCGCACCATGGCCGCGAGCATGGAGACCGCAGACCCGCGCGTGCTCAATCGGATTGGCGCGTTCGCCACCCTGCTCGACGCTCGCTTCCCTGGATATGCACACCCAGTGCTGGTCCACAAGAGCGAGGAACCTGGGTCCAAGCAAAAGTTGGCCTTTGCCCACGGTCGCCATCGCGGGGTGTGCTACGACATGGTCAACCACCTCATCGACGACATCATCGTCATGGGTGCCGAGCCGATTTCGATCCAGGACGTCATCGTATGCGGCGCGATGGATGGAGCCATCGTCAACGACCTCGTCGAAGCCTTGGCCGACGCCTGCCGCCAACAGGGCTGCACCCTGACCGGCGGCGAGACTTCAGTGCAGCCCGGCGTGGTCCCCGACGGCCTCTACGTGCTGACCGCCAGCGTCATCGGCGTGGTTGATAAGGACAACATCATCGACGGCCAGGCGATTGAGGCCGGCGATCAGGTTTTGGCGCTCGCTTCCAACGGCTTGCACACCAACGGCTACACACTGGTCCGCGCTCTTTTAGACCGGCAACCCGATCTGCTCACAGCAGATGTGGCCGGCGAATCTTTCCTCGAAGCAGTGCTCAAGCCCCATACCTGCTACTTGCAGGCCATGCGCGGCCTTTTCACCGACCCCAGCCTCCACGGCATGGCCCACATCACCGGCGGCGGCCTCCGCGACAACCTCAGCCGCATCTTGCCGCTGGGCCTCGACGCCCAGCTCGACTTGGCGACTCTACAGATTCCGTCGGTCTTCCGCACCTTGCGCACAGCAGGCGACTTAGAGGAAGCGGACATGTTGCGCACGTTTAATATGGGGGTGGGCATGGCGCTGGTGGTCGCGCCCGAAGCCGTGGAACAGGTGCTGGCCCACTTAGCGGCTCAAGACTGTCGGGCCTATCGGCTCGGGGAAATCGTGGCTGGCGAGCAGGAGGTCGCATTGCAAGGGGAACTCGCCTGGTAGAATTGCCACCTGAAATCGGCTTGTGCGCCCAATGCACACCCTATTCCTAACCTTCTGAAAGGAGCCGCATTATGAACTATCGAGCCATATTTGTCGTCTGCTTGGCAACGCTGGGTCTAGCCGTCGCTGGGTGGGGGCAAACCGACGGTAAAATCGCATTTACCTCGTGGCGCGAGGGGGCCGGGGACGTGTGGATTATGAATGCGGATGGGAGCGCCCCCGTCAACTTAACCCAAGGTCGGCATGGGCATTGCGTTGACTTGGTTTGGTCTCCAGATGGTACGAAGATCGCCTATCTCGCCTATAGTAAAGATCCCGCTTCCGCCTGGGTCGATTATTCCGTTGCCGATATCTGGGTGATGGACGCCGATGGCGGCAACCCGCAACAATTGGCGCATCTAACAGACACCAGATTTCAGGAGCTTTTTTGGGCAGAAGACGGAAGTAGCATTTACTACTACTTCCGGTCCCGCTATGAACTGTTCGTTGTGCCGCTGGATGGCAGTGGTGCCTCACTTATGGACTGGAGGGAGGCGGCTTTGATAGTCCGCGGTTTCCTCGATAATGAAGATCGTTCTCCAGACGGAACCAAACGAATAACCGTCGTGTTGCAGGACGAAGAGGGCAATGCCTACCTACGCCTAGTTATCTACGCTTCCCCTGATGGGCCTCAGTCTTCTGACCAGATAGAAAATTTCCGGGAGATTCTCCTTCCTGATCTACCCTATCAACAAGCTGAACTTGAACCTGGCTGGTATAGAGTATCCCACTCTACTTGGTCGCCTGACAGCATGAGAGTCGCTTTCTATGCCGATAGCGAGCAGGGGTACAGGGAGGTTTGGGTGGTTGATATAGACGGGAGCAACTTGGTCAATCTGACCGACGGTTTGGGCGGAGATTATCCCGCTTGGCAACCTGTTTCCCTTTCGGTTACTGCGACGAGCGTCGAGGCTCAGTCGTGGGGACGGATCAAATCGCTGCTTTCTCGTTAATCGCGCCTCGTGCATAGGGGCGGTGCGGAGCGCAAGCCGTTCCTACGCGCCCTTAACCTCAGGAGGTAAACTATGCACCGCTTTATGGTAGCTATTTTGCTGTTGGCGGCTCCACACGGGGCTTTTGCCGCAACAGGGGAGTTGTTCGCAGCCCCCAACTTTATCCCCCTCGGCAAAGCCGGTGCCGGTATCGGTCGGGGCCCCAGTGATGACACCGGCACTTTGGGCGATGTAGATGGCGATGGGGATTTGGACCTCGTGGTAGCTTGGGCTCGTTGGGCGCCACAATGGGGCTGGATGGTGGCGTCCAACGACGGCTTGGGTGGCTTGGTCCCCACCCACAACGTCACCCGCCCATCAAGAGAAGAACCGGGAACGCCCATCGTTAGTATCTGGGGGGACGACTTCGACGGGGATGGACTCTTGGATCTGGCCTTTCGGGAGGGACACAGCCTCGAACTGTGGCACAACCGGGGTGAGGACGGCTTTGCTACCATCCTGCAACTGTCCAATGTCGGTTTCGTCGGCCTAGCCGATGGTGAAGGCGACGGCGATGTGGACCTGTTGGTCACGGAGTATGAGGAGCATGACGACGAGGTACTGCACAGCCACGAGGGGCCATCCCAAGCGACCCTGTGGTCCAACGACGGCGACGCGGCGTTTGTCCGCGGCGATCGGTTCACCCTCGACAGCGAGGAGAGGCTCTGGCCTAGGCTTTGGCCCGCCGAGCAATCGTTGGGAGTGGGAGGGGCCGCGCGCCTGTTATGGCTCCGATCGTGTTGGAGGCTCGAAGAGGCTGGACCGACGGAGGTTTGGCTAACCCAGCCGTGGGCGGCCAGCGCGGAGCCACCGCTTTTTTATGAGTCCATGGTCAACCCCTGTTACTCCACTCCGCTACAGGCCGGTCGCGATGGGCAGGTGGATTTAGTCGGAGTCGCCGAGGTAACCGCTATCCCCTCCGAGACCTTCGTTAACGCCTATTTCTTCACCTACCACGGCTTGGCGCTGTGGCGTCTGGACGCCTCGGGCGTGGTGGCAAGCCACACCCTGCTCGGCTCGCAGATCCACGTGGAAAGTCACCCCCTGGTCAGCGACCTCAACGGCGATGGTCTGATGGACGTGGCCGTGATCGATAGCAACGAGGAAACGGGTCCGGCCTTGGTCGTCTTGCTCGGCCAGCGCAATGGCGTGCCTGTCCTCGAAGGCCGCTACCGGCTGTCGAGCACGATCGACGAGGCGCTCGCTGGCGACTCCAACGGCGATGGAGTCATTGAAGGCCGCCATCAGGTGTCGGGCACGGGCAGCGAGGTGCTCGCCGGAGACCTCAACGGCGATGGGGCCGCCGAGCTGGTCGTGTTGGGGCGTGTACAAAGCGGTCGTTTTAAGGGTGGGTCTTACTTCTATACAAAGGGTGGGGCTTTCGTCTTTATCAACCAGAACAGTCCACCCACAGCCGTAGCCGTTGAGTCGGCCACGCCGTCGGACTTTGTCTTGGGTGCGAACTATCCCAATCCGTTTAACCCGGCCACGACCATCCCTCTGTCGGTGCCCGACGGTGCCGAGGCTGTGGACGTAGGCATCTACAACCTTTTGGGACAGCTTGTGCGTCAAGTGTGGTCGGGTCCGTTGGCGGCGGGCGAACACCGGCTGACTTGGGATGGCCGAGACGATAAGGGCCAACTCGTCGCTTCTGGAGCCTATTTGTATCAGGTCCGCGTGGGCGAGCAGCTACGCACCCGCAAGATGGTCAAGCTCGAATAGACGATCTGACCGTAAAAAAAGAAGGAAAGAGCGATATCAAATCTCGTCCGTAGGGGCGGTCCTCAAGCCGCTCCTACGCGCCTTTCTGCACCAATCCTGCCTTATCGGTCCACAAGCGCAAAATCCAAAGTAATCTCCATTCGAAAAAACCGTAGGCGGCCAACACGGGAAGCCGTGGAAAGCCTTGCGCTAGCGGCTGAAACTGCTCATCGTAAAAAGAATCATCTCATATTTTGAGTGTTATGTTTTTCAATCCTTTAGGGTGTTCCTAAAGGATTTTTTGTCGGCGGCCTAATTTTTGGCACGGAATGTGCCTATATCTCCTATTACAACGTTCTATCTTATTCGTAACCTTATGCAAGGAGCCGCGTTATGAACTATCGATCCCTACTGATCGTCTGCTTGGCAACGCTGGGGATAGCCGTCGCTGGGTGGGGGCAAACCGACGGTAAAATCGCATTTACCTCGTGGCGCGAGGGGGCCGGGGACGTGTGGATTATGAATGCGGATGGGAGCGCCCCCGTCAACTTAACCCAAGGTCGGCATGGGCATTGCGTTGACTTGGTTTGGTCTCCAGATGGTACGAAGATCGCCTATCTCGCCTATAGTAAAGATCCCGCTTCCGCCTGGGTCGATTATTCCGTTGCCGATATCTGGGTGATGGACGCCGATGGCGGCAACCCGCAACAATTGGCGCATCTAACAGACACCAGATTTCAGGAGCTTTTTTGGGCAGAAGACGGAAGTAGCATTTACTACTACCTGCGGGACCCCCAACAGCTATTCGCTGTGGCGCTGGGCGGCAGTGGCTCCTCACCTATATCTCGGACGGACGGGACTGGAATAGTCTGCCGGTTCTTCGATAATTTCAATCTTTCTCCAGACGGAACCAAACGAGCATACGTCGTGTTGCAGGACGACGAGGACAATGCCTATCTACGCCTAGCTGGCTACGCCCCTATACGCCTAGCTGGCCTAGTTTGCGCCTCTATTGAGGGGCAGCAGCCTTCTGACCAGATAGAAGATTTCTGGGAGAGGGAGATTCCCCTTCCCGACCTTCCCTATCAACAAGCTGAACTTGAACCCGGCTCGCAGGGAATAGCCTCCTATCCTACTTGGTCGCCTGACAGCATGAGAATCGCCTTCTATGCCGATAACGAGCAAGGGTACAGGGAGATTTGGATTGTTGATATAGACGGGAGCAACTTGGTTAATCTGACCAACGGTTTGGGTGGAGATTATCCCGCTTGGCAACCTGTCGTCCCTTGGGCTACTGCCACGAGCGTCGAGGCTCAGTCGTGGGGACGGATCAAATCGCTGCTTTCTCGTTAATCGCGCCTCGTGCGTAGGGACGGTGCGGAGCGCAAGCCGCCCCTACGTGCCTTTCCGCTTGCGCCGACCGAAAATGTCGTAAGCGGCCAACACGGAAAGTCGTGGAAATCCACGAAAAATCGTGGAAAATCTTGTGCCGATAGCTGAGACGGCGCATCGCAGAAAGGCTCGTCTCGTATTTTAAGTATTATGTTTTTCAAGTCTTTAGGTTATTCCTAAAGGCTTTTTTGTTGTTGGCCGTATTTTTGGCACGGAATGTGCGTATATTCCCTCTGTAGCGCACCCTATTCCTAACCTTCTGAAAGGAGCCGCGTTATGAACTATCGATTTCTATTGATTGCCTGCTTGGCAACGCTGGGGTTGGCCGTCGCTGGCTGGGGACAAACCGACGATGAGGATGTTGAGCTGTCGTCGGGGATTGGTCAAGCGGTGACGAGCAGTGGTGAGGGGGCTTGGGGCGTCGGAGCCATACGCCATCTGACTGACTACTCGGCCAGCTACAGATCTCCGTCTTGGTCTCCGGATGGTCAGCACATCGCCTTCGGGTTCGAGCGCGACGGCAGGGCTAAGATTTACGTGATAGGTTTGGATGGGAGCAACCCCCGCCGCCTGACGGACCACCCGGCTTGGGCCGCGCTTCCGTCTTGGTCTCCGGACGGTCGTCACATCGCCTTCGTGTCCGAGCGCGGTGTCAGCGATATTTACGTGATAGGTTCGGATGGAAGCGACCGCCGCAACCTGACCAACGACTCGCATTGGGACTGGGCTCCGTCTTGGTCTCCAGACGGCCAGCACATCGCCTTCGTGTCTCGGCGCGGTAGCCACGGGAAAGCTGAGATTTACGCGATAGGCTCGGATGGGAGCAACTCCCGCCGCCTGACGGACCACCCGGGGCAGGTCGATTCTCCGTCTTGGTCTCCGGATGGTCAGCACATCGCCTTCGTGTCCCGGCGCGGTGCCAGCGATATTTACGTGATGGGTTCGGATGGGAGTAACCCCCGCCGCCTGACGGACCGCCACCTGACGGACCCCTCGGCCGACTACAAGTCTCCGTCTTGGTCCCCAGACGGCCAGTACATCGCCTTTGAGTCCGAGTGGTACGACAGGGTTGGGATTTACGTGATGGGTTCGGATGGGAGTAACCCCCGCCGCCTGACGGACGACTCGGCCAACTACAGGTCTCCGTCTTGGTCACCGGATGGTCAGTACATAGCCTTCGAGTCCAACCGCGACGGCGACTGGGGGATTTACGTGATGGATATCGCGTCTCATACCGGCGGGGAGCCGACGTCTGTGGACGCGACCTCGTGGGGACAGATCAAATCGCTGCTTTCTCGTTAATCGTGCCTCGTGCGTAGGGGCAGTGCGGAGCGCAAGCCGCCCCTACGTGCCCCTAACCTCAGGAGGTAAACTATGTACCGCTTTATCGTAGCTATTTTGCTGTTGGCGGCTCCACACGGGGCTTTTGCCTCGCCCGGTGCGTTGTTCGCAGAACCCGACTTTTTCACCCTTGGCCCAGGCATCGGCATGGGGTTTCCTGATGATACCGCTGCTTTGGGCGATGTAGATGGCGATGGGGATGTGGATCTCGTGGTAAGTTGGACTCGTTGGTCGCCACACGTATATGCAGACGACGGAGCCTCGGGAGAGCACTTTCCACACTGGGGCTGGACCGTGGCGTCCAACGATGGCTTGGGTGGCTTGGTCCCCACCCGCGACGTCATGCACGGAAGAAAAGAATCAGGAGCAAGTAGTGCGCCCATCGTTAGTATCTACGGGGATGACTTTGATGGGGATGGACTCTTGGATCTGGCCTTTGAGGAGGGATTAGACTTCGAACTGTGGCACAACCGGGGCGAGGACGGCTTTGCTACCATCCTGCAACTGCCCAACACCGGTTTCGTTGGCCTCGCCGATGGTGAAGGCGACGGCGATTTGGATCTGTTGGTCACGGGGTATGAGGAGTATGAGGACGAGGCAGACCACACCCACGACGGGACATCCCAAGCGACCCTGTGGTTCAACGATGGCGACGCGGAGTTTGTTCGCAGTGACCAGTTCACCCTCGACAGCGAGGCGGGGCTCTGGCCTAGGCTTTGGCCCGCCTCGCAATCGCTGGGAGCGGAAGGGATTGTGCGCCTGTTATGGACCCGATCGTGCTATCGGCAGCTCCAAGAGGCTGGGCCGACTAGGGTTTGGCTGACCCAGCCGTGGGCGGCCAGCGCGAAGCCGCCGCTTTCTTTTGAGTCCATGGTCAACCCCTGTGGATATACCCCTCTGCAGGTCGGTCGCGATGGACAGGTGGATTTAGTTGGCATCGTCGAAGTAACCGTCTCCTCTTACGTACATACTTCCCACGGCTTGGCCCTGTGGCGTCTGGACGCCTCGGGCGCGGTGGCAAGCCACACGCTGCTCGGCTCGCAGGTACATGTGCAGGGTCGCCCACTCGTCAGCGACCTCAACGGCGATGGTCTGCCGGACGTGGCCTTGGTCGATGGCAACTTGGAAACGGGTCCGGCCTTGGTCGTCTTGATCGGCCAGAGCGATGGCGTGCCTGTCCTTGAAGGTCGCTACCGGCTACCGGGCACGGGGGAGCACGGAGGCATGGGCAACGAGGTGCTTGCCGGCGATCTCAACGGCGATGGGGCCGCTGATCTGGTCGTGTTGGGGCGGAACGAGGATGGCGGGACTTTAGGGGCTTGGGGGGTTCCTGGTGGAGCTTTCGTCTTTATCAACCAGGGCAGTCCGCCCACAGCCGTAGCCGTTGAGTCGGCCACGCCGTCGGCCTTTGTCTTGGGTGCGAACTATCCCAATCCGTTTAATCCGGCCACGACCATCCCCCTGTCGGTGCCCGACGGTGCCGAGGCTGTGGACGTAGCCATCTACAACCTCTTGGGCCAGCTTGTGCGCCAAGTGTGGTCGGGTCCGTTGGCAGCGGGCGAACACCGGCTGACTTGGGATGGCCGGGACGGGCAGAGCCAACTCGTCGCTTCTGGAGCCTATTTGTATCAGGTACGCGTGGGCGAGCAGCTACGCACTCGCAAGATGGTCAAGCTCGAATAGACGATCTGACGTCCTCAAAACTCACCGAAAGGAGTTTCTTATGAAAACGCGAGTTGTGCATCAAACTCGTCTCGTGTTAATCGCCTGCTTGATAGCTTTTGGCCTGCCGGGTAGCAGCTATTCCCAAGGGGGTAGTAGCTATTCCAAAGGGCTACCAACCTGGGCTACTAGTGTGGCGTATTCACCAGACGGGGACGCAGTAGCCACTGGGCATTTCGACGAAAGGGTTCGTCTTTGGGACGCAAAGACGGGTAAACTCCTCAACATACTTACAGGGCATACGTATTTGGTTTGGAATGTGGCGTATTCACCGGATGGTCGCAGGCTGGTCAGTGGGAGTTTCGACGGAACGGTTCGTCTTTGGGATGTGGCGACGGGTGAACTTCTCAACACGCTTACAGGGCATACGGATGACGTCTTTAGCGTATCGTATTCGCCGGGTGGGGACGCAGTGGCTAGTGCGAGTAGGGATCAAACGGTTCGTCTTTGGGACGCGACGACGGGTGAACTTCTCAATACGCTTACAGGGCATACAGATGGTGTCGTGAGTGTTTCATACTCGCCGGATGGTCGCAGGCTGGTCAGTGGGAGTTTCGACGGAACGGTTCGTCTTTGGGATGTGGCGACGGGTGAACTTCTCAATACGCTTGAAGGGCATACAGATGGTGTCGTGAGTGTTTCATACTCGCCGGATGGTCGCAGGCTGGCCAGTGGGAGTCGAGATCGAACGATACGTCTTTGGGACGCGACGACAGGCGAACTTCTCAATACGCTTGAAGGGCTAGGTCATTTCAGTATATGTGGTGAAGGTTTGGCGTATTCACCGGATGGAGGCATGTTGGCCAGTACTAATGACCACACGATCCATCTTTGGGATGCGGCGACAGGCGAACTTCTCAATACGCTCGAAGGGCGTGCGGACTTCGTGGCGTATTCACCGGATGGGCGCACGTTGGCCAGCGCCACGGGTCAATCCTACTTGGTGCGTTTCTTGGACATCGCGTCTTATACCGGTGGGGAGCCGACGGCCGTGGCCGAGACCTCGTGGGGACTGATCAAGAGGCATTTGCAAGATCGTACCGGCAACTAAGAGACCCCCTTCGACAAGCTCAGGGAGCGTGCTTTCGCCGAGCCGGCCCTGAGCTTGTCGAAGGGACATGACAGGTTAGAGGCTCTAAGGAGACAAGCGATGAACAGGCTGCTGTAGTTCCAATCCTCAACTATGGAGGGCACAAATGAACAAATCAATGCTACGCACATTGCAAGCCGCAACGATCCTCACGGTGCTTGTTCTCCTGCTTTCGATCAACTTGGGCCAAGCCGAACATGACAGGGAATATTGTTTCCAAAGATTCTGGGATCAATGCTACGATTGTAGCTTAAATCCCGATCATCGTTTTTGTTCTTGGGAATATATAGATAGAAATACACCATACCCGAAATACGCTTGGATCACGTTTGCCTTAAATAATGAGTGCAATCTGTATGTAGCGGATAGGCAATATTCTTCTACTCCCTGTTCATTGGTCGTGCCAGACAATGCAACGCATCAGAATTTTAGCTGCCGCCGCTCTATACTGTGCGAGAATTTTAGTCTGGACGCGCCTTATAGCTTAGGCACCAGTTACCATATCGACAACAAGACGCAGGACAGTCGTCTGTGTTCGTCCGCTCCTTGCTCAGAAGATCAGGCTACGGCCGTGGACGAGACCTCGTGGGGGCAAATCAAATCGCTGCTTGCAACGGGAACTCATTAATCGCTCTTGGTTTGTAAGCTCCTGCGCCTAAAGGATGCAACGTGATTCCCGCCCTACTCGACCGCATCCTCGAACTAGCCTTCGACCCCCGAGTCGCCGCCTTCTTCGGCGTTTGCTTGGGACTGTATATCCTGCGGGATGTAGCCCGTATATGTTTGCGGCTGCTGGAGGCTTTTTGGCGAGGACGGAGGAAGAGGGGCGATGCGTGAGGAGTGGTGGGATAGGGATTAGGAACTGATGTTACGCCGAGATCCTAGGTATGAGATACTTCACCGCGGTCAGCGGACCGCGAACCTTTTCGGTTCACAACGCGCTGGATCGGCCTTGGCTTCCGCCTTTTTAGCGGCACCGGGGGAATAGGTCAAAAAGTTTCACTCATGTGTCGCGCCCGATACAGTCGCAGCCGGTGTCGCCCCGTCCGCCCTGCTGTGCTCGGTCTTGGCATGGATCTTGCCTGTTTGATGCAGAGGGTTTTCGCGCTGTATATTGGTTAGCAAACCGGAGGGTTGATAATGAGTGAGTCCCAGCCACAGCGTCCATATCCGTTAGACCACGAAGGCCGCATCGCCCGGCTAGAGGGCATTGTCGAGCAAATCGACGTCCGCTTAGGCCGCATCGAGACCAAGCTCGACGTCACCGACGGCAAAATCGACGCTACCCGCGAGGTGCTGGAAGGCAAAATTGACGCCAATGACGCCAAAATCGACGCCACCCGCAATTCGCTGGAAGGCAAAATCGACGCCACCCGCGAGGCACTTGACGCCAAAATCGACCGGCTCTACCGCTGGGTGATACCGCTACAGATCACGACGATCATAGCCATTGCCGGGCTGGCGTTTAAGGCATTTACCGGCTGACCGGCCGGTCGCCCCTACAGGTTCGGTGCCGATGCGTAACATCAATTCCTAATTCCTAATTCAAACGAAATGTTCGGAGTTGTCTTGGGGAGCGTAGCCTAGTTCGCGGCGGGCGTTTTGGAGGTCCCAGTAGGCGCGGGTGTTGCCCGAGATGCCGTAGTAGATTCCGAAGCGCACGTCGGCCTCAATGGAGCGCTGCACCAGTTGGACGCAGTCCCGGTGGCTCAGCCAAGTGGAGAGAATCCGGTCGCTTTGGCGCTCGACGACTGCGGAATCCGGCTGGAACGAGCCGATGCGCAGACATACGACCTCCAAACCGTAGCGATCCACGTAGTAGCGTCCCAGACTTTCGCCAAATGCCTTGCTGGCCCCGTACAGGCTGTCGGGCCGCACGGGCATCTCCGGCGCGGTGTACATCCCTTCTTCTTCGTAAAGGCCGGTCACATGATTGGTGCTAGCGAAGACGACCCGCTTGACGCCCGCGTTTCTACAGGCTTCATAGGTGCAGTACACGCCTTGAATGTTCTTTTCGAGCACCGACTCCCAAGTGGCGCTAACCTCTGGATCACCGGCGAGGTGAACTACCGCATCGACGCCGGCGACGGCTGTGGACATAGCATCCAGATCGGCGACGCTGCCGCGGACGACCTCTTCGCCTGCGGCAACTTCCCGCACTGTGCGGTGATACATCAGCCGCAGGTCGTAGCTCTCCCGCAGCCCTTGGTGCAGCACATCGCCGATGCGGCCAGCCGCTCCCGTAATCAGCACTTTCTTGCGGCCCATCATTCCTCAGATAGTCGGTTAATAAGCCACCACGTCAGGATGACTAAGAGGAGGCCCGCCGCCAGCCCAAGGCTCCAAAAGAGACACGCCTGCTTGTGGAACTTCATAGCGCGACCCCCTCAGCGGCTGGCCCAGAGCATACCGCGCCGCTGAATCTCGCGCGCTTCGGGCACGTCGAAGTCCCGCGCCACGTGGCCCAGCGACGAGTAGAACACCCGACCCGCTCCCCACATGCGCTTCCACACCACCGGCATGACTGTCCCATTGACCCAAGGCGCACTTTGACGTCCCTCTAGGGTTGTCGTGGCGAGTACTTCATTGCCCGGGTCGGTGTGCATGTAGTACTGCTCGGAGTGCATTTGAAAGTCGTCAAGACCGGCGACGATGGGGTCGTCTGGGGCCGCGATGTTCACCGTGTAGTCGATGATGCCATCCGGGTGGGCGACAAACTGGCCGCCGACCATGAACTGATAGGTGGTATTGTTGCGGAACGAATCGGCCATGCCGCCGTGCCAGCCCGCTATGCCGGTACCGCGCTCAACGGCCGCGAGCAGTCCTTGTTCCTGCTCGCCTTCGATCTGACCCATCGTCCATGTCGGCACCACCAGGTCCTGCTCGGTCATGAGGTCGCGGTCTTTGTATGTGTCGAGGGTATCCGAAATGGTTACTGCGAACCCTTCTGCTTCTAAAACAGGTGCGAAAATATCGGCGCACTGCTTGGGCTCGTGCCCCTCCCAGCCGCCCCAAACCATGATTGCTTTCTTGGTCATGATGCTCCTTTTGCTTTATCTGGCGCCGCGCGCCAGCTCGTTGCCAACGAGGTATTGATAGCTTTTTTCCACGGCCTCCATCATGTCGGTTGCGCAGCGGTCCAATTCGACGATCAGCCAGTCGCAAGTGCCGTGGCTGGCTTCGATAATGGACGGGACGTCCATAGCCCCTTCGCCGACGGCGAGCATGTCCTGCGCGGGATCGCACGGGCCATCCTTGATGTGCAAAAGCGGTGCGCGTTCGCCCAACTCCTCGACGACCTGCACTGAGTCGCCGCCGCCGGTATTGACCCAATAGGTATCGACTTGGAAGAAGATGGACTCGTCGAGCTCGTCGACTAGGTGCGCAAAACCCGGACGCCCTTCCACTTCTTGGAACTCCCACCAGTGGTTGTGGAGGCCCAACTCCAACCCGTTCTCGGCGGCGATATCGGCGGCTTGGTTCCACTGGTCGCAAAGCGCCTTGAGCGCGTCTGCGCTGGCGAAGGCCTCGCGCGGCGTGGAGCTCACCACGCGGGTGGCCTCTAACTCGTAGGCCAGTTCGATGACTTGGTTTTTTTGTTTGCCCAAGGGTAGCTGCGTATGCACGCTGCATACGTCTAACCCTAGATCGGCAAATAGGTCGCTGGCTTCATCTACACCGATGCCGGGAAACCCGGCTGTTTCGACTCCTACGTACCCTATCTCGGCAATCCGGGTGACTACGGACTTGAAGTTTTGCGCGAGGGCGTCGCGGACCGTGTAGAGTTGAAGCGCTATGGAGGCAGCCATTTCTTCCTTCCTTGTGGAGTGAGAGATAATAGAGATATGAAAGTTAGAGCGATAGCTAAGGCGAGCGTCGATAGTCGATAAGGGACTTGTGTGTAACGTCAGATAATTAAAGAAAAAAAATAAGCCAATGGGCAAATTAATTTCTGATGTTGTGTACAGGTTCCGTAGGGATGAATTAGGAATTGGGGCGGGGTAATTCCTAATTCTCAATTCCTAATTCCTAATTCCTGAAAACTTGCTGCGCTGCTCGTGCGCTCCTACATTAGCCGCTCCAACCAAGGAGCAACGCCAATGAGCACCCAAAACAAAGTGCGCCTCGGGTTTATCGGCGCTGGCTGGTGGGCCACCAGCAACCACATGCCCGTTTTTGCCGCCCGCGACGACGTCGAGTTGACGGCCGTGTGCCGCTTGGGCCAGGCCGAACTGGAGCAGGTGCGGGACCACTTCGGATTCGCGTTTGCCACCGAGGACTACCGAGAGTTATTGGCCGACTGCGAACTCGACGGAGTAGTAGTGGCCTCGCCGCACCCCCTGCACTACGAACACGCCCGCGCAGCCTTGGAGGCGGGCCTGCACGTGATGTGCGAAAAACCCCTGACCACCCGTGCGGCCCACGCGCGCGAATTGGTGCGCCTCGCCGCGGAGCGAGACCGCCACTTGCTCGTGCCCTACGGCTGGCACCACAAGCCTTTTATCCAGCGGGCCAAGGCGCTGATGGACGACCAAGCCATCGGCGAGGTCGAATTCGCACTCTGCCACATGGCCTCGCCGATCCGCGCCCTGCTGTCAGGGGAGGTGATAGAGGATGTCTCCGACATTTCCGGGCAGGATAGCGCCACCCTCTTCGGCCCCACGCCCTCTACGTGGGCTGATCCCGCCATTGCCGAAGGCGGCTATGCCCACGCGCAAATATCGCACTCCTCGGGGCTGCTGTTTTGGCTGTCCGGGCTGCGCGCCGAGCGCGTCTTTGCCGCTATGAGCGCGCCCGGGGCCGAGGTTGAGCTGTACGATGCGCTAACGGTGCGCTTTACTTCGGGGGCCGTCGGCACGGTCAGCGGCGCGGGCAATGTGCCGACAGACCAGACCTTTCAGGTCGATGTACGCCTGTTCGGCTCGGAGGGCATGCTGCTCGTCGATTGCGAGCGCGCCCGCATGCATCTGCGCCGCCACGACGGCCAACACGTCGTCGAGGAGGTGGCCGATGACGCCGGGGCCTACGAGTGCGATGGTCCGCCGAACAACTTTGCCGACTTGATCTTGGGCAAAACCGACGTGAACTGGACTCCGGGCGAAGCGGCCATGCGCGGGGTGGAAATGCTCGACGCAGCATACCGCTCGGCCGCTTCGGGGCAAGAAGAGCAGGTGTAACATCGGCTCTGTCCGCCTGCGGTAATGGCCTTTCTGCTCGACGTCATTGCCCCGCTTTTCCTGCTCATCGGCTGCGGCTATCTGTTGGGGCGGCGGCGCTCTGTTGACCCCGCCCCCTTGGCCGATGTGGCCATATACATCTGTCTGCCCTTCTTGATGTTTTCGGCGCTGGTGCGCCACCCAGTCACCGGCGCAGCGGCCGCCCAAGCCTTCGCTTGGCAGGTTGGGATGTACGTGGTCAGTATGCCGGCCATCGCGCTCGTCGCGCATCTCGCTGGCTGGGACAAACCCACTCGCAGCGCGGTCACCCTCTCCCTGCCCACAGTCAACATCGCCTCGTATGGCGTACCCGTAGTGCTCTTCGCATTTGGCGACGAGGCCCTGGCGATTGTCATGCTGCTCTTTGTGTACGGCAATGTTACGGCCGCATCGCTCGGCACCTATATCGCCGCTGGCGGGCGGCAAAGTCCGCTGCAAGCGTTCAAGAGCATTTTCAGGCTGCCGCTGATTTACGCCGCAGCCGTGGCCTTGGCCGTCAATGCCCTCGCCGTACCGATTCCGGTTTCCATCCTCGATGCGGCCGATCTGATCGGCAAGGCTGGCCCGATTCTCGCCATCATCCTCCTCGGGGTCCAAGTCTCGCACATCCCCCTCCGCGGCCGCAGCTCGGCGGCTCTGTACGGCGGCATTGGTGCCAAGGTTCTGCTGGGGCCGGCGATTGGCATCGGCCTGACGCTGCTCATTGGCGCGCAGGGTGCGGTGCGCGACGTGCTGCTGCTGTGCTCTTGCCTGCCTACGGCCATCAACGCCCTCATCCTCACCGTGCGCTTTGACGCGCGCCCCGATCTGCTCGGCGGCATTCTCATTGGCTCGACTCTGTGGAGCCCGCTTGGGCTGTCGATTCTGCTCTATTGGATCGGCCTCTGAAAAGCAGTGGTCGGTGGTCAGTGATTAGTGATTAGTCCCCACCCTCCTAGGGCTGGTACTCTCATTCTAAAATTTTTTCGCGGCCCCTTGACACTGTTTTACGCCCCCTCGTAACTAGATTTATAGGGCAACAATAAACTCTCGTGGCCGCGTCGCCCCCGTGCGGGGCGTGGATTGAAACAAACCAGGAGAATGAAAATGATAGGTGCATATCGCTTCGACATGTGCGGGACGCCGCGCATAGCTGCCGAGGGAATTATAGATGGTGGGTGCACCTATCTAGCTGCTGACGTGCAGCTCGAAAATACCCTATTCGCGCCGAGAGGAAGGGGCTGTGTCCCCGACTGAAGCTCGCCTTTGCGAGAGCTAACACGTGGCAAGAGGCCGTGGCGCGAAAAGACAACGCGCTGCGGCCTCTTTTTTTGTGAAAAATGCTTGACATTGTATCAGGGTTATACTGAACTTTTGTTCAGGTCGTAAAGAGTGCTAAAACGGAATCGAAAAAATGAAAACCAACGACAAAACACGACACTTCAACACCGCCCCTTGGGCCTTTGCCCACGGCGGTGCCAAGATGCGCGTTGCGACCAGGGCCGGCCAGGTCATCGACGCACGACAGCGCTTCGCCGCTTTGCGGCGCGGCTTAGACAGCGGGGCGTTGCCGCCCACCCCGGGCGGACGGCAGCGGGTCTGCGCGACATTCACCCAGCCAACCAAGGACCTCATCGCAAGGAGCAACTACACTATGCGACGCGAGATCATCAACCAAGGACTGATGTATGCACTCATCAGCCTCTTTGTATTCGCGATGATGCCGCTCCTGCGCTTCCTCAGCTAATGGCTATTTGACGCGCAGCGGCATTGCGAAACGGCCTGGGGCAGCGACCGCTGCCCCAGGAACATCAACCCCCTCGACTTAGGACACAGACAAACAACATGCAAAACCACAAGACAAACAACGCACCAAATCACAAAGCAAACGTGTGCTCTCGGCTGTTCAACTGGCTGTATTGCTTGGCATCGGTGGCCGGTGCGGTCCTCGGCCCCCGCATTCTGCACGCCCACCAAGCGCCCGACCGCGCGCTCGACGCCGTGCGTATAGAAGACGCTCGTCCGCAGATCGACGGCGTGCTCGACGACTCGGTGTGGCAGCAGGCCCCGATTTTTACGGGTTTCGTCCAGCGCGAGCCCGAGGAAGGGCAGCCGGCGAGCGAAAAGACTACCGTCCAGTTGGCGTACGACGACGAGGCGCTCTACGTGGGGATTATGGCCTACGATTCATCGCCCGAGCAGATTGTCTCGCGCTTGGTGCGCCGCGACCAGTGGACTGAAGCCGATTGGCTCCAAGTCAGCTTGGACACGCATCACGACCATCAGACGGGCTACGCCTTTGCAGTGTACGCCGGCGGGTCGATCTACGACGCGGTAATCAAGGATTATGGTTGGGACAACGACACTTGGAACGGCGTGTGGGAATCCGCGCACGTCATCGGCGCAGAGGGATGGAGCGTGGAGTTTGCGATCCCGTTCCACAACCTCCGCTTTAGCAGCGGCGGGGACTGGGGCATCAACATCGCCCGCTACATCAGCCGCAAGAAGGAACAGGCCTTCTGGGTCATGGTTCCGCGCAAGGAAAGCGGCTCGGTCTCGCGCTTTGCCCACTTAGAGGGCTTGGCGGACATCGAATCTAAGCATGCGCTGAAACTTTTGCCCTACTCGGTGGGCCGCTCCACCTTTGCAGATGCACGCGAATTATTCGGCAGTGCTGGCGCGGACTTGCGCTATGGGCTGTCGTCGAATATGTCGCTCAACGCCACGATTAACCCAGATTTCGGCCAGGTGGAAGCCGACCCGGCCGAGCTCAACCTCTCGGTCTTTGAGACGTTCCAAGATGAGCGCCGCCCCTTCTTCGTGGAGGACGGCGAGGTGTTTGAGACTCCAATCGACCTGTTCTACTCGCGGCGCATTGGCCGCCAGCCCGGCTATCACGCGCTGCCCGACGGCCACGACGCGATCAACGAGAGCGAGTCCACCACCATTCTGGGCGCGGCCAAGCTGACGGGCAAGACCGCGTCCAAAACCACCTTTGGCCTGCTGTCGGCGCTTACCGCTAAAGAGTACGCGCGGATTGAAGCGACCCAAGTGCGCGAGGTGTCCGGCGCGGAGTACCAAGAGCGCAGCGACTTTCTCGTCGAGCCGCGCACCCACTTTCTCGTCGGCCGCGTCAAGCAGGATCTATTTGCCGGCAACTCGCACGTCGGCCTCTTGGGCACGGCCGTGCAGCGCGACCGCGCGCGGAATGCCTATACCGGCGGCGTGGATTGGACCCTCAAGTGGCGCGACAATGGATACACCTTTTGGGGCCAGCTCGCCGGTAGCCGCGCCACGGTGGATGACCAGCGCCACAGCGGTTTGGGCAATATGGCGGTCTTGAGCAAAAATAGCGGCTGGTTGCGCGGCGAGCTTTGGTGGGAGGCTTATTCGCGGAATTTCGAGATCGACGACTTGGGCTTCCAATGGCGCAGCGACTTCTACAATCCCTGGCTTTGGATCCAACTGCGCAAGGAAGAGGACTGGGCCATCTTTCGCCGCAATTTCTACAACTTCAACCGCTGGGGCACGTGGAACTTCGACCGCACCAACCTGCAAAACGGCTTTGACTTCAACACTCACCATCAGCTCAAAAACTACTGGTGGATCCACTTCGACTACTACCACATGTGGCGGGCCTTCGACGATCTCGACACTCGCGGCGGCCCCTTAATCGCGAGGCCGGCAAGCGATGGCTTTGAGATTGAACTGGAAAGCGACGACCGCTTTATGGTCAGCGGCTGGGTCGAGTACGAGTGGGACGGCAACTCGGCTGGCAGCTCCCACCGCAAGGTCTCCGGCAGCATCCGCATCCGGCCGACTTCGCGGTTCGAGATCAGTCTACGGCCGCGCTATAGTTGGGGTTTTAACGATGCCCAATGGGTCGAAAATTTTGATGTGGACGCCGACGGCGAAGACGATCAATTCGTGTATGGGGAGTTAGACAGCCAAACCCTCGATCTGACGACGCGGGCCAACATCCTCTTCAGCCGCGACTTGAGTTTGGAGGTCTATGTCCAGCCTTTTATTAGCGCGGGTCAGTACTCCAACTTCAAGGAGTTGGCGCGGCCGAGCTCCTACTCGTTTGTCGCGCATCCCGGCCCAGAGGAAAGCCCTGATTTCCGCAACCGCTCGCTGCACAGCAATGCCGTCCTGCGCTGGGAGTACAAGCCGGGCAGCACCCTGTTCGTCGTCTGGTCGCAGTTCCGCTACGACGACTCCGACTGGGGCGCGTTTCGCCCCGGGTACAACCTGCGGCGCAGCTTTGTAGATGAGGGGACCAACGTCTTTTTGGTGAAGCTCAACTATTGGTTGAACATCTAGGGCGGAGATTGCGCCTGATGTTACGCACCCGGGTAGGGGCGGTTCCAAACCGCCCCCTACGGCCATCGGCCTCGTCGAATCAAGGGCGTCCTGCCCGCTATCCCAAAGAGAATCGGACCGAAAACCAACCACCGGCCACGTACTGCGTAACATCAGTAATTATCTTGTCCTGGCTGGGGTGGGGAATCTGCGAGGGGCCGCCACAAGAGGCCCCTACAATCCATTTCGTAAATACCCGTAGGGGCGTCCCTTGTGGGCACCCGATACCCTATTCTTCCAAGAAGTTCCACAGCGCGTCGAAGCGCCCTCCTTCAATCGGCTCTCGCAGCACCGAGTTGACGCCTTTTTCCGCCATGTAGCGCGGTGTAAACGCCAGCCCCTTTTGTAGTGCCGTGCGCTCTAGCCCCATTTGCCTAGGCCGCCAGCGCACCCGACAGCGGTCCAGCCGCTCTGCCAACCCCGCCGTATCCCCCGTGCAGCACCATGTGATGATCATCGCCCCCAAGGCCACTAGCTCGCCGTGGATCCAGGTCCGTCGGTTGGCCGTCTCCAGCGCGATCCAGAACGGATGGTCGCCGCTTTCCGTGGGAGCCTTTAGCTGCTGGCTATCGCGCTCCTTAATCCGCTGCGCGATGTTGGCCGCGCTCGCCTCGGTCATGCGCCCGTTGGCATCGAGTGTTGCGGCAAAAGAACTGGCGATCGACTCGTGATGGGCTACCTGCTGTGCCGCCAGCGCCAGATCGAACGCTGCCCCTTGTCCCAACGCCGCCCGCTGCCGCCACTCCTCTAACCCGGCATGACCGCAGAGGATGTCGCCCAGCCCGGCGGTGTGCAAGTAATCCGGTGCCTTGAGGACCACATCGACATCTACGAGCACGTATTGGCAATCCACCCACGGCCAGTCGTCCAAATCCCCCACGGTCTGATAGCCGTCCCATCGCGCCACGTGGCTGTGGATGATCGCCCCAGACGAGAGGATCGTCGGCACCAAGATCAGCTCGGCGTCCTTGTCCAAGGCCACGAACTTGGAAGCGTCGAGGGCCTTGCCGCCGCCCAAGCCGATGACCAACTCAATCCCGGCTGGCAGCCGGTCGCTGAGGTCCTGCTGATGCGCCGAGTCCAGCCATTTGGCAAAGACCACGCCCGCTGGCTCGCGCACGAGGTATTCTTGGGCAGCAGCGTACGCGCTGGGTGTGGTGACAATCGCATACGCTGGCCAACGGGCGCTTTCTCGTTGCAACAGGCCGCGGGCGACGCGCATGTCGTATTCAGCAGCCGGTTTGCACTGGCGGCCCATGGACCAGCCTCGATTGATTTTAGGCATTTGTTCTCCGTCTCGTCGTAGGCAAAGTAGGGGAGATCGGCCGGTCGCCCCTACTTACACAGGCATGACAAAAACTGCGTAACGTCTGAGATTGCTATTGCACAACAATATACAAGCCCTCTTTGCGCCGCCAACGCATCTTTCCCTATGTCCACTGTCCACGTCGCCCGCGCCGCGGCGAGCGGTTTTGAGGGCCGCCGCAAAATGTCGATATAGCATCCGCAGATGGACGCAGAATAGGATGCAAAAGACGATCCGTGTCTCGAATCGTTCAAGTTGCTCAGAATAGCTATATTACAACATCTGTCACTCCAGAGGTTTGCTTCCATGCGCTCCCTATTGTTGTTCTCCACTCTCGTTCTTGCGGGCTGCTATGCGGCCTCGCTCGGGCCCGATCCCTTGGGCCATTTTGCCGCGCGCACCGACCACCTCCACCGCCTAGAGCCGCTCGGCGAGCGCATCTTACACGGGGCTGCGCTCAGCTATGGGCCGCTCGACCCCGAAGAGCGCACGCGCCCGCTGATCTATGCGGTGTACTACGAGCTCCACGACCTGCCCTATGACTGGCATTTGGCGTTGCTCGCCAATCTGGACCAGCACGTAGGGTACGGCTTGCCCCAAATTGACCTCGGTTTTAACTCAGCCGGCCAGCCCTACGACGCGGCCATTGCCGAGGGCCAACTCGACGAGGCGATTGAGCGGCTCTGCTGGGGGTTGCAGCAGCTAGAGCGCCCGGTCTTGCTGCGGTTGGGCTATGCGTTCAATAGCTCTTGGCGCACCTATGAGGCGACGAGCTACATCGAGGCTTGGCGGCGCATAGAGCAAACGCTGCGGGGGCGTTGGGGCTTGGATCACGTGGCGCTGGTATGGACGCAGAAAGACGACGGCGGCTCCGATTACTTGGCCTACTATCCGGGGGATGAGTACGTCGATTGGTGGTCGATTGACGTGGCTGCGCCGCAAGACCTGCGCCGCAGTCGCGCCTTTGTCGAGGCGGCGCAGGAGCGCGGCTACCCCGTGCTCGTCGGCGTGGTCACGCCCGTTACCACCGACCTGGGCCGGGCCGAGCAGGCGTGGCCCCATTGGTTCATCCCCTTCCTCCGCTTCTTGCGCCACCATCCCAACATCAAGGCATTTACCTACATAGATTGGGACTGGTCGCAGACGGAGCGCTTTGTCGATCCCATACTCTTTGCGCGCTACCGCAGCGAATTGATGAACCCGATTTACCTACACGCGGCCTCGCCCGGCGAGTTGCGCTGGAACCTAAATCTCGATCCCTAGCTTAGAGAAAGGATGCAGATGGATAAAGTCGATGTGCACGTTCACGTATTCGACCTGCCGAGTGAGCGGTTTCCCCGCGAGCTGAGCAGCCTCGCACCGGCCGACCGCGCCTGCCCGATTGAGGCGCTGATAGCCGACATGGATGCTTCGGGTATCGACCGCGCCGTGTTGATCGAAATGAACGGCACTCAAATCGAGCAGCACGCCTATGTCACCCATTGCGTGCAGACGTGGCCCGACCGCTTTACGGCGACGGGCTTGATTGACATGAACGACCCGAACCCGCCCGCTCGCCTGCGCGAGCTTGTCGCCGCCACTGGCATTGAGGGGATCCGGCTGGGGGCATTGGGCGATCCGGCCGCCCAACGGGCTGAGGACCTGGCGACCTATGCGATTTTCGAGTGTGCGGACGAGTTGGGGCTCAACATCAATATCTACACCGGCGGTGCCCAGTTTCCCTGCATCGAACTGCTGGCCGCGGCTTTCCCCGGCGTGAACATTTCCCTCGACCATCTCGGCGTGATGCCGACCACGCCCAACGAGCCGGACCGATGGGGCCGCCCCCGCTTTAACGCCGAGCCGCTGCCGCCGGCCAACTATCCGCAAGTGATGGCGCTGTCGCGATTTCCCAATGTCTATGTCAAAATTTCGGGGGAGTACGCGTTTTCCAAGGTGCCTTGTCCCTACGGGGATATGCAGTCCATGGTCGAGGATGTGTATCGGGCCTATGGCGCGGATCGGATGATGTGGTGTACGGATTCGCCGTGGATTGTAGTGGAGCCGGGGTACCAGAAACTGGTGGATTTGCTCGACTGCCATCTGCCGGATATTTCCGCGGCGGAGAAGGAGATGATTATGGGGGGGACGGCGATGAAGCTGTGGTTTAAGGGGCGCTAGGGGATGGCTCTGAAGAAATCCTAGCTCTACTCGTCGCTGTGGCAAAGCTGCGACGAGTTGCGCGGCGGCATGGACGCCTCGCAGTACAAGGATTACGTCCTGACGCTGCTGTTTATGAAGTATGTCTCGGACAAGTACGCTGGCGATTCTTACGCGCTCATTGAAGTTCCATCCGGCGGCAGTTTCGCCGACATGGTAAAGCTCAAAGGCGACAAGGAGATCGGCGATAAGATCAACAAGATCATCGGCCAGCTTGCCGAGGCTAACGACCTCAAGGGCGTCATTGACCAAGCCGATTTCAACGACGAGAGCAAGCTCGGCACGGGTAAGGAAATGCAGGATCGGCTCTCTAAGCTGGTCGCCATATTCGAGGGCCTCGACTTCCGCGCCAACCGGGCCGAGGGCGACGACCTGCTCGGCGATGCCTACGAGTACTTGATGCGGCATTTTGCCACCAAGTCGGGCAAGAGCAAGGGGCAGTTCTATACGCCAGCCGAGGTCTCGCGCATCATGGCAAAAGTGGTCGGTATTGGCCCGGATACCCAACAGGATCAGACCATCTACGACCCGACCTGTGGCTCTGGCTCGCTCTTGCTCAAGGCTGCGGACGAAGCGCCGCACGGCATTACCGTTTACGGCCAGGAGATGGACAACGCCACCTATGCGCTGGCGCGGATGAACATGATCCTACATGGCCACGCGACCGCCGATCTGTGGCGCGGCAACACCTTGGCCGCTCCGTACTTCAAGAACCCGGAAGATCGTCTCAAGACCTTTGACTTTGCCGTCGCCAATCCGCCCTTTTCTGCCAAGGCTTGGTCCAGCGGCCTCAATCCAGACCACGACGAGTACGGGCGCTTTGAGTACGGCATTCCTCCGGCGAAAAACGGTGACTACGCCTTCCTTTTACATTTAATTGCGTCGCTCAATAGCAAGGGCAAGGGCGCGATTATCCTGCCGCACGGCGTGCTGTTTCGCGGCAACAAGGAGGCGGATATTCGCAAGAATCTCATCCAGCGAGGCTTTATCAAGGGTATCATTGGTTTGCCGGCTAATCTGTTCTACGGCACAGGTATCCCCGCCTGCATCTTGGTTATCGATAAAGAGAACGCCCACGCCCGTAGCGGCATCTTCATGATTGACGCGAGCAAGGGTTTTCTCAAGGACGGCAATAAGAATCGCCTGTGCACACAGGACATCCACCAGATCGTCGATGTGTTCAACCGGCAGACCGAGTTGCCGCGTTATTCCCGCATGGTGCCGGTGTCTGAGATCGCCAGTCCGGCTAACGACTACAATCTGAACATTCCGCGCTACATTGGTTCCAGTGAACCGGAAGACCTGCACGATCTCGCCGCGCATTTGCACGGCGGCATTCCCGACCGCGACCTCGATGCGTTCGGCACCTACTGGGATGTCTTTCCCTCGTTGCGTCAGGCGTTGTTTGTGGGCAATGGGCGAGCGGGCTACAGCGAGGCTCGTGTTGAGACGCCGCAGGTGAAGGACGCCATCCTCGGGCATGGGGAATTCAAGGCGTATGAGGAGCGGGTTGCGGCCGTTCTCGACGGTTGGTGCAAGACGCACGAGCCGGTTCTCAAGGGACTGGAGATAGACGCCAATCCCAAGGACATCATCCGCATTCTGGCGGAGGATCTGCTGGCGAGTTTTGCCGACTTGCCGCTGCTTGACTCGTACGATGTGTATCAGCGGCTGATGGACTATTGGGGTGAGGTGATGCAGGATGATGTGTACCTCATTGCCGCGGACGGTTGGGGCGAGGCCGCCGAGCCGCGTGGGATCGAAGACAAAGACAGGAAAATCAAGGAGACGCCGGATCTCACCGTCAAGCGCAGGAAGTACAAGATGGACTTGATTCCTCCGGAGCTGATTGTCGCACGTTGCTTCGCCGATGAACAGGCCGCTGTCGAGGCGCTACAGGCCAAGCAGGAGGCCGCGGCCCGCAAGTTGGAGGAGTTCGTCGAAGAGCATACTGGCGAGGAGGGCTTGCTGGAGGATGCGGTCAACGACAAGGGCAAGGTCACCAAGAGCGGCGTGACGGAACGGCTCAAGGTTATCCGGTACGAGCCGGAGAGCGACGACGAACGCGATGTCCTCAAGCAGTGTAGGACCTTGATTGAGGCTGAGGCTAAGGCGGCCAAGGCTGTCAAGGAGGCCCAAGCCCGCTTGGATGAGCAGGTGTTGGCTCGCTACGCCGCGCTCACGGAAGCTGAGATCAAGACGCTGGTGGTCGAGGACAAGTGGTTTACGAGCATCCGGGGTGCTATTGAGGGTGAGGTGCAGCGGCTGACTCAGCAGCTTGCCGGGCGGGTGAAGGAACTGGAAGAGCGCTACGCCCGTCCGTTGCCGGAGTTGGAGCGGGAGGTGGAGGTGTTTGGTGCGAAGGTCGAGGGGCACTTGAAGCGGATGGGGATTTCATCGTGAGGGAGGCATTCGTACCGTTGAGTTCTGTTAGTTCTTGAGGTGTAACCATTAATAGGTTACTTTTGATGTGTATGAGATCATCGTAAAGCGAAAAGTGCTGAGGCGGATTCAAAAGCTGCCTGAGTCGGTTCAACGACGAGTCGCCAACCTTGTCGAAGATTTGCGGGATAAAGGACCGATCAGAAGCGATTGGCCTCATTACAGCAAACTTGGAGCCGATCAATACCACTGCCACCTTTCCCGCGATTGGGTGGCCTGTTGGTCTTACGCGAAAACTTCAAAAACCATCGAGGTCTATTATGCAGGCAGTCGTGAAAACGCCCCGTATTGAGATCAATATTAAAGGAGAGATTCCCGATAGGTTGATGTCTGTGCTGGAAGAAGAATACGGCGGACAGATTCAACTTTTGGAAGATAACGACGAAGAAGCCGTGAACGTCTTTGAGACCGCTTGGTATCGGGATGTCAAATCGAAGATGACGCCGGGCGACAATCTGAGGATCTACCGAGAGAATCGCGGTTTGACTCAGGCCAAACTGGGTGAGATGCTTGGCGATGTTCCCCGTCAGCATATCTCAAATATGGAGAGAGGGATGCGGTCGATTAGCTTAAAAACGGCCCGAAAATTGGCAGTGCTATTTAAGGTATCCCCCGAGAAATTCATTTAAGACCTGACGTTACGCAGTATAAGTGCGATGAAACGAGCGGAACTATTGCCCGTTTCCGGCAGCGGCCTGTGCGATTTGAGCCAGGCGCGGCTGGTGGACTACCTCACGACTATCATCGACGACCGGGAAGTGCCGGAGACTGACGAGGAATGGAATGAGCGGCTTTGTGCGCTGGGGTTCATGGTCGAGCGGGAAGACGGGCCGCCGGCCTGTACGATCGCCGGGTTGATTTTGTTCGGCTATCGGCCGCGCCGCCTGTTGCGCCATGCTGGCATCCGCTGGATGTGCTTTGAGGGGGAGGAGAAAACCTACGATGCCATTGACGATCAAGTGCTTGAAGGGCCGCTGGTCGATCTTTGGCAGGTGCTGTCAGGGGGGCGTGAACTGGTGGAAAAGGAGCTGATTAAACGCCTTGCCGATGCGATACGGCCGTTCGTATCCGAGGAGGCGGATCAAGTGGAAGAGTCCATGCGTCGGGAACGACGCTGGCACTATCCGCTGGAAGCACTGCGCGAAGGCGTTGTCAATGCGCTGACGCATCGGGATTGGACGCGGTATGAGGAAATTGAGGTGGTCCGTTATGCGGACCGGATAGAGATACTCAGTCCCGGTGCGCTGCAAAACGGCATGACGGTCGAAAAGATGATTGCTGGTCAACGGGTGCCGCGCAATTTGCTCATCTCCGAGACGTTGCGGGATTACAGCTATTCGGATGCACGAGGTATGGGGGTGCGGAACAAGATTATTCCGTTGATGCGGGCGCACAACGGCGTTGACCCAGAGTTTGAGGCGACCGAGGACTACTTGCGGTTGACGCTGCGCCGAGGCTCGGCACCAAGGCCGAGGGGCACTTGAAACGAAGAGCGGATGAGGCGGTTCTATTTGTTTTACGGTCACATTCTCTCTGAGAATCCGGCGCAAGAGAAATCCGCGACACTGTTGCGGATTTCGGGTGATCGGGCAATTTCCGAAACAGCGTCTCGGAAATTCCACAGACACTGTCTGTGGAATTGGCAAAGCGACTTCCCCTTGCTTGGTCCCACTACGTCACCCTGCTGACCATCGACAATCCCGAAGAGCACTAGTCGTCTGCAAAGGATCGGGATAAAGGGCAGTTCAGTGACCCGTTTGAAGCTCTGCCGACGTTTCTACAAGAAGCAGAAGGAAACTGGTTCGACAGTGTCGGACCAATTGGCATCCTTGGGTCCGTTGTCGCCCTGCTGACCATCGACAATCCCGAAGAGGCCGCTTCTACGAGCTTGAGGCCGAGGTCGCCGAGGTTCAGTATCTTTAGAAGAGTGATCTTGGCCGCCTGTAATTGCAAAGGAGAAATAAAATGCCCGTATCAAAACCTCTGTACAGCAAAGAGGAGTTTGGTCGCCGGTTCCCTGTATGCTCGCCGCTTGCCGCGCAGATTTGGCAGACACTGTCTGCCAAATTCACGACCATTGCTACCATTCGAGGGTAGGGGGACATGATGAATAGTGGGCAAGGGACAATGGGCAGCGTCCTTGGAAATGGACGCCGTGCGCTAGCGGAAGAAGTGCCAGTGGGTTATAAGCGGACTGAGGTGGGTGTGATCCCCGAAGAATGGGACATCATGCAGTTGGCGGATGTATGCACGAGCCAAGGAATTGTTCGGGGACCATTTGGAGGCTCCCTCAAGAAAGAAACTTTTGCCACTTTTGGATTCAAAGTCTATGAGCAACGGAACGCCATCTACAAGAGCTGTGAGATCGGCTCGTACTTTGTTGATCAGTCAAAATACGCTGAAATGCACAGATTCAGTGTCTCACCCGGTGATTTCATCATTAGTTGCTCTGGGACCATCGGCCGGATATTTCAAATACCCCGTGAGGCTCCACAGGGGATAATAAATCAAGCGCTATTAAAACTCACGACTGACCAGGAAGTTGTTTGTGATCGTTACTTCTACATCCTGTTCGAATGGGATGAATTCCAGATGAGGATTATTGACAGCACTCAAGGCGGAGCAATGAAGAACCTCGTCGGAATGGATGTCTTTAGGACTACTCCTGTTGTGCTCCCTCCCCTCTCCGAACAACGCGCCATCGCCGAGGCGTTGTCGGATGTGGATGGGTTGCTCGCGGCGTTGGAGGCGCTGATCGCCAAGAAGCGGGCCGTCAAGCAGGCCGCCATGCAACAACTCCTCACCGGCAAGAGCCGCCTACCGGGGTTTAGTGAGGCATGGGAGACGAAGCGGATAGGCGATCTGTTTGAATCAACGGCTGGCGGCGACTTTGACTCAACTAGATCCAGCGATGTGCAAAGCGATAGTCACCCATATCCCATCTATGCGAACGGTCTTTCACAAGAAGGCCTCTATGGATTCTGCAACTATGCAGAAAGTCGACCTGGATCAATCACTATCACTGCGAGAGGCACTCTAGGAGAAGCATTTTACAGGGATACACCATTCGTAGCGATTGGCAGGCTTTTGGTGTTAGAGCCGAAGGTCAGGATGGACGCCAGATTCTTTTCGAGCTACATCAATCATAGCATCCATTTTGCCGTCGAAAGCACAGGAGTTCCTCAATTGACGGCCCCTCAAGTCGCACGCTACTCACTGCCTGTTCCGCCGGAGCCCGAACAACGCGCTATCTCCGAAACATTATCCGATATGGACGCCGAGACCGCCGCGCTGGAACGACGCCGAGACAAGACCCGCGTCGTCAAGCAGGGTATGATGCAGCAGCTCCTCACCGGGCGGGTGCGACTGGTCAAATCGGAGGTGGCCGTGAAGCAGACAGCGATGAATGATCTGACTTTAACCCCAAAGTGTAAGGAGGAAGAGAATGGCAATAGACTTTTACAGTAAATCGGGGCGTTGTTGCATGAATCCTATCGCCGATATGTTTTTGGCCTGTTGTTTGTTT